>JAOADG010000037.1 GCA_026417415.1 bacterium
AGCGAGAGAATTTCAAAAATAGATTAGCAGTGTTTGAACTCCATTCTGAAAGAATACAATGAAACGATAGAAAAATGCTATAATTTTTCTACTATGGTTAGTATATAAAATTATTTTTTCTTATGGTACCAACTTACCCCACTGATTTTGAAATCCTGATGAAAAAATTCTTCCACTGCTTTCATTACACCATTCCAAGTGGGGGTATAGTCATGGCCAGCAATGACCCGATTGGGTTTGAGTTTAGGGTACCAATGGGATAAATCATTTTTCACATTCGCATAATCATGGGCAGCATCAATAAAAATAAAATCTACGCTACTATCGTCAAATCGCTTGCTGGCTTCTTCTGAAGTCATTTGAAGTGGAATAAAAAAACGATGAAGGTTTGCTTGTTTCATATTCTTATCAAAAGCATCATACAAACTTCCACCGCATTGGGATACTTGATTTTCGTGCTCTTCTGAACCTTTCCAGGTATCTACAGCGTAAATTGTAATGTTTTTGTTTCGGTTGAAACTTTCCACGATAAGAAAGGATAAACTTTTACCTAAGTAGGTTCCAACTTCAACAAATACAGCACCATCTTTAGCACACTGAATTTGTTTAAGATACAGATCATCAAAATCAAACCAACCTTCAAATCGAAAGAAAACGTGTGGTAAATGTTTTCGCTTACGAAACAGATTGAGCAATGGACAAAGGATGGCTTGAATGCGATATCGGAACTGACGAGCAAGTACTTTGAGTACACGGAATTTCAAACTGACCTCGCATACAGTTGAGCGATTTTCAGCAATGCTTTCTTAAGAACATCTTCTCGACAGAGTGTAGTAAAGACCAGACAAGGAAATGAAAAATGATAAAAATAACCTGGATGGACCGCTACGTTTTTCTTTAATAAATGAATGGCTGCACATTCATCATTTTCATTTTCATCTAATAATAACCATGCATAGACGCCATTATCTGGAATAACTAGATTATTCATTTCGTTCGCTTGAGAAAATTCATAGACAAATTGCTTGCGTTGCATCACGATTTCTGAGATCCGTTCGGTTTCCTTTTGATAGGTAGAATGTTTTTCTAAGATATATTGGATGGCGTATTGTGTTATATCTGGGACAGGCAAAAAAGAATCCATGATAAATTCAATGACCTTTAATGTGTCTCTTACGAGTTCTTTTTTCCCATCAATGAGTATCCAACCAATTTTGTGAGATGGCATCGCAAAGATTTTAGAGACACCGTTGAGGATAAAAAATAAAGGAAATTCGGATATAGAATTGAAGTAAAAGTACTCCTTTCTCTCAAAAAAACCTTGAACGAAGTCATAACGAAACGAGTGAAATACCTCATCAACCACAATAGGTAAGTTGTTTCGCATTAAAAATGGCCATTTCAGTAATTCCGATAAAAAAAATCGATTTGTTTCGCTACCGGTTGGGTTGTGCGGATTGATGAGTATTACAGCAGCAACTTCATCTCCTAATACCTCATGCTTTAAGGTTTCAGAATCATAGTCAAAATTAGGTTCTAAATAGTCAAGGGAATAACCACGTAATTCTACATTTGCAATAGTAGAAAGAATATCAAAGAGAGGATATCCAGGGGTTGGAATCAGAAATTTAGAATGCTTACATCCAAGCAATTGAAATATGATCCAATAGGAAAAGCTTGTTCCGGGAGTAATGACAATCTGATCAGCATCAACTGAAAGACCTTGACAAAAGTACCAATCGGCAATGGCTTCACGTAAAATTGGTAGTCCTAATGGATGAGGATGATAGGCCTTTGAATTTTGGATAGCATACTCATAAGCTGCTTCAATAAGTTCCTCGTCTAAAGTGAGACCTTGCTTGAACCAATTGACGTTGACTAAATCAATAAATCCTTTTTTAAATTTTGAGCGTTCGTATTGGATTGAGTAAAGATTCGGTTCACCTTTCAAAAAAGACCGACTTAGGTCAGAAAAAATAAAATCAGAGTCCATAGTAAACTTTACCTATCTTGAATGCTTGGTTGCCATGAAGATTCGTTTCTTGGCCAGGGATCAGGGAAAGGTGCACCATCAGCGGCAATAGCCCATTCTTCTGGGGTCATATTCGGATCCTTTTTCCCTATGTTGGAAATGGAACGATGACTGACCACGGTTTGTATGGGTAAAAAGGATTTTAACCAGCGAACCAATGCTCTACACGCTTCTAATTGCTTAAGGGAATAAGCACGTCGTTCACTGCCTTCACCATTCCAAACATGCAGCAATTCTATTCCTATGGAAAAAAGATTGTAATCTCGAGGTTTGCATTTCGTTGCGTGTTTAGCAGCTTCCGTAATGGGTACCATTTCAATGATTTTACCATTTGGCTCAATGATATAATGAGCGGATACTCGATAACGGTCAAACACTTTTTTAATTCGTGCGTAACGTAAATCGTAAGAATGTTTCGGATCAAAACTTGAATGGAGTACGATAGAAGTAATTGGGTAACCTTGTCTATCTATGAAATGCTTTGACCAAAATTTTGGATTACTAACAATAGGTGGTTTGGAAACGCTGTCCGTCTGGGATTGGGAAATTGATGGTTGTATCAGAGCAAAAACAAAAATAACAAAAGGATAAATTAAATGCATTACTTTTTAACCCACCAATGATGAATACTGGAATGAATCACTTGCTCTTTTTCTATTCGTTGAATGAAAACATCTTTCGTTGGAATACCGATATCCACGATTTGCTTTGCATCCAAAGGATAACCAAAATACTTTTTCCATTGTGCTGCTACGTATTGGTTTGTTGCAATGGTATAAATCTGCTTATCATTGCACTCTTTATCGTTTACCTTCAAAGAAAGAATCTTATTGCCTTCACTTTGTATTTGTATTCCAGAACATTGGATGAAATCCTGAGATACTTGCAATCGGTATTCAAACATTTTTTTCAATTCAGAACCAGAAACAGAGATGCGTACTACACTATTTCCAAACGGTTCTAATTGCCAAACATCAATTTTTCTTATCGGTCCACGTAACCAATCCACACGAATTCCACCCGAGTTGTAAAGTCCAATATCTGTTCCCAAATAATTTTGTAAACTTTCACAAACCCAATTTCCTACATTTGATTCACCGTCAAACTTTCTAATAAAATCTGTTTTCAGTTCACCTATCACTTTTCCCAATTCATCTTGAACAATTTTTTCATGTTGAATTAAAATCTTGTACAGATTCGAATCCACTGGAAGTCCCCGATTAGGTCCTATTTCCACAAGTGTAGTCATTGATTGAATCACTTCATTTTTCACTGTATCCACCTTCAAATCCACACGTCCCAGATACCTTCCATATTGACCTGCTTGAACAATTCGGGTTCCATTCACCAAATAATCTTTGGTCGTTATAGAATGGCTGTGACCACCTACGATTAGATCAAATCCTGGTACATTTAGCGCTAATTGAATATCTTGTTCTAAACCTTGATGAGTTACAGCGATTAAGACATCTGCATGTGATTCCATTCGTTGAACGAAGTTACGTGCAATAGGAATGATCGCGCGAATCTCAACTTGGTCCAAATGTTTTGGATGGACCACAGAAGCCAAATCTTCAAGAGTAAAAGCAATAATAGCAAACACTACACCATTTCTAACGAATGTTTTCTCTTGGATAAAAATTGGTTGTTGTGAATCTTTGTAAACAAGGTTTGCACTTACCAAAGAAATACTGCTATCTAAAGCACTTTGAAAATCTTTTAAGGCATCCATACCATAATCAAATTCATGATTTCCAACAGCAATCACATCTGGTTTTAAAAGATTAAGCACATCGGCTTGTTTTTTCCCTTTTGATAGGGCGGAAATAGGACCACCTGTAAATTCGTCACCTGCATCAAATGTAAGGGAAGTTGGAACCGAATTTCTCCATTCATGTAACAATCCACTTAAATAATGTACACCACCTACAGAATCAGGGACAGTATTTTCAAATTTTCTAACCAATTGTGGCATATTCATTGAGTGCAGATCATTCCAATGAAAAATAGATGCGGACACAAGTTCTGTTGCATGAATAGTTCCATATCCAACGAAAACAAACAAAAAAAGAATGATGGATAAATTTAACTTTTCAAATCGCAGTGACATGACATCCTCGCTGAAACGCTTGCTGACAGCTTTCAAGCAAATCCGGCAAAGGCAAAAGGGTTCGTTTAGTCGCAAAACTTAATAACATCGGAAGAGAAAAACCACACACAAGGTAGTCACCTTTCTGGGCTATGGTGCGAATGATCCGCTCAGCAGTGGTACCGGGAGCATCTGCAAACCAAACGATCACGGTATCCATTTGTGGTCGTTCTAATTGATGAAATTCTGGTTCAAAGGAGATAGCGATTAATCCTGTCTCTATTTTTAAGATTGCTTGGATTTCTTCAATTAAAGCAATCCCCCAATTGCCGCGTGTGACAATTATTCCAATGGGAGATTTATTCAAAATCGCCCTCGATATGTTTACGAATTTGACGTTTGCGTTCTATTTCACGTTGAAGATTTTCAGTAAATTCTTTGGCACTGTTAATGCCTAACAATCTCAACAAATAATTTAGTGCAACGATTTCAGCCAACACCGCAAGATATTTACCCGGCACAACAGGTAGTTGAATATAAGGAAGCTTAACACCAAGCAATTCTATTTCTTTTGTTTCTAAACCTATACGTTCTATATCCTCTTCGCTAGCATCAGTAATCAACTCAAGTACGACTTCCACTCGTTTTTGCAAACGAACTGCTCGTACTCCAAACAAATGTTCAACATTTAAGATACCTAATCCTCTCACTTCAATTACGTGACGAAGCAATTCAGGTGCTCTACCCATTAAAATGCCTGTCATCCGTTTAGAAAGATCAACCACATCATCTGCGACTAACCGATGGCCTCGTTCAATTAAATCCAAAGCTAATTCGGATTTTCCTGAACGAGCTTTACCATAAATCAAAATGCCTACTCCATATACATCCACCAAAACGCCATGAACTTGTATTTTAGGAGCAAAGCGTTCATCTAAAGAGGTCCCTAACTGACTAATCAATTCAGTAGTAGACAGAGGAGTGGTTACCAAGGGGACGTGATACCGATTGGAAAGTTCAATCATTTCAGGTGACGGGACATTCTTGTCAGTAAGAATGATCAAGGGAATTGGATAACGAAATACCTCTTCAATACTATGGTATCGCGCTTCTGATGTTAAATTCCGTAAGTAACCATTTTCAGTATTACCTAAAATTTGTATACGATCGAATCGGAAATTTCCAAAATAGCCAGTAATTGCTAAAGCGGGACGATTTAAATCCTTTTCATAAATTAGACGATCAAGACCACTTTGACCGCTGACCAATTCAAACTGAAAACGTTCACCTAAATCATCAATAATTTCTTTTACAGGAATGGGTTCTGCTTTAATCTCCATAAATCAAGGTTACAATTTTTTCAATTTCTCTTTATATCGTTGAATTTGGACCGTCATTTTTTTGCATACAATCGGCATAAGTTCTAAAAATTGTTGATTTCCTTCAACTTCACTATTGAAGGTATGTTGAGGAACACGAACTGTGAGATCTACATGACGAACACCATGATCGGTAGTTAATACTACTTGAATTTCATGAATGCCATCAAAATGTTTACTCAGCGTTTCTACTTCTTTGCGAACTTCACGTTCTAACTTTTCAGATAACTTAAAACGTCTAGTTGTGACTTGGACATTCATAGTTCCTCCTATTGGTTCCTTAGATTTCCACGTGGGTGCTTTTTCCGTAACAATTCAAGAAGAGGGGAATGATCGAAATGAGTATAAATTTGTGTGGTGGAGAGACGGCTGTGACCTAAAAGCGCTTGAACTGCACGAATTTCTGCACCTGCCGATAAAATGTGTGTTGCAAAACTATGTCGCAATTGGTGTGGGGTAACGTTGGTACCGAATTGTACATTTCTGAGTAGATTAGAAACAATACGCTGAACCGTACGTATTGAAATCGCTTGCCCTTTGTTTCCAATGGTTACTGGCGACACAGAAATGCCAATTTCGTTTTCAACTTTTCTCTCTATGAGATACGTCAGCAATGCATTCCAAGCATAATCTGATAAAGGTACACTCCGAATTTTTGATCCTTTACCTTGAACTTCAATCCGTTGTTCATTGGGATGGATATCGCATAAGCGTAAAGAACAAAACTCTGAAACACGTAAACCGCTTCCATAAAGTCCTTCTAAAATCCAACGATCACGTGCACATAAAAAACCGCTCTGTTCTTGAATATCTAATTCTGAATTAAGTTTTGATTCAGATAAAGAGCGGGGAAGTTGTTTAGATGACTTTGGTATTCTAGTCGCACGAACAGGATTTTTCGTAACCAAATTACGGCGTAAAAGAAAGCGAAAAAAAGAGGATAAGGTCGCTCGTTCTCTGGCTACAGTACGAGAGGATAAACCAAGTTTAATTCTACTATGAAGATAGGATTGAATTTCTGAAGTGGTCAAACTTTGAAGTTTAGAAAGTACCAAACCGCCCAACCATTTTGAAAATGCTTCTATATCTCGTTGATAGGCCAGTTCAGAATGGGTACTCCCACTACGGCGCAATCGCAAATCAGCAAGAAATTCCTGAAGTAAATTCACGTCCAACGGAATGATTGTCACCTCAAAATGAGCGTACGATACAATTTACTTTTTCTTTTTCCGTTTTGAAACATTTTTCTGCTCTTTTGTGGTTTTGCTCGCATTTTTTTTAGTTGAGCTTGTTTTGGTTTGAACTTGTTGACTCTTGCTTGGTTTATTTTGAGTTGCTACAGTGTAAGAGCCATCCATTGTTCGCTTTACATTGACGATACCACGACAAGTTGGAAAGCGAGTACACGAGAAAAACACACCAAATCGCCCCTTTTTCGCAGTCATCGGTGAACCACATTCTGGACACCCCTCTAAACCCACTTCTTCCATTGTTAACGAAATACCGTTTTCTTTCCCATTACTATTTGATGAAGTAGAATCTGAAGAAGTTGAAGAGGTTATCTTCCGAACATTTTTACATTTTGGATAGTTGGAACAACCGTAAAAACTTCCAAAACGGCTAGTCCGTAATACCATTGAACTACCACACAATTCACAGGGTTCAATGGTTAGATCTTCTGCATTTTCTTTTGGTAAAGAAGAACCGTTTTCATTGATTTTTTTAATGGCTTGACATTCAGGACAACGTAAATAAGCACCAAACTTGCTGATACGAAGCTGCATTTTGGGATGACCATTGGGACAAGTTTCATCGGTTTCAATAAATGCTTGATCTTTTAATTCCTTTACTTTCTTTTGTACTACATTCAGTTTTGCTTGAAGAGGTTTATACAACTCTTCAACCACCTTTTGCCATTTTCCTTTTCCAGCTTCAATTGCATCCAACTCCGCTTCCATCTGAGCAGTAAATTCCACATTAAAAAGTTCAGGAAATTCTCTTACCAACAATTGATTGACCACTTTTCCCAAAGGAGTGGGTTGTAATTTTTTATCAATACGTGTGATGTATTCACGATCGAATAGTGTTTGGATAATGGTTGCGTATGTGGAGGGACGGCCTATTCCTAATTCATCTAAATCTTTAACTAAGTTAGCTTCAGTAAAACGTGAAGGTGGTTCAGTAAAATGCTGTGAAGGGGTTACTTGATCAAGCGGGATCTGAATACCTTGTTCTAATCCTTTAGGTAACAAACCACCATTTTCTTCTTCATCATCACGACCATACAATTTTAGGTAACCATCAAACAGCAAACGTTGTCCATTCGCGCGAAAGATTGCTTTTTCTCGTACTTGAATATCTGCAGATTGCCTTTCAAAACGAGCTGCTTCCATTTGACAAGCAACTGTGCGGCGCCAGATCAGGTCATACAATTTGTACTGCTCACCAGTCAATGCATCTTTGATTTGTTCAGGGTGACGACGCACATCAGTAGGTCGTATTGCTTCGTGTGCGTCTTGAGCTTCACCTTTATTTTTGTATTGGCGAATGTTTTCTGGAATGTATTCCTTTCCAAAAAGTTTCACAATTTCGTTTCGTATGGATTGTACAGCTTCATCTGCCAATCTTACTGAATCTGTACGCATATAAGTGATTAAACCCACGGGACCTTCCTCAGGCAAATCAACGCCTTCATACAATTGCTGAGCAATGGACATCGTTCTACGAACACCAAAACCCAATTTAGAAGATGCTGCTTGTTGGAGAGTTGAGGTCGTAAAAGGTGGTGGTGGATTCTTGCGAACAGTTTTGGTTTCTAATGAAATTACTGTTCCAACTTGGTGTTGACAATACTCTACAATTTCATTTACCTGTTCTGCTAAGTAACGATCACTTTTAATGCAATCCCATTGAACCAACTTTGTACCTACCATTTGTTGATCCACCAAAAAATCACCGTGAATAGTCCAATACTCTTCAGGAACGAAAGATAAAATTTCTTCTTCACGTTCACATAAAAGACGTAAAGCCACCGATTGAACTCTTCCAGCGGAAATTCCGGTTTTTACAGTACGCCATAAAAGAGGACTTACCAAATACCCTACCAAACGATCAAGTACGCGTCTTGCCTGTTGGGCATTAACGCGATGGTAATCAATTGCACGGGGATTTTGGATAGCTTTCAAAACAGCAGTTTTTGTAATTTCTTCAAATTCTATTCGTGCATACTTTGTAGCTTTTTTTTCAATGACCTTAGATACGTGCCATGCAATTGCTTCGCCTTCACGATCAGGATCTGTTGCAATGAATACTTCTTTACCTGCAGTAGTGCTTTGAAGTTGTTTAATAATTTTTTCTTTACCTTCAATGACTACATAATGAGGTTCAAATGATTTTTCTATATTCACGCCTAATTCATTGATCGGTAAATCTTTGATATGTCCAATCGTAGCAATGGTCTCGTACTGATTGCCTAAATATTTATTCAAAGCTTTGACTTTAGTTGGGGATTCTACAACAACTACAATTTTATTTTTTTTTGAATTCAATCTTTATCCTTTCAATCTCTCAAATTTTCACTCAGTTCTTGAAATGAATACTCAGTTTAGTGATTACGGTAAAAACGAAAAAACAAAAAATAAAGATTTCATTTGATAGAAAGTATTGACGAACTTTAGTAAAAAAAATGCTCTAAAATAGATCCACTAAACAAATCTGAAAACCACAATTTTGAATGAGTGCAATGCTAAGTTTAAATAGTCATTAATCACGTTTCAGTGATTGTCCGTGACAATTTTTATACTTTTTTCCTGAACCGCAAGGACAAGGTTCATTGCGACCTACTTTTGGAGTGCTCCTTACCACAGGTTGAGTACGAATTCGTTCTTGTGTCTCAACCATTTCTTCTTCAGATTGTGGATGTACAGCGCGATGCGAACCGGTTACTGTTGGTGCACTAAACCCAGAACTACCTTGCGTGACATTTGCAAAACCCATATTGGTTGAATCTTGATGGCGGTATTCCATACGTTCTGGACGTTTTGGTTGGGGTTGAGGTTCTTGAACTTGAATATCTGCATGGAATACAATTTTTAAAACCAGTTCATCAATTTCATACAACATTTGTTGAAACAGTTCAAATCCCTCTTTTTTATACTCAATTAAGGGATCTTTTTGTCCATAGGCGCGCAAACCCACCCCTTCTTTCAAACGATCCATCATTGCTAAATGGTCACGCCATTTTTCATCAATGACACGCAACTGGACAAAACGTAAAAATTGGCTAAACGTTTCTTCACCGATTAAATTTTTCTTACGTTCCAGACGTTCAGTAATTCGTTTAATCCAAATCTCACGCAATTCATCTTGGAGTACATGCTCTTGTTCTTCTTTTGAAAGTGCTAAATTAAACCCAAAAATACGAAACGATTTTTTTGCAATACTTTCCCAGTCCCATTCAAAAGGACTCAACGATCGATCGGTAAATTCATTGATTAAATCTTCTACGAAATCAGAAATGGACTTTTGGAATGGTTCATAAGGATTTTCACCAAAAAGCAACTTGCGACGTTTTGAATAGATTGCTTCACGTTGCTGATTCATCACATCATCATACTCTAACAACTGTTTACGGATACTAAAGTTATGTTGTTCTACTCGCTTTTGTGCATTTTCAATGGATTTGGTAATCCAAGGGTGTGTGATTACCTCTCCTTTTTTTACTCCAATCCGATCCATTATGCTGGCTATACGTTCACTTCCAAACAATCGCATCAAGTTATCTTCTAAAGATAGAAAGAAAATACTGGCGCCCGGATCACCTTGACGGCCAGCGCGACCACGTAACTGTCGGTCAATTCTCCGTGATTCGTGACGTTCGGTACCAATGATTTGTAAACCACCTGTAGGATTACCATTTTCACCACGAAAGATGACGTCAGGGCTCAGTTTGATATCAGTACCTCGACCAGCCATATTCGTTGCTATCGTCACAGCACCCTTTTTGCCTGCTAAAGCAATAATCTCTGCTTCACGTTGGTGATGTTTTGCATTCAGAACGTTATGAGCAATTCCTCGCCTACTTAATAATTTAGAAAGTAGTTCAGATACTTCTACCGAAATAGTTCCTATTAAAATTGGCAATCCTTGTTCATGCAATTCTTCAATATGTTGTAAAATAGCTTCATACTTTTCCGCTTTGGTTTTGTAGATTAAATCATCGTGATCCACACGAATCATCGGACGATGGGTCGGGATGGTGATCACTTCCAATTTATAAATGGAATAAAATTCATCTTCTTCAGTAGCGGCAGTACCAGTCATCCCAGCAAGTTTATGGTATAAGCGAAAATAGTTTTGAAGAGTAATGGTAGCGATGGTTTGCGTTTCACCTTCTACTGTTACTCCTTCTTTCGCTTCAATCGCTTGATGTAAACCATCCGAGTAACGACGGCCTACCATTAAACGGCCTGTATGTTCATCTACGATGTAAATCTTTCCATCTTGAACTACATATTCTACATCTCGTTCATAAAGCGTAAAAGCACGAAGTAATTGGGTTAAGTTATGAATTCGTTCCGATTTTGCTGAGTATGCCGATTCAAATTTTTCAAGTTCTATCTCTTTTTGTTCTTCGGTTAAACTTGGGTCATTTTTAATGCGGTGTATTTCTTCACCTACATCTGGTAAAACATACATCTGTGTGTCATCTGTGTGTTGAACCTTTGCTAAATGAATTCTACCTTTTTCCGATAGATCTACACTATGTTGTTTTTCATCAATGGCAAAGTACAATTCTTCATCTAACGTGTGCATCTTTTTTTCGGATAACAATGAATGCTCTACAGTCGTCATCAACCGTTTCATTCCCGGTTCTGCAAGAAGTTTCATCAGACGTTTGTGTTTAGGCATTCCGCGATGACCTTTTAACAAGCATTTTCCTAATTCATACTCTTCTTCTTCGGTTAATGCTACTCCTGATTCTAATTTTTTACTCAACTGTTCTGCTTTGTCCATTTCGTAGTTGATGAGTTCTCGTTGTTTTTTTACCAACGACTCAACTGCAGGTTTTAGAGAAGCATAAATTGAGGTGTCCCCGTGCGAAGGTCCAGCGATAATTAGAGGTGTTCGTGCTTCATCAATCAATACACTATCTACTTCATCAACAATTGCGTAATGATGACCACGCTGAACCACTTCATTTGGACTGATCGCCATATTATCACGAAGATAATCAAAACCAAATTCATTGTTCGTACCATAGGTAATGTCACAAGCATATTGTGCTTTTCGCACATCGGAAGGCATTTGTGAAAGGATACAACCTACAGTCAATCCTAAAAATTTAAAAATTTCTCCCATCCATTCGCTGTCTCGTTGGGCTAAATAATCGTTTACCGTAACCAAATGAACCCCTTTACCTTCAAGGGCATTCAAATAAAGTGGAAGTGTTGCAACCAATGTTTTACCTTCACCGGTTGCCATTTCTGCGATTTTTCCTTCGTGGAGTACGATACCACCAATCAGTTGGACATCAAACGGAACCATATCCCATTCAATTTCACGTCCTGTAACCAACCAACGTTTTCCAAGCAATCTGCGGCAAGTTTCTTTAACAACCGCAAATGCTTCCGGAAGTAGATCATCCAAATCTTCGTTACCACTGGCTAATCGCTCTTTGAATTCAAGCGTTTTGTTTCTTAGTGCTTCATCTGAAAGCGAATGATAGGATTCAAAATGACGATTGATGACTTCAACAACTTTCCAATAATTTTTTATTGCACGTTCGTTTTTATCACCAAATATGGATTTAATGATTTTCCCTAACAATGATGATTTCCTTTGTTATCAATTTCCTAATTGTAAACGATGGGCTAAAAAACGGGGTAAACCACGATCAAGAATTTTTTGCTGAGTACGTTCAATATCATATTCAACTCTACAAAAATGAAATTTACCTAAACTCTCATTAAATACGACAAAACAGGAACGAGCATCATAATCACGTGGTTGACCTACACTACCCACGTTAATGAGCTCACTTTTGTTATCTGAAACAAATCTAAATGGTTCATGAGTATGTCCAATAAAACAATAGCGAATGTTTTGAGGTAAATGTTGAATTTGACGTCTGGCTTCTGATTCAGTGAAAATATAATGCCAAAGGTAAGGTTTGTACGGGGAAGAGTGAACATACATTCTATCTTCTTCCAATACATAGAGAGGTAGTTTACTTAACCAATCACGATCCACATCCTTGAGTTGTTCTATAGTCCAAAGGATAGCTCGTTTTGCTATTTGGTTAAACTCATCAATTTCAGCAAAACATCCACATGCATCATCATGATTCCCTTTCACAATTACATCACAGTGACTACGGACAAGTTCAAGACATTCTACAGGATTTGGACCGTACCCTACAATATCTCCTAAACAGACCCATCGGTTTATTGAAAAACGCTGACCTGCTTCTAATACGGCTTCTAATGCCTCTAAATTCCCATGAATGTCAGAAATGATTCCAATCATTGATCGGATAAATTAGGAATACGTGCATTGGCTGCAGCATCTAAAATTCCGTTAATAAATCGTCCTGATTGACTCGTAGAAAATTCTTTTGCAATCTCAATGGCTTCGTTGATAACCACTTTAGGAGGGGTCTCTTCTAAAATAAAAAGTTCGCAAAGAGCCATACGTAAAATGAGTTTATCGGTTAACGCCAAACGGTCTACAGTCCAATGCTCGACCCATTTACTAATCTCTTCATCCAACATCTCTTCGTGTTCATGAGTTTGTTGAACCAATCGTTTGCTAAATTCAATTTGATTAGGATCTCCCGTTAAAACTGTTCCGTTCCAAACTTCTAAAAATGTTCTGCCCGTAATTTCAATATCATATAGCAACTGAAGGGCAGTTACTCTTGCTGAATGACGTGAAATTACGGGCTGATAAGATTCATCAGGATCTGGGACGTCGGATGGTTGAAGACCTATGACAACTTCTTTTAACGGAGTTTTCAAAAGTTCAATAGCAACCGATTTATACTTGGAAGTATTGCCGTTTCCTTTCTGACGTGAGTTTTTCGATTTTTTCATACCTTAGTTAACCATCCATATTTGTCTGGAGCTCGTCCCGTAACGATATCCATCAAACGCTGACGCAATTCTTTAGTAATTGGACCAACACCACCACGTGAAATATAGGCACTTTCATTTGGAAGTGGAACCTCTTCAACTACTTCACCCACTGCGATCCGATCAACAGAACGAATTGGGGTTACTTCTGCTGCTGTGCCTGTGAAAAATAGCTCATCACAAATGTATAGCATTTCACGTGGAATGGAAGTTTCAACTACTTTTAAACCCATTTCTTTTTCTAAAATAGTGATAACACAGTGTCTCGTAATTCCCGGTAATACACCTTCAGCCAGAGATGGAGTATAAACAATTCCTTCACGAACCAAAAATAAATTCTCTCCACTCCCTTCTGAAACCGTACCGTTTACATTTAATGCAATTCCTTCATCAAAGGTCTCGAAACCAATCACATCTTTTGTAGAATTTTCTTTATCTACTCCATTTCGCATCGCAACAGATTCAATTTTAATTAACTGACTGTTGAGATAGTTTGCCATAGATTTCGACAAAGTGGGAAACGTATCCGGTGCTGCACGTCGCCATGAACTTACCATAACATCAACCCCGGTTTCTGCTTTGGGACCAAGGTATTTCCCCCAGTACCAAGTCATAATCACAACGTTAATCGGATTGTTCTTTGGTAACACACCTAAACTTGCGTAACCACGAAACACTAAAGGTCGGATATAGGCCTCTTCCCAGCGATTGCGTCGTATGCTTTCAATACATGCATTTTCAATTTCTTCACGACTATATGGGATGCGCATACGACAGATTTTTGCACTATCAAACAATCTACGAACATGTTCTTTTAATCGAAATATCGCCGGACCATGAACTGTTTTGTAACAACGAATACCTTCAAAGACAGCAGAACCATAATGCAAGGCATGGACGCCAACGTGCACGGTGGCTTCTTTCCATGGAACAAATTTTCCATCAAACCATATTTCTTTTGTTTCATCAAATTCTGTTTTAATTGGAGTGGTGTTATTCATAGCGAGAACCCCTTGTTAATGTGGAACCTATGAGTGTTGATTAATTTCGTCCGAGAAGAGAATTAGCGAGAATAAATCGTTGGATTTCACTAGTACCTTCATATATTTCACAAACCTTACTATCGCGAAGATGCCGTTCTGCACTATAATCTTTCATATATCCTGCACCTCCGTGAATTTGAACGCCTTCATTTGCTATTTCTACACAAATTTGTGAGGTATAAAGTTTTGCCATAGCTGCTTCTACAGAGTAAGGCAACCCTTGATCCTTTAACCATGCAGCACGGTGAGTCAGCAAGCGACCGGCATCTAACTTCATCATCATATCTGCAAACTTAAAACGGATGGCTTGAAAATTGGTAATCGGTTGTCCGAATTGATAACGTTGAAGACCATATTCTTTAGCCGCTTCCATCGCGGCAACACCAATTCCTAAAGCTTGTGAAGCAATGCCAATCCGACCAGAATCAAGAACAGAGAGTGCAATCTTAAATCCTTCTCCCATCTTGCCTAAAAGATTTTCTTTGGGAACGATACAATTATCAAAAACGATTTGAGCACAATCGCTGGCACGGATCCCCATCTTTTTTTCTTTTTTACCTACGATGAAACCCGGAAAATTTTTTTCTATGATAAGTGAACTGGTCCCTTTACTCCCTTTAGAAGGATCAGTCACACAAGTTACAATAAATACATCCCCATTGGCACCTGTAGTGATAAAATTTTTTGTACCATTCACTACGAAATGATCGCCTTTATCCTCTGCAAAGGTCTTTTGAGCGCCAGCATCAGAACCTGCTTGAGGTTCGGTCAACATAAAGCCACCAAGCCATTCACCAGAAGCCAATTTTGGTAAGTATTTTTGTTTTTGTTCTTCAGTACCAAACTTTAAAATCGGATAGCCCGCTAACGTGTTTGTTACGGATAGAATTACACCTACACTGGCATCACCTCTGGAAATTTCTTCAATCATCAAAGAATAAGCAATGGTGTCCATACCTGCACCGCCGTACTCTTCCGGAATTTGTATTCCACAAAACCCCATTTTACCCAATTGCTTCAACTCTTCCCAGGGAAAAAGTTCTTTTTCATCACGTTCAGTAGCTTTAGGAGCTAAAACTTCTTTTGCAAATGCCCGTGCAGTGTCACGTACCATCAACTGTTCTTCTGTGTATTGAAAATTCATTCAAACTCCTATCAACTCCTACAAAAGAAAGATAAAAAACAATCTACCTCAAGCGAAAACTGCGCTCAATTCTTAATGTTTGCAAAAAAAATGAAAACAGTTAATAAAGGTCTAATACTGATAAAACCCTTTGGATGTCTTGCGTCCTAAATATCCTGCAGCTACCATCTTACGTAATAACGGACAGGGACGATATTTGGGATCACCCAATTCGTTGTGCATCACCTCTAAAATGGCTAAACAGACATCTAATCCAATAAAATCTGCTAAAGTCAAAGGACCCATTGGATGAGACATTCCAAGTTTCATTACTTCATCAATGGCTTCTTTAGTTGCTACACCTTCGTAAAGTGCATAAATCGCTTCATTGATCATCGGCATTAAAATCCGATTGGCAACAAAACCCGGATAGTCCTGTACCAATACAGGTACTTTTCCCATGGCTTTCGCAGTTTCTTCAATTATAGAGTAACACTCATCAGACGTTGCAAGTCCTCGAATGACTTCCACCAACTTCATCATAGGGACAGGATTCATAAAATGCATACCAATAAAGTGAGACGGATTTTTTGTCATTGCACCCAATTTCGTTATGGAAATTGAAGAAGTATTCGAAGCCAAGATGGTATCATCGCGAACCATTTGTTTGAGTTCATCGTACAAATTCTTTTTAAGCGCTTCATCTTCAGGGATTGCTTCAATAATCAGATCGCATTCTTCCACAAACTTTTTATCTAATCCTATTTTCGGAAACAAGTTAGAAAGTGTCTTTGCTTTATCTTCTTCGCTAATCGTCCCTTTTTTCACTTGACGATCTAAATTTGTTCCTATGGTTTTCATTGCACGATCGAGAAATTCTTGTTTGACATCGCTTAGGTAAGTTGTATAACCGGATTGTGCCGAAACATGTGCAATCCCATTGCCCATAGTACCGCCACCAATAACGAGAATTTTTTGAATTTTCATAAGTTACTCCTCTTCTTATTCTGTTTGAATGGCTAATGCGGTTGCTTCTCCACCACCATTGCAAAGACCAGCGATACCGCGTTTTTTTCCGTTAGCTAACAGTTGGGAAAGCAAAGTCACAACAATACGAGCACCTGATGCACCGATTGGATGACCCAAAGCAACAGCGCCACCCCAAATGTTTACTTTGTCTGAAGGTAGTCCTAAAAGTTGATTATTAACAAGGGCGACTACAGAAAATGCTTCATTCAATTCATAGTAATCCACTTCATCTTTGGACCATTGTAATTTTTTCAAAAGGCGTTCTACTGCTCCTGAAGGCGCTGTTGTGAACCATTCTGGGTCTTGTGAAAAAGTTGACCAACCTTTAACACTGGCTAAGATTTTTAGGTTGTTCCGAATGGCATAATCCCGAGAAACCAATACCAACGCCGCAGCACCATCATCCAAAGAAGAAGCATTGGCTGCAGTGACTGTGCCATCTTTAGCAAAAGCAGGACGTAGTTCAGCAAATTTATCCAACTTGGCTTTTTTCGGTTCTTCGTCTTCATTGATCACAATCGGATCGCCTTTTTTTTGCGGAATAGTGACGGGAACAATTTCGTTAGAGAAATAACCATTTTTTTGAGCTTCTAATGCACGGGTATAAGACAGTTTTGCGTACTCATCTTGTTGTTCACGGGTGATGTTGTATTTTGCTGCACAAGTTTCGGCACAATTCCCCATATGTTTATCATTGTAAACATCCCAAAGTCCATCTTTAATCACACCGTCAATTACTTGGGCATGACCGTACCCTACACCACTACGAGCCCAATAAACATAATGCGGAGTATTGGACATGGATTCCATTCCGCCAGCAACCACCACCTCTGATTCACCACTTTCAATTTGGGCTGCAGCAAGCATAATGGCTTTAAGTCCTGAGGAACAAACTTTATTGACAGTCCAAGCACTTGCAGAAGTAGGTATTCCTGCTGCAATAGACGCTTGACGTGCTGGTGCTTGACCTACACCTGCTTGTAAAACCATGCCCATAATAACATCTTGCACTTGATCTGGTGATATATGGGCACGTTCTAAAGCACTGCGTATGGCGATACCACCCAATTGAGTGGCACTAAAAGATGAAAGTGAACCTCGATAAGCACCAATCGGTGTTCTTGCTATACCTACAATAACGGCTTCTGGATGGTGTTCCATAATAACCCCCTTCTGTAACAAATTAAAGCAATGTATGATAAGGACGAAAAACAAAACGATGATCATCTTTGACTACATGGCCAACTTTAACACGTGGGGCATGGTCAAAGAATAACAGCCAATTCTGAGCAGCAGCTTCTTCTAACAACTGTTTTTTGGATTGTTTCACTTCAAAAGGAAATAAATCAAATTTCATCACCAAATTTGGATGAATATGGGAAGATGTGGGAATCAAATCGGCTAAAAAACAACCTGTTTCGGACGAACTTTTAATTAAAACAATGCAGTGATTCCGTGTATGTCCACCCGTAGTACGAACTTCAATTCCGGGTAGTAATTCACCATCATGATCCCATAGTTCCAACTGATTATTTTCTTGTAACGGTAAAATGTTTATCAAAGGAATGCTTTTTCGTTCTCCGGGAGGAGGATAAAGTGCGCATTCATATTCTCCGCGTGAGATAAAGTAAGTTGCATTCGGAAAAGTTGGAATAGCTTCCTTTTCTTCATTGTAGGTTGTATTTCCACCACAATGATCAAAATGTAGATGAGTATTGATTACATGGGTAATATTCGTCGGATGAACCCCTAACTTTGATAAATTATCTAACAAAAGCCTAGGTTTTTGGAAGATATAACTTCGTCCTTCGGATACTTCCCCTTTATTTCCGATTCCGGTATCTACCAAAACACGAAAAGACGGATGTTCAATGTAAAGAACATTTAGCCCAATGAGTGTTCGTCCTTTATGTTTTGTTTCTCCTTCTGGTCTTTCGCGTGGATGTGGAATTTCAGCGGCATGATGATCTGAAGCTGCAATTTGATCCATTGTGCGAAACATGGACTGGCCCATCAATAGCATTCCACCATCAGAAATTAAATAAACTCGAAAATCACCAATAGAAAACGGACCTTCTATCAGTGGGAATTTAGAAAAGTGCTGCCAGTCAAACGATGTCATGGATTAACCTAAAAGATCGCCTTGTAAGATGCGTCGTGCGATGACTAAACGTTGAATTTCGCTTGTCCCTTCACCGATTTCTGTCAATTTTGCATCACGCAACATCCGTTCTACTTCATATTCCTGGACATACCCATATCCACCATGAATTTGAATGGCAGTTAAACAACAGCGTGTAGCAACTTCACTTGCATAGAGTTTAGCCATAGAGGCATATTTAATATAATTTTTATCAGCATCTTTTAATTTCGCTGCAAAGTAAACCAAGTGTCGTGCGGCTTCTATTTCTGTGGCCATTGTGGCTAACTTCATTTGAGTGGCTTGAAATTCTGAGATTGGTCGGTTAAATTGTTCCCTCTCTTGAGAATACTTTACAGCCGCTAAATATGCCCCTTCAGCAATTCCAAGTGCCATTGCACCTATAGAAATCCGACCACCATCCAATACGGTTAAAAACTGCTTAAAACCTGAGTTTAACTCTCCTAACAAATTTTCTTCGGGAATGCGGCAATTGTCAAAATGTAATGTAGCCGTATCACTTCCTCGGCAACCAAGTTTATTTTCTTTTTTACCCACGGAAAAACCTGGTGCACCTCGTTCAATGATAAAACTAGAGATT
This sequence comes from bacterium, assembly GCA_026417415.1. Lineage (GTDB taxonomy): Bacteria > Electryoneota > JAOADG01 > JAOADG01 > JAOADG01 > JAOADG01. The sequence goes on from JAOADG010000037.1 coordinate 19,569, forward strand.
CCTTTTGTCCCTTTACTTTTATCAGTCACAGCAGTTGCTACATAGGTGGATGCATAAGAAGCGTTCGTAATGTAAATTTTTTGTCCATTTAATACCCACTCGTGGCCATCTTTCACTGCAGTGGTCTGTGTCCCGCCAGCATCACTTCCTGCACCAGGTTCTGTTAACCCAAAAGCCCCTAACACTTCACCGCGTGCCATCGGTGGTATGTACTTTTTTTTCTGGCTTTCGTTTCCAAACAAAAAAATGGGTCCAATTCCTAAAGAAACGTGTGCTGCTAAAGTTAAGGCAGTAGAACCACAGACCTTTGCAATTTCTTCTACAGCCACTGCATAACCTAAATATCCGAGACCGGCACCATCGTATTCTTCAGGATAAGGTATTCCCATTAAACCCAATTCACCCATCTTTTTCACTTGTTCCATCGGAAAGCGTTGTTCTTCATCAATTGAGATAGCAATTGGTGCTAGTTCAGTTTTAGCAAAATCTGCTACCATATCGCGTAACATTAAAACTTCTTCAGGTAGCATTAGATCAAAATTAGACATTTAGTAATCCTTCTTAGATTATCGGTTTTTATTCATAACGTATGATTTGAATGTTTGGAGATACTTGAAACTCTGCTTCTGTTTGACTTCTCACCTCTTCAATGGAAATACCATCTGCTAATTCAGTCAAAGTTAAGGTATGAGTATGCCTATCAATTTGAAAAACAGCCAATTCTGTGATAATTAAATCCACACACCGAACACCAGTTAAAGGCAAGGTACATTTTTTCAAAATTTTTGGTTGACCCTTTGCTGAGTGTTGCATAGCCACCACCACCCGTTTGGCACCTGCGACCAAATCCATAGCACCACCCATTCCTTTGACCATTTTACCCGGTATCATCCAATTGGCTAAATCTCCTTCTTGAGAAACTTGCATAGCGCCTAAAATAGTCAGATCAATGTGACCTCCGCGGATCATCGCAAAGCTGTCAGCACTTGAAAAATAGGATGCTCCTTGAACTGCGGTGATGGTCTGTTTGCCAGCGTTAATCAAATCAGCGTCCACTTCTTCTTCCAAAGGAAATGGACCCATCCCAAGTAAGCCATTCTCCGATTGGAGCATTACAAACATTCCCTTGGGAATGTAATTGGCGACCAAAGTAGGCATTCCGATCCCAAGATTGACAGCAAAGCCGTCACGAATTTCAAGTGCTGCACGTCTTACGATTTTTTCTTCACTGCTGTACATAAGTTCACCTTTTATGAATGGGTCTTTGGGGTAACGGTACGACGTTCAATTCGTTTCTCACGTTTCGCGACCACAAGGTAATCCACATAGATCCCAGGTGTATGAATTTTATCCGGATCTAATTCACCTAATTCTACCAATTCTTCAACTTCTGCAATTACCAGATCAGCTGCTGTTGCCATCATTGGGTTAAAATTACGTGCTGTTTTACGATAAATTAGATTTCCGTAGGTATCTGCTACTTGTGCAGCGATCAAAGCGATTTTACCACGTAACCAATGCTCTAAAACGTAAGTTCGTTCTTCACCATACTGATCTTTGAATATGCGAGTTTCTTTTCCTTCGGCAATCGGTGTTCCTACCCCAGTAGGTGTATAAAATGCTGGTATTCCTGCACCACCTGCACGTAATCGTTCTGCAAATGTCCCTTGGGGAACAAACTCAATTTCAAGTTCACCATCTAAAAACTGCCTTTCAAAAATTGCATTTTCACCTACATAAGTGGAAATCATTTTTTTAATTTGACGAGTCTGTAAAAGTAATCCTAAACCCCAATCATCTACACCGGCATTATTAGACACACAGATTAAATCTTTCACACCACTATCTCTTAGGGCTAAAATTAAGTTTTCTGGAATACCACACAGACCGAATCCACCAAGCAAGATGACATCGTTAGGTTGAGGATTGGCAATACGAATGGCTTCGTTTGCACTGGAAAGGACTTTATTCATAAATATTGCCTCAATCTATTGAAAAGAATTTTGTAATATGGTTTTTCGTAAATTTGAAAATAATACTTTCCATCACAAAATTAAATGATTATAGACGAGTTTATTGAAAATGAGCTGAAGATAAAGAAAAATAAAATGAATAAGTATTCGAATCTTTTCATCAAACCTTTTATATCTTAGAAAAATGTAGGTTAATGTTGACTAATCGGTATGAATCAGTTACTTTGTATCTTTTCAAATAGGGGAACGAAAATGAAATTTGATGTATCCGAAACAGCATTAGGAGCATTGAAACTTGCTATTCAAGCCGAAAAAGAGGGGTTAGAAACGTATTTGCGTTTTGCGATTAAAACAGAAGAAAAAACCGGAAAAGATATGTTTCTTCAACTAGCATTAGACGAAGTGGAACATATGAAACTCCTCGAAGAGCAATTTGAGTATTTGTCTTCTACTGGGAATTATAGACCGAAAGAATTACCCAAGACCATTTTAGAAAAAATAAGGCCTCAGGCATCAAAAAGGTTACTAAAAATTACTGGAGAAAAAGGATTATCCGCACTGGATGGTCTTAAAGTAGCATTAGAGCATGAAACCAAAGCAGTGCGCTTTTATCAAGATTTTTATTCCAATACTGAAGATCCTGCTGCACGTGCAATCTTTGCACGATTAATTGAAATGGAAGAAGCGCATGTTGAAATTATTCAAGCAGAAATTGACTCCATTACAGGAAGCGGATATTGGTTTGGCTTTAGTGAAATTTCACTCGAACACACAGAAAGCGAGTAATAACCATTCAACCCAATTTAACTTACCTAAGGAAGGAGCCATCTAACGATGCGTTGCCCAAAATGTAAAGGTTCCGTCCCAAATCGTTTAACCGTGATTACTTGCCCCTCTTGTGGGGCGCCCGTTAGACGAATTCCCATTACAAAAGATATCCCCTTTGCCATCCAAGTTATGGCTGAAAGAAACGGATGGATTTTTTGGGGATTATTATCTATTCCTTTTTGGATATTTTTCGCAATGTTTGAATTGGTGTTTGGAACGGGTGATATGGCGAAACTGTTTGATGACCACTTGTTTACTTTTTTAATTCATGCTTTTTTTAGTGGTCTGATCATGGACATCTTAATGAAAACCAATGCATATGTAATGAGGATCTCTGAAAAAGCCACTTTAAAACGCGCACCAAGACAGTTACGACAATTTCGTTTAGGGACCAATCTTTCGTTACTCATTGCGATTTTTTTATCCATCTGGTACTTTGATTTTAGACACTGGGCTTCTGCACCTTTTATGGGTACACTGCTAACAGTACTTTTCATTGGGTTGTGGTGGTCTTGGTATCCTTTCATCATCAATTTAGAAGACATGAATGATCGAAGAATAGCTGATTTTTTCTTGGAGTGGGGAGTAGAGGATCTAGGCCAGTGGAGAAGAATGGCGGTTTGGGTTCTATGGGTTTATGTTTTATGTATCGCTGTTGCAGCGTATATGATTGCAAGACCAGGCGCCTATCGGTGGTTAACCCAATCTGATTTCATACAATTCATCGTATCAAGAACCAAGATGTTATTCTTCTGGGTACCCGATTTCTTTAAGTAATCGTTTTTTTGTCAAACAATGAGCGGTTACTGTTCGTACAACGATACGTTTAGCATTTCTAACTTTTAATTATTTAGGAGAAGACATGGTTAACCACTTAACTGCTGAAGATTTCAAGACAAAGATTTTTGACTATGAGAATGAACAAGATTGGAAGTATCTGGGTGAAAAACCTGCGATTATTGATTTTTATGCAGATTGGTGTGGACCCTGTAAAATGGTTGCACCAATTTTAGAAGAATTATCCAATCAATACGAAGGTAAACTCGATATTTACAAAGTGGATACCGAACAAGAGCAACTTTTGGCTGCAATTTTTGGTATTCGTAGCATTCCAAGTATCTTGTTTATTCCCATAGACAAAATGCCGATGATGCAAGTGGGTGCCTTACCGAAACAAGCATTCATTGAAATCATTGAAAAAGAACTACTGAATAAACCACAAATCATTACCCCTAACTAAAATGATTGATCTGGTAGATTACAAAGGGCGGTTTTTTGACCGCCCTTAGTGTTCTATAGTAAAAAAAGTGCTCATTCCATATAATTATCATTTCTTCTAAAATTTGGTGGTAACATAATAACCCAACTGAATTTTCTAAAAACGTAGAAATTTGCAAATTTCAATCAAATCTTGCAAATTAGGATACTTCAAATTATCCCACATTCTATAAAAACTTCATATCAAGGAGAATTTACATGGCAGAAAAATTCCAAAATTTTATCAATGGCGAATGGTGTGATGCTTCTAATGGTGCCACATTTGAAAATCGAAATCCTGCAAATTGGTCCGATTTAATAGGTACCTTTCCAAAAAGTACTGTGGAGGATGTAGATCGAGCGATTACTGCGGCACAAAATGCTTTCAATTCGTGGCGTTTGATGCCTGCACCAGCAAGAGGAGAGATTTTGCGTCGTGTCGGCGAAATCATGGTACAGAAAAAAGAGTTTTTAGCAAGAGAAATGACAAGGGAAATGGGAAAAGTGTTAAAAGAGACCCGAGGTGATGTACAAGAAGGAATTGATACGGCGTTTTATGCTGCTGGTGAAACCAGAAGATTGTTCGGACACAATACCCCTTCCGAATTACCGAATAAGTACAATCTTTCCATGCGCCAACCTTTGGGTGTTTGTGGAATTATTACCCCATGGAATTTCCCGATGGCAATCCCCACCTGGAAAATCTTTCCAGCACTTGCTTGTGGGAATACCGTGGTCTTCAAACCAGCAAGTGATACTCCGAGAACTGCGACCGAATTGGTAAAGATTTTACAAGAAGCTGGAATCCCTAAAGGTGTTGTGAATTTAGTTCATGGCGGTGGTTCAGTTGTAGGAAATGCGATGGTAGATGATCCACGTGTTGCTGCCATTAGTTTTACTGGAAGTAGTTTAGTTGGGAAGACCATTAATGAACGTGCTGCAAAATATCTCAAAAGAGTATCTTTAGAACTTGGTGGGAAAAATGCTTTGATCGTGATGAACGATGCGGACTTGGATTTAGCGTTAGAAGCGGTTATATGGGGAGCATTCGGCACAACAGGGCAAAGATGTACCGCCACTTCGCGAGTGATTTTACAATCTGGCATACACGATAAATTTTTAAAAATGTTGGTGGATGCAGCCAACAGTTTGAAATTAGGAAACGGATTGGATGAAAGTGTGGATGTCGGTCCATGTGTTAGTGAAGCACAGAGAAATTCAGTCCATGAATACACTTTGATTGGACTAAACGAAGATAAAGCCAAGTTAGAATGTGGTGGTGAACCTGCGAAAGGTGGGGAGTTGGATCTGGGTTGGTTTTACAAACCCACAATTTTTAGTGGTGTAAAACCGGGGATGAGGATTGAGCAAGAAGAAATTTTTGGTCCTGTTCTTTCAGTAATTCAAGCAGAAACCTTAGAAGAAGCAATTCATATCCTAAATGATACTGTTTATGGACTATCTTCTTCTATATTCACTAAAGATGTAAACAGTGCTATGGTTGCTATTCGTGATATTCAAGCCGGAATTGTGTACATCAACAGTGCAACAATTGGTGCGGAAGCACATATGCCTTTTGGTGGTGTAAAAGAGACCGGAAATGGGCATCGCGAAGGCGGTTGGACCGTTTATGATTTCTTTAGTGAATGGAAAACAATTTACATTGATTTTAGTGGACAGTTACAAAAAGCACAGATTGACAACTACTGATCAATAACAAAAATCTGGATTGATAAAAAGGCGGCTTAGCCGCCTTTTTGATTCAGTTCTAGTAATACCAAAGCTACAAATGATTCTAAAATCAATTGGAAATGGCAAGTGATAACTGATCTGTACCTTCACCCGAATTGGATTCTGCTAAAGTGATCGGCGTCTTGATGCGTTCAATCCACAAATCTTTTTCATCGTCCATTTGCGAAAGCAATACCACTTGTTGGAATGATAAATCTAAAAGCGTTAGAAATGTTAAAACCTTTTCTAAAGTCGTTTCGTTTTTCCACAACGATTGTAGAGATACTTTTTGACGTAATGGTAGTTTTCGGATGAGTTCTTGTCTTCTAAGAGTGATGGGTGTGATATCTGTCTTTAGGATAGTTGTAGTAGGTTGTGGACGATTAAGAAGTTCCCAATAACAATAAAGAAGTTTTTTCCTAGTACTCAAATCCACTTTTCCCAGTGGACGATACAAATCGCCCGATGCACTACCTCGAGGAAACATTCCATACCATTGCTGATAGGTCTGAAAAAGAAAAGTAACGGCTAAAGACAAATCGCTGGAAGAAGTATCAACTTCATTCGTTTCAGGGGGTGTAAGTTGGATTTCAGGTAAATGGTATTGACTAAGAAGCGCACTTTTAACTTGCAGCAACAAGGCATCATAATAAAGTGTTTGTCCTGCACCAAAAATATCTTGACCTGCTAAATGGGGAATAATTTCGTTTACTTGACGTGCAACTTCAACGGAAGAAATTTTTTTTGCATCAATTTCACCTCGTCTTAATAGCAAACATAAGACATCCAATGGTCCTTTATACACAGGAAGATTGACTTGAACGATTCCAGCAAAGATATTTTCTTGCAGTTCAATTTCTTCATCTGACATTTTTTGTGTTTCATCTAAACTGCGGAGTTCGTCAATGGATATTTTTGTACCTTGTGAATCGCTATTCAAAGTATGTCTCTTTTGTCAAATTTCGTACGTAATGATTTTTTGAAATCCCATCACCTCGCGAACTTCAGACATCGTATCACGTGCAATTGTTCTTGCTTTTTGTTCGCCTGTAGAAAGTACATCTTCCACGAAATTGGGTTGGTTTTGAATCTCTTTTCTTTTTTCTTGCATTGGAGATAAAAAACTCAAAATAGCATCGCCTGCCCATTTCTTACAATCTACACAACCTAATGCACCGCTTCTGCAATCCATTTCAATTTTCTTTACTTGGTTGGGATTAAATTTTTGTTGATAAGAAAATACAGGACAAATTTCTGGGTGGCCTGGATCATTTTTACGGACTTTTTGTTCATCAGTAATTGCACTACGTAATTTCTGCCTGATTTCTTGTTCACTATCAGACAACAAAATTGTGTTTCCCAAAGATTTTGACATTCTACGGCGATCCAGACCCGGCAATCTGGCAAATGCTGTAAGCATTGGTAGCGGTTCTGGAAAAATAGGAGCGCGATCTTGACAATAGATAAAGTGAAATCGGCGCACCAGTTCACGACTGAGTTCAATGTGGGGTACTTGATCTTCACCTACGGGGACATAGTTCCCTTTGTACAATAGGATATCAGCCGCTTGTAACACAGGATAACCGATATGTCCATAGGAGTATTCATCTTCTAATCCTAAATCTCGAATCTGTTCTTTGAAAGTTGGATTCCGTTGTAAACGACCAAAAGAGACCAGCATGGACAGCATCAAATGGAGTTCTGCATGTTCTAATATCTGGGATTGACGAAAGATAAGCGATTGATTCGGATCAATTCCTGCCGCTAACCAATCCAAAACCATTTCGTATGTATTTGGCCAAATGCGTTGTGGATGCTCATAATCTGTTGTTAGCACGTGCCAATCAGCTACTAAGTGAAAATTTTCGTAATCATTTTGTAAGCGAACCCAGTTCTCTAAAGCGCCTGTATAATGACCAAGGTGTAATTTACCTGTAGGACGCATGCCAGATAATATTCGCGGTTTTGATGTCCTATTTTCCATTGGATTCCTTAGATGAATGAATAGACACAAAGAATAATTTAATCCAATCCCGAAAGTTTCTAAAACCAGAGATAAAATTGGAAAAGTAAACCTTCACAACTATTTTCTAAAATCGTGCAAAAACACGAATAAATCTCTTATTAAATGAATGCAGGACCATAGAATTCTTTTTCATCATTACCTTGAGTAGCGTATAACATTACCTATATCTATCAATGAAAATTTATGGAACTTAATCAAAAAAACAACGCTTTGCTTCTGATATCCAATGAATTGATACCTTATGATAAGGCCTATGAAAAGCAGAAGCAGTTAGTTGAATTACGAAAATCACAGGAAATACCAGATTTTGTTTGGTTGTTACAGCATCCACCAGTTTATACTATTGGACGATCCAACGAAAGTTCAATCAGGAATACGAAGCAGATTCCCAATTTGCTATGGGATAAATCTACTTTAGAAAAGTATGGTATTCAGCTTTATTATACAGACCGTGGAGGGGATATTACCTACCATGGACCTGGACAGATCGTTGGATATTTCATCGTAGATCTTAACCTTAGACAAAATGACATTCATCAATTTTTTCGTGATCTTGAAGAAGCAATCATTCAAACAATATCTCACTGGAAAATTCAAGGTGTACGGTTAAAAGGAAAAACAGGTGTATGGGTGAATGGTGAAAAAATATGTGCTATGGGAATACGTGTATCTCGATGGATTACATTACACGGATTTGCATTGAACATCAATCCTAACCTTTACCATTTTCAAGGGATTATTCCGTGTGGAATACAATCCGCACCTGTAACGTCATTATCCAAGATTCTTCAAGAAAAAGTAGAAATCAATCATGTGATTCCTATTCTAATCAATGCATTGGAACAAATTTTTCAATGGGAATTTACTCAAGTTGAAAAAATTGAAACTATTTTAAGCATCCATAATGAACAAGTCATATTCAGAAATTAAAATCCGCGAAGACCTTAAGATGGTGGGTTTATCCGCTACACAGGTACGAATCAGAATTCTCGCTATGTTGCGTACTGCTACAACACCTCTGACAGTAGAGCAGTTAATGCATCTTTTAAATTCAGTAGGTATTTCTATTGGACGTGCTTCTCTTTTTAGAAATTTAGATACCTTTGTGCGCGTAGGGTTAGCAGAACGGTTATCATCCAATGCAAGAGCAAGTCAATACACAGCGTGTCACTATTCTTCAGATCACCATCATCATTTGATATGCACCAAATGCAATCGCGTTGTAGAGGTTGATGGTTGTGTTTCGGTGGATACGTTAAGTGAAATTGAAAAAAATGCAAAGGTGAAAATTACTGGTCATTCAATCATCTTTTATGGTTTATGTGCGCGGTGTCAATAAACTTATTCTGCACCTTCTACGACTTCAATTTGTCGTTTTAACGGAATCTTGGTAGTATCAATAGATGCAGGCACTTTGAAAGGTTCATCAAAGAATAATTTTTTTTCAAAGGCTTTGGTAATCGTTTCTGCCCAAACCGGCAGTGCAATCACACCCCCGGTTTGACGATTCCCAATACTTTGTGCAGGGTCATCAAAACCAACCCAAACCCCCAACGAAACTTGAGGGGTATAACCAATAAACCAAGCATCTGTAAAATTATTTGTCGTACCGGTTTTCCCAGCACAATCGCCTGTGAATTGATATTTGCTCCGAATGGCATAACCGGTACCACCATTGATTACATCGCGTAACATATCGGTTATTAAATAAGCATACTGTTCTTCTACGCCAACTTTACGAGTCGGTTTATATACAAAGATAGGATCACCTTGATTTGAATGGACACTTTCAATGAAATGCCATTGCGCTAATATACCATTTTGACCCCAAGCACCGTATGCGTTCACCATTTCAATCAATTTGACACCGCTGGAACCGATGGCTAATGGTAAATATCGTGCAAGAGGTGTGGTTATTCCCATACTTCTTGCAACATCAATCACTGCATCTATTCCGGTTACATCTTTCATAACGCGGATGGTGCACAAATTCAATGATCGTTTCAATGCATTTCTATAAGTAACAGTTCCACCATATTTACCATCATAATTTTTGGGCCGCCATGCTTTTTGCCCAGGAATCTGGATGACGATAGGCGCATTGGAAACTAAATCGTCAGGGGTCTTTCCCTTTGTGAGTGCTGTTAGATAGACAAACGGTTTAAATGTAGAACCCGGTTGACGAGTGGACTGTACTGCACGGTTAAATTTGGAACGTTGAAAATTTCTACCTCCAACCATAGCGAGTACACGGCCGTTACGTGGATCTATGGCTACTGCTGCGATTTGAAGTTTTTTACTTTCTGGCAAGATCGAATCCAAAAGGGAAATGTTTTTAGATACATCACGATATTTTTTAGCAAGGTCTGGATAATGTTTCCGAAGCCAGTAATCGCCACCTAACGAACGATAAATTTGAGGATGAAAACGTTTATCCAATTCTTTCATATGATTTTGAACAACTTGATCTAAAACCGATTGTAGTTTTGCATTTAATGTGGTATAAATCGTTAAACCATCTTGTAAGTAATCAAATTGATACACATCATTTTTTTCTTCCAGTTCCTGCCGAACCAATTCTGTAAAGTAAGGTGCAATTCCTAAGTCATCATTGGGTGCCGATGGATATAAATCCAAAGGTGAGTTTTTTGCTTGGTCATATTGTTCTTTTGAAATCACATTTAGTTCGTACATTCGTTTTAGAACAATATTTCGACGGCGTTTGGCTTGTTCTGGGAAGTTCAAAGGGGAATGTCGGCCCGGTGTCTGGATTAAACCTGCCAACAATGCTGCTTCGTGTAATTTTAGTGTAGTAACGTCTTTGGAAAAAAATCTTCGAGATGCAGCACCTACCCCATATGCTCCATGGCCAAAATAAACTTGGGTAAGGTACATTTCTAAAATTTCATCTTTGGAATATGTCTTTTCAATTTGAATAGCAGTAAATTGTTCTTTGATTTTCCGTGTTACCCACTTTTCAGGACCAAAATACAATTGTCTAGCGAGTTGTTGTGTGATGGTGCTAGCGCCTTGGCTTTTACGTCGGGTTAATAGGTTTACAAACAATGCTCTTCCTATACCAATGAGATCAACCCCCCAGTGTTGATAAAAACGGTGATCCTCAATAGATAGGACTGCATTTTGAAGATTTTTAGGAATTTTGGAAAGCGGTATAAATTCGCGTTTTTCAACAAAAAATTCGTGCAATAGTACGCTGTCTTGAGAAAAAACTTTTGAAGCCAATTTGGGTTGAAAACGTTCCAGTTGAGATAGGGAAGGAAGATCTGAGCGAAAAGATAAGTAAACCAGGTAAACTCCAACCCCACCGAATAGAAAAAGAACCAATCCAACAATAGACCAAGTTAGAAAGAACCGAAACCAAGATCTCGATTGCTGTTCAGGTACGGATTTCGTGGAATACTTTATAGTCGTTTTCATGGTCTAAGTTTGAGTAGAGTGAGGTCCTAATTGTTCCTTGTATTCAAATCGCTCTAATCGCCATTGCCCATTGTTTAAAACTCCATAGGACCGCTCAATGATACCATCTCCCGTGTTGATGTACAAACCATTAGGACGCTGTACAATTTTTGGTAAATGAGTATGACCCATTACTACACAATCAAATTGATGGGAAGATAAGATTTGATCCACATAATCCAAATACTCTTCGTCAGGCGGCAAACCTATATTTTCTGATTTATACCGCGAACTTTTGGAAGCAGACAAAGCAATTTTCATACCGATATCAGGATGAAGCCACCGAAAAAGAAAATTAGCCCATTTAGAAGCAAACACTTTTTTCAGGACGCGGTAACCTCGATCGCTATTCGCAACTCCATCACCATGGACCCAATGAATTCTTAAACCATCTACAATTATCGTGGAAGGATTAGAATGTAAAATTAAACCCACTTGAGATTGAAGAAACTGGTGGAGGGCAAAATCGTGGTTGCCGGGCATAATATGGATTGGAAAACCAGCATCACACATTTTTTTAAATTCTGACAGAATTTCAAAATGAACTTTTGGAATAACTGTTTTCCATTCATACCAGAAATCAAATAAATCACCACCGATCCAAAGTGATTTAGCATTATTGAAAGTATAACGAAGAAACCGAAGAAACCAATCACGACGTTCCAAGTCGTCTTTACGACCACTCATTAAATGAATATCGGATATGAAAAAATGCATAGAAGTAATATGCATAGGAAGAGCAAGTTCTTCAAATATACGTGAGAAATTATCTCATCCAGTCAATCAGCTATCAATAGAAGTCAGAATGGGTAAGAAAAACTCTTAGGTTGAATAAAACTAAGATTCTTGCTCTTCATATTTCTTTTTGAGAAACTCAACTACACTTGGATCTGCCAAAGTCGTAGTGTCTCCCAAAACGCGCCCTAAAGCAATATCTCTTAATAATCGGCGCATAATTTTCCCTGAACGCGTTTTAGGTAAATCCACACTAAATAATATTTTCTCTGGTTTAGCAATGGCACCAATGGTATTGGCTACATGCTCTTTTAGTTTACTTACCATTTCTACATCACCCAACTTGCCACCTTTCAAGGTAACAAATGCTGCAATAGCTTCACCTTTGATATCATGTTCAATCCCTACTACTGCAGCTTCTGAAACATCAGGATGACTAACCAAAGCACTTTCTACTTCCATAGTAGAAATACGATGACCAGCAACGTTCATTACATCATCTACACGTCCTAACAACCAAAAGTTCCCATCTTCATCTATGCGTGCACCGTCACCGGGGAAGTAAACATTTTCCCATTTTGACCAATACACTTGTTTGTAACGTTCTTCATCGCCCCATATACCGGCTAACATTCCGGGCCATGGTTTACGGATTGCCAAATAACCACCTTGATTGATAGGTACTTCATTGCCTTGTTCATCAAGAACTGCCGCATCAATACCAGGTAATGGTTTGGTTGCTGAACCCGGTACAGTTGTTGTCAAACCTGGCAAAGGTGAAATTAAAATTCCACCAGTTTCAGTTTGCCACCAAGTATCTACAATTGGACACTTTCCACGACCGATGGTTTGGTGATACCATAGCCATGCTGCTGGGTTAATGGGCTCACCTACAGTACCCAATAACCGTAGGGTAGAAAGGTCATGCTTTTCTGGATGCTCATTACCCCATTTCATAAACGCACGAATTGCAGTGGGAGCAGTATAGAAAATGGTTACACCGTGACGTTCAATGATTTCCCAGAAACGATCTTTTTCTGGATAATCTGGTGCACCCTCATACATCACAATCGTAGCACCTAAAGAAAGAGGTCCATAGACCAGATACGAGTGACCTGTAATCCAACCAACATCTGCGGTACACCAAAAAACATCTTCTGGTCTAATATCAAATACCCATTGGGTGGTACGATTGACCCAAACCAAATAACCACCGGTGTGGTGTAAAATTCCTTTCGGTTTTCCAGTAGAACCACTCGTATAGAGTGTAAAAAGAGGATCATTGGAAAACATGGCTTCTGGGTCGCAATGGGCGGGTGCTTCTTGCATTAAGCGATGATACCAATGATCACGCCCTTCTTTGACACGGAGTAAAAAATCACCGCGTTTAACAATTACTACATGTTTTATTGAAGGACATTGTGATATAGCGACATCTGCATCATGTTTTAAGGGGAGTACTTCACCACGTCGCCAACCACCATCTGCAGTGATTAAAACTTTTGCTTGAGCATCGTTTATACGATCGCGAAGTGACTCGGGTGAAAATCCACCAAAAACTACACTGTGAATAGCACCAATGCGTGCACAAGCAAGCATGGAGATTACTGCTTCTGGAATAAGAGGAAGGTATATAGCAACGCGATCCCCTTTGCTTACACCGAGTTTTTTGAGTGCATTTGCAAATTTATTTACGGATCGCCACAACTCCCGATAGGTCAAGGTTCGTCGGTCACCCGGTTCGCCTTCCCAAATGATGGCCGCTTTGTTGCCATGGCCTGAAAAAATGTGACGATCCAAACAGTTAAAAGAAGCATTCAGTTTCCCACCAACAAACCAGGAATAAAAGGGAGGGTTTGAGCGATCACAAATGGTATGAAATGGTTCTATCCAATCCAAAAATTTTGATTGTTCATTCCAAAAAGTTTCAAAGTCATTTGCTAACTCAAATAGTGAATTATCCTTTACATAAGCACGTTCTTGAAAAGACCGATTGGGTGGAAAACGATGGCTTTCTTGAAGCAAGATCTCAATGGTTTTATTCACGTTCACGGACTACCTCGCAAAGATAAACAAGTTTCAAAAATAGAATGTTCACATACGGTTCGCAATAAAAAATCAAACCTAAATCTATTTTTCCACTAACCAAAAATTTCATAGTGAAATTACAGTTCGTGAAAACATTTCTTTTTGAATTTCGGACATCGTGACAATTTGGCCTATTGCAACCTTTTCACTGATTTGATAATTATCGCAGCAAGTTTTACAAGCCAACAATCGTACTCCATCATTGGCTAAAAGGGAAAACAGATCATAAAGCGGTGAGTCCTCTAACAGACAAAATACGGCACTATGAACAAATAATACCGATTGTGGACGTTCAATCGATTCGACTAGCGTTCTAAAATAATTGAGAAATAGTTTTCTACCCAGTTCATCATCTTGTCCAATAAAATTCCGTTGTAAAAATAAAGTGACCTCTTTCAAATGCCCTCCATTATTGTCTAAGATGGTCGTAAAATCTTTGCGCATTTTCTACGTAATGTTTTGCATTATCAATCAAATTCAATCGTTCGTCTTCGCTTAAGATACGTTTCACTTTAGCAGGAGTTCCGAGCACCAATGAACCTGAAGGTACTTCCATTCCTGGAGGTACTAATGCACCTGCTCCAACCATAGCACCTTTACGAATGATTGCACCATTGAGCACGATTGAACCAATTCCGATTAATGCTTCATCTTCTATAGTACAACCATGTAAAATCGCTTGATGACCTACAGTAACAAAGTTTCCAATTCTAACAGGATAACCTATATCTACGTGAATAACGCTACCGTCTTGGATATTTGTTGAGTGTCCAATTTCAATGGAATCTACATCACCACGAATTGTAACTGAAAACCAGACTGAACTATATTCTCCAATACGGACATTTCCGATTACAGCTGCATTGGGTGCAATCCAGGTGGTAGAAGCAATTTGTGGAAATGTGTGTTCTAAACCAAATAGTGGAAAACGTGTTGAATTCATAATAACTTCCTTACAAGATTTCAATAAAGTAAAGAGTAGAATTGTTCAAAAAGATAGTGTTTACTTAAACCCTTATCAAATGGTAAGTTACAAGGAAAAAAGATGAAACGAATTCTTAATCATCGTTATAGGAATGAAGTGAAAGGTGTATTTTTCACTTTATTTGGTCAAAAAAAATTAGGTACTATCGCTCTATTGCTTTTATTTACGGTCTTTCTTTTATCAGGGTGGATACCGGATAGTTTTTTGCAATTGATGGAATTATTGGGTGTGGAGGGTTGGAAAAAACTAACGATTATGTGGATTATCTGTCTTGTTGTAGTCATCATCTGGATAGGGCTATACATCAAAGTAAAGCAGAAACAACCACCTTTAAAAGTACTAAAAGAACTATCAGATAAAAATCAAATTCTTATTTTGCTTTTAAGCATTCTCAACAAGTTTTCAAAAGATATTCAGCCACAGATAGAGCAATTTTTAGATAGCAACCAAGCAACTTATGATGATTTCATATCCTTTGTAAAAAGTTTACTACCTAATGATAACATTCATTACAATTGGGAAATGCCCATACGAGCCATTCACGCACATATTCCAGTTCTACAAAAAGTATATGTTCTAACATCCCACGAATCCAGTTTGCAGTATCAAAATTTTCTAAAAATTTGTAATTCACTATTTCCAAACATAGAGTTTGAAGAGGTGATAAAAGGTGGTGTTGATTTTGATGACTTAGAGAATTGTTTTTCGGAAATAGATAAAATCATTAAGAGATACCGAAGAGGGCAAAGGCATAAAACTGTAATAGTGGACGTAACAGGTGGGAAAGTACCTACCAGTATAGCCGCTGCATTAAGCACCCTCTCGTATGGTCAGAAGTTCCAATACATTGATACGGAAGAAAAAATTGCACACCAATTTGATGTGGTTTTATCCGATGAAGAAAACTAACATTGGTAAAACTCTGCAATAGTTCGTATAACCTCTTCGGCTTGTTCATCGGTCAATTCAGGATAAATGGGAATGGCAATGGTTTCTTTAGCAGCTTGTTCACTAACAGGAAAATCACCTTCTTTGTATCCTAAATACTGAAAACACTCCAGCAAATGAAATGGATAAGGATAGTAAACTTCACAACCGATTGAACGTTGTTTTAGATAATTTACCAGTTCATCTCGTCGTTCTACACGTAGAATGTATTGATTAAAAATATGTCGCGATTCTTTGATTACCGGTAAGGAAAGAATACCATTTCCTAAAAGGTGATACTGTTCAATCAGTTTCTGATAGCGTTCTGCGTTGCTTTTTCGTTTTTCTGACCATCCATCCAAATAGGGCAATTTTGCTAATACCACTGCAGCATGAATGGAATCAAGTCTAAAATTTCCGCCCACAAAAATATGATGATATTTAATCTTTGAACCATGATTACGATAAGTTTTTAACAACTCATCACGTGTTTCATCATTTGTTGTAACAATTCCACCATCACCTGCACAGCCAAGATTTTTTGAAGGGAAAAAACTAAAACAGCCATAATGACCCATTGAACCAGCTCGGCATCCTTTGTATTCTGCTCCGATGGATTGTGCTGCATCTTCAATCACAAGAAAATGGTACTTTTCAGCAAGTTCTAAAATCGGATCCATATCTGCCATTTGGCCAAAGAGATGAACAGGGATGATGGCTTTCGTTTTTTCAGTAATGGCGGATTCGATTTTAGCAGGGTCAATGTTGTATGTATCAGGTAAAATATCAACAAAGACAGGTTTCGCCCCCACGCGTACCACTGCACCAGCAGTTGCAAAGAAAGAATAATCTGGTACAATTACTTCATCACCAAAACCAATTTGTTCAGCCATTAATGTGATGACTAATGCATCTGACCCTGAACTAACACCAGTAGCATATTTTGTTCCACAATACGATGCAATGGCTAACTCACATTGTTTTACTTCAGGTCCATTAATAAAAAGCTGACTTTCAAAAACCTTTGAAACTGCTGTGTCAATATCTTGTTTGATGGATTGATACTGGGCTTTTAAATCTAAAAGGGGAACACTCATAAGGATTTTCCTTTGTTATACAAATAGAGAATTCTCAAAATGTAAAGAAATTTCAAACGACTATCAAAAAAAGAAAAATCTTACTATCTTTTGTTTATGATGCATCAAAATTCCCATGATCAAGACGAGTTCAGCTTTTCTAAACAAAGAATAGAAGAGTGGAAAGAACGTAATCTGCGAATGAAAAAGAGACAAAATGTCCAAAATTTTGTCTGGATCTTGGTTGCTTTAGGGATGTTACTGATTTTATTTGCTGTGACGAAATTTTTATCCAGCCCTACGATCCAAAAACTTCAAAAACAACAGTTTCATTCAACTCAACAGGATACCACAATTCAAACACACGATACTTTCCGTATCATTCCTAAACCTGTTCAAAAATAACCGATAACAAACATTGAAACTTACCTAACGTATCACAAAATCAAGGGTTGCATAGAATCGAAAAAATATGTATAATTTTGGCTATAAATTTGGAATAGAAAATAGGTAATACTTATGAAAACAGAAATTCATCCACATTACACCGTAGTTACAGTTCATTGTGCTTGTGGAAATACATTCACAACCAGAAGCACTACTACCAAAGGTGAGTTAAAAGTAGAAATTTGCAGTCGTTGTCATCCGTTTTTCACGGGTCAAAACAAATTGGTGGACACTGCTGGACGTGTTGATAAATTTTTGAAAAAGTATGGCAAAGTCCCCAAGTAGTTTGTTAAAAACGCACCGTTACTCTTTCGTTTACCGATTATTATCTATCTTACACTTTCCGTTTTTCTTCTTACGTTGGATAGAAGAAACACACGAACTTGAAAAAACAGTCAACCAAGAAGATAAGGAAGAAACACCATACGGATACAGTTGTGTTGTTGCTTCAGATCAAGGTGATGGACTTGGACTTAGAAGATCCAATGCCGTTGGTGGACAAGCAGTCATTGAAGGTGTAATGATGCGTTCAAAAAACTTTGTTGCAACTGCGGTGCGTGCACCTGATGGACGGATTGTTTGTAAAATTCAAGAATTACTAAACCCTTCCAGTCAATTGTTCAAAAAGCCCATTATGCGCGGTGCTAGTATGTTGTTTGAAACGCTTAAATTGGGGATTAGTACGTTAGAATGGTCAGCAAAAATTTCTACCGCGCAAGAAGATCAAAAGCCCTTGAAATGGTGGGAAAAAGCATTTCAATCTATTTCTCTACCCATTAGTTTAATCTTAGCGTTGTCCCTGTTTTTGTGGTTGCCTTATTCAATAGCGAAATGGACTGTCGGTGCAGATGGAAATCAATATCTTTATCATTTGGTGTCCAATTCAGTTCAAATGGCAATTTTAATCGGTTATATGATGTTGATTTCGTTTTCAAAAGAAGTTAGGCGTGTGTTTGAATATCATGGTGCTGAGCACAAAGGGATAATGTGCTACGAAGCAGGCGATCAAGTGATACCAGAAAGAATGCAGCATCATACACGATTTCATCCAAGATGTGGTACTAGTTTTTTATTGGTCTTAGGAATTGTTACCATGCTTTTTTTTAGTACCTTAGATGCTATTTTGTTACTGGCGGGATGGGTTTATCCGAATGCTCTGGTGCGGGTGCTTTTTCACTTGCCTTTAGTACCAATTGTTGGCGGGATAGGGTATGAACTCCTCAAGTTAAGTGATCGGAAGAAAAATATCGCTGCGGTTGCTGCACTCATTCAACCGGGATTATGGTTACAAAGAATCACTACAAAAGAACCCAATCTTGAACAACTGGAAGTAAGTGCCATTTCTTTACGTGCTGCGATTTTAGGATATATAGAAGAAAGTGATAAAGTTATTTCAGAAGAAACTTATCAAATCCAATCCACCTGATTTCTATCCTTCTTTAGATGCAATTGCTGCACAAATCTGAAGCAAACGCTGTTGGGCACGTGCACTTAACATTGTGTACTCTTCTGCTAAAACAATGCGTAATTGTTCAGTTTCTAAAGGGTTATGTCCATTTTCCAACATATATTCAGTAACCACATCCCGTAAAACCAAACGATACATTTCTTCTGCAATAGCACGTGTAGGAGCTGCATGAATAAACTGTTCAATTTCGGCTAAAGGGTTATCCCATAACCCCCAGTTTTCTAAGTTATCGGAACACATATTAAATCTTAAAACCCAATTGTAATTTGGCTTCATCGGACATCATTCGCGGATGCCATGGAGGATCCCAAACGATGGCTACATGACAACTTTCAACCCCTTCTAACTGCAATATAGCATTTCGTGCACCGTTAGATAATCTGTCAGAAAGTGGACATCCAGGGGTTGTAAGAGTCATTTTGACTTGAACATGTTTGTCTTGAATTTGGACATCATAAATCAAACCCATATTCACGATATCAAGACCGGTCTCTGGATCATACACATTCTTTAATGCTTCCATAATTTCATGTTCAGTAACCATACTAAACTCCTTACGAATGAAGTTTCAATTGAATTTTTTTAGCAATTTCATAAAATATTTTTGCTTCTACCGAATCGGGTGAAGATACTGCAATAGGAGTACCACGATCACCGCCTTCCCGAATGCTTAATTTAAGTGGGATTTCGCCTAGAAAATCAATGCCCATCTCCATTGCAGAAGCACGTCCACCACCATTCGAAAAAATATCTGTTCGTTCACCGCAGTGTGGGCATAGAAAGTAACTCATATTTTCAACTATTCCCAAGATAGGTACATCAACCTTTTGGAACATCACTACACCTTTTCGTGCATCCAAAAGTGCCAAATCTTGTGGGGTGGTAACAATAACTGCACCCGATAAGTTCACTTTTTGGGCTAAGGTTAACTGAGCATCACCAGTTCCGGGAGGTAGATCCACCACCAAATAATCCAATTCACCCCAAAGGACATCACGTAGCAGTTGTTCAACTGCTCCCATAACCATCGGACCACGCCAAATCAGCGCTTGATCTGGGGAAATTAAAAAACCTACAGACATCAATTTTAATTGATACTTTTCGTGAGGAACCATTTTTCCATCTTTTATAAGTGGTGTATCATCTAAACCAATCATTAAAGGTAAAGAGGGTCCATAAATATCACAATCAAGCAAACCTACACGATTCTGCAACTGGGATAAAGCAACTGCTAAATTCACTGCTACAGTGGATTTTCCCACACCACCTTTACCTGAAGCGATGGCAAGAATGTGTCGTACACCCGGTACCAATGGTTCTTTCGGTCTAAGCGGATTGCCGTGGCCCCCAAATTGATGCGTTTGACGACTTTTCGGAGGAGTATATTGCGCGAGTACCTCTATATCACGAATTTCTGGGATCGATTGGATACCTGCTCGAATGGAAGCACCGATAGAGGTAGCGATGTTTGGATCATTGGTGGTTAAAGCCAATACAACTTTTCCTTTTCCATTGGCATCAACTTCAACGGAATCAACCATTCCGAATGATACGATATCTCTACTTAATCCGGGATATTTTACTGTCTTTAAAAACTCATACAATTTTTCTTTAGGTGTCACAATGGTTCCTTCATATTATGGATGTGATACGTTGGAAGAAAAAATACCAAAAAGAATTGGATCAAAATACACGATAACTCATCTCGATAAAAAATCGAGAAGCGTTGTAGTTTTTGTATTTCGGTACAGTTGGGTTAGGAGAAGTGGTCAAACGCTTTTCAAATTCAACACGTGGAGTAACCGTGATATAACGCATCAATTCTTTGCGTACTTCAATACCAACAGTTTGTAGGATATGCTTTCTACCCCTATGAAATGGTGCATCTTGTAATGAAAGATTTGTAGTGTACACTCGGTTACGTATGCGGTAATCTGCAGCAATTTCTAATTTACCTATGTTTTCAAGTTCTATTGCATAACTTCCTGAAACAGTAGCATCATCTTCATCATAGGAAGAATCACCGTACTCACTTTCAGCTGACACTGGATTTAACACAATAGAACCAGTCGCTTGTGAATGTCCCACATTATCCATCGTAACAAATTTATATTCCAATTGGAATTGTAACTTTCTTATCGGTTGATAGGAGATTTCTATTCCCAACGAATTTCCTTTGGAATCAAATTCAGTAAAGTAGGGATTGTAATAAATGGTACGGATTGTATAAAGCGGTGTAATTGTCCATTCAGGAACAAAACGAATCGGAAACTTCAATCTAAATTCGGAATAATCATATTCTGCGGTTTGCCATTTGCGAGTATCACGATCCGTGAAGTTCCGTAAATAAACGTTATCCATAAAAGTATATTCAAGCCGAACATCAGCATGTTTACTAAGTTGTTGTTGAAATTTCAACCAGAAAGAACCATAATTCATCGGACTATTTTTAGAATAATTGTACCACTTTCCAATGAAGCCATAAGAGGTTTTTTTAGTCGAAAATAGGTAGTGTTCATATGATCCACGAACACTAAAACAATGAATCCAATCACTTAAACTTGAAAGTGGAGTAACTTTATTGATAGGTTCAGTTCCATTTTCAAAGCGATCCATTTCAAACTGAGAATACTTCAAAACATTTGAATCATATTCAGGAATATATTCTAAGTACAATCTAAATTTACTGGGTTTGATTTTACTGCGTTGTGGTTTGGAAAAGTCATAGGGCATTCGTCTTTTTTGCGAACTTTGGGCAGCAGAAACTGCGAAACCGCTGAAAAAAACAGCGAAGACAAGTAAACAACGAATTACAAAAATAAATCTTTTTAGCAAAATTATTTTCCTGTATTTTTAAGTGATGTTTTAGGAATAAAGATACGATTTAACACGCGAATGTCTTTATCCAATACATGAATGGAGATGTTGTGTTTTCCTTCAGGTAAATTTAAGTTAATCGTACTTCCTGAAGTAACCACATAATCACTTTCTTTGGCATGTGTAGCAACATTGCTGATTGTTTCTTCACAAGGAAAAACGCCTAACGATTGTCCATTGCTTTTGACTTCAATTCGCCATTTGAAAATGCGTTCTTCATTCCCACCTGGAACTTCAGCACGACTAATGATGCGTAATTTGGTTGGACCATTGATTCGAAGTTCCAAAGGACGTTCAGAAGTTTGGCGATAGTAAGTGGCTTCTTGTTCTCTGACCACGATACCGACCAAATCTTTGAAGCCACGAGGTGCCATAGACTGCCATTGTTGGGGTTCACCTGTATCAAACACCCGTTTGCTAATTCGTAAATAAAGTGTGGTAGTATCGCTTGGCTTAAGAACCAACTTATGTTGTCCGTCAGGGATACGAAAATCTAAATCTCTTCGGGCGGTTAAGCGTAATCCATTTGGACCTTCTGCATCACGTGCGGGTCCTGCTGTTTCATTAAATTCTACCGGCAAACCATCGTCTAATGCGGCAAGCACTTGATATTGCCGTACAGAAGTGCTTGCAGCAACACGAACAGATACACGTAGAATAGAAGGTCCTTCAATGTTTACCACCAAAGGATTGGTATGTGTGGCTGGTGAATAACGAATCAGTTTACCACCAATAGCAACAGGGAATCCATGTTTACTTTTTGGAGGAGGTTCAATGACTTTCCAAGTTGCTCCAATTGTACTGCTTAAATACACGGTAGTTACAATTAACGCTGTAATCAAGCGTTTCATAATAATCCTCCAAATTACTTGCTGATAGGAAGGGTATCAGGATCTACACCTTCCTCTTTCAAAGCATAACGACGACGGTCAAATTCAACAACTATCCCGAAAAATAACAAAAAGATGGCTAAAGCAACTGCAGTAACACGAATGTCATAACGTTCAGTTGAATAAACTCCACCTGAACCGGGTGCAGGTAAGGGGACAGGTGATTTCGGTAAATGATGAACAATCGCAATTTGAATGGCATCGTACAAATGAATAAATGGAATCCCTTGATCGGCATATTCATGTAGCACACCCCGATTGGGATAGTTTCTTGAGGGTAAAACAGGGGAATACCCTGTGGGAATGAGTTGAGCATTTTCTGGATGACCTAATGCTGCAGCACCGCCACCAACGGTTAAAAACAATTTCGGTTTTCCTTTTCCATACATTTCATAGATTCTCATGCGATAGGCAATTGAGGAATCCAAAGACAAACTTTCAAACAATTCAACACCATTACGTGCAATAGCATCACGAATACGAATCCGTCCTTTATCAGACAGTCCGCGCCCATAATCTCCACCACCACCAATCGTTGCTACCACTGAACGATGATGAATAATCCTCTTCTCATAAAGAATTCTCTCCATATCCAGCCAAGTGAAGTCGGGATCATTAGCCCCCCATTGTGCAGATCCTACTGCAGTAATGATAATCGGTTTCAATTGAAGTGCTTCAATGGCACAAAGCGTGGCTAAGTTCAAACCGGGTAATGATCCAGTCAAGGAAACAGCAACCACATCTCCCTTTTTTAAGTTTGCTTCCATCAAATAACTTACCACAGCAGCTGCCATATTCGGATTAAGTGACGTTAGTGCCCATTCTATGTTCCCGCTTTCCGTAGTGATGGGAGAATCTTGACGTCCAATCAATGCAGTTGCGTTAGGATCATTGATGGGATCAATTTCTGATGGCGAAGTATTTCCAAAACGTTCTTGGCGTAAAACCTGTAATCCTTGGAGCATGGTTCTTGAAGCGAGTAACTTCGTTTCGTAATTCGGCAAGCGAACTTGACGTCTTGATGTTTCAGCCCAAATAAAGCAAAGTATAGATAGAATTGCTAAAATTACCAATGTAGTAGGATCACGAAGCGAGGGCTTAAACATTTTGATTTTGGAGCGTAAACTAAACATTAGGGAAGAACCTCCCACCGGTTGCTATCATCACCAATAGCCGAGTAGTTATGGAACAGATAAGAACAGCAGAAATTGTTTTCACAATTCCTTGTCGCTCCATCCAATTGGCAATAAGACCCGGAACCACGAAACCGATGGCTTGCAAGCCCGGATCTAACGGCAACATATGGGAAGCGACCAATTGTCTTGATAAATAACCAAAGATAAAACCCAAGAGAATTGATAAAACCAATCGCCGTCGTCCAAAAAGAAAGACAAAGTTGGAAATAAAGCGTAACAATATCCAAACTAAAAAACTAACAACAAATGTGGCGAGTAGCGATAAAGGTTGATCCAATTGTAGCGCCACATAGCCCGGTACTACAATTCCACCTGCGGCTACCCCCAAAGTTTCTTGGAATAGAAGCGAGAGAACCACTCCTAAACCTACAGTTGCTTCAATCAAGGCCTGTCCTCCGATCGCGGAATAAATTTGCTACAGCGAGGCCACCAGCACCGACATTTCCAATCCCAATGACAGTTCCGCCTTCACTGCCTACTTTACTAAAAATCGCTTCAAAAATCGTTTCCGGTTTCGTTATCCCTAATGTGATCACTTTTTCTACGGGAATACCATATTTTGCAAAATATACCAATAGGCGATCTGTACGTTCACCAATCGAGAAAAACCAATCGTGTTCAATATTTTCACCCACCATTCGCAACAACTGCAAGGAACGATCAAAGCGGTCAGCGCGAGTATTCAATAAAACAATTCGAGTTCCCATTTTTCCTTGATAGCGTTCCACAGCTTTTTGCCAAATCATCAGTGTTGATTCTGGATCGTTAGCCGCCATTGCATTAACAAAACGACACCATTTACCTTTGTGTTCAACACGAAAGATTTTCAAAGCCCCTGAATCTGGATAACACGTATGCATTCCTTTAAGAGCCACTGAACGTGGAATGTTCAAGGATTGACAAACTGTTAAAGCCAACGCCACATTTTCCGGATGTTCAACGTAACTAAAGCCAGCCATATCTTCAGCTGTAATAGAATCTGCGATGGCGCTACGCGCAGGTGTGACTATAGTAATTTCTGTATTTCTCTGTGCTGCAACTTCTTGAAAAATTTTAGCCATCTTGCGTTCTGCTGTAAAAAATTTTGCACGAACGGGAATAGTATTTGATAGAGAGCGTGTTACATTTTCTACTGTCGGACCCATTTCCATCAAATGATCGGGGCGTGCATTGGTAATAACACCATGCGTTGCATGAATGATTTGATGTTCGCAAATCCATTGATATTCTGGTTGAACAGCCATGCATTCAATCACGATAGCTTGAGGTTTACGTTTAGACATGAATTTGATAATCTTGATTTGTTCTAAAATATTTGCATTAGAACGGCGTTGAATGGCAATTTCTAAACCATTTTCGTCAATGATACGTGGAAGAGTTCCGGTTGTTTTTGCTAATGTGCGGTAGCCACCTGCACGTAAACCGGCTGCAATTAAACGGGTGACAGAAGATTTGCCACGTGTACCGTTGACATGCACACGTATGGGAATGGAATAAATTCGGCGTTGATGGAGAAAGTATTCCGTAGTCCACCAAACCAAAATGATTACAAGCAATAGTAGTACCGCAGTCACGAGGAATACTGCTCCTGCTTATAATTGAAAAAAATGGTTAATGGATAAAGAATCATTGCAATTGAAAATACTAAATGGAATGGCGAGTCGTAGAGGAAATTAGATGTTGTTAGGTAAAACATCGAATAGGATGCGGCTTGCACCATTAAAACTCCCCGTACGAAGACACCGCAAATTAAAAAGAAAAGTAATGAATTTCTATGTAACTTCGCAAACCTTTGTTAATCAAAAATCTTCTAAGCCAAGAGACCGTGATGCTGCAATTACACAATTTTTTAATAAGTTCGCTATGGTTAAAGGGCCAATCCCACCAGGAACGGGCGTAAATGCTTTAATTTTAGCATCAGTATCAATTCGTACATCACCTACCAGTTTGGTGGAATTGGTGGTAGGATGAACAATGCGATTAACACCGACATCAATCAACCAACTATCGGCTTTAATATCCGAAGTACTTAAAAATTCAGGTGAACCAATTGCTACAATCACTCCATCAAACTCTTGAATCATTTCCTTCAAATGTACAGTTTTACTATGGGCTAAAGTTACGGTTGCATCATACCCTTTTTGGGAAAGTAAAATGGAAATGGGACGTCCCACGATATTAGACCGCCCGACCACCAATATTCGTTGGCTAACAATAGGGACCTTGTAAAACTCCAAGAGTGCTAAAATTCCAGCAGGAGTGCAAGGAATGTATTGTGGGATGTTGAGAACCAGTTTACCAATATTTTCTGCAGTTAAACAATCCACATCTTTAGACGGATGGATCAAATCAAGCAGTTTTCGTTCAGGAAGATGTTTAGGTAAAGGCAACTGAATAATAAAACCATGGATTTCTTGTTTCGTATTGAACGATTGAATGACTTGTGCCACTTCTTCAAAGGTACTTTCTTGGGATAGAACTTTCGTTTCGGAATAAATTCCATATTTTTTACACGCTTCACCTTTCATTCGTACATAAATTTCAGACGCAGGGTCATTTCCTACCAATAGTAAACCTAACCCTGGTTGTAATCCTTTTGTTGCAAGAAAACGACAACGTGATTGAATATCTTGATAGATTTTTTCAGCAACTGGTTTTCCATACCAAATTTCCATAAAAACTCTCCTAAGAAGCAATTGGATATAGATTTTGTGATTAGACCTCTTGGGAATCGATCAGTCCAGTACGTACATATTTTTCAAAACCAAAGACAGTAGCGTGATAACATAGAAATGGGATCACAGTTTTCACTGTCCATTTAGGGTTGCCATGTTCTCCAATCCAAACAAGAAATTGAACTGGAACCATTCTTAAAAAGAATCGAAGCAATTTTTGGAATAGAGTACTAGGAAACTGCTCTTTCAATTGAAAGACCGTATGCAATCGCGCTTTAGAAAAAATATCCGTAGAAATGCGAATAATTCTTGGTAACCCTTGCGAAGCGTATGCAAACTTTACTTGATACAACTGTTCAATGGAGCGAGGATGATTATGATAAAAAATTGCAGTTGGCACACTTCGTACTACAATTTGATGTTGCCCGAGGATTATTCCAAATGCCACATCTTCACCTGAACGACCACCAAATTCTTCAGGAAACCCGCCTATATTGCAAAACAATGATTTTTCAATAAGGAAACATCCACTTTGCAAAAGGCGAGGATCAACTGCTTGTGAACCAAAACGGTAGGCACTGCTCCGATGAACTTCATATATTCGTGCTGGACAATGTGCTTCTGGATGAACAGCGATTGCACTTTGAACTACTTGACGAATCTGTTTGTTCTTCCATAATTCATAAACGAAAACTTCATTTAACTCACCATCACCATCTAAAAAGAGTAACCAATCGCCTTGTGCGATTTTTGCACCACGATTTCTTGCCTTTGAACGATTAGTATGTTTTGCATACTTGTCTGCAATGCGAAAAGGAAAAGTAAAAGTAGAGTTCAACAACGCTTCAATTGTACCGTCAGTACTTCCATCATCTGTGTAGATAACCTCAAAGGTAGGCGGTTGAACTTGTTTTTCAATACATGATAATAGACGCAGTACTTTTTCTTTTTGGTTGTAACCAAGAACTATTATAGAGAGCTCAACCACGATAATCTCACGGGTGGTGGAGATACAGATTGTAATGGTTTTGGAATTTCTTGAATCCAACCCAACTCTAAGTAGTAATCATACAATTGACGCATCACAACCATTGCAGCATGATACTTTTCTAAAAAGGTAAATCCTGCTTGTCGTTTTTGATATCGTAAATCTGCATTATAGATCACTTTTTCAAGGATTGTTTCTAAAGTTTCGTTTTCTGTGTTAAAAAATGGATGGTCTGGCAAAAAAAGTTCATATTCTTTACGCATTTTGGTAATGACCGGAATACCCAGAGCCATAAACTCGAGCGAAGACATTCCGTAGCCCCACCCACCCAAATCAGTCAACTGATCGATAGCAAGATGGCATTGCTTTTGTTTATGAATAACATCAGGATGAGGAGTATTTTCAATTAATATCAATTCAATTGGATATCCTTTTTGTTGCAATTTCTCAACACATTGAATCACCGTTTCTGTACCTTTCAAACGACGATTTCTGGCTGCATGACCTATACGAAAAACTTTTGGATGTGGATCAAATTCAATGGGTTGAATCAATGTCAAATCAATTGGTAGATATAGATAGCGAAGTTTTGGATGAAGGGTAAGTAAATCCAATTCACTGGTCAAATGTAAATCACAAAGATCATCAACAGCTTCTATTACACCACGATTTCGTACGTCTGTTCCATGATAAAAAGCAATGAAATGTTTGCCCATTTTTTTTAATTTTTTCACCCATCGTCCATCACGGTAAAACTCTAAACCCATATCCAATTGATAAAGATCGAACTCGAATAAATTGTACTTGCGCTCTAACCTAAACAGGATAGGTGTCCAAATGAGTTCACGCAATCTAAAGATGAAAGAAGAGAACAGATCATCCGCTTGCCATTTAGGAGGAAATCCTTTTGGTGTTGGACGTTCCGGATCAAGAGGTAAATTCAACAAGCGACGACGAAACTCTTTTAGAAAAGCAAATAGACCTTTGGTCGGAGAAAAAGGTAAATTCAAACAAATTTCATCTTCAAATCCAAAAACATTTTGAAACATCGTCATAAACTGACATTCATCACCCAATAATGTATGATATGTTTTGTAAATGCTAAGTGTACCAGAAATATGTTCAGGTGAGAGATACAGAATTCGCATTAAACGGGCCAACCAAGTGCATTCATTGCTTGTTTACCTACATTCTCCCAATCTGTGTTTGAATTTGGTTGAAAAAAATTGCATCCAACATATATATCTGTTATATGTTCAATCCAAGGTACTTCTTCCAACAATACTCCTTCATTAGGTAAATAAGGATGCAAATCGTTCAATTCGCGAAAATACCGAACATTGGTACGAACCCAATTCTCTGGTGGATTGCGTTTTAATGCATCGGCTAAAACCAAAACATTCGTTCCAGTTTGTCTTGCGGTATGGACAAGCGGAACTGTTCCTACTTTATGGTAGAATGAGTTTCTGGTAATTCTATCGCAGCCAAGTAAAAGAATGCTATCTTCATCTAAACGATAAGATAAACTGGTATCCGTCATCAATCTAACTGGTAGATCCAATTCATAAAGCTCTTCAGCCAATTTTACACCTTCATTTCCCGGGCGACCTTCAGCGATGTAAATCGGAGGTGCCATTCTAGAACGCTGCCTTAAAACTTGTAATACAGCACTACCTGCTGAATAAACAACGACCACATGATTGGCAATTTTTTCATTGATAAAGTTGGCTTGTTTCAGACGGTCAACGAGTAAAAACTCACGTAAAGAAGATAAAAGATTGATAAAATCTTTAGGAGATTCATTCACCCAAATGGCTGCGTCAATGCGCCAAGCCAGCCATTCAATCGGTGCAAATCCCGGAATGGTTTCAAGTAGCAAGCCCGGTAAACGCTCTGAACCTTCTTCCCATTCGTAGTGATGCGCGAAATGTTTTTGAAATGCGTCAATTGCTTTTAGTAAACAACTGGTAGCGCCCAATGAGTGTGAGCTGCCTATCTCGCGCCAACGGTTAATTAAAGGGGCAAGCATAAATTAGGCATGAAAGATACTTGTCATATCAAATTGGTGGTATTCTGACATACAATATTTACAACCATTGTAAGGTGGTTTCGCTTGATGATCATTGAGCAAACGTTTGACAGCATCAAGAGTAAAAATCTTTTTCCGTTGCTCTTTAGGAAGCTTGTTCAACTGACATTCATAGCGGGGATTGCTTGCGTCGTGGATAATATGAGTTTGCAAATCAAGGATATACATAATGGTTCTCCTGATGGTACCCTTAAAAAAGTATAATGTAAAAATGAAAAGAGAGGCAAGAGAAAAAAACGAGACGCTGTAAATCGTCTCGTTGAAAAATTTTAAATGTGCCGGAGAGCGGACTTGAACCGCTATGCCCTTTCGAGCGCCACCCCCTCAAGATGGTGTGTCTGCCAATTTCACCACTCCGGCGAAAATCACTTGGACTCCGTTGGTACAGATGGAAGTGAACCCGCTTGATTGGCGGAACTTTTCTTTAATTCTTCTTGAACTGCAGATGTAGGTTTATTCAATCCTGTAGAAAATACGATTGCTAAACACAAAAGCATAAATAGAGCCGCTAAAACCGATGTCGCTTTGGATAAAAACGTTGCTGTACCACGTCCGCCTAAAATGGTCGTTGCAGTTGTACTAAGTCCACCAAATGCGCCAGAAAGACCGCCACCTTTTGATGCTTGAAGTAGAACCACAATAATCAATAGAACACATACAACTACATGAAGAAAAATTAAAAACCCCAACAACATAGAAACAATGCTCCTTAATTTTTGCAAACTAAATGATACATTATTGAAAGGCAACTTCGCAAATTGAGTAAAACGACTCTGGTTTCAAAGAAGCACCTCCTACCAACATCCCATCTACATCCTCACAAGAAAACAATTCTTTTGCATTGGAAGGCGTTACGCTTCCACCGTAAAGTATTCGTGTTTGATAAGCCAGCTCACCACGCGTAACATTTAAGAATTTACGAATAAACGCATGGGCTTCTTGTGCTTGTTCGGGAGTTGCGTTCACCCCTGTACCAATTGCCCAGACCGGTTCATATGCAAGAACTACTTTTGAGAATTCTTCATCAGTCAAATGAATTAAACTTAAAAGTTGATGTTCTAAAACGGAATGAGTTTCACCCTTTTCACGCTCTGAGAGGCGCTCACCAATACAAAATACTGGAATTAATCCACTATGCACAGCACGAGTTAATTTTTTACGTAATCCTTCCTCCGTCTCACCAAAGATATGTCTTCTTTCAGAATGCCCGATGAGAACATATTGACAACCAACTTCCAACAACATTTCTGCTGATATTTCACCTGTATAAGCACCTGCCTCATATTCACTTACATTTTGGCCACCTAAACCAATATCATTCCGATTTTCAAAAACGTTGCGAACCGATAAAATTGATACAAAAGGTGGAAATAAAACCACTTCAAAAGGATGGCGTAAGGGTAAAAGTTGATCAAATACGTTGGCAAATCGAACCGCTGCAGATGGCGGTAAGTTCATTTTCCAGTTTCCTGCAATGATCGGTTTTCGCATCAACCAACCTTTACTCTTGTTCATCCAATGCTGCGATTCCCGGTAAAACCTTACCTTCCATCAACTCCAAAGATGCTCCTCCTCCTGTAGAAACATGGCTAAATCCTTCTGATAAGCCCATTTCTTCCACAGCGGCAGCACTATCACCACCTCCAACTACAGTAATTGCGCCTCGTTCGGTAGCTTGAACCATCGCTTCTGCAATTTTTCGCGTTCCGTTTGAAAAATCAGGAATTTCAAAGATACCCATTGGGCCATTCCAAAAGATTGAATTGGCTTCTTCAATGTGTGAAACAAAGTCATCAATAGCTACAGGTCCAATATCCACCCCGATCCATCCTTCAGAAAATTGATCGGTTTTAAGGATTTTTGTTTCTGCACCTTGTTCAATTTTTTGAACCGCGATATGGTCGCCAGGCAAGAAAATAGAAGTAGTGGAATCAAAGACGGTTTGAAGAATATCTTTTGCTAAACCTATTTTGTCTTCTTCAACTAAAGATGATCCTGTAGGCCTACCTTGAGCACGGAAGAAAGTAAACGCCATTCCACCACCGATCATAAGCACATCTACTTTACCTATTAAATTCTTTATCACATCAATTTTACCCGATACTTTAGCACCACCTAAAATGGCAAGAAACGGTCTTCGTGGATTTTCCAGTAACATCGCTAAATGTTTCAATTCTTTTTCAATTAAAAAGCCAGCAACTTTGGGACTAAGATACTTAGTAACTCCTTCAGTAGAAGCGTGAGCACGATGGGCTGTACCAAAAGCATCATTGACGTAAACTTCTCCTAAACTGGCTAACTTTTTTGAAAATTGCGGATCATTTTTTTCTTCTTCGGAATAAAACCGAACATTTTCTAAGAGCATCACTTCACCACTTTTCAGTTGATTAGCCAGTTCAAAAGTATCTTGTCCGATACAATCTTTTCCGAAAATCACAGGTTGTCTTAGTAACTCCTGTAACCGTTCAGCAACAGGTTGTAGTGAGTATTTCGCATCAAATCCACCTTTTGGTCGTCCTAAATGAGACATTAAGATAACCTTACCCCCTTGGTTCAGTAAATACTGAATAGTCGGTATCGACTCACGTATCCGTCGGTCATCGGTGATTCTACCTTCTTGGATAGGTACATTAAAATCAACTCGAACTAATACCCGTTTGTTGGTGACAGAAATATCACGAATAGTTTTCTTATTCATAGTTCGCTCCTATCGGAGTTTCATCATTAAATCTACGACACGGTGCGAGTATCCCCATTCATTGTCGTACCAACTAAGAACTTTTACAAAACGACCATCCATAACTTGCGTTGATAACCCATCAAAGATTGAGGAATGTGGATTGCCAATCACATCCGAAGAAACAATTGGATCTTCAGTATACTCTAAAATCCCTTTCATTACCCCATTTGCAGCATTTTTCATAGCTTCATTGATCTCTTCGCGGGTTACATCGCGGGATACTTCACAAACCAGATCCACCAAAGAGCCGTCCGGTGTTGGGACGCGAATGGCAATTCCATCTAATTTCCCTTTCAATTCTGGAATCACTTTTCCAACTGCACGAGCAGCACCGGTAGTAGTTGGGATCATATTTAATGCTGCCGCACGAGCACGACGTAAATCTTTATGAGGTAAATCTAACACTTGCTGATCGTTCGTGTAAGAATGTATCGTGGTCATCCAACCGTGTACAATTCCAAAAGAATCATGCAACACTTTTGCAACGGGTGCTAAACAATTGGTAGTGCAACTCGCATTGGAAACGATGCGATCTTCTGGTTTTAATGTTGCTTCATTCACTCCCATAACAATCATCGCATCAATTGGATCTTTTGCTGGAACAGTCAAAAGCACCTTTTTTGCACCTGCGGCTAAATGTTTTTCTAAATCAGCTCGAGTTGTAAATTTCCCTGTAGATTCGATTACCACATCTACATTCAATTCGGACCAAGGCAATTGGGATGGATCTTTGATAGCAGACACAGGGTACTGTTTTCCTGCGACCACAATCGCGTTGCCTGAAACGCTAACTTCACTCGGAAAACGTCCATGAACACTATCATACTTTAATAAATGGGCTAATGTCTCGGCGTTGGTAATATCATTAATGGCTACAAACTCAACATCATTTCGTTTGTAAGCAACTTTAAATACCAAACGACCAATTCTTCCGAAACCATTGATTGCGACGCGCAAACTCATTGTATTCTCCTTTTTATAAATAAATTAAAAGAACAGTTTTGCAATTTCATATAACTTTGGATCTACAGTTTTATTTTGTAAAACTGCATCCTCTAATGGAATTAGGATTATTTCTTCTGAACGCAAAGCCACCATTTTACCGCGTTCACCTGCTGCAACTGCATCCACAGCAGCCACACCAAAACGTGTGGATAAAATACGGTCATAAGCAGTAGGTGTTCCACCACGTTGAATATGACCTAAATTGGTATGGCGTGTCTCTAAACCTGTACGATTTTCAATTTCATCTGCTAACCATTGTCCAATGCCTCCTAAACGAACATGCCCAAAAGCATCGCGTTTTCCACTGGTAGCAATAATTTCACCATCTTTTGGAACAGCACCTTCCGCAACCACAATCACAGCAAACTTTCTACGTTCATAACGTTTTTTCAGTTTTTCACAAACCTCATCAAGATCAAAAGGTATTTCAGGAATTAGAATTTCATCTGCACCGCCAGCAATACCGGACATCGTTGCAATCCAACCTGCATGACGTCCCATAACTTCAACTACCATCACTCGGTGATGTGATTCAGCCGTGGTCTGTAATTTATCCAAAGCATCCGTAACAATTTCTACAGCAGTGTTAAAACCGAAAGTAAAATCAGTTCCTTTGATATCATTATCAATGGTTTTAGGAACTCCTATAACATGAAATCCTCTTTCGTGAAGCCATAATGCTACACCTAATGTATCGTCTCCACCTATCGGAATGAGAGCATCAATTTCATATTTTTTCATATGATACAAAATGCGATCCAAATCATCCGGATTTTTTTTAGGATTTGTTCTTGAGGTTCCTAAAATAGTACCACCCCGTCTAAGAATTCCGCTTACAGACAAAGCCGACAAAGGTTCTACGTTCCCATCAATGAGTCCTTTCCAACCATCACGAAATCCAAATACTTCAAAGTTATATTTTTGAACTGAGCACCGCACGACGGCGCGTAAAACTGCGTTTAACCCGGGGCAATCGCCACCACCAGTTAATACTCCTATTTTTTTACGTTGTTCCACGGTTGGATCTCCTTATCCTTAAGCTCATAAGATAAATATACTGGAAGAAAATGCCGGATGAAATTCTATTTATCTAAACAACGATATTGGATCGCTTCAGCGATATGTTGTCTTTGGATGGTTTCCTCACCAGATAAATCAGCGATTGTTCTTGAAACGCGCAAGATCCGATCATGCGTACGAGCTGAAAGCCCTAAACGGGTGAAAGCTTCTCTAAGTAATTCCATCGCTGCAGGTTCGCATACACAGTATTTTACTAAATCTTTACTACTAAGGTCTGCATTACGGTATACGCCCTTACGATGTTTATATCGTTCCAATTGCACTTGTCTGGCTAGTTGAACGCGTTCCCGTATCAAACAAGAACTTTCTCCTGGTTTTAATTGTTCTATTTCTTGAGGAAGCAAACCCGGAACTTCAATTTGCATATCAATACGATCTAAAAGTGGCCCACTTAACTTTCTACGATAACGCATTACTTCGGCAGGAGAACAACGACACTCTTTTCTATGGTCACCCAAATATCCACAAGGACAAGGGTTCATGGCTGCAACCAACATAAACTGGGAAGGAAAAGTTAGAGATGATTGAGCCCGTGAAATGGTGATTTTTCCATCTTCTAAGGGTTGACGTAAAAGTTCAAGTACTGCAGTAGAAAATTCTGGAAATTCGTCTAAAAACAAAACACCGTGGTGGGCAAGTGATACTTCACCTGGGCGGGGAATTACACCACCGCCTACCAATCCTGCATCACTAATCGAATGATGGGGACTACGAAAAGGTCTTGCGGGGAGAATAGAAGCACCATTAGGAAGTTGTCCTGCGACTGAATGGATTCGAGTTGCTTCTAACGCTTCATCTAAACTCCAAGAAGGTAAAATGGTCGGTAAACGTTTTGCTAACATCGTTTTTCCGCTACCCGGAGGACCGATAAAAAGAATATTGTGACCTCCTGCAGCTGCTATTTCCAAAGCACGTTTGGCAGTATGTTGGCCCTTAACATCATTCATATCAATATCAAAATGTTGTAAATTGTGAAATACTTCTTCTAAATTGACTTTCAAAGGGGTTATAGGAACGATTCCACTTAGAAATTCTGCGGCTGTCTGTAAACTATCTACAGGGTAAACTTCAATCCCTTCAATCATAGCAGCTTCATTCCCATTGGCAGTAGGGACAATCACACCACGTAAACCACTCATACGGGCAAGTAAAGCGATGGATAAAACTCCTTGAACCGGTCTTACTGTACCATCCAAAGAAAGCTCACCGACCACTAAAAATTCATTCAGCAATTCGCCTCGGACTTGGCCGCTGGCTGCAAGAATGCTTAATGCGATGGGTAAATCAAAAAGGGATCCTTCTTTCCTTAGGTCGGCAGGAGCAAGGTTGACGATGATGCGTTTATTGGGATAGACATATCCAGTATTCTTGATAGCTGCAGGAACGCGTTCTCTTGCTTCTCGTACACCTTGATCTGGAAGTCCTACAATGATCATAGAGGCCTGTGAGATTTCTAAGTGAACTTCTACAAAAACTTGAAGGGCTTCTATACCTTGAAGCGTTGCTGAATTAGCTTGTCCTAACATACTTCTCTCAGAAGGTAATTCGAATAAAAATTGAATAAAAAAAGAAAACAAAATGTAAAACACTAAAAAGTGAAACCAAAACCTTGCAGATGCGTAGCTTTTCAAAAAAGTTTTGCATTCTGATAATTCTCACCCTATCTTTGCGTTGCTATTCAAATCGATCATTTTGCTGGGGTAGCTCAGTTGGTTAAGAGCGCTAGACTGTGGATCTAGAGGTCGCGGGTTCAACTCCCGCCCCCAGTACAAAATCGCTGAGAATAGCATCTCAATCGTTGTACATCTTAGATAAGGGTCACTAAGTATGTACAACAGAGTTTTGTTGACCCTAATTGCCACTCGCTTGAAGTAGTTTTGTAAATAATTGAAACTAACCCAATGAAACGCGGGAGGTACAAAAAGGAATAATTGAGAATGACAGAAAACGTTCCAGAAAATCCATCAGTTCAACCAACAAATATAGATTCCATCTCTATTCTCAAAAAGAAAAAAAGCAAAACCATTTTAGCCCCTGAAATTGAAGAACATACTCCCCAAGAAGTGGAGTACTATTCCCAACTAATCGATCGAACAGCGACTGAGATGAAAGTCGGTTCAATCGTCAAGGTGCTTGTTTCAGGAAAGTCTGAAAAAGAAATCACAGTGTCAACCAATTTCAAATCGGACGTAAGCATTCCCATTGAAGAATTTGACAATATTTCGGAACTGAAAATTGGCGACGAAATTGAAGTTCTGTTTGATTACATTGATGAAGAAACCAGTCAACCAGTACTTTCTAAACGAAAAGCAATTAAATTGCGCGCATGGGAAAATTTACGTTCAAAATATGAACAAGGGGAAATTGTAAAAGGAAAAGTGATTAAACGTATCAAAGGTGGTTTGATCGTTGATATAGAAGGTGTTGAAGCATTTTTACCGGGTTCACAAATTGATGTACATCCAGTTCGTGATTTTGATATGTATTTAGGAAAAACCATGGATTTCCGAATTATCAAAATCAATGAACAAAGACAAAATGCAGTGGTTTCTAGAAAAGTATTGGTCGAAGAAAATCTCTCAGAGCGGCGAACTGAAATTTTAGATACGTTACACAAACTTATCCACGAAGAAGGAAGACAAGACGTCGTCTTAGAAGGTACGGTGAAAAATATTACTGACTTTGGTGTATTTGTGGATTTAGGTGGAGTAGATGGGTTATTGCACATCACTGATTTATCCTGGGGACGTGTTGATCACCCAAGTCAAGTTGTGTCAATGGATCAAAAAATCAAAGTTAAAGTACTCAGTTACGATCCTGAAAAGAGACGAATCTCACTTGGTCTAAAACAATTACAAGAAAATTATTGGGAATCAATTGAATCTAAGTACCCAGTGGGTAGTAAAGTCAAAGGCAAAGTGTCTCTCATTAAAAGTTATGGTGCTTTCGTAGAATTAGAACCCGGTGTTGAAGGATTGGTGCATGTGAGTGAAATGAGTTGGACCCAACACATTAAACACCCTTCTCAAATGGTACAACCCGGTGATGAAGTAGAAGTAGTGGTGTTGAAAGTGGATACTGTGAATCGAAAAATTTCTCTTGGGATGAAACAAGTGAATCCTGACCCTTGGCAGAATATTGAAGAGAAATATCCTATCAACAGTAAACAAACTGGTGTAGTCCGTGATATCATGCCCTATGGTGCTTTTGTGGAGTTAGAGCCCGAAATTGATGGTCTTGTCCATATAAGCGATTTATCATGGACCAAGAAAGTTAAGCATCCAAGTGATATTCTAAAGAAGGGCGATAAAATAGAAGTGATGATTGTCTCTATTGATAAAGCAGAAAGAAGAATTGGCTTATCGTTGAAACGCTTGGAATCGAATCCCTGGGATATTTTTGCAGATCGATTCCCAATCAAATCGCGAACAGTAGCGCAGGTACAACGACTCAATGAGAAGGGAGTAGTGGTCACGTTACCCTATGGTATTGAAGGATTCATCCCAAACAGTTTACTCTCAAGAACAGCAGATGGTCCAAAACGAAAAAACTTGAAACCTGATGATTTGGTAATTGTTGAAGTAACCGAGTTTGAAAGAGAAAATCGCAAGGTCATTCTTACTGCAATAGATTTTGCAAAGGATATGACTATGCCTTCCGATGATGATTTTCCTATGCCATTGCCAACTGGTGCTACGATTGCAGATATCTTAGAAGAAAATAAAAAAGAAAATCATTAATCCTATTAAAGGGAAGAGAAAAAGGGGTGAACATTCACCCCTTATTTTTTGAATTCATATGAAACTACTTTGGTTGTTTAACTTCAATTACTTTAGGAACAATGATAAAATCTTGATCGGTAGAATCAGCTTCTAAACCATTCAAGTACTTTAACACACTACGTTTTAAGTCCACAAAGCGTAGAACCCCTTTTCCACCATTTTTGCGTGAAAAGTTCTCAGCATCTTCTTTTTTTGCAAAAGGAATGGCTTCCCGTTTACCATCCGGACCAATAATTTTATCGCCAATCACATAATAAGCAAACAATGCATTGATCCAAGTTTTCTTTTTTGAAGCATAATCTCGAACCCAAATATCACCACTATGTTTCACAGGTTTGCCAACATACTTTTCAGAAAAATGAACAAATTCCAAAAAGTTACGAACACCAACAAAAACAGTCCAAGAACCGTCTGCTGCTTGGTGACAAACTAACCAAGGTTGGTAGGAATTTGCTGCTAAGCCACTTACGAAACACTTTCCATTTTGAATCAGATAATCAGGAGGACTAAAATCCCCATCATCTTTTCCGAAAGAAAGCGAAAGATTCATAAGTGTAAAAAAGAAAATTATTCCGTATTTTTGCATATTGGCATCCTAAAAAGAAAATGATCCGAATAATATTTTTAGTCACTTTATTCTTAAAAACTGCTTTAGCCCAAGTTTTACCTAATTTAGAAAATCAAATAGAACAAAATGATTTTGCTTCTTCTCCTAAATTATACGTCTGGGAAAGACAAGATGAGACGAATGTTCACGCAACGTTAATCATCCGTCTATCAAAAGAAGATTACTTGTTGTATGGAACACGTTTAACCAAAATCATCCAAGAATTATGGAACAGTTCTGTACCTTTAAGGTCACTAACCGACATCGCAGGAAAAAATTCCATTCAAATATATGATAGTGTACTGACTATCTTATTAAAAAACAATCATACCAATGAGTATCAAAGAAATTCCATTTTGAAAGAGTACTTTTCACAACAATCTGTATTAAAACAAAGGGTACTTTCTGTAAACGCCAATTTAATGGTTGGTAGAAAACTATCTGTTAAAAGTGCAATAGAATGTGAACAAGCCATTTTAGTCCGGTTTATCATGGACAACTCAAGTGTTGATAAATGGATGGATTTTATTTTTGAAAAAGTACACCAACCATTTTGGTTAGAAGCGTATGAATGGTTCAAAAGAATTGAACAAGGTTACCCTATTGAATCGAGTGCACGGATACTGATGCCATTGCCTACCAATTTATCACTTAATGAGTTTTGGTATCAATTCATAAGAAATGCTGATGTTTCAGTTGCAATTGTTGGGAATGTGAAGGGAAACGAGGTCATCACATTAAGTAATCTCTATTGGTCCAATTGGATGAAAAAAAATAAATTGAGCCATGCTGACTGGAATCAAGTGTACACTCAATTTGGTCCATACACTAGGCCAATTCCAACAAACAGTCAGTATGAAATAAAAAATTGGCTCGCAAGTTATCTTAATCTTCCTTATCAAGAAAAGTGCAAGCTTATCATTTCCAACGTACCAATGATCCACTTTCAATTCAATTCGCTTCCCCAACCACCCAATCCTACAGAAGTTTACAAACGTTGGTTAAATTGGATGAATGTATCCCTAAATAGAGCAGATCGTGCAGCTGATCTATTAGCCATAGCAGCAATCAATGGAGGTTGGGAAAAATGGTATGAAATGGATGTATCCTTTATAGATTATGAGAATATTCCTGACTTTTATTGGTTAAAGAAAATGTTAGAAGATACCAATCACGTACGATGAAAAAAGTAGTTGTTTTCAGTTTCGTCCTTATCCTTCATTCCATAACCTTTACACAATTGAAAAATGTCCCTTTTGCTGAAGCGATTTCTTCAAATGGACTGAAAGCAATAATCGGTGAAATCCCTTCTATGAATCACACCTACATCGTTGTTACCATACCCACCAAATATATTCTTAAAAGTGAATCGATTTGGAAAAAAATTGCGTTGAATTGGGCAAGTGATAATCCTACTCGTGAAATTGTTCTTACACCAAGTATTGAGTATCCTATACTTTCAGTGATTTGCGATCGAGAAAACGATGAAGGTGCATTTTACCAATTCATTCAAAAAATGATCAATGAAAATTGGGTGGATACGCAAGAAAAGTTAACAGCAGAAACTCCTTCTTTAAGTTGGTTTCAACTCAACAGAAAAATTGGATTATCTCCACCTACACCAACCGATTTAACAATTGGAGTACTAAGCAATACTCCTATAGAAATTACTTGGAGATGGATGGAAGAAAGCACCTCGAATTGGATTGTAAAAAAATCTTTAGTACCTGATCTACCGTTGGATACAACAGAACACAACTGGGTTATTCACAGATTTGGAGAAAGGGTGGATCTGATTTTATTTCAACCATTGATGAATTTTAAAGTCGCAATGATTTTACTCAATGAAACACGAATGAAAAATTTACAAGCTTATTTTTACAAAGCATATTTACTTGCCAACATTCCAGTCATTTCTATTGAAGCCAATGTATTTCCACCAATGGATCCGCAATATTTATGGATGAAAATAAGCGGTACTGAACAAGAGTTTCAAACCTACATTTCCAATTGGAATGTTGTTTGGCAAGAGTACTTGTTAAATACGGACATTCCTCAAAAAGTACAAAAAAACGATCAAATCCTTACCTTATATGAAGAATTAGAACAAAAATGTTTGCAGAAAACATATCCAAAACTTTTTTCTAATCGTACTTTTGAGTACTCAATGAATGAAGTTAGATCAATGATGAATGATGAAAAATGGAGTGTGTTAGCTTTTGTAGATACGACCAGAGTGAAAGTTGACGAATACTTTCGTATCAGAAAAAACTGAATAACCTAGAGTTTAGAAATCCTAATCAAGAAAGGATTATCCATGCTGCAATTCACTGAATTTACCACCAATAACGAGGAAAGATGGCTAAAAGAGGTGGAACTTGGGTTAAAAGGTGGTTCAATAGAAAAATTGTATCGTTCAGATGCAATTGAAGAAATTTCAATAAAACCACTTTATACAAGGGATGATATCAATTCTTTAGATACTATCAATTCCTTACCTGCAAATGCTCCCTTTTTAAGAGGGTTTCATATCCCCCAAATGTTTCCAAGAACATGGAATATTGTACAAAAAACAACAATTGAAGAATCCATTCAAATAGCACAAGCACCAAAATCATTTTTAGAAGCTGGTTTCAATACCATTGAATTGTACCTTCATTCCAATGATCTAACATCCATTGAAACATTGTTAATTTTTTTACCACAAAACCTCAAACTTTACCTTAAATTTTCTCCTGATACAGTAATTCCAATGCTTCAACGAATGAAGCAAATTCATCATCAAGAATCTTTATTAAACGTATCTTTGGCAATTGATCCAATTTCCCATCACAAACAGGATACATCTTGCGAATCAGAAATATTACAAATGTTAGAACATTTACGGGAATTTAATCAAGAACGAAACATTGCAATATTACGAATTGATGGATGTATGTATCATCACGCAGGAGTCAATATTGTACAAGAGTTAGCGATTGTTATGGCGCTTGCTGTGGAATACCTACGGTTATGGGACCAACTTAACATTCCTCCTAAAATTTCTTCTAAGTGGATTCATTTCGCTTTTGGTGTGAGTTCACAATTTCTTTATGAAATTTCAAAGTTACGAGCTGCAAGGTTGTTGTGGCACTTTATTTTAGATCAAGCAGAAGTACAATCTAACGATCAAACCATGTTTATTCATTGTGAAACCTCTTTAACCAACATCACTCTGTACGATCCAGAAACCAACTTGTTGAGGACAACCACAGAAACCTTAGCTGCAGTTCTCGGAAATGTGGATAGTATTTGGGTTGCCCCCTACGATTTCTATCAAGAAAGTAAAAAAGATTTTACAGAACAGTATGCAAAAAACATTCCATTAATTTTAAGAGAAGAAGCACATATTGCGGATTTAATGGATCCTATCGGAGGTTCTTATGCGATAGAATCACTTACACAACAAATTGCTGAAAAGGCGTATGAAAAATTTCAACAAATCGAAAACAACGGAGGAATCATTCCGTCCATTCAATCCGGTACAATTCAAAATTGGGTGAAAGAGGTAACGCTAAAAAAGAAAAATCACTTTATTCAACGCAAACGAAAA
The DNA here is from genome assembly GCA_026417415.1 of bacterium. Lineage (GTDB taxonomy): Bacteria > Electryoneota > JAOADG01 > JAOADG01 > JAOADG01 > JAOADG01. The sequence continues at coordinate 62,108 of JAOADG010000037.1, forward strand.
TTGATCGGAATCAATGAATCACCCAATCCAAATGAAATAGAACCACGGTCTAACCAATACCAAAACAATCCAACAGTTTCTTTTCTAACACCATTCATCGAATCAGAGCCAATTGAAACCATTCGTAGCAAGGTGTTGCAATCACGATCTCTTAGAAAAGATTGTAAAGTTACGATACTTACCTTAGGAAATATCACCTCGTTTATCCCAAGATATGATTTTACCAAAGCATTTTTTGAAATTGGTGGATTCGAAGTTGAAACAGTATCAATCAAGGATGTATCTGAGTGGTCAAATACTGATCCATTCAACAATAATGTGGTAGCAATCTGTAGTACTGAGCAAAATTATTCCATGTATCTAAATACAATTGTACCATTGCTCAGAACGAAGAATCCATCCACCCTGATATTCCTAATGGGCGAACCAAAATTGGTATCAGAAAAAGAGCATTACCAATCTTTAGGAATAAATTCCTTCATTCATAATCATTCAAACATCATAGAAATTTTTCAATATATAATACAGGCGAAAGGAATCGAGTTGTGAAAACTGTACCCAATTTTGCAAATCTGCCTTTGAAAATAAAACCTCCTCATATCAATTGGAATGAGTGGAAAAATCAATTTAAAAGTTGTACAGGACAAAATTTTGATTCAGCGTTATACAAAACTATGGAACAAATTCCAATCAAAAAGTTGTACACTCATGAAGATATTGTAAACCTTCCACATTTACGTTTTCAATTCCCCGGCATTCCTCCTTACTTACGTGGTCCTTATGCTACTATGTACATTGCACAACCTTGGACCATTAGACAGTATTCTGGTTTTTCTACCGCAGAAGAATCGAATGCTTTTTATCGCAGAAATATAGCTGCTGGACAAAAAGGGTTGTCTGTTGCATTTGATTTAGCAACCCATCGTGGATATGATAGCGACCATCCGAGAGTCATTGGCGATGTGGGTAAAGCTGGAGTTGCAATTGATTCAATATTAGATATGAAAATCCTTTTTGATGGTATTCCATTAAATCAAATGTCTGTTTCCATGACCATGAATGGTGCAGTTCTCCCAATTATGGCCTTCTACATTGTAACGGCATTAGAGCAAGGTGCGACCTTAGATCAACTTTCTGGCACTATCCAAAATGATATTCTAAAAGAGTACATGGTTCGTAATACTTACATTTACCCACCTCAAGGTTCTATGCGAATCGTCGCCGATATTATCGCTTATACAGCAAAGCATATGCCTAAATTCAATAGCATTTCTATTTCTGGTTACCATATGCAAGAAGCAGGTGCAACTGCTGATTTAGAAATGGCTTATACCTTAGCAGATGGGTTAGAATATGTGAGAACAGGGTTAAATGCTGGTTTAACCATTGATGAATTTGCACCAAGGTTATCTTTCTTTTGGGGCATCGGGATGAATTACTTTATGGAAATTGCAAAGTTGCGTGCTGCAAGAGTACTATGGGCAAAACTGATGAAACAATTCCAACCCCAAAATGAAAAATCATTGATGTTGCGTGCTCATTGTCAAACATCAGGATGGTCTTTAACCGAGCAAGATCCAATGAACAATGTCATTCGTACCTGTATTGAAGCAATGGCAGCAGCGTTAGGTCATACACAGAGTTTGCATACCAATGCATTAGATGAAGCAATTGCTTTACCTACCGATTACTCTGCAAGAATCGCAAGGAATACACAATTGTATTTACAAAATGAGACGGGAATATGTAATATCATTGATCCACTTGCAGGTTCATATTACCTCGAAACACTTACTGCTGAGTTAATCCAATTAGCTAACCAACACATTTTAGAAATTGAAGAGCTAGGTGGTATGACCAAGGCAATTGAACAAGGACTACCCAAAATGCGAATAGAAGCAGCAGCTGCCCGTAGACAAGCAAGAATCGATTCAGCTGAAGATACTATTGTCGGTGTCAATCGGTACAAATTAGGCAATACCATATCGGTAGAAATTTTGGAAGTTGACAACCAAGCTGTACGAAATCAACAAATTGAAAGGTTAAAGAAACTTAAACAAGAACGAAACAATGAAGAAGTACAATCTGCATTAAATGCCATCACTGAATCTGCAAATACTGGAAAAGGAAATTTATTAGAACTTGCTGTTGTCGCTGCACAGAAAAGAGCTACATTAGGAGAAATTAGTGAAGCATTAGAAAAGGTGTGGGGAAGACATCAAGCGGAAACCAAACGGATTAGTGGAGTTTACAGTAGCGAATTTATGATAAAAGAAAAAATTATTGAAGTAAGAAAACTAACTGATGAATTCGAAGCAAGAGTTGGCAGAAGACCTAGAATTTTGATTGCGAAAATGGGACAAGATGGACACGATCGAGGTGCAAAAGTAATTGCCACAGCATTTGCTGACCTTGGTTTTGATGTGGATATAGGACCATTATTTCAAACACCCGAAGAAACCGCAAAACAAGCGATAGAAAATGATGTACATATTGTAGGGATTAGCTCATTAGCGGCAGGACATAAAACATTGGTCCCGATGTTGGTGAACGAACTAAAGAAATTAGGAAGAGAAGATATCATGGTAGTAGTCGGCGGTGTGATTCCTCAACAAGATTATGAGTATTTATATCAAAAAGGTGCTTCTGCAATTTTTGGTCCCGGCACGGTGATTACTGATGCTGCAATAGAGATCTTGCAAAAACTTAAACATGCGAATGTATAAAGCAAAGTATGTGTGACTATACACCAACCGATGAACATGCAGTAAAGTTGTTTCAAGGGATTCAAAAGCGTGATAAAATTTCGCTTTCACGAGCCATTACCATTGTAGAATCAGCCGCAGAACAGCATCAAAAAATTGCCAATGAACTATTGAAACTCTGTTTACCTTATCAAGGTAAAGCATTTCGCATTAGTATCACCGGGATACCAGGTGCTGGAAAGAGTACATTCATAGAAGCATTAGGTAAACTCATGGTAAATGAAGGTTTTCATTTAGCAGTATTGGCGGTGGATCCAACTAGCACAATTAGTAAAGGAAGTATCTTGGGTGATAAAACAAGAATGGAAACCTTGTCTCGTGAAGACAATGTATTCATTCGTCCATCACCTAATCGTGGAATGTTAGGCGGCATTACAAAAAGTACTTATGAAATTATGCTTCTCTTTGATGCTGCTGGATATGATTACATGATTGTCGAAACAGTAGGTGTTGGACAAAGTGAAATTTTTATTCGATTGATGGTGGATTGCTTCATACTTTTACTAATTGCGGGAGCTGGCGATGAATTGCAAATTTTTAAGAAAGGAATTACAGAAATAGCAGATATCATTTTAATCAATAAAGCAGATGGTTCAAACCAACAAGTTGCAACCAAGTATGCTGAAGAGATGAAACGTGCCATTCATTTCCTTGCTTTAGAGAAGTCAACTTGGAAAACACCAGTATTTCCAATATCTGCTAAGTCAATGTGGAATATCAATAGAGTGTGGGATACAATTAAATCATTTCAGCAACAAATCAAAGCATCGGAAGATCTCAAGCAAAGATCAAACACATTAAAGGTAGATTGGTTTCGTTTTTTACTAAAAGAACGGGTCGTAGAAACGTTTTTTTCTAATCCACAAATAAAGACCGAAATCGAACGTTTAGAAAAGATGATCCTAAATGATTCATTGTCTATTTACGAAGCAATAAATCAAGCGTTAAAAAAATTGGAAGATAATTCGTAAACTATTTCCGAATTTTTGATATAAACTCTTCCACTTCTGGAATGCCACCTTGAAAGATTAAATAACCATTGCTTAATTCTCGTTCGGTAATCTCTCCAGCGATGGGTGTGTACATTATTTTTTTAACTTCATCCAAATCACTGGTCTGTCCTAATGCCCATCCTAATTTAACATAAGCAACTTCAGGTAACATATTTGCCATCGGAACCACTCCTAATTCCATCATATCGCGACCCGTATCATAGACATACATTTGTACGTAACCCCATAATGTTTGAACTGTCATATAGACCGCAATTCCTTTGTCTTTAGCACGTTTCAATGCAGGATAAAGTGGTTTATTGACATGTCCTAAGCCAGTCCCAGCAATGACAATACCTTTGTAACCGTTGTCAATTAAAGAATCAAGAATATCAGCACGCATATTAGGATAGTAATAAACAATGCTTACCATTTCTTCAAAAGCAGTATTGATAATCACATTTTTATCGTTTCTTCGTCGTTTGTAATCTGTTCGTAGAGGACGAATGGCAGTTCTACTTACCATTGCTAAAGGAATATCACCAATGGTACGAAAGGTAGAACGATAACTGGAATGCATTTTTCGAACTCGTGTACCGCGATGAAGCAATCCATATTCATCTGAAGTAGGACCGAACATACAAACCATAACTTCAGCAATATCCGATTCAGCAGCAGCTTTTACACTATGCATCAAATTCAGAGCCGCATCCGAGGAAGGACGATCGCTGGAACGTTGAGAACCCACCATTACAATTGGAACAGGTGAATTCTGAACCATAAAAGATAAAATCGCAGCTGTATGATGCATCGTATCGGTTCCGTGGCCAATCACGATTCCTTGAACACCTTTTTCAATTTCTCTACCAATTGCTTCTGCTGTACCTTTCCACTGTTCGGGTCCCATATTCTCACTAAACACACCATACAATTTTTCAGTTTCTAAATTGCAAAGATCGGCAAGTTCAGGTACTGAACCATAGAGCTCACCGGGAGAAAATGCTGGAATCACCGCACCAGTACGGTAATCCAAACGACTGGCAATGGTACCTCCTGTACCAAACAATTTTACTCGAGGTTTTTTAGGATCGTAAGGAAACTCTTTTTCCGGAATTTTGTAGTGGGCTTCTTTACGACCTGTTACGGTAATACAAGTGATGTTTTTTGCTGCGATACCAATGTTGTAACCGGATCGTAATTTTAATACGATATGATATTCATCTGCAGTTTCTGATCGAGGTAAAATGATACCAGTAAACTCACCTTGATGAGTTTGAATTGTTACATCACTCCAAACCGGTGCACCAAATTGCTTTAGTGTGTCTAGGGCAATACCCCGATATCCTTTGTATTCGCTATTGTTCATAGTACATTTTCTGTTTCAAACCGATAGTGTTTTTAAATAAAAATGAACTTGTTCTGCTACAATTGCTCCGTCAATTTTGCCACGAAAACGGTTCATGACCGATCGCATCAATGTACGAAACATTTGTTCATAATGGTGAAATGGTAAGTGTTTACAATCCTGAAAACATTTTTCAATTTCGTTAGGAAGAAGTGATAAATAATCTTCCTCTTCAAAATCAACTTCTAAAGTTCCATTTTCACAAACACTTTCCATCATGATATAAATTCCCTCTTTTGAAATTCTTCCATCGCGATACAGCAATAATATGGCTTCAATAGCATCACGATGAAGATTCGAAAGAGATAGACACTTGCGTTTTAAGCGCTTAGGATATTGAATTAGGGACACAGCAACAGTAGTAGGATTCAATTTCCAATCCTTTACTGCTTTTTCAAAAATTGAATAGTAAGGAGAGATAGTCAGTGGTTTCAGTGTGTCGCTTGGAATATTGAGTGTTTTACACCATTCTTCACGTTTCCAATAGGGTTCTGGAACCAAACGTGCAATCCTTTCAATACGGTCTTTAGTAATTTTTTTGGGTGGCAAATCCGTATCAGGATACATTCGATCTGGACCCGGTAAGATCCGTTCAAATCCATTGGTACCGTCAGACAGTGCTTGACGTGTTTCGGAAGGTACACCCATCGTGGCTTCTAAAGCACGAATCACAATTTCTTGGACAGCCGTTTCCACATCTTTTGTATCACCCCAAACTAAAACCAACGTGTCATCATTACTAGAATTGGTTTGTTTACGAACTGATTGCCATTCTGCAGTAGAAAGTGTTTCACTGGGACTGTCGCTATGGATAAGATTCGGTAATGTGGTTAGGCAAGCAATCACACGTACACGATCAGAAATCTCTCTTGAAAAATAGGTATCTGTTTGTGTTGGCCAGCGTAATAGCCCTTTGAATTGATGCAACACTACACATTGTACTGTCTTGTTTTCATGGATTGCATTTCGGATCGGAGTATAGCGAGTTTTTCTAAGTAATCGTGTTACATCATCAAAATGATAAGAAAAAGTTTGAGGTGTGATACCCCTACGATGCAATTCTCTTCGTAATCTCAATAAATTCCACTGACGCTGCGCTTCATTGTAAGTTAGCAAAGGAATCATCGGGATTCGAGGAACACCTTTGATTTCAATTCGTGTACCACCCAAAATACTTACATTTACATCTTGACGTGTTGAACCAATCCCTGTACGGACTTTTCCTGTACTGCGAACTAAACGGCGAAAAATTTCATTCACTTCTGCCACTTCTTGAGGTGATCGCATTTCTGGAGCTGTAACCGTTTCTATTAAAGGCATTCCTAAACGATCGGTTAGATAAACACGAGTGTGGCCATAGTCACTAACTTCGCGACAAGCATCTTCTTCTAATCCTAATTGGACAATGGGAATCAAACGATTTTTGTAAGGAATAGAACCGTTAACACCAACGATGGTGGTTCGTTGAAATCCAGTAGGAATGCTACCGTCAAGATATTGTTTACGTGAGATATGGAGTTCATCAACTAATGAACAACCGTAAAGTAAACCGATTTCTAATGCGATGTCCAACGCTTCTTCGTTTAATTCAAAAGGTGGAGTATCATCCATTTCATAAGTACAAACAGTATTGCGATTAATATGGTAAATAATTTCTTTACGTGTTTTGAATTCCATTAAAGCAGTGCCATCATATTCTCCTAACTCAGATAACGTTGGTCGCATATGACGTAAAATTTCTGCGTGATATTCATCGCTATATTCACCTGCTGGACAACGACAAAACAATTTTTTTGAAGTGAGTAACTGCTGATGAATTTCTAAACCGGATCTAAAACCAATAAAGTCGTAATCGGCAGGTGTCATTTTATCAAAATTTTGGAACACATAGTCATCTAATAATGAATCGGATAGGGAAGTATCGGTATTAGGAACGAAAGTGCGAAGTGATAGTTTCATAAAAAATTATTCCAGTTTGGAGTAGATTATAGAAACCAACAGAAGAGACAAAATTGAAATCAAATGAATACTCATCAACTTTTTAATGCGAATGTTTATGTTCATGGGCTGAATGAACATGTTCATGTTCATGCTTCAACAATTCTGATTTATTTGAATGTTGTTGGAGCAGCCAACCCACAAATTGGTCAATTCCAATGGATTGAAAACAGGAAACCTCAAAGCAAACTAACTTAGGATTTATTTTACGGATGCTATCGTACAACTTCTGTTTTGAAAATTTCAAATGTTCAATAAGATCGATTTTCGTAATAACTGCACAGTCAGCCACATGAAATGCAAGAGGATATTTTAAAGGTTTATCTTCCCCTTCGGTAACTGAAAGAAACACTATACGCAGTGCTTCCCCAATATCAAATTCTGCAGGACAAACCAAATTTCCAACATTTTCAATAAAAAGTAGATCCACTTTATCCAAGGGGAAAACTTCCAAAGCTTGCCGAACAGGCGCTGCTTCTAAATGACAAGCACCACCAAACGTTTCGGTGGTAATTTGTAAAACAGGAATCTCAAACTTAGATAACCGATCAGCATCTCTTGTAGTAGCAATATCTGCCGCAATTACACCACAACGTATTTTATGGCGTGATAAAATTGGAAGTACCGTTTCTAAAAAAGTGGTTTTACCTGACCCGGGGCTGCTGATAAGATTGATCGCAAGTATATTCTTGTGCTGAAACAGATGGCGGATTTCATTTGCTATTCGCGAATTTGCATCTAATACTTTTGTAACAATAGGAATTTTTTTTGTTTCATTCATTTGGAACCTCGATACTATCAATAAAAAATTCTCGACCACGGTTTACCAGTAAATCAGTAGAAAAACAATAAGGACAAATGAAATGAACTTCATCCATTATAAAATCTTGTTTACATCGTTTGCAGGTACACTCAACAGGGATTTCTTCAATAATTAATAACGTCTTTTCAAAAGGGGTTCCTTTAGTAAACACTTCAAAAAGAAACTGCAAATTGCTTGGAACGAATGTGGTTAATTTACCTAATTTTAAATGAATGGAAAAAATCGGATGTTTAAGTTCATTATTGGAAATCTTTTGTTCTAATATCTCCAAGATACTTTGAACTGCAGATGCTTCATGCATTAGCAGATCCTCGGAAGTTGAGTACCTTCTAAAAATATTAAAGGTCGTTTACCACCTGTGTTCGTGCGAAGCAACAATTTTGCATTTTCATGTGTTACTTTTCCAATTCGCTTGGCATCTCTACCTTTGGAATGAGTACGCATTACTTGTAGGGCTTTTTCTTCTAATTCTTCTGGTACAAATACTAGCACTCTTCCTTCACTTGCTATATAGAGTGGATCAAATCCAAGTAATTCACAAAGCCCTTTTACAGAAGAACGTATCGGAATCGCTTGTTCGTCAAGCTCAATGGTCACTCCAGATGAATTGGCAATTTCAAGCAAAGTTGTTGCAATTCCACCTCTGGTTGGATCACGCATACAATGGATTTCGGGAACTTCATTGATTAATTCTAAGCAAAGATCATTCAATGCTTGACAATCGCTTACAAAATCGCCTTCAATACCATAGTTTTCACGTGCAACGATGATGGCTGCTCCATGTTCAGCAATAGTTCCATTGATTAAAACCACATCACCAACTTTTGCATTTGAAGCAGAAAGATGAACAAGAGGGTTGCAAAAACCTATTCCAGTGGTGGTTATATAAATCTGATCGGCTTCACCTTTACCAACTACTTTAGTATCTCCAGCAACAATTTCCACTTTGGCGAATCGTGCTGCATTGTTCATTTCTTCTACTATTTTATCTAAAGTAGAAATACTTAATCCTTCTTCAAGGATAAACCCAACCGATAAGTACTGAGGTTTTGCACCCATCACAGCCAAATCGTTGATCGTACCGCAAATGGACAATTTTCCTATATTTCCGCCCGGAAAAAATAGTGGTTTCACAACAAAGCAATCTGTTGAAAAGGCAATGCGTTCGGTTGATGATAGAATAGAAGCGTCTTCCAAAGTTTCTCTAAAACCAAAATGTTTCAGAAAAATTTGTTGAATAAGCCGATGAGTAGCGGCACCACCTTCGCCGTGATCTAATCGAATAAATTGATCAGTTTCAATCATTTAACTGCGATCTACTGTTTCGTAATGATAATATGCTGCGCATGCGCCTTCACTACTTACCATACAAGGTCCAACAGGATGGGTAGGAGTACATAAGTTGCCAAAGATTGGGCATTCAAAAGGCAACAGAATTCCTTTCATTACATCACCACAACTGCAACCCTTCGGCATTTCAGCATTTCTTTCTAATGAAATCTGAAACCGACGGATTGCATCGTAACCAATGTATTCCTCTTTGAACTGAACACCGGAACGTGGAATCAAACCAATTCCGCGCCATTCAGAATCTACTGGTTCAAATACCTCGTCCATCAGTTGCAATGCAGAGATGTTACCTGACCACGATACTGCACGAGTGTATTGAATTTCCACTTGAGAGCGATTGGAAGAAAGTTGTTTTAACAAAAGAAGAATGCCTTCTGCAATATCAGTCGGCAAAAAACCTGTGATTACACACGGAATTGAGTATTGTTTAACCAAGAATTCATAGGATTGAGCGCCAATAATCGTACTCACATGGCCGGGACATATAAATCCATCTATCTGAACATTTGGATCTTCCATTAAAGCAGCCATAGCAGGGGGAACCAATTTCCCTGCCACTAACATCGAAAAATTGAGTAGGTTTTCAAATTTGGCACGCTGAATAGTTGCTGCTAAAATGGGCAACGTGGTTTCAAATCCTACACCTATAAACACGATTTGTTGTTTAGGATGTGTCTTAGCATAAATGATCGATTCAAGTGGTGAATACACAATTTTTACTTTTGCACCGCGAGACATTTCTCTTTGAAGTGTGCTCTGAGTGCCCGGTACACGGAGCATATCCCCAAACGTAAATACTACGACATTGGGCTGTTGACTTAATGAAATGGCTGCGTCAACTACAGAAACAGGGGTCACACAAACTGGGCAACCGGGCCCTGACAATAAACGTAAATTGGATGGCAATTGGCTTCGTAGTCCACTGCGACTAATGGATACAGTGTGTGTTCCACAAACTTCCATAATGTTTCTTTTCTGAGTGGATAACGAATGGATACTTTGTAAAATAGTATCAAATGGAGTTTGGAGGTTCATTGGAAAAACAACGTTCAATATCTTGAAATAGAGACAAAATTTCTTCTGCTTCTTGGGTATCTAATTTTTGAATGGCAAATCCAGCGTGGGCTAAAATATAATCACCCACTTGAGTATCCGGAACTAAATCTAAAGCAATTTCTCTGGTTAAACCACCAAAATCTACAATTGCAATACCATTTTGAATACGTTGAACCAATCCAGGGATAGCAAGACACATAGTATTTGATAACCTTATTGTCTGATGAATTCATTAGCTAAAACAACTTGCCCTAATGCTAAACCACCGTCGTTTACTGGAATTTCATTAGGAAAAAAATAGAGTAGATTACGTCGTTGTAACTCTTTTAAAAGGAGTTCAAGAATTAAACGATTTTGAAAAACTCCTCCTCCTAATGCTACGGGTACACGACCATATTGTTCAATGGCTAAATCAATGATTTCTAATGTACAATTTGAAATGGCACGATGAAATTCAAATGCTATTTTTTCTATAGGAATTTGATTGTGATACGCTTCATAAAGTTGTAGTAAAAAAGTACGAATCTCGATTACCCAAGTTTCACCTCTTGATGTTACGTTCAGATGAAATAGGGGTTTATCTAAAATTTTTGATGGTTCGTAATAACGCCATGCAACTTGTTCAAGTTCAATCGCAGCTTGTCCTTCGTATGTAGCAACGAAACAGATCCCTAAAAAGGAAGAGACAGCATCAAACAATCGTCCTACACTCGTTGTCAATGTATAATACTTGGGCCGTTGAATAAAATGTTGGATACGTTCAAATTCATAAGTCGTAAATTGTGTTGAGAATACAAACGAATCTTTGGTAAAATCAGGATTAATGGATAGATAGTAACCAGTAGCAATACGATAAGGATTTCTAATGCTTGCATCACCACCGAGGAGTGGCATCTCCTCAAAATGACCAATGCGACGGATTGATCGAAAATCGCCAAAGAAAAATTCTCCACCCCAAATCATTCCATCTAATCCATATCCAGTTCCATCAAAAATTACTCCAATCGCTTCACGATAGTACCCGTGGGAAACTAATACAGAAGCGAAATGAGCTTGGTGATGTTGGATACCAATATGGGGTACATCTAAAAAAATATTTTTTGAATAGCGAGTCGTGAATAAATCGGGGTGCAAATCATATGCAATAATTTCAGGTTGAATCCGAAGCCAACGCGAAAGTTTTTGAAATGATTCATCTAAAAATTCCAAAGTACTATCATTATCCACATCACCTATGTGTTGAGATAAATAAATGTTATTTTCTTTAGCAATGGCAAATGTATTTGAATACATTGCTCCGACTGCAAAAGTATTGAACAACTTTTTTGGATACGAAATGGGCAACGGAGTAAACCCACGCGAACGCCGTGTCAATACCAATTGATTTTGGAATAGGTAACCAACTGAATCATCACAACGATTCCAAATATCACGATTATGCAACAAAAAGCCGTCTGCAATACTGGATAAATTGTTCACAGCACTCGAGTTGTCAATTTCAATGGGCTCTTCACTTTGATTTCCGCTGGTCATGATCAATGCTGGAAAGCCACCCAATTCAAACAACAACGAATGTAAAGGTGTGTAAGGTAACATGGCACCAATAAAATGTAGATTGGGTGCTACAAGCTCAGACAATTCTTCAAACAAGATTTCCTCTCGTTTGAATCTTAGTTTTTTCTTGAGCAGCAAGATAGGTTTTTGTTGAGAAAGTAACCACTTTTCTTCTGTAGAATTCACTTCACAATAGTGTTTCAAAGTGGTTAAATCGCGAAACATCACTGCAAATGGTTTGTAGGGACGTTTCTTTCGTTTTCTTAATTGTTGTACCGATTGGCTATCTGTTGCCAAACAAGCAAGGTGAAAACCACCCAACCCTTTCAATGCTAAAATTTTTCCTTGCCATAAAAGTTTCGTTGCTCGGCTAATCACTGTCTTCGCATAGGAACTGGTGAATTGATCGGATATTTCTAAATCAATCCATTCCAAATGCGGGCCACATTCTGGGCATGCGATTGGTTCTGCATGAAAACGTCTATTCAGCGGATCATGATATTCTTGTTTGCATCGTGAACACATTGGAAATCGGTTCATTGTTGTTGAAATGCGGTCGTACGGAACTTCGTAAACAATGGTAAAGCGTGGTCCGCAATTGGTACAATTGATAAACGGATACAAATAACGGAAATTGGTGTTTTGGTACAATTCTTTTTCACAATCACTACATAACGCAATGTCTGGACTTATAAATGTTGTTTGTGAACCACTGTTTTGACTAAATACTATCTGGAATTCGTGTTCGTTTTGAAGTTCTATTTTAGTCAATTGAACTTGATCTATTCTGGAAGCAGGAGGAGGATTCTGTTTCAGTTCTTTTATAAAGCACTCTACATCTTTAATTGTTCCTTCAATTTCTGCAACTACGCCAGAAGAATCATTACGTACAAATCCAACCAAGTGATGCTTTATTGCCAATTGATAAAAATATGGACGAAATCCTACTCCTTGAACGACCCCTTCAATCTGTACTGAATAACGAATTTTATTCATTTGGAATAGGTCCAAAGCTTAGAAACTACGATACTCTAAATCATGAACAATATCTTGACGTGGAGTGATAATGCGAAGTTTAACTGGAAATTCAACCATTGCTAAATATTTTCGCCACAATGAGGTAAATTCTTCAATCTGTTCATTGATTTGGACTTTGCCAGACATTCCCAACACAATTTCACGTGCTTTTAAGTTCAGTGCTGTGCCGATAATAGCTTCCATTGAATTAATGCCGGTTACAACAATGGGATATACTGTTGAACCACATTCTTGTGCAACGCGAAAAACTTCCTGAAATAAGGTTTTTTCATGACGACCAAAAACTTGTATAGGGAAAGTACTGGTGGGTTCTCGAGTAATTCGAACTGTGACAACTACTACATCTGAGGTAGCACTCTTATTTTCTAACAAAACTTTTTTCAAATGGTGCAGCCCTTGGGGGTGCCTTGCTGCTACTAAAATCGGTTTACGAGCGGAAATTTGAAGCAAATCCTGTGTAAATCCCTTTGATTCGGTAATTTCATAATCTGGCTTTTCGTGCACTTGGGGTGATTTTTGTCTGCGGATAGGGCGCTTAGATAAAACCTCGAGAGATGCAATACCAGAAGATAAGAAAAATGCAATGAGTGCTGCTTCGGGATGTTCAAAAAAAGCAACATAAATCAACAAAGGCGTCAAAATGAGTAACAATCCATATCCGGACAATCGCAAAGGAAGTATGGATCCATCCGAAACATTGCTAATCTTAGCAACCGAATCGCTTTGTTGTTTGATGCGATACTCAAAATCAAGTAAAGTAAAAACAATTCCTCCACCCACAGCAAATGATGTGATATAAGCAAGCAATTGGAAATTTCCATAGATTGCAAGTGAAAGTGCAATTTGGAACAAAAAGATAAAATTTAAAATGACAAAGTTGGTACCAAATTTTGGATGTTCTTTTTTAAAATGTGTGGGAAGATAACCGCTGTCTGCTAACTGAACCAATTGTGATTCTGCTTGACGATTGGTATAATTTAAACCAGTAAGCATCACAAGAATGATAAATAACGTAAAGGAAATACATAAAAGGTGAATCACAATAGGTGAACTACTTGTAGTAGATAGTATTCCTAAATAAGTCGCATAACGCCAATTTTTATAGAAATAATCAGGTGGAAAGTTACTTAAAACGATACCTGCGATGAAAAATACAATAATGGTCAGAGTGGTTACGATTAAAAAAGTGTAGAAATAATTTTTTTTCTTGGGTGCTTCTAGATCGCGATGAACTTGCCAAAGAATATCTTCATTAGAGAAAATAAACAAAAGCGTAATCACGACTGTAACGATATCTGTAAAATGAAATAAGTTTGGTTTTTGAATTTCTTTTACTGAAGTAGAGTAGAAAGGTGTTTCTGAAAGTTTGGAAAAATCTTGTTCAATTGAATTTAATAGTATCCAAAGGATGAAAAAGAAAAAAGAAATCAGTGCTAAATTTGCAATAGTAATGGTACGTTTTGGTGAAGTTTCTTTACCTTTTAAACTTGTGCGATATTGAAGAAAAAGCAAAGTGATGGAAAATAGTGTTACAATCCAATGATAGTGTTGTTCTATATTTTCAGTACCACCAAGAGAATAGTAAATTGAAGACAATGTATAAAGAAGATAGTAACCTGCGCTTAAGGTAAACAATATTCCACAGACGATTCGACCAATTAATTGGAATGCAGTGAGTATAGGACGAACTTGTGAAAACGTGGTTTCAGATTGAGGTTTGTATAAATCTGCGTAAAGAACTTTATCCGTTGCAAGATAAATATACCAGCGGTAAAGAACGGTCAATACAGAGGCACAGATAATTGCCATCAGGGTAAATTGATTGTTTAAACTGGCTACATCTACAACAATGATGGAAGAAGCTGCAATTGCAGAAAATACGATCGCTACCCCTTGAGGCATCGTGATAAAACTCATCAGGGAAGAAGTGATGATTACGACACGCTCTTTTGATTGAGCAGGAGGATTTATTTCTGTTTGCATAATATCAAAAGTAAACTTTGAATGAAGATGAAACAAGCACCATACGATTGAGCAGAATCAGATGATATTGAATTATTCTATTGGAATGAAATTAGCGCTTGAGCAAGCGAAGTTGGCGCAACAGCGGAATGAAGTACCAGTGGGTGCTGTGGTCATGTTGGGAAATGAAGTCATCGGAAAAGGATACAACTCAGTATTATCCTTAAAAGACCCTACTGCACATGCCGAGATGATTGCCATTACTGCTGCTGCACAATATTTAAAATCTGAGTTTTTAGAGAATTGTATTTTATACACTACCTTAGAACCGTGTCCAATGTGTGCTGGTGCGATTTTATTAGCACGAATTCATAAAGTTGTGTTTGCTACAATGGATTCTAAATTTGGTGCAGGAGGTTCAATTTACAACATTTTACAAGATGGAAAGCTTAACCATAAAGTAGAAGTTATTCAAGGCATAGAAGAACTTGCATCAAAACAATTACTTCAAACTTTTTTTCAAAAGTTAAGAATGAAAAAGCAATCATGATTTTGCTTTACTTAATCATTGCGATTGGCATCCTTGTTATGGTTGCTTTATTCTTTCCTATTAGAATGTATTTACAAATTGAGAACTCTCAATTTAAGTTTGCGTTATCCTATCTTTTTTTCAAAAAAGAAACTTTAACCGATGAAAAAAAGGAAGTTCTAAGAATCAAAACAGAGATTGACAAACAGAAAAAGAAAGTTAAAAAACCAAAAAAGCCCGCCAAAAAGAAAAGGAAAAAGATTTCGTTGTTTACCGTAATAAATCATTGGGATGATTTTAAGTCCATTTTTTTATTCGGTTTACGGCGAATCAAAGCACTTTTGAAAATTCCACAAACAAAAATCGTTGATTGGGAATGGATAATTGCTGGGGATAATCCTGCTCAAATTGGTTTCCTCTTTGGGTTATACCAATCTGTGAAACATTTTCTTCCATCAGGAAAAGTGACTATGAATTTTCTGGAAGAAAAATCGTATTTTCATTGCAACATCGTGATGACCATTTATTTATGGAAATTTGTTATCTGGGGGCTACAAACCATAGCAATTTTCCCTTATAGAAATGCTTGGAACTGTTACAAAATCATCAGAATGTCCCATCCTTGATTAAGAAAGAAAAAACCTATACTTTTGTATAAAATAACTTTAGTTGCGAGAGTGGCGGAATTGGCAGACGCGTCAGACTTAGGATCTGATGTCGCACAGACGTGGGGGTTCGAGTCCCCCCTTTCGCACATTTATGAATTTTTCAATTAAAGGAATTGTATGAGTATACCGTTTGAAATTTCAACCAATAAAGTGGATGATACAACCATTGAAATGGTCGTAACCATACCCTCACAAGAATATGATAATCGTTTTCACACATTACTTAGAGACACAGCAAAATCTATTCAATTGCACGGTTTTAGACCCGGCAAAGTTCCTTATTCAATACTTAAACAACGAATTGGAAGTAAAATAGAAGAAGAAGTGGTGAACGAGATTACCAAAGAAGTTTACTGGGCTGCTTTAGAAAAAGCTGAAATCCAACCAGTTACATTAGGAACAATAGAAAATCTGGTATATGGATTAGGACAAAATATGCAGTTTGTAGCAAAGGTACCCATATTACCGGATGTTGAAATAAAGGGGTTAGATGGGTTTACGACTTGGCGGTATAAACCTACAATCCAAGAACAAGATGTTCAAGAAGCATTAATGGAGTTGCAACAAAATCATGCCAAATACATTGTTTCAGATTTACCAGCGCGTGAGAATTCTTTTTTAGAATGTAAAATAGTTCGTTTAGATGAACATCAAAATCCTATCAAATCAGAACCAGCGTATTTTGATCACTTGCCAGTCAAAGGAAATCCATTAGGTCCAAATTCAACGGAACAATTCATTGGTTTAACTGCTGGTGATACGAAGGTTATTAAGGTAGTCGAAGAACATTTCCATGGTGAAGAAAAACATGAACATCAAAACCACTACCAAGTGGCGGTGATATCCGTAAAAGAACAAATTTTACCTGAACTGAATGATGAATTTGCGAGAAGTATTTCTGCCGTTTACGATACTCTGGAAGAATTAAAACTCACCTTAAAAGAAAACTTAGAAAAAAGTGCCCAAGCAAAGTCAGAAGAGGGTGTATATAAACGAGTCGTAGAAAAGTTAATGAGTGAAAATCAATTTGTGGTTTCCAAACAACTTATTGATGAAAAATTAAGACATTCATTAGCAGAATTTGGTGAGAATGTTTCAAAGTTGTCCAAGGAATTTGTTCAAAAGTACCTTGAACCAAAAGCAGTTCAAGAAGCAAAATGGGAATTTATTATTCGCAAATTGATTAAATCTTGGGATATACAAATTTCCGATGAAGATGTTGATAATGACATTTCAATTTTTGCAAAGAATACTCAACAACGCTTTGAAGATCTAAAAGATCAACTTATCCGAGAAAATCGCTACGAAAGTGTTCGCATTGAGTTAGCAAAAAAAACTGCTATGAAACGCATTCTTGAAAGTATTCACATTGAAGAGAGGGAAATACCATTTAGTGAATTTAAAACACTTCAAGAAATGTAAGTGGATGGAAAAAATCACATTACTTCCTTATGCCTTTACTAATTTTGAAAGGTCATTGATTATTGCTTTTGCTTGTATTTTTATTGCTGCGTCGTTCTATCGTCCTAAAGAAAAAAATTACTTTTGGAAAGAAACTGTACAATCCAATCATTCATTGATTATCTTTAACGATACACTAGTGAAATATCCACTTAACATCAACACTGCACCAATGGATATCTTAGAATTGGTACCGGAAATTGGAAAGAAAACTGCTATACGAATTGATTCCCTTAGAAAGAAAGCACCTATTCGTGACATTCGTCAACTTCTTTTCATCCCAGGGATCAACGAACGCAAACTAGAAAGAATTCGGTATTATATTACAGTGAATGATTCAATTTAGGAAACTAACGAATGATTCTATGGTATTTAGGAAACGAATTGATTTTAGGTGAGTTAGAAAAGCAAACCGATTCGTTTAACTTTATTCCTCTTCACAAACTCACCATTCCAATTCATTCCTCGCCTTTAGTGGTTAAATCCGCAGCATCAAGAGAAATTTTATTAAATGCGATTAAAACTTTGTTAAGTCAAATAAACAGTCAAAGTAGAACCATTGAAGTGTGGCTTACGCCTGATTGGGCATATAAAGATATTGTTCCGTTTCCTGAAGTTCCTATGGAAGAGTTTATCTCGCAGGTTAGATGGGAAATTGAACAAAGAGTCAACGACCTTTTGGACCGATACCTGCTATTTCAAAAACAAATTCCTAACGAAGGAATTGCCTTTGCTGTTATACGACCTTCTATAGTCAAATTTTGGCGACAATTGCTGTTTGAATTTGACTTTCGATTATCATCTTTAAGAATTGCTGATCCAGAAAACCTAAAAGATGTTTTCTTATTTGATTTTGCTACTCGTGCTCAAGGAGTACCTCTACCGAAAACACCAGTTACAAAAGAATCTGGAATGACTTACCATTTTAGCAAAAAAACTATTCCTATATGGGTCTGGTTAATGATTGCTTTTGTGGTGATGTTGGTGGGAATTTTATTATGGAAACCTTGGGAAAAAACGAGTAAATCCACAAAATCCCAAATAGCTGCAGTAAAAACGACCCCTACATCCACTGCGCCGATAAAACAAGATACAGTAAAGCAATCCATCCAAAGTGGTTCAACGCCATCAAAAAAGTTTGTATCGCTTCTAAAACAAATTCAATCGTTTGCAACCATTGAAGGTGCGACTATCGTTCCCGGTCTTATCAGTGTTCAATTGATTACACAGGAAGACATTACCTCTAAAATTCAACCCGTTTTATCGCAATTAGGAATGAATGCGGAAACGCATTTTTCTGATCAAACCGATCGTCTTTTGATTTTAGTTCCTATTGAAGATTTTATGCCTTCGTCCAATTTTACGATGAAATCGGACCGTTTGACATCTATAGAAAACAGTGTGGAAGGAAACATCAATGAGATGTTTCAATGGCTAGAAACATTGAATGAATTGCCTTATAGGTTAGTATTTGTTGTTGAAAAAGAAAACGCAAGAGTAGTTGCATTTAATTAGGAGTAGGTTATGGCAGGAGATCAAACAAAAGAAATTTTAGAAACGTTGTTGGATAAAATCACTGCAATCGCAGCGACCAAAACCGTGGTAGGTGAACCTGTAATTGTGGGAAACCGTGTAATTGTTCCTGTAGTGAAAGTCAGTATAGGTGTTGGAGCTGGGAGTGGAGAAGGAAAAAATCCCAAAGGATCTGAAAGTAGTTCTTCCAGCGGGTCAGGCGCAGGTGCAGGCGTTTCCATTATGCCGATAGCGTTTATGGTTATGGATGATAAAAATGTCCATCTGTTTGGAACAAAACCAAATGTACTGGATAATTTAACTGCAAAATTGCCAGATTTGATTTCCAGTGTTTTAGATAAGATTCCATTTAAAAAGGAAAAATCGGAAACTTCAAAAAAAGAAGAAAAATCAGAAGAAGAATAAATAAAACAACTCAATGAGTGAATACGGTGCTTTACGGAACGCTGTTGTTCCGGGGACCTTTGATCCGATTACCAATGGTCACATTGATGTAATTGAAAGAGCTGCACAAATTTTTGAAAATGTGTATGTTTGTATTGCACACAATCCAGAAAAAACACCACTTTTTCCTATTCAAGAAAGAGTGGAAATGGCAAAAGAAAGTTTAGCCCATTTAGACAATGTTTTTGTCGAAACCTTTGATGGATTAGTGGTCAAATTTGCTCTTCAACGTCAAGCCATTGCGTTAATTCGTGGAATTCGTGCGATTTCTGATTTTGAATTTGAATTCCAAATGGCATTAATGAACAGACGATTAGCACCCAACATCATTACCTTGTTTATGATGCCGCATCCGAGATATACTTACTTAAATAGTTCATTAATTCGTAATGTAGCGAGTTATGGAGGGGATGTTTCTCCATACGTACCGGCAAGTGTTTACCGACGACTTATACAAAGATTCAACCTACCTAAAAATGAATCTATAAAATGAAAATCAATCCCAAAAGCGTTCTAAAATGGATTTGGACTACCCTATCCATTGGAATTGCATTTGGGTATTTTTACTATCGGTCTCCTAAAAATTTTTTTGATTTCACTTTGAAAATAGATTTTCTATTGTTGTGTTTAGGTGTACTCAGTTATATCGGATTTGTGCTTGTCTCTACCTATCGTTGGATGGTCCTCTTAAATTTTCCCATTAGAAAATTACCCATTAAAAAATTAATTATAATCACAACTGTTGCTAAAGGACTTGGTTCAATTACTCCTATGAATGCAGGTGAGTTCTTAAAAGCAGAATTTTCTTACAAACTTTCAGAAACAACGCGATTCAAACAATATACTATCGTCGCCATTGAACGAGGTTTAGATATCCTGACATTACTTTGTCTTGCACTATTGGGTTTAATGGCACAAACTTCAATACGCGTTTTACTTCAAAACAAACTGATTATACTCTTGTTAGTTGTGCTTGTAGTTTTGGGAGTAATTACCTTCGTTGTAATGATTTTATACGATCGAGTGGAAAAGGTAAAAGCAAAAATAAACGAAATGGGTGAATTACTAAAAATTGTCATTGCGAAAAAGCAAGTAATACTTCTAACGTTGCTCAATTGGTTATGTATCACGATTTTATGGTGGTCCTTGTTTTCTGCTTTTCATTTGCCAGTCACATTAACGGATGTGTTTATTCTCCTAAGCTTAGTTACTTTTGTGATGATTGCAAGTTTATTACCCGGTGGAATAGGATTGGCAGATATGACCGCTTCCGAACTTGCCATTCAAATGGGTTACCAACCAAAAGAAGCCATTTTATTTCCTTTAGCAATTCGTGTAAACACTCTAATCAGTTTGATATTAGGCGCAATCGCTTGGATTTATTTGAATTGGAAAATACAGATCAAGAAAGAATCAATAGAAATTGAATGATACAGAATGTCAATGTATCTTAGAAAAAACACTGAAATTTCATCTATCCAGAAATGGGAGTTTTTTCATGCGACCAGAACCCTTCAAAATTAAAATGGTAGAACCAATTCGCTTACTTCCAAAGGAAGAAAGAGAAAAGAAGATTGCTGCTACAGGTTACAACCTTTTCGGATTACGTTCAGAAGATGTTTTTATTGATTTGTTATCCGACTCAGGAACTGGTTCAATGTCTAACAAACAGTGGTCTGCACTTATGCTCGGGGATGAGAGTTATGCTGGTGCATCTTCATTCTACAAATTAGAAAAAGCAGTTCAAGAGATCCTTGGTTTTCCTTATGTATTACCTACACACCAAGGAAGAGCAGCAGAAAACGTTTTGCATAGTGTACTGGTTAAAGAGGGAGATGTCGTTCCTGGGAATACCCATTTTGATACTACAAAAGCACACATAGAATTTCGTAGAGCTACCGCGTTGGATTGTACAATAGAAGAAGCTTTTAATCCAACCATGATTCACCCTTTCAAAGGGAATGTGGATTTAGAAAAACTGAAATCTGCGTTAAATACATATGTTCCACAAAACAAAGTTCCATTTGTTTTAATTACGGTAACTTGTAATAGTGCCGGTGGACAACCTGTTGCCTTATCAAACATCAAAGCAGTTAAAGAATTGTGTGAAGAATACCAAGTACCACTATTTATAGATGCTGCAAGGTTTGCGGAAAATGCCAAGTTTATTCAACTCCGAGAGGAAGGATATCGCAACAAGTCGGTAAAGGAAATCGTTGTTGAAATGTTTCAATATGCAGATGGTTGCACCATGTCTGCTAAAAAGGACCCATTGGTCAATATAGGCGGTTTTATAGCATTTCGTGATTCCACACTGTATCAAAAATGTTCAGTATTTGCGATCCTGTTTGAAGGCTTTTTAACCTACGGAGGGATGTCGGGAAGAGACATGGAAGCATTGGCTGCAGGGTTAGAGGAAGCAATCAATGACGATTACCTTGAATATCGTTTAGCACAAACCAGTTACTTAGGTGAGCAGTTGTTGAAACACAACATTCCAATTGTTCAACCAATCGGAGGGCATGCGGTTTATGTAGATGCATTATCGTTATTACCCCACATTGAAAGAGAACATTTACCTGCACAATCATTGGCAGTTGAACTGTATATTGAATCGGGGGTAAGGGGAGTTGAAATCGGAACGGTACTTGCCGATAGAGATCCCATAACAAGGGAAAATAGATATCCTCGTTTGGAACTGGTAAGATTATCTATTCCAAGAAGAGTTTATACCAACAATCATATGGATTGGGTAGTAGAGGGCTTTCAAAAAGTTGTAGAAAAAAAGGACCAAATCAGAGGATTAAAATTCGTCTACGAAACACCTATCCTTAGACATTTTACTGCAAAGTTTGAAAAAGTTTAACCTTCACTGCGGCTAAAAATTAGGCGGGTAATAAATCCATCGTCCACTACTTCTGTAATCACATCTTTACAAAAGTGTTTGAGAATTAACCATCCTCTACCATGTTCTTTTAATAAATTTTCAGGTTGCGTCGGATCTGGAATAAGCGTTGGGTCAAATCCTTTTCCACTATCTTTGACTGTGATGATGATTTCTGAAGGTAAAATTTCGAATTGGATATGGACAAGTAAATTTCTATCACAGTGGTTTCCATGATAAATTGAATTGTTTACTGCTTCCGTTACGATTAGTCCTAATGTTCCTTTTTGATCTTCGGTTAATTTAGCCAAATCAGCAATTTTTTCTGCGAACAATTCTACTTCTGGAAGTTCATTCGGATCAGAAGGAAATGATAATTGATATACATTCTCATTCATCACCGATGTTGTTCCTCAAATACAATCGCCAACAAGGTCATATCATCAGCGAACGATTTGCCTTCTGTGAAGGCAACCACTTCTTGTTGGATGATTTGAATAATTTCTTTAGCACTTTTTCCAACGCAAGTTTGCAACAGTGACATAAGTCGTTTTGCGGTAAACATTTGTCCTTTTGGATTTTCTGCTTCTGTAACTCCGTCTGTATAAAGAAGCAAGGTATCTCCCGGATGAAACGGTACGATACTTTCTGTCCATTTCCCTTCTGGAAAAGCACCTATGGGAACACCGCCTTGGGATAGTAACTGGATTTCACCTTGTTTATTCAATAACATCGCAGGATTATGGCCTGCATTGGAATAAGTAATTTGGAAATTTGCAACATCAACCACACCATAATGAATCGTAACAAATTCACCCGGTTGGCTAGTACTATGGACGAAATTGTTCACATGTTCCAATATCTGACCGATGGAATATGTGGTACGTGCTTCAACGCGTAAAGAGCCGCGTACACCTGCCATAATGATCGCAGCAGGAATTCCTTTTCCAACCACGTCGGACATCACGAAAGCAAGGTCTTTATGAGAAAGTGTAAAAAAGTCGTAATAGTCACCACCTACTTGCTCCGAAGGAATGCTTAAACCATAAATGTCCAACCCTAATACGTTAGTATTTGCAGGAAGAAGAGATTGTTGAATACGTCTGGCTAAAGCAAGTTCTTCTTGGATGCGCTGTTGATAGATCAAACGGTGATAAATCTGTTCACGTTCAATGGCAACAGCCGCATTTGCAGCGAGTGTACTTACCAATTCTGCATCTTCAACGGTGTAAGCATTTAAATTGTTTGATTCTAAATTGAATACACCAATTACTTCACCGCTGGCAGGTGAAAACATCGGAACCGCAAGTTCACTGCGCGTACCTTTACGGGCTGCAATGTAATAAGGGTTTTGACTGACATCATTGACAATCATGGTCTTGCCAGTTTCCACCACTCGACCAACAATCCCTTCACCTACTTTCTGATGGACCAATTCGTAGGAATCCCTACGATACCCACGTAAATATTCAGCTGCAATGGTTTTTCCATCCCGCTCCACAATGAATACACCTGCAGCATCAAATGGAACCAATTTGGCTAAGCCCTCAACGATGTGAGATAAGATATCTTCTAAACCAATAGCACGAGATAATGAAAGTGCCACTTCGGAAAGAAGTTCATTGTGTTGGCGCTCGATATCCGCTGAGTTCCATGCATCAAAAGAAGCACGCAATTTCTCAAGTGCTTGAAGAATTTCTTCGTGTTGACCTTGTGTAAAAAGTTGTTCCAGTGTATCCAAACGATTCACAACACGCCGTAAAAGCGCTTGTTCTTCAACACTGCGAAAAAAACGACGCATAATTGAAATACCAAATTTTAGAAATACTAAACTTTAGTTAGTGCCTCTTCAACGGTGGGACAAGTTTCAAATACTGTGCTGAGTTTTGTGATCACCAACAATGACTCAATTTTTTCTGTCAACCTTGCTAAAATCAATGTTCCACCGACATTGCGAACTGAAGTGAGTCCACCAATTAACATCCCTAATCCAGAAGAATTAATCCAATCCACATCTCCTAAGTCAATCACAAACTTTCGCGTTCCTGAGGCAATATAGTTTCGGATTTCTTCTGCTACTTCACTGGATTCAGGTCCTCCCATTAGTTTGCCTTTTAAATAAAAAACGACTACTTCGCCGAATTCTTTTGCGGTATGATGGGTCATTCCCATAATCTTGCTCCATTCTTAAGAAAAAATGTATCTTGAAAGATAGAAAAAATAATAATATTTCCATAAAAGGAGGTTAAGTGAAATATACGAAAATGAGTTGGTTTCTTTGGATAACCATTGTTTTTTTGATTTCAATTGCAGGAACAGGGTGTAAAAAAGAAAGCATTGTAGCGACGGTAGGAGAAGAAAAGATAACAGCAGAAGATTTAAAAATAGAATTGATTCGCAGAACTCGTTCTGAAGAAGCTGCTGCAAAATTACCCTTAGAGCATCGTTTAGAAACACTGGACAATATGATTGATTTAAAATTGAAATTGTTAGATGCAGCTGCAAAAAAAATTACGGAACGACCTGAGTTAAAGGTCATGTTTCAAGAGAAATTGCTATTAGCAGCATCACAAGAAATGTATGATAGAGAGGTTCGCGATAAAGTAATCTCGGAGAGGGAAGCAAAAAAGTTTTGGAAGATGATGAACAAAGAAGTGAAAGCCAGCCATATCTTAGTTTCTGTGAACAAAGATGCCAAACCTGAAGAAATCAATCGTGCGAAAGTACGAATCGATTCAATTTATCAAGTCGTCACTAAACCCAATGTTGATTTTAATGCCATTGCAGCTCAAACAACTCAAGATATGTCTGCAAGAAATGGTGATATTGGGTATTTTCGATGGGGACAAATGGTTGACGAGTTTCAGGAAAAAGCTTGGAAAATGAAAGTTGGAGAAATTTCAAAACCATTTCTTACTGAATACGGTTGGCATATTGTCAAAGTTACAGATATTCGTCCGCTTGAAAGATTCCCTTACAAGAAGATGAGAGATGAAATTTATCGTAGATTAATGGGTATTCATCGAGATGAAATGATTAAAAGAGCAAATCAGTTTTTAGAAAAATTAAGAAATAGATATCAAGTTCAACTCAAAAAAGACAATTTACAATTGATTTTTTCAAAATTAGGACCATCTTCATTAGTTGACAACGATCCCTTTGCTACATTAACTGATGCAGAAAAACAAATTCCTTTGTTTACTTTCAAACCTGGTAAAAACAAATTCGACAATGTGGTTGAAAAGGAATACTATAAAAAAGGTCATATTACAGCACAAACTTTAATTGACGAATTTGCAAAAAATCGCAGACCAGGTCCGATATCGGATACTGCGGCTCTCCGTTCCATGGCTGAAAACATTTTAACCAAATGGTTAATTTTCGATTTTGTTCTCGAGAAAAAATTAGATCAGAAGCCATCCGTTCGTAGAAAAGCAGAAGAAGATTTACAAATGCAAATTTTAAGTAGATTAGAACAAGAAGAGATTCTTGATCGAACCAACAACCCTACTGATCAGCAATTAAAAGAATTCATGCAGCGCGATCCAAAACGTTGGTACACAACGCCTACAACCGATATTATGGAAGTACTTTTTCACACTCGTGAGGAAGCAGAAACCTTTTTAAGTCAAGCAAAAAAGAAAGGAAAAATTACGCAACAAGATGCAAAAAAATTATCTAAAAGAATTTATCCAACAGGAAAAGAAGGGATTTTAGAGAACATCACCTCTTCCATGTACGGTGCGATTGGTGCTGCTGCAGCTAATGCCAAAGTTGGTGAAATAGTAGGTCCTGTAGTTGAGGGAACTAACTATAGTGTTTTCCAAGTTACTCGAAAGAGTGAGCCAGTACCTCTAACAATTGAAAAAGATAGACAGAAAATTTTAGAATACTATCGTAGAGAAGTGGGTGATGAATTGAGACGTGCTTGGATGGAGAGGTTAAGAAAACAATACCCAGTAATAGTGTATGAAAAAGAGGTACGAAAAATATTTGGTGGGATAAAAACTCCTGAACAGCCGAAAGGAGCACCAGCCAAAGGGAGCCGATTATCAGAACCGAAAAGAGTTGATCAAGAACACCGTGATCATTAACTATAAAAACAGATTGGAATTGATTTTTATTTTAGTCATCTTCCTATGGACAACTTTAGGTTGTTCTAATAATGATCCACAAACTTTAATTGCTAAGGTGGGAAAAAAAGAGTTGCATTTGAATGATTTGATGTACTCAAATGAACCGATACAAGATGAAGAATGGATGGGAATGGTAAATCGGTGGACTGATAAGCAACTATTAATCCAAAAAGCACAACAAATGGATCTTCATAAAACTGAAATTATAAAAAAGAAATTGATGCAATTAGAAAACGAATTACTGATACAATTGCTAATTGATTCCTTGATTCAAGTGGAATTCCCTTCTGAAGATAAAATCAAGCAATACTATGAGACCAACAAAGATCTATGGACTACCAAAACTACCGAAGTACGTGGATGGGTATGGAGAGCACAAGATCAAAGTACCATTCAAAGTTTGTGGCGTCAAACCAGAACACTACTTGCACCGGCTGGTGGCGAACCTTTTGACTGGACTCCGATTGAAAGATTAGGTCCATTTAAAGAAGAATTGGCAAGAGTTTCTATTGGTATTATTACTCAACCAAAAAAGTGGGGAAATGAGTGGCTGTTTATTCAATTAGACAATCGTAGAAATGCTGGTTATCTTAAACCATTACCGGAAGTTAGACAAGAATTGATTGCAATGTACCAATCAGAACAAATGGAAAGAAAACGAGATTCATTAATCCATCAACTTAAACAAGAAGCGATTAAAAAGAAAAAATTTTTTCAATTATCTGAAAATGAATTAATTACAAGAAAAAAAGATTATGAAATGAAGCTTAAGTATGAATCAGAAAAACAAAAAAAGAAAGCAGAAAAAAGTGATATTCTCAAAGACACAATTATTGAAAATGCAAAGTAAAATCCTACTTGCCTTATTATTTTTTTTACTCTCAGATTCATCTCACTCGCAAGAGATTTTAGATAGAATTGTGGCTCAGGTTGCAAATGAACCAATTTTAGAAACAGAACTCATTCAAGCTGCCTATTTTGAAGCACAAAATGCAAACTTGGATATATTTCGAGATGAAGCAAAACTTGATTCAATGAAACGAGTAGTCCTAAAAAATTTGATTGATTTTCGAGTCCTTCTTGCTGCTGCAAAAGCAGATACTAACATTCGTGTGAATGAAAATGAAATCATTACGAAAGCAAATGCTGATTATCAAAAGTTATTAAGTCAAGCTGGAACCGAAGAAAGATTAGCAGAAAAATTTCGTTCATCTACAAAGAAAATAAAAAAGGATTTAGAAGAGAATGCAAGAAAAAATACCTATGTTCAGAAATATGTAGAAAAGAAATTGGAAAACGTTCGTGTCTCTAAGGCAGAAGTTACAAAGTTTTGGGAAGAAAACAGAGATAAATTCAATAAACTCCCCGCAACAGTTAGATTAGCCAACATTCTTCTAACCATTCAACCCAACGAGGTTGCAAAACGTCAAGCACTACAAAAAGCAGATTCTATAAAAAATCTTTTAGATAAAGGAAAAGATTTTGCTGAGTTAGCAAAACAATATTCAACGGATAATTCAGCAAAGTATGGTGGCGATTTAGGGGAAGTAGAACGTGGTACATTTTTACCTGAGTTTGAATCTGTGGTCTATAAACTTTCTGAGGGAGAAATAAGTAAACCTGTTGAAACAAAGTACGGATTTCATATCATTAAACTCCACTATCGTCGTGGAAATAAATTCCATGTTTCCCATATTTTAATCGGTTTAACACCTACTACGGAAGATACTCTTGCTACAAAAAGTAAAGCGGATTCCTTATACCAAAGAATAAAAGCAGGGGAATCGTTCGAACAAATAGCCAAAGGGGTATCAGAAGACGCTGAAACCGCCAAAAGAGGGGGAGATATGGGGTGGATTGAATTAGAAAAATTGCCCGATTTTGCCACACCGATTAAAAATTTAAAAGATGGAGAGTGTACTGCACCTTTTCTATTTGCAGGGAGTTACCACATTTTGAAAAGAGTACAAACCAATCCCGAAAGATATCCCAATCTGCAAGAAGATTGGGACAAAATAGAACAACTTGCTCAGTCAAAAGCGCGTGCAATGGCATATGAGAATCTGGTCGAAAGTGCAAAGAAAAAGGTCTACATTCAATTGATGCAGGAGTAATCATGATTTTTCGATTCATCTTGTCTGTTCTTTGTTTATTACTTGTTCAAGAAGTAATAGCTCAAAGTGATGAAAATGAAGATATTCTAAATGATTTTGAAGCAGAAGAATGGAAAGAACCCACAAAAGGCCATCCTGGTTTTTTTGGTGCGGGTGGAGTGTTGATTCAAATGATACAACCCGATTTGAAAAATCTCAATGAAGAGCTTCAACTTTGTGGGTTAACGAATTTCAAGAATCAATTAATTCTCTATGGTGGTCAAGGATTTGGTTCCTATAAAAAATTTCGTTTTGGATTTTTTGGATTTGGTGGTGCTCAATGGAAAAGTAAAACAGTAAAAGATACTTTACCGAATAATCTTTTAACCGATATCTCAAGAACTGCTACCATTAGCACAGGAGGTTTTGGAATAACCGGTGGTTATCGGATTACTTTACCCAAATCGTTTGAAATCGAGCCATCCCTTTGGTTTACTTTTGGAACGTTGACATTGAAGTACGTTCAGAGTTCTAAAAATCCCGATTGGGCAGATATATGGAATGAAAATAACAATAATGCAACGAACGTTATTTTTCGAGAAACTACCATCCATTCTAATTATTATTTAACTCAACCAGGATGTTTTATACGTTATTACCCGACCATGTGGAGTGCTGTTGGAATTGGCTTGCAATATATTATACCTATAAAAGACCCAACTTCATGGAAATTTCATTCTGAATCGATTCGAAATGCCAAATCAGTAAAAATGTCATCACCACAATATACACTACAGTTTTTATTCGGTTTATAAAAATCTAATTCTATCACGGAGTATCAAATGAAACGGTTTGAAATAAGAGTAGATCCTCTTACTCAAGAGGTTTACTATGCTACTCGTTTAACGGGTTATCCACTTATGAATGATCCACTATTAAACAAAGGAAGTGCTTTTACTGCAGTTGAAAGAGTCGAATTTGGTATTACTGGATTAGTCGCGGATGCAATAGGAACACTTGAAGAACAATTAGAGCGTGCTTATGAAAACTACCTAAGAAAAACTACCGATTTGGAAAGGTATATAACTTTAATCGGCCTTTTAGATAGAAATGAAACGCTATTTTACGCACTTTTAACCAGGCATATTACGGAAATGTTGCCAATTGTTTACACACCAACTGTTGGTCAAGCGTGCTTAAATCTTTCTCATATTATTCGCCGATATCGTGGATTGTATGTTTCAAGGAACAACATTGAAAATATTGAGACCATGTTAAGAAATACTGGATTACCCGAAGTGTCTCTGATTGTCATTACAGACGGTGAAAGAATTCTTGGTTTAGGGGATTTAGGTGTGGATGGAATGGCTATTCCTATTGGAAAAACCACCTTGTATGTCGCTGCAGGTGGTATTCATCCTGCATCAACTTTACCAGTATGTTTAGATGTAGGTACCAATAATGAGCGACTTTTGAATGATCATTTATACATTGGAATTCGTAAGCCAAGATTAACGGGAGATGCCTATTATGCTGTGATTGAGCGCTTTGTGCAAGGGGTTAAACGTGTTTATCCCAGAGCTTTGATTCAGTGGGAAGATTTTGGAAAATCAAATGCATTTAACATTCTTGACCGTTATAGTAATCGCATTTTGAGTTTTAACGATGATATTCAAGGTACAGGTGCAACCGCTGCTGCAGCAATTATGACTGCTGCGAAAATATCTGGAAGAAAAGTATCTCAAGAAAAGATTGCGATATTGGGGTTCGGTCAAGCAGGTTCAGGCGTTGCGAACGCTTTAGTGACATTAATGAATGTTGAAGAAAATACTCCTATAGAAATTGCGAGAAGAAATATCTATGCGATCGATATTAATGGTTTATTAATAGAGGGTATGGAAGTTGAACCTCATCAAATTAACTTTGTTCATCCCAAATCGGAAATTTCTCAATGGAGTTACTCGGGTGATAGTCCAAAGCTGTTTGATGTGATTAAAAATGCAAACATTACCATTCTAATTGGTTTAGCGGCTCAACCTAACGTATTTAATGAAGAAATCATTTCAATGGTTGCACAACATACTCCAAGTCCGATAATTCTGGCTTTATCTAATCCGACTTCAAAATGTGAAACCAAACCCGAAATAGTAGAAAAGGCATCTAATGGACGAGCTTTAATGGCTTTTGGTAGTCCATTTGAACCGTATCAATCCATTGACGGAAAAAAGAAATGGGTATCACAATGTAACAACTTGTATATCTTTCCAGGAGTTGGATTAGGTTCAATTGTTTGTCAAGCATCAAAGATTACTCATAGAATGTTCCATGCTGCAAGTAAAGCGTTATCAGCGCTCACAACTCAAGAACAAAGAGAACAAGGTTTATTGTTACCACCTTTAGAAAACATCAGAAACGTATCGTACGAAGTCGCTTTTGCAGTAGCGAAACAAGCACGAGAAGAAGGGTTAGGGATTAATGTTACCGATGAACATTTATCTAAATTGATTAAACAAGCCATGTGGATTCCAAAGTACTATCCTCTAAGATTAGATCGTTCGGAATGGTAAAATGGAGAAGAAATGGCAGACGATGTTTGGTTAAGCATATCAACAGCATTAGTGACAGGTTTGTTAGGAAGTATTCACTGTGTCGGAATGTGTGGTCCATTGGTTGCTGGTACTTGTGGACTTGCGAAACTCAAATCCAACACATTTTCGGCTATTGTTTATTTAATTGGAAAACTTGTTTCTTATTCTCTGATAGGGCTTTTAGTAGGATTTATCGGTTCATGGATCGTATCGCAAAATTGGATAAAGCACTTTTCTGCCTATTTTTCCATATTCATTGGAACTGCAATGATTGCAGTGATCGTTTATTTTTGGATTTTTCCGGCAACGGCACAGACCCTGAAAGTGACCAGTATCTTCAATCATTTGTTGCGTAATTCAGTATCAAACGGCAAAAAAAATAAAACGATTTTCTTGACAGTGTTTGCAGTTGGCTTTTTTACTGCACTACTTCCATGTGGATTATTATATGCGATGATACTAAGTGCAGCCACAGAAGAAACAGCATTTGCATCTTTATTAGTTATGTTTAGTTTTGGGTTAGGGACTTCTCCTGCCTTGTTTCTGGTGGGTTCTGTATTTGGTAAAATTCCATTTTTTGTAAAAAAGTATGCAAGCAAATTAGGTGAAATCATCCTTCTCATTAGTGGACTGGTAATGATTTATCGGGGTGTAAACGGTTTACTCTCTAAAAAAGGCCATCTACAATGTTGTGAACTTATTCAATGGGCATATCAATTAATCTGCGGATAGTGTGAGAAAGTTCCATAATATTGTACGGTTTTGCAATAAATCCGACTGCTCCTCGAAAATCGGGAACTTTATCATCCGAAGTAAGTGCATAACCACTCGAGATGGCAACTTTTGTTTTTGGGGCTACAGCTAAAATTTGTTGTAACACTTCACCACCTGTTAAAATGGGCATAGAGTAATCTAAAATGACTAAAGCAATCTGGTCACGATTTTCAATAAACTTAGTCAATCCCTCGCGTCCATCTTTAGCAAGAATTACTTTGTAGCCCAACTGTTCTAAAATGGTTTGAGCAAGCGAGCGTATCATTTCTTCATCATCCACCACTAAGATGGTTTCGTTTCCAGTAGCCAACTTACTTGGCTTATAGCTTGAAACCTCTAAGTTCGGAATGGTTTTTAATGCAGCCGGTAAATAAAATGTAAATTCTGATCCTTTTCCTTCTTCACTACATACTTCAATCCAACCTTTATGTTCAGTTATGATTGCTCGTACTGATGCCAATCCAAGGCCGGTTCCTGAATCTCCTTTTTTCGTTGTAAAAAATGGTTCAAAAATTTTTGACTGAATATCCGGAGGAATACCAATCCCATTGTCAATTACAGAGAATCTAACATACTTCCCAATGTGTGCATTCGGATGTTGAAAAACATTGTTTTCATTAACGATAAAATCAGATGCTTGGATAATAATTTTGACATCTCTGGATTTCATCACTTCTATTGGAAGTTCTTTGATGGCATCGCGTGCATTCACACATAGATTGATTAAAACTTGATGGAGTTGATTACTGTCAGCAAGAACTTGATAGGAAAGATTTTCAGTTTGTAACTCCAAACCAATCCGTTTATCAATGATCGATCGAATCAATTGATAAATTTCATCTAAAAGGATATTCACATTGACAGGTTGAATACTAAGAGGTGTACGACGGCTATGTCGTAAAATGTTTTTAGTCAATTCGGTTGCACGTTGGGCTGCTTTCCATGCTTCGTTTAGATAATTTTTTGAAGTTTCTTCTTGACTATTTTTTGCTAATTCAAGATAACCGATAATTCCGGTCAGAATATTATTAATATCATGGACAATCCCACTGGCAATTTGGCCTAAAGCTTCCAATTTATGGGTTTGCCGTAACTGTTCAGCTAAAGCTTGTTCACGACTAATATCTCGACTAATTTCAAGAAAGTTGATGATTTCACCTTGTTCATCACGTACCGGTGAAATTGAAGTTTGTAAAAACCTGGGTTCATTGTTTTTTGTGAAGATTTTTCTTATTCCATCCCAACGTAACCCATTCCGTATGGCTTCATTAATTGAGTCAGTGGTATATTCATCTACTTGCAACAGTGCATTTGTTGTGTGAAAAATAGCTTCATTTAAAGTATAACCTGTTGCACGAGAAAAAGCAGGGTTGAAGTTTAAAATCTTTCCATAGGTATCTAACAATACTATGTGTTCTTCTGCTGCTTCAATAATGGTGAGTAAACTGGTTCTCTCTTCTTGGATAATTTTTCTTTCAATAGCACCAGCAATTTGACTGGCAAGCATGGTCATTAATTCGACTTCAAATTGTCCATAAGTGGTGTTCGGCTTATAAGTTTGGAGAGCGACTATTCCGATAACCTCATTATGAGAAATTAATGGTACACCTAGCCAACATTCAGAAGGTGCACCAATAAGTGTTACTTCTCCATTAGCCAACAATCTATGGAAAACATCAGAGGTACAAAGTAGTGGTTTACCGGTACGGCGCACATAATCGGTAAGTGATTTGGGAAGCGAATACAATTCGTAGCTACTGACGGGTTCATCATCAGGATCTACATAGTAAGGGAAAGAATATTTGTCTTGTGAAACGTGATACAAAGCTACATAAAAATGGGAAGCATCAACAAGTGTATTTAATTGTTGATGAACGACCGTCAAAAGTTCGTTAAGAGAGGAGGTTTCGCTAAAACATTTTGAGATTTCGTAAAGGACTTTGTGTAACTGTTCCGTACGTTTGCTTTCGGTAATGTCTAAAAGGACACCATACAATTGAGTAGCAAGTCCATTTTCAAACTTTGCAGAGATTTTATCCAGTATCCAAACAAGATCACCATTTGGTTTTTGCATCCGGTATTGAAGGGTAAGCTCTGTTTCATTTTCTTGGAAGAAGAAAAATTTATGAGATGCAATTTCCTGATCTTCGGGTACAACGTGATCAATCCATTTAGTCGCATCTTGTAAAAATACTTCTGAGGGAATACCAAGGATCTTTTCAATCTGGCTGCTGATGAAAGTGAATTGATACGTTTCAGGTGCAAATTCCCAAAAAACAGCATTTACATTGTCTATTAGTTTATCTAAAATTTCTTGTTTAGTTTGAGCAAACTTCTCTGCTTGTTTGCGAGCAGTAACGTTTTCAACAAAATTTTCAACGTAACGAATTGATCCTTTAGAATCGCGAACGATTAAAGAGCGTATCATTACGTTGATTAAACTACCATCTTTCGTCTTTAAATTCGCTTCAAATTTTTCTGATATACCACGTGACAATAGGGAATGAACCATAGCTTCGCGGTGTATATTGGATTCGAACAAATCATCCGAAGCATTTTTAATTTGCTGTAAACATTCTTCTGGCGAGCTATAGCCAAGCATTTCAGCAAAGGCTGTATTTGCAGTAAGCAACTTTCCACTGAGTGTTGTATGATAAATTCCAAATGGGGCGTGATCGAAGATGCTCCGATAAGTTTCTAAGTGATTCAAAAAATCAATACGATCTTGCTCTGTTAACGAAGTCATAACTCTTTGAATGCCGTGATAGAAAGATTTTTTACCCTCGTAAAATTAAAGAAATCTCTTTGTTTTTCCGAACTTTTCAACCGCCATCATACAAATATTGATTTGTTTATCAACCCACTGATTTTCTTGAAATGTTTTCAGCCACGATTGACCTTGTGTGATTTGATAGTTTCGGTGAGTAGTATCTTGTAAGGATTGAATTGCAAAGTACCATTCCTCTTCATTTTCTAATGGCAACACAATTGCACCGTAACCTGCTGATTCTGGTAAAGCCCCCCGATTGCTTACGATTGCGGGAACATTAAGCATCATTGCTTCCAAAGGGGTTGCACCGAAACCTTCATACTTTGATGGAAGCAACACACAAAAGGATTCTCGAACGATAATACGCAAATCAGAAAATGAAAGCAATCCTAAATCAATACAACGTCTATCTTTTAGTAGTTTTTGTAAATCGTGTTGTAATGCTGGATATTTTGATAGCCGATCCCCTGCAATAACCAATACAGGCAAATCTGGATGCTTTTCCCAAAGTCGAATTAAAAACTGAATATTTTTATGTTTCCGATAAGCACCATAATATAAACAATAAGGTTTTGGTAAACGGTGAGCCGTCTGGCAATAGATTGGTTCATTCCACCTTAAATCTGGAATTCGTAAAATGGAGTGAATTTTATCTTTTTGAATCCATGAAAACCTTTCAATCAAATCTTTGCGAACCGTTTCACTTTGCGTTACTACAGCGTCGGAACGATAAAGTGCCCAAGCAATCATCCATCTTGCATAGATTCTTTGAATCAAGGAGAATTGATCTGGAAATTGAATTTGGATAGTATCGTGAATAATACTCACGATTGGCTTTTTACAAAAAAACGGAACTGTATAATGAGGAATATAAACCACATCAACTTTGGACTGATTGGCAATCTTTCCAATCTCAAACAATTCAGTTAAGGAATAAGGTTTTACGTGGGATACTATGGGTTGGATTTTTGTGATTTCGTAAATTTCTTTCGCATCTTCTTCGCGAACAATAGTATGTACCTCGACACCCTTCCTTGAGAAATGGATGGCAAGTAGTTGAATCATCACACCTATTCCACCATCTTGCCATTTTCTAGCATCCAATAATACTTTCATTATCCTTCAAATCGCAAAGCAGCACCGACAATGAACCATAAAAACAATGCATTTTCAGCATCTGTTTGATAGTTTTGAAAAACACTACCAATCAATAGAATGATTATAGAAACCAAAAAGCCAAGATTCCATTCACGTATGTCACCACTTGAATTTCGCCATTTTTGAAAGAGGTGATAGAGTACAATCACCCAAAACAGCAAAAATACTAAAAGTGCACCAATCCCATATTCTACAGCGGTAGACAAATAATCATTGTGTGGGTGTGCGGTAGAACTAAAAGAAAAATCTTTTTTCCGATATTTTTCAAATACCGTATTCCAATTGTTGTTTCCGATGCCTAAAATTGGATAATCTCGAATGATTTTCATGGAAGTGTGCCACAATTCAATCCGTGTGGGATCCCCTCTAGGTTGATGTTTTTGAGTCACTTCTAAACCATAACTAAGTCGTTCACCGGTAGCAGAAAAAATGCTAAACATGAAAAGTATGATACAAACAAAACTGATTCCGTAAATAATCTTTTGTTTTTTACTACCGAAAATTGTAGTTACGATACTACCAAATAACAGTCCAAGAATCATTGACCTTGCCATGGTGGCAAGAACACCAATTCCACAAGCGATGGTAAATGCAAGGGGTAAAAATACATAACGTGTCGTAAGCCCAACTAAAGGAAAAGCAAGTCCCATTAAACCAGCAAAAGTTAAATAGAAATCTTGTAATCCGGTTGCATGATAACGATGAAAAAGTGCTAAGAGCGGTCTTCTTCCTCGCAATAAGTCCCACCCATAAAAATATTGATAAACACTATAAATCGAAAGAATAACAACTAACAATCCAAGTAAAAATAAGGAACGTTCAAGTCGTTGTTTATCCTTACCAACAACAAACCCAGGTATGAGCGCAGCAAATACACTCATTTCTTCAATCCAACTTGACCAATTGGATGCTATAGGTGAAAAAAAGGTGGAAAGAAATTGAATGACTATGTAAACAATCAATAACCAAATGGGAAAAAATTGCTTTGGAAACTCGTCTCGTCCATCCAATAAAAAGAATAAGAAGACGATTAGTCCTAACGTAAGATTGCTTAAAGCAATGGATGTAAAAACAAAAACGGGAAATAGAATGCAAATAGATAGCAATACTTGTCGTAACGTAGCATTCACGTAGAAATTTCAGTTTGATTAAGACGAACGTTGATTTTGATCTTGAGAAGATTTCGGTTGTGTAGTATCAGAAGTGTCGTGAGTCGATGGTTTTTGATCGTCACGCATGGCTTGCCGAAATTCTTTGACACCACCTCCTAATCCACGCATCAACTCCGGTAATTTTTTTCCACCGAATAAAAGTAAAATAACTAAAGCTATAAGGATAATTTCACTGGTACCTAATCCAAACATTCTTCCTCCTTTATTACAATATACAAACCTAAAGTAAAAACTTCTACATTATAAGCGTTCATAAGATAATGCTTCTTTTTCACCTGCCTCAGGATTTACCAAAAGCAATAACAGTCCACCGCATACAAAGAAAAAAAGCAAACAAAGAATAGCAAGTTGAATCGAGTGGGTTAACCATAACATCGTACCGTATAAAAGTGGTCCTATGAGCGTGCTAATTCGGCTTTGTACTGAGAAAAAGCCAAAAAATTCTGCTGTGCGATTGATCGGAGTAAAACGTGCAAATAGTGAACGAGAAAGTGATTGACTTGAACCTAATACCAATCCAGCAAGAATGCCAATGATGTGAAACTCTAAAATTGGATCGAAAAAGGTACCAATCCCATAAGTCCAAATACAAACCAACATCCAAACAATGAGTGAAAGAAACAGTGCTGTTTTATCATTTAGCCACTGTGTTAACCATCCAAAAAAAACGGATCCGATAAAACCACACCCCTGTATCATTAAAAAAAAGAGAATTAATTGCGATGAATTCATTTGAAGGACTGATTCACCAAATATGGAAGCCATTAAAATAACGGTCTGAATTCCGTTGTTGTAAAAAAAGTAGGCAATCAAAAAAAGAAAAGTATGTTTCAATTGTTTAGTATAGAGAAATGTTTTATACAACCTATTGAAAGAATGTTTCCATAACCGAAAAACGTTGATTTTTAGTGGCTCTTTCTTTTCATAGACCCAAAACATCATTGGAATCGAAAACAACACCCACCATACAGCCACACTGAAAAAAGTATCCGTCACAGGTCTTGGTTCCCAAAACGCCCATGCGGGAGGGCTTAACATAAACAAATTGATAAGGAGTAAGAGTCCACCCCCTAAATAACCAACGCCCCAACCAAAACCACTAACTTTACCTATCTCATTGGGTTTGGCTACTTGTTTAAGCAAAGCATCATAGAACAATAAACCAGCATTAAATCCGACATTGGCAATAATAAATGCAATTCCACCAAATAACCATTCGCCCCGATCCACAAACCCTAACAGAAAAGTGCCAAGGACACCTAAAATAGTAGAGTAAAAAAGATACCTTTTCCGATGACCACTTTCATCTGCCATTGCACCGATAAATGGTGAGATAGCCATAACAAACAGCGTTGATATGGAAATCAGATAACTAAAAATTGTTGTTCCCGGAATTTGGGATTGAATACCAAAAAGGGAGAAGAAAATACCTTCATCACCATTGGCGACTTGAAGTGCATAGTATTTATTAAAAATGACTGCCAAAATGGTAGTGGCAAATGCAGAATTGGCTACATCATAGAATGCCCAGCCCCAAACACTTTTACGACGAAAAGTTGGAAGGTTCGCATCTGGTTGAAACATTAACGGATAAATTGAAGACGATGGATTTGACGCGAGTTTCGTCCATCAACTTGTAATAGATAGGTTCCCGATGGAGTATCCTTAAAAAAGGGACTTAAATCAAGCAGGGTGAGACCCGATGCGAAAGTTTGCTGGGTAGAATAGATTTCCCTTCCTCGAAGATCATACAATCGTAACCTAACTGTTTCCCTTTGGTTCAGTTGCAAAACCAGCGTTGAATGTGAATTAAAGGGATTAGGGTAAACGTATGTAAGAAAAGTACTCGTTGGAATAGCATCGCGTTGGATTGTATTGGAAGACACGGTTAAGGTACAAGGAATGGTGATTGAAAAAGTTGTATTGTCTTGAGATACAGTTAGTGAAGCAATTCCTACTGCTCCACCACTTGTCGGAAAGATCCCTAAAGCAACACTATCCCTTGCACCAGAAGATAAAGTAAGAGGGACGGAAGTCATAAAATCCGGATAGCAAGCTTCACCTACACATAGATTAACAATCCAAGGCGTAGGTAAGTTAATCCGTTGATAAGAAACAGTGAGTTGCAGAGGTTGATTGGTTAAGTTCACCACATCCATATAGAAATCTGTAACTTCATTAACTGTGCCTTGTGCACTGGTCATACGGGGTGTCAGTGTAAAGGATTGACTGAATGCAACATGGAAGCAGATAAAAAAGAAGATAGACAAACTGAATTGGCGCATAGCAGCACTCCTATCGAGGTAAATGATTCTCAATGAGTTGATGTAATTCATTTTCAGTTAATGAACCACCTGTAAATACGATCGTTCCTGTAGTATCCACCAATATGTTCAATGGGTACGAAGGAGGTGTCCGACCATCCATACGAAACCAAAAACCAGGATGTGGATCGTACGTAAGTGGATATGTAATTCCTAATGCTTGGCCACTTTGGTATAACTCAAGACGACTTTGTTGACCGATCGGTGTGGTTGGCGAGATAAAGCGAACACGACGCGATGCATAAGTTAAGTAGGTACTTGCAAAATAAGGTAACTCTAAACGGCAAGGATTGCAGGTAGTAAACCAGCAACTTATCATTACCAGAAATCCGCGATATTGTTCTAAATCTAAACTATCATGGCGAGTGGTATCTGATTGGAGAATCTCTTGACGAAAAGGAAATGGGATATTGCCTACATTTCTTCCTACAACTGCAGGTTCAAGCTGAAAATGCAATGGATAAGTACTGTTTTGAGATACTTCAATATGGTGTAAAGACGGTCTTAGTGTACGATGATCTGCTAATGCTGCAGAAACGGTATGACGTCCTTCAGAAACAGGAATGAAAGATGGGGTCACCAAAATAGTCCCTACACTATCACGTGCGTATTGTTCGTCAATTACTATACGTGCATTGGAAGGTTCACTCGTGACTTGGATATATCCTACAGGTGCACGATTCATTTTTGCTTCAAAGAAAAGTGTATCAATGGATGGAACTTGCACGGTATAATTTCGTTCTGCATATTCTAACCCCCGAATCGTCAAATGATAAGATTTAGCAGGTATCGGTCCAATTAGTGCAGGTGTAGTTTGGCTTTGGGGAACAGAATCCAAAAGGATGCTTAGACCGTTAAGTGAATTTCCTGAAAGTGAATCGATCGCACGTACATACAAAAGACCACGTGGAGTACTTGGTGGTTCAACAATTTCGCAACCCACAAAAGTTCCAATGACGATAAGTACAAGAAAAAAGCGTGTCCATAGAGTAGGTATCATAAGTAAAATCCTAAAGGCATTCTGATGAGTTGCTAAAGTTGATGAAATAGCAATTAAAAAAATACTTTTTGCGCGCCAAGAGGGACTCGAACCCCCAACCCCAAGCTTAGAAGGCTTGTGCTCTGTCCTGTTGAGCTATTGGCGCTTTTGTAAAATAATAATATCAAAAACGATAGAAATACAACTACCGATTTCGTTTACGTTGCATCGTACTTTTCGTTTGTAAACCAAAATGATACATCGTATTTCCGTTTTCGTTAATTCCGAGATCTAAGCGCGCTTCGTAAATCAAAGGAGCAATCCACCGAAATCCAAAACCTCCACCTAATATACGTTTTGAGTGAACTAAGCAAGAATTCCATGCAGAACCAATATCAAAAAAAGTTGCTAATTCAAGCCGATTTTGAATTTGATAACCAAATGAGGAAAGAACAAAAGTCGGTAGAATCGGTAAACGAAGTTCAGAAGTTAAGATATATTCATTTACTCCTGTTTGATTCGTTCCTATGTCATGGATACGATAACCACGAACAGTATTCATTCCACCTATGTGAAATAAACGAAAAGTGGGCAACCCTTGCAAAGTGGTTCTATCTTGGACTTGAATCAATCCTGTCTGAAGTAAATACATGGGTTTATAAATAGGTTGCCAATAACGAACATCTACTAAACCATGATGAAACAAATGAGTGCCACAATAATATTGATACTGGGTTTCAAACCATAACCCTTTTGTAGTTCCAATGTTTTGATTTCTGCGATCATACCTGAAACGGGCGCCAACCCAAAATATAGAAGCATCATCATTGAATTTAGTCGCTGTTTGAGATTTTGATTGAATACCTCCTAAGCCCAATGAATAGCGATAATATTCAAGAGATTTACCCGTAATCCATTGTTCCATTTCAGTAAAGCGTTCATATTGTTGACTTTGGACATTACGTTGATATGAATAGGAAATTTTAGTACTGATACCTATTCCTACACGTCTTCCAAACAACCATGGGTGATCAAACGTGAAATCATAACTTCTATTTTTCCCGAATAAACCACTTAGCCCAATTTTTCCACCTAACCCATCAATATTACTACAACTAACTGCACAGCCAACAGACAGTCCATCCATTTCAGAATAGAACCAATCCGGGGTAATGAGAATGGGTGGTATTTCATGAATTTCCCAAGAAAGATGAACCCCTAAAGTATCCCTAAGAATATTGGTGTTGATCGTAGAAATATGGTCATACTTACTTAATCGTTGTTTTTCAAGGGAAAGAATTCTGTAATTGAATGGTTTTCCTACTTGATGGATGAACTCACGTTGGAGTAAGTGCGGAGAAGTGGTTTTTAGACCTGTCCAAGTGATTCTTGAAATCATCTGACCTTGAAAGGTGGTGTCAACTGCTTCATCTTTCAAAAAACGAATTTGAAAAGGGGAGCTGAAACTAGTTGAACAGAAAAAGAGAAGAAAAATAATAGAAAGGAGTATATTCATCTGTTAATGTATGAACTCATCGCATTGTACAAAAAATTGGGCGCCGCTGTTGGCGCCCAATTTAGAAAGATAACTTAAGAATTATTGCCCTTTTGCTTTTTTTCCTGCTTCAAACAACCATTTGGTAGTGACTGATTTTGGTCTTTCAATTGGCATACCTAAAGCACGTGCCAATACCATCTGAGCACCCATTCCTAACACACGGGACACACTGAATAATACAGTGTAATATTGGAACTCAGTTAAGCCGTAGTGATAGAGTAAAGCGCCTGATGCTGCATCTACGTTTGGCCAAGGATCTTTTATCTTTTGAATTTGTTTGAGAATATCCGGTACTGTGTCAAATGTTAAGGCAACAATTTGGAAGATAGGATCATCCGCACAATACTTATGGCCAAACTCTTTGAACATCTTGAAACGTGGATCAACCACTCGAAGTACAGCATGACCATAACCGGGGATAACACGTCCCGCTGCAAGTGTTTCGGTTGCTTCTTGGTGCAGTTGTTCTTTGGTAGGCACACCATTAAATTTTTCATAGATACCGATTACCCAAGCAAGACATTCTTGATTGGCCAAACCGTGTAATGGTCCTGCTAATCCATTTAGACCGGCACTAATTGCATAATAAGGATCAGATAAAGCACTGGCTACCAAATGACTGGTGTGTGCACTCACATTGCCCGATTCGTGATCACAGTGTAAAACCATGTACAACCGCATCAGTTGATCAAATTCGTCATGATTGAATCCTAACATTCTTGCATAATCTTGTGCCCAATCAAAGGATGGATTCGGAGAAAGACGCGGACCTTTTTGATACTTTTTCCGATAAATCCACGCTGCAATTTCGCCCACGTTAGCAATAATATCCAATACATCTTCTAAAACATATTTCCAATAATCATCTTTCTTCGCGCCAGCATCATAAGCACGACGGAATTTGGATTCACGTTCCATTGCTAAGATGGCTGTATCAAGCATCACCATTGGATGATGGTCATCTTTTTCTTCAAACTGGTCTAAGATCTTCCAAATATAATGTGGAACTTTTGAACGACTTTTGATATCTTGTTGAAGATCAGAAAGTTCTTCTTTGCTGGGAAATTCATTGGTCAGCATCAACCAGAAAATTTCTTCTGGTAGTTTATCACCAAGTTCTTCCAGTTTGTGACCGCGAATAATCAAACCGTAGTTTGGATCTACTTCCGAAGTGTCACAAACCAAAGAGCGAATGCCACGCATACCACCTACAATTTGATCTACAGTAACATGGTCAACCACTTGATCACCATATTGTGTTTTTAGTTCTTTTAATTCGGCACGTAATGATGGAATAATTGAGGAAAGTTTATCAAATATCTTACTCATAGGAATACTCCTTAAAGTTGCGGATTTTTGTGGAATAACATCACCTTATCTAAACCTTGCGATGGAACAATTTTCAAAAATGATGAGTTATATTCTTGAGTTTTCAATTAGATAAGGTCCTTAAATGTACTAAGTTTGTAAACTGAAGGTCAACTCTTTTTTCCTGAAAGACCTTTTTAGAGTTTGACTTGACTTTTAGGAAAAACGAGCGTACTATGTAAAGGCGATTAAAGTAATTTGTTAATCAAAAGATTATCAGGAAGTTGACCTGAGTTTAACGATTTTGAGTGTTGTGAGTTTGCAACAAAAAAATCGGGAGTGACCATTGAATTTATTCAAACAATTTTTCCATTACGCGAAACTTTTTTTATCCATGCCTAATCGCTTGCGTATTCTCGTAGTAACAGAGGGTACGGAAGCAATCAAGTACATCACTGTAAAATTAAAACACATTACCTTAGGCGCTTTAGGAGGTATGGTTTTTTTCTTTCTTGTGACCATCGTTTTTGCCTATTTCATTGGTTTGTGGGTCGCAGAAAGAAAAATGATGGAAGTATCTTCCAAAAACCAAATTTTAAAGAGTCAAATGATGACTTTGAGTACCAAGGTTAAGGCATTACAACAAAAACTCGGTGAGTTAATGAAAACAGATGAAATGATGCGAACGGGCCTTGGATTACCTACAATAAATGAAGAAACCAGACAAGCAGGAATTGGTGGTACAATCAATCCATTAACTATAGAAGATGAAACAGATGAGTTAACCAAAGAAATTCAACTGCTTGAACGTGAAATGATACTTCAACAACAAAGTTATCAAGAAATTTCTGAAGGGATTAAACGTCAACAGGCCATTGTAGAACATACCCCTTCAATTCGACCTATGGCAACTGGTTTCTTTGGAAGTAGTTTTGGATATCGTCGTGATCCGTTCACTGGAAAAATTGCGATGCACGAAGGAATTGATATCAATGTTCCCGTGGGAACTCCAGTGTATGCTACAGCGCCAGGTGTGGTAAAAATTGCCAAATATCTATCCAATTATGGACAAGTGGTGGTGATAGATCATTACTATGGGTATCAAACAGTGTATGCACATTTATCTTCGTATCGTGTACGCGTGGGCGAAAAAGTAAAACGTGGAGACATCATCGCTTTTTCTGGAAACAGTGGGAGATCTACAGGTCCTCATTTACATTATGAGGTCAGGCAGAACAATAGACCTGTAGATCCAATGGACTTCTTGTTTGACACATTTGCATTTACAAGATAAAATCATCTAATTGTGAAATCAGAACGGCTTTCATAGGGAAGCCGTTTTTTGTATGTTGTTGAACCGTGAAAGTTGCTGTGATTTTAAACCCTAAAGCAGGGTTACCGAAACTTCTTCCCTACATAAAATCAAGGATAGAGCATAAACTATCCGATTTTGGTTATCAAGTTTCCATCTACGAAATTCATCCTGAAAAAAACGGATATTCACCAACAGAATTGGCTTTACAACAAGGTGCTGAAATGATTATTTCAGCAGGCGGTGATG
Source organism: bacterium (assembly GCA_026417415.1). Taxonomy (GTDB): domain Bacteria; phylum Electryoneota; class JAOADG01; order JAOADG01; family JAOADG01; genus JAOADG01. Next base: position 106,991 of record JAOADG010000037.1, read on the forward strand.
GCACAATCAACAATTCTGCAAAATTATTGACACATACCGAAATTCCTCTTGCAATTATCCCTTTGGGAAGTGGAAATGGTTTAGCAAGAACGCTTGGGATACCCCTAGAATTAGAGAAAGCACTCAATCTATTAAAAAATCCAATCATTCAAAAAATAGATACTGGAAAAGTAAACGGGGACCTTTTTCTTATTTCGTGTGGATTTGGGATAGATGCTGACATTGCACACGATTTTGAAAAAACGCATGTACGTGGAATATTTCCATACGTAGTGAGTGGTATCCGAAGGTTTTTTACAGAAGAACTTGAAACTTATCAAATCACAGATTTAGAAACCAATGAAACATGGAAAGGTGAAGCATTAGTTACCTGCGTGGCCAATAGTGAGCAGTACGGAGGCGGTGCGATTGTTGCTCCCAATGCATCTCCAGAAGATGGTTATTTGGAATTATTAGAAGGTCTTCCGGTTCGTTTTTTGGAAGCAGTTCAAGTAGGTATAAAATTGTTTAATGGTTCACTTGATAAAGAACCAAAATTAAAAAGAAAAAAAATAAAAAAAATTCTCTATAAACGACTTTCTAAAAGATTGGTTATGCATCGTGATGGCGAAGCATGTTTTTCAAAAGTAGAAAATATTATTGAAATTGATCCATTATCTCTTCATGTTGTCATTGGTCCATCTTACAAATTTCTTAATCAAACTCCACACCCCAATGGACAACTATGACTGAACCGATTGTTTATCTTGACTGGGTCAAACGAAAAGCCCCTCCACCAACTGAATCTTTATCTTGGGGATTAGCATTGTCCGGACTTCCAGATCCGCAACCTGAATGGTTTCAAGAAGTTTTGCAAGATTTACCTTTATTCGGTGCGAACCATAATTTTTGGTTACCACTTAAAGAAACATTGGCCCAACGGTACCATTGTCTAATTGAAAATGTACTTCCTACTTTTGGTACGTCTCAAGCAAATTTTATTGCGATATCTGCTTTAGTCAGCCCCAATGATAGTGTATTGGTTGAAACGCCGGTTTATGAACCTTTAGTTACAATTTTACAATCCTTAACTTCAAATGTTCATTTTATCAAGCGAAGGCCCGAACTACAATGGTCATTTGATTTGGATGAACTGAAATCCTTTGTATTTCAGAAAAGACCTAAAGTTGTAGTTTTCACCAATCCACACAATCCAACAGGTACTTTTTATCGGGATAATGAAATTCAACAAATATGTGCGCTAGCCCAAGAGGCAGAAACGTTCGTTCTCATTGATGAGGTCTATCGTGATGCTGTCCCTGAATTGCAAAACTCTTCAGCGTTTCAAATGGGAACGAATGTTTTGATTACCTCCAGTTTGACCAAATGTTATGGTCTTAGTGCTCTTAGAGCAGGTTGGGTAATTGCTCCATCCCAAATTATTCAAAATGCGGAATATATCCATGATCGTTTAACCGCAAGAAATCCGTTCATTTGGGAAGAGTTGATTCGCCGCATCCTAAACAATCAGCAATTAATGGATCTATGTGGAAAAAATAGATGGAATCGATTAACGACAAATCAATCCAATCTTAAAGAGATTGCAAATCAGCAGGGTTGGGAAGTGATTTTCCCATCAACCTCTCTGATTGTTTTCGTTCAAATTAAAAAATTATCTTGGGATGAAATCTACCAACGAGCGCTACGTGAGGGGGTATTGGTTACAGCGGGAAACTTTTTTGGTGATCATTCTAGATTTAGAATTGCATTAACTGCTGAACCTGAAGAATTTCAAAAATTAATTAACAAGTTACTAAAAGCATTAAACTAAAGTATTCTACTTAATTTGATAAAGACCATTTTTGTAAGAAAAAACACATGAGGGAAAAATGAAAATAGCAGTTCTGGTTAAAACAGTACCTGATTCAGAGGCAAAAATCCTTTTGACTCCCGATGGAAAGGATTGGGTAAAAAAAGAGATCAAATTTGACATCAATCCGTATGATGAATATGCAATTGAAGCGGCATTGCAACTAAAGGAAGCAGGGAAATTTGAATCCATCACGGTGATTGGATATGGTCAAAATGAGGTGGTGGAAGGGCTACGTAAAGCTTTAGCCATGGGTGCAGATGATGCAATTCACATTCAGGGAAATCCTAGTCCAGATCCAAATGTGGTGGCAAATGCAATTAGCAATGTACTTCAACAAAAACCATTTGATTTGATATTGGCTGGAAAATCCGCAATTGATGATGATTATATGGCTATTGGAACAATGGTTGCAACCAAGTTACAAATCCCTGCCATTGCAGTAGTGGTTCAATTGGAGGTCAATGGCAATCAAGTCATTTGCGAAAGTGAAATGGATGGTGGAATTCAACGAATTGAAACAAGTTTACCAGCAGTGATTACCTGTCAAAAAGGATTGAACACTCCACGTTATCCTTCCTTGAAAGGAATTATGGCAGCGAAAAAGAAAACCATTGAGGTGATCAATGCACCAGTAGAAGAAGAAAAAATCAAACTTGAAGGTTATACCTATCCAGAACCGAGAGTCGGGCCCAAATTCCTTGGAAAAGGGGTTGAGGATGTACCTGAATTAGTCAAGCGATTAAAAGAAGAAGCAAAAGCAATTTAAGTTTGAAAGAGGGAAATATGAACATCTTAGTTTGGATTGAAACCAAAGATCAACAAATAGTAAAATCAACCTTATCTGCATTATCTGCTGCCAACCAGTTTACGGGTGATCACCCAATTACTGCAGCACTTATCAATGCCACGAATATAGAAGATTGTTCCAACTATGGAGCAAACAAAATTTTATCACTTCAAGTTCCTGCCTTCCAAAATTCACCAGAACAAGTATCCTATGTGTTATCTCAAATTGCTGAACCTTATGATACAATCTTGATGGTAGCCACAGCGTTAGGTAGGGATGTTGCACCTCGTCTTGCCGCTCAATACAATGCTGCTCTTATTGTGGATGTTACTTCTTTGAAAAATGAAGATTCTAAAATTATGGTCACTCACCCTGTTTTTGCGGGTAAGGCAATTCAAACGCTAAGTACGACTGCATCTAAACGAGTGATTTCAATTCGCCCCAAAGCATTTATATTGCAACCAAACCAAAAAAATGCTGAAGTAGAGACGATTACCATTGATTTGCCGACATTAAAGACCAAAGTCCTTGAAACCAGATATGTCGCTACGGAACGACCCTTGCTCTCGGAGGCAGATATTGTAGTGTCTGGTGGAAGAGGTTTGAAATCAGCAGAACATTTTAAACTCATTGAAGATTTGGCAGACACACTTCACGCTGCAGTTGGTGCTTCTCGTGCTGTAGTTGATGCGGGTTGGAGGCCTCATGAAGAACAAGTTGGCCAAACCGGAAAAACTGTTAGTCCTTCGCTTTATTTTGCAATTGCAATTAGTGGTGCAGTGCAACATTTAGCAGGAATGACCAATTCCAAAACCATCGTTGCCATCAATTCTGATCCACAAGCCCCTATCTTCAAAGTAGCGGACTACGGGATTATTGGCGATGCTTTTGAAATTGTTCCCAAACTCATTGAAGAGTTGAAAAAGTAAACAAGTAAAGAACAAGAGAAGCCCCACTTCTGTGGGGCTTTTTCTTATTTTCCGAATGCAGATTTAATTTTTTCAATACCTTCAGGTGTTTTTACATATGTTGTATAGGTTTTCTTATTCTTGGTGGCAATGTTTTTGAAAAAGCCATCTTGATCACCTTCTGAACGAACCAATAGGTAATCCGCTTTTTCTGCTACCGTACGATTAATATCGTCGGATAATTCGCCACGTCGTTCTTTTCCGCCGATGTGAACCAGCATCACTTTGCATTTGTTGGTTTTAGCGGCTTGTAAAATGGCTACTGCACGTTCAATTTCACTGGAAGTAGAGATTCTTGCTTCACCTAAACCTTTTTGGGAAGCCCCAACCACCAAAACCACTGTACCATTTTTCGGTACATCTCCGGCTCCAGCCAATTTATTTACAGTGGTTTTTAAAGTATCAACACCTGCTTTTTTAAACATTAATTTTACTGTGTGCAAATCCGCTGATTGACCGATACTAGTCAGCAAAACAGGTTCAGTAAAAAATTCTGCTGCCCATAATACACTGCTTAAAAAGAACACCAATAAGATAGGGATAAATTTCATAACTGTTTCTCCTTCAAGTTTAGCAGATCACAATAAATTCGTATAAGCCTGCTTGGCACGCTCGTAAGCATTATGGCCTACTGCTGTCAAGTGACCCATTTTTCGTCCGGGTCGTGCTTCCGCTTTTTCATATAAATGTAAAAAAACACCCGGTACAGATAAAACTTTTGACCAATTCGGCGTGCCGTTAGACCACAGATCACCCAAGAGATTGATCATGCAAGCACTTTCGGAAATCAATTGCGGTAAACCCAATGGACTTTCAATTAAAATACGTACTATCTGTTCAAATTGCGAACAATGAGATCCTTCAATAGACCAATGACCACTGTTATGAGGGCGTGGCGCAAGTTCATTGATTAACAAAGTCGTATCATCTTTTTCAAACAATTCAACACACAACAACCCAACCAAACCAATTTTTTCAGGCAACGAATGGGCAATCCAATCAGCGATTTTTTGGATTTGTGGCGCTACAGAAGGAGCCGGTGCGCGTGTAGAAAATAGAATATGATTACGATGTTCATTTTCTACCAAAGGGTAAACCACGGTTTCACCCACACGATTTCTTCCAACAATGATTGAAAGTTCCCTTTGAAATGGAACAAACTGTTCTAAGATCCAATCTTCTCCTGAACCTTTCCAGTCCTTAGTAAGATGATTTTGAAACTGAAAAAATGAGTGAAATATGGTTTGTGATTTTCCATCATAACCCATTCTAGCAGATTTCATTACAATCTTTTCATTCCCTTGCAATTCAGTATCAATCCATTCTTGAACAATACTTAAAATTTGAGTAATCCATTCAGAGAGGGTTTTAGAATGTGGTCGTTCAAATCGCTTTTCAACACTTAAACATACAATTGAAGATGGATCAGTTGGAGAAAATCGTGGTATAGTTAAAAAGCGTGTAACAGGGAATCCATTGGTAGAAAGAAAAAGTTTCTCTTTGATGCGATCTTGACAAATGGATAAAACTTCTGGGCTCGGATATACTGGACGTAAACTTTGTTTGAGTGCTGGAACAGACAAATTTTCAAATTCAATGGTTACTACTTCGCATCGTTTAGAAAATTCCATCATGGCTTTTTCATCGCTATAGTCAGCAACAAAAATTTCAGCAATTCCGGCTGCAGGACAGTTTTTGTCTGGATCTAACACAATCACTGAAATGCCCATCCTGCGTGCTGCAAATGCAATCATTCTTCCCAGCTGGCCACCCCCCACGATTCCGATTTGATGAATAGGACGCATCATAAATTTCTTATATCCTCACTAACAACACTTTCTGTTTGTTGATTACGCCAATTCCGATACTTTTCACGAAGTTCCTCGTGATGTAATGAAAGAATTTGAATGGCAAACAATGCAGCATTTTTAGCACCTGCTTCACCGATAGCAAAAGTTCCCACAGGAACACCGGCGGGCATTTGCACGATGGAAAGTAATGAATCTAAACCTTTTAAATGTTTACTTGGTATTGGAACACCCAGTACAGGCAAAATGGTTTGAGATGCTGTCATTCCTGGAAGATGTGCAGCTCCTCCTGCCCCTGCGATAATTACTTGAATTCCACGTGATGCTGCTGATTTGGCATATTCAAACATGCGATCAGGGGTACGATGTGCGGATACTACTTTCCATTCGTAAGGAACTTGAAATTCATCAAGAATTTTCGCTGCTGCAGATAAAGTTTCTTTATCTGAAATACTTCCCATAACAATACCGACAACAGGTTTCATATCTACTCACTTTCGTATCAAAGAATTCATTTGTTCGTGAATTTTAGGGTCAGTACGAATCAAACTCACTTCTACTTGCAACATAAGAATTGGAAACTGTCTAAACAAAGAGGGCAATTTTACAAAATCTTTTTCGGTAGTAATAAAGTAATCTGCTTTAGAAGATTCAAAAGTACGTATCAATCGCTGTAAATCTTTTTCAGTGTAATTGTGATGGTCATCAAACTCAAACCAACCAGTCAGTACGCAGCGTAGTTGATGGATTTGTTGTAAAAACCTTGAAGGATGAGCAATTCCAGCAAATGCCACAACTTTTTTTTCTTCAACTTGATTCAATGGATGTTTTTGTTTATTGGTATCTATCAATGAAGTAGGAAGTATCTGAAAAGGAACAATGGGAATTTCAGAAAATCCATCAAACTCACGAATTCTACTAATCCAATGATCAATGGTATTTTTTCTGTACGTTCGTAACCAAATGCAATGGCTGAATTTCAATCTAAAAAAAGTATCTCTCAGATAACCCAGTGGTAACATTCGGTAGGAATGGCTTGGCAAAGTTGTGTCTAATATAACCCAATCCAAGGTTTTTTGTAGTCGTCTATATTGAAATCCATCATCCAATACAATTACTTCGCAACCCAATTCTGTTAAAGCATGAGATCCGCTTACACGGTCAACATCGTTGAGTACACAAATTTCGGGAAATTGATTTGCAATCTGAAGGGCTTCATCACCACAATCTGCACTAGATTGAACAAGTAGATCTTGACCATTGGAAACAAGGATCTGACTTTTCCCTTTTCGTCTATATCCACGTGATAAGTATCCGACTTTAAGTTTTTTATCCAACAATTGTTCAATTGCCCAAATGGAAAGCGGTGTTTTTCCAGCACCTCCTGCAGTTATGCTACCAATACTAAGGATGGGTATAGGAGGTTTATATGATGGAAAAATATGATTGTCGTACAAACGATGTCTCAATTTTACCAATGCACCATAGAAGGCAGATAGTGGAATTGTAATGGGATACAACCACGGGGGTGAAGCAGTTAAACTCATTGATTGGTATTTGTTAGAAAAACTATTCCCGATTGACGGTCACACAACATTTCAATCTCAGTTAAGCGATTCGCCAATTCACGGCTTGCTTGACGAATCTCGGTATCAGGATGAACAATAAACGGTTCACCAATATGAAAAATGACCTCAGCAAACGGTTTAGGTAAAATATGATAATCCCAAGATTTTGGAAATTGCCAAGATCGTTTTGCAGAACCAGAGACAGGGATAATCCATGCATCACAAGTTTTGGCTAACCACACAGTTCCAGGTTTAGCAGAGTGTCGTGGTCCTAAAGGTCCATCAGGGAGCATTCCTCCAATCTCACCATTGGATATTGCTTCTACAGCGGACATTGCACCTTTAACACCGCCACGTGTTGAACTTCCACGAATTGGACGAAATCCAAGCTTCAATACAATGCGAGAAATCATTTCACCATCTTCATGATCCGAAACCATTACTCGGATACCATAATTCCTCAGAATACAAGCTGTCAAGGTTAAACGTCCGTGCCAAACCGCTACAATTTTCCTTGGAAATTGGATTTCGTTCAAAGAGAGGTAACCCGTATACCGAATTTTCCAAGTGGAAGATAATATTTTTAGAAAAATGTTACCTAAACTTGGTACTATACTAAGTTTAAGCCATCGCAAGAATTTCTTTTTAATCGTCATTTTGCTGGATAAGCTCATAAATCCATTGGGCTACATTTTTTGAAGCACTGCCATTACCCAATTTTTCACGAAGCATTTGAAACTGTTTGAGTTGTTGATCTCCATTTTCTCCTAAGAGTTCAATCACATCTTGACAAATTTGTTGTGGATTTGCATCATGTTGAATCCGTTCAGGTGCTATTGGTTGTTCCATGACTAAGTTGGCTAATGAAATGGACTTCACTTTCACTAAACGTTTCCCGATAAAGTAAGTTAGTGGCGAGGTTTTATAGACCACAACCATAGGAATCCCTAATAATGCAGTTTGAAGAGTAGCAGTACCACTAACCACAACGGCTGCATTAGCAGAACGGAGAACTTCGTTGGGTTTATCGTAAAAAACTTGAAATCCAACCTCAACAAAAGGATGATAGACCTCTTTCGGCAAAGAAGAAAGTGCTGGAACAATTCCAATTAAATTGGGATAACGTTCACGAAGCATTTGAAAGGAATCACACATGAGTTTAGTATGATACATTAGTTCTTGTACCCTACTTCCGGGTAAAAATGAAACCACAGTACTCGAATGGGGTATTCCGAGTTGTTTTCTTGCTTCTTCTTGTGTTAAATCCAATGGCAATTCTTCTAAAAGCGGGTGTCCCACGAATCTTACATCTAAGTGAGTTTTGGAATAGTATCTCAATTCAAAAGGAAATACAACTGCTAAACCATCGTAATAACGTGCTATTTGGTAGATTCGCTTTTCTTTCCAAGCCCATACCTGTGGACTTATAAACCCTAAGTTCTTAATTGTAGAAAGTGAATCTTGTGATTTCACCCACTTTGCGAATTGCAAGTTAAAACTTGGATAGTCAACATAGACAATCACTTTCGGTTTTCTGGATAGTACAGCAGTTTTTAATATTTGAAAATTTTTATGTATGGTAGGATAATGCTTCACTACTTCTAAAAAGCCCATTATGGACATTTCTTCAGTTGGGACGACTACTTCGCAACCTGCAGAAGCCATTCTCTTTCCAACCATTCCCCAACAAACAAGATTAGGATAAAGCAATTTCAATTCTCGGAGAATAACTTCACAGTGAAGATCGCCAGAGACGTCGCCGACTAAAAAACAGATATTCACGTTTAAAAAAATCTTTGATTAAAAATCATTTTCCCCAAAAGAAGTAAAAGTACTGCAACGTGGCTTGCAAAGGTTGAACGTTCACTATAAAACGCTTCTTTCCAATCACAAGGTCGGTGTTCAATGGGTTGAATATATCCTGCATAGGGAAATAGTTTGGGAACTTTTGCCCGATATTCTTCATATCTTGCACCAAAAAGTGTGATTAATGTTTCTTCTTCAAGGGCTATGATTAAAGAATACTGAATGAAAAAGTAAACAAAAGTTAATGGGAGCATCCACTCTAACCCACTATTTCCGATTATCACTACTCCTAAATAAATCATCATATTTCCAAAATAAAGTGGATTTCGGATATAAGCATAAGGTCCTGTGGTCACTAAATAAGGTGCTCCTACCTCTCTGGTTCTGGTTGCTCCACCGGCGTGGGCTACAGCCCAAAGTCGTATGAACTCACCGAGAAGCATCAAACAAAATCCCAAAAGAAAAGAAGAAATAGTTGGTTTGGCAATGATTAATAATAGAATTAATAGGGGAATTGGTGTAAATGATCGAAATTTGAAAATGAATGTTTGAAATTTATTCATTGCGATCTCATTATTGGTTATTGAAAAAGTCAAATGTATATTCTTTTGAATAAACACTCAAATTTTTCAAATACTACAAAAGTAATATGGGTTTTTACTTTTGTTGTATGTATTGAAAATAGTTTGTAAAGATTCCAAAAGAAAGGAATGAATATGATTTCCAAATTCCGAACGTTAGCCCTTTTGTTCTTTATCATATTGAGTGGTGCTGCATTTGCACAACCCATTTTGTTTTACGTGACCAATGCTACTGATTCGACTTACGAGAATTGGTCAATTTGTAGAAATAATGTGGGTGATTCATTAGCAGTGGACATGGTAGTATGGGCGATAGAAGATTCCTTAAATAATGGAATGGCACCTGCTGGTCCCGATGGTTTGCCTACTGGTGATGACCGAGTTCGTATGTTTTTCAGAATGGGTGAAGGAACCACTTTACCGGGAATGTTCTATGCTGGTTTAACCGCATTTAGTCCGAGTGAATTCACTCCAGGGACTTTTACAGCAGGAAAGAGAATGTACCTTCGTGCGTTTATGACCACAGACACTACCTTACCACCACCTCCCGGTACCTATTATGCGACCAGTACTTTACCCGGCGGAGTTTTACCGATTGTACCATCCGTATTCGGTTCCGATGTAATTGGGTTTACTTGGCCCGCACAAATGACCAACCAAACTGCAGGAATTTTACCCACTAATTTTAGCCCCAATGGTGGTGAAAACTGGGCGGTTGGGACACAACAGAACATTACTTGGACTGCTGTAGGTTTAACAGGTAATGTTACCATAGAAATCAATCGCAATTATCCTTTAGGTACATGGACAACAATTGCTACTGTTCCGGCAACATCGGGTTCTTATACCTGGACTGTAACTGGACCAGCAACAGCGACTGCTAGAATACGCGTAACCTCAGTAACCTATCCCACGATCACAAGAATGAGCAATGGAAACTTTCAAATATCCGCACCGGGGATTGTGATTTCTTCTCCCAATGGTGGTGAAACTTGGGTAACTGGAACCAACGCCACAATTTCGTGGGTAAGTCAAGATGTAACAGGAAATGTTCAAATTCAGTTAAACAGAAATTATCCATCAGGTACTTGGGAAACATTATTTGCAAATACTGCAAATGATGGATCGGAAAGTTGGTTAGTAACAGCTCCTACTACGACCACAGCAAGAGTGAGAATTTTGTCCGTATTGAATCCTGTTATAGGTGATACCAGCAATGCGAACTTTACCATTGCAGCACCTTCAATTACAGTCACCTCACCCAATGGTGGTGAAGTTTGGACAATTAATCAATCCGAAAGTTTCACTTGGACTTCACAATTCGTTCAAGGAAATGTTCGTATAGACATCAATCGTAATTATCCAAGTGGTACTTGGACAACCATCTATTCAAGCATTCCGAACGATGGTATTGAGGTATGGTCACCTACAGGACCACCAACGACAACAGCAAGAATTCGTATCGTTTCAGTGAATGATCCAAATATATCCGACATGAGTAACAACAACTTTACCATTCGAGCACCCACAATTACTGTCACTTCTCCTAATGGCGGCGAATCTTGGTTAGTGGGGACTCAACAACCAATTACGTGGAGCGTGGATACAACATTTCATGGAAATGTCCATGTACAATTGAATCGCGCTTATCCGAATGGTGCATGGACTACACTGTTTAACAATATCCCAAGAGATACTTCAGTGATTTGGACAGTAACGGGTCCTGCAACTGCAGAAGCTCGTATTCGAGTTGTGGCTGTATTTGATACCACGATTTTTGATGTTAGCAATGCAAACTTTTCAATTACCGCACCCAGTATCACTGTAACATCACCGAATGGTGGTGAGGTTTGGACCATTAACCAAACACGTGCAATCACTTGGACCTCGCAATTTATTCAAGGAAATGTTCGGATTGAATTGAATCGGAATTATCCTTCTGGAACGTGGTCTGTACTCTTTAACAACACCCCAAACGATGGTACTGAAAACTGGACCGTTACAGGTCCTGCATCAGCCACTGCTAGAATTCGTATTGTTGCAATGAATGACACTTCATACAATGACATTAGCAATGCGAACTTTACTATTCGTGTACCTACCCTTACAGTAACAGCACCAAATGGAGGCGAAACTTGGGGAATTAATACTCAACAGCAAATTACTTGGTCAGTAGATACTGCATTTGTTGGAAATGTGCATATCCAATTGAACCGAAATTACCCAAGTGGTGCATGGACAACTTTATTCAGCAACATTCCACGCGATTCTTCTTCTGTAAGTTGGCTGGTGAGTGGACCAGCAACAACAACTGCCAGAGTACGTGTGGTCGCTGCATTTGATACTTCAATTTCAGATATCAGTAACGCGAACTTTACCATTGCAAGTCCAACTATTACAGTAACCTCGCCCAATGGTGGAGAAGTGTGGACCATTAATCAATCACGTGCAATAACATGGACCTCACAGTTCATTCAAGGAAATGTTAGGATTGAATTGAACCGTAACTATCCATCCGGAACTTGGTCGGTACTGTTTAATAACATTGCAAACGATGGAACAGAAAATTGGACTGTAACAGGTCCTGCCACAACGAATGCAAGAATTCGAGTAGTAGCGGTTAGCGATACAAACTACAATGATATTAGCAATGCCAACTTTACTATTCGAGCACCTACCATCACGGTAACATCACCAAATGGTGGAGAAGCATGGACCGTAAATTCTAATCGCACTATTTCATGGACAGTAGATACTGCATTTGTTGGAAATGTGAATGTTCAACTCAATCGCGATTACCCAGCCGGCAATTGGGAAACTTTATTTTCCAATGTTCCAAGCAATCAACCGGTTAACTGGGTGGTTACAGGTCCCACTACTCAAACTGCAAGAATACGAGTTCTTGCCGCTTTTGATACCACCATTTCTGATGTTAGCAATGCGAATTTTGCGATTGTGATCCCAGTCATTTCAGTTGTCTATCCAAACGGTGGTGATACATTGTTTGCAGGTTCAATCTACACGCTAAGATGGACTAGAGAATATGTACCGGGACAAGTCCAAGTCCACTTGAACAGAAGTTATCCAAATGGGGAATGGGTGTTGTTAGGTACAACCACAGCTGATACATTGGTTTGGGAAGCAACTGTTCCTCAAACTTGGGAAGCAAGAATTCGTGTTCGTTCGGTTACCGATACTACCATTATGGATGTTAGCAATGGCAACTTTGCAATTTTAGTAAATTCAGTTGCATTGCGGGAAAATAGCATTCCTAAGGAATTTACTTTAGAAAAAGCATATCCAAATCCATTTAATACCAGCACTGTTCTTAAAGTGGGCGTTCCTAAAGATGCAAATGTAACTCTTGCGATATACAATTTAATGGGACAAAAGGTGGCTACATTGCATCAAGGAAAACTTTCTGCTGGATACCATAGTTTTACTTGGAATGCACCACAAATTTCTTCGGGTATCTACATTGTAAGAATGGAAACAGCAGGTTGGGTGAGACATAGTACCATCCATTACATCCGATAAAGAAAAAAACAGTGGGAAAAGGGGTGAAAAAATCACCCCTTTTTCTTTTTCATTACCTTTGAACCTACTGTAAATTCAGTTTATATTGGAAACAGAGACAACAAGGTATAAAGAATGTCAGAAGAAAAAGTCACATGCATCATCGTTGGTGCAGGCGTTGCTGGTTCTGCAGCAGCGATTACGTTAGCCAAAGCGGGAATCGAGGTTTTGGTATTAGAACGTGGTGAAGTACCGGGATGTAAAAACTTGTTTGGTGGAGTTCTTTACACAACCATTTTAGATAAATTGGTTCCCGACTGGATGGAATCAGCGCCTTTAGAACGCTACGTTACGCGAAAACGCTTTTCTATTATGGGAAAAGATGGTGAAATCGCTTTGGATTTCAAAACCAAAAGATATGAATCCCATCCTAAAAGAAATTTCAGTTTTACTGTCTTAAGAGCAAAGTTTGATGCATGGTTAGCAGAGCAAGCTGAAAAAGCTGGAGCACAGGTTTTTCCGGGAATGATGGTATCTGAATTGATAATTAAAAACAATCGAGTTGTAGGTGTTAAAACAGAACCAGGTGGTGATGAACTGTATGCGGATGTAGTAATTTCTGCTGAAGGTGTACATAGTTATCTAACGTTACAAGCGGGTTTGAGAAAATCCGAATTTGATCCTGACCATATGGTCACTGCAGCAAAAGAAGTCATCCAGTTAGATGAAAACGTATTAGCGGATCGTTTCCAATTGGAAGGAAATGAAGGTGTTGCCTTTGCTTACTTTGGTGATGGTTTATTTGGAATGTTTGGAGCAGGATTTATCTATACCAACAAAAATACTTTATCTATTGGAACGGGTGTAACCATTGGTGAAATGATTCGGAATAAAAAGAACCCCAATGAAATCCTTGAACATTTCAAAAATCATCCAGCAATCCGTCCTTATATTCGAGGTGGTGAAACCATTGAATATTCTGCTCATATGATCCCTGAATATGGATACAACCACTTGCCGAAATTGTATATGGATGGATTTCTTGTGACTGGTGATGCTGCTGGTTTGGTGAATAGTAGTCATCATCAAGAAGGTACTAATTTGGCGATGGCTTCAGGTGTGTTTGCTGCGGAAACTGTAATTGAAGCGGTGAAAAGAAACGACTTTACAAGCAACACTTTGAAGCTCTATCTGGAAAAATTAGAGAATAGTTTCGTACTCAAGGATTTAAAAAAATATAGACATATGACTTCCTTTTTTAATGAAAATCCACACTTTTTGAGAGATTATCCAGATTTAATGATGGAACTGTTTGGCGATTATTTTGAGTTATCAGAAAAACCAAAAGAAGAAATTGAAAAAGAAATTTACAAGAAACTAAAACGTAGAATTCCACTATGGACAATGGCTACAGATGCTTGGAAAGTGAAAAAAGCACTTTTTTAAAAAAGGGGGAAATATGGGTTTACTGAAAACCATAGAAGAAAAGTTAGGGTTGTTAAAATACAAGTTTGATCGTGAAAGTCACATTTCTATAGAGCAAGAATCATTCAAGCAGGATCCTACACAAGCTATATTGTATGTTTGCCCAGCGAAAGTATATACCAAAAACGAAGAAGATGGAAGTTGTATTGTAAACTACGAAAACTGTGTAGAGTGTGGAACTTGCCGAATTGCCGCACCGCAACACGTTCGTTGGTTTTATCCTAAAGGAGGGATGGGAGTCAATTACCGACAAGGGTGACGTTACATTACATTCGTTTTACAGAAATTACTTTAAACGGAAAGACCATTGATTTTCACTTTTCAAAATCATTTCAAATTATTTTTATTCATCTCCATTTTTCAATCTGTAGCTTTGGCTCAGACGAATGTCCAACGCATGATTAAAGAATGTGATTCGCTTTACAAATTTGGTGAGTTTGAATTAGCCATTCAGAAAGCGAAAGAAGCAATTTCCTTACCCTCATTAACCACCCAACAAAAAGTCGAGTTTGAACGAATTTTAGCATTTTCTTATGCTGCAACTGAAAGACATCAAGAATCTGAAAGACATTTTACGAATATCTTAACTTTAAATCCATCATTCACTTTAGATTCTATCAGAACGTCTCCAAAAATCTTTCAACGGTTTCGTGCAGCTCAATTCCAGTTCCAGACCACAATCAAAAAAAATGAACCTAAGCAAGCAACCTTAGTGGATTCAAGTTTATTAAAAAAAATAGATCTGCAAAATAAACAGTTGCGAAAACAACAAAAGTTGTGGAAAAGTGCTCAAATAGGGCTGTTTTGTCCCGGTATGGGAATGTTGAACAACAATGAGAAAACAAAAGGATGGTTCTTTCTTATTACAGAAACCGTAGGATTATCTACGGCAATTTATGCTACCTTAAAAGTTGAGGACGCTAAAAAAGTGTATCAACAAGAGCAAAATACAAGCAATATTGAAAAAAGATACAATCATTATCGAAACTGGGTTCATATCAGAAACGGTGCTTGGATTGCTACAGGTGTGATTCATTGGATAGGTGTTTCGGATGTGTTATTAAGAAAAAATTCTATTCAAATGGCTCTAATCACTTCACAAAAATCGGTACATCTTTCTTTCTACTTTCCGGTAAAAAGTGTGCATAATTTGCATTGAAAGTGCAAATTTTGCATACTTTTCGTTCAATTGTAAATGTAATTCTTAGAATAAATCTATTTATTTTTATCATAAAACAGTATAATTCAATGGCACGTTTATTGCTCTTTAATCAGTTGCATACTGTGATCGGCTTACTTGGACAAACTTAGCTTACTTTGATCTGCTTACTTTGAAAAAATAGTCGGAACATGGTTACATAGAACTGCTAACGATGAATGACATCCCGACGCGCACGTAAAATGCCTGCCCATGCAGGCATTTTCGTTTTCTGACTTTCCCCGTAACAATTTCTACTTGCATTCAAAAAGCATCCGTCGTATTTTTGTAGGCATCTTAACTAGCGCTCTTAGCTCAATTGGATTAGAGCATCTGACTACGGATCAGAAGGTTGGGGGTTCGAATCCCTCAGAGCGCGCGCGATACTGCAATTCTACCAACTTGAATCCACATTGATTTTTCCGATCAGAACCTTGATACTACTTTTGGATTGTAATAAGAATTGTTTATTTTGCTTCCTAACAATTACCTTCTTCTATGTTTGATTTTCTGAACGGGAAAATAGTTCAAAAAGAACCATCACGACTTGTACTGGACGTTAACGGAGTGGGGTACGCGTTGTTTATCCCATTATCTACGTTTGACAAACTGGGCGATGTAGGTGCGGATTGTAAAATATTAGCATGGTTGTATGTTCGTGAAGACCAGTTAACCTTATTCGGGTTTTCTACCAAAGAAGAAAGAGATTGGTTTTTACAGTTAATCCAATTACCCGGCATAGGTCCCAAATTGGCTTTATCCATTTTATCCGGAATTCGTTATACTGATTTCAGAAATGCATTGTTGAATGCGGATGTTAAACGGTTAAAATCTATTTCAGGTGTCGGTGAAAAATTGGCTCAAAGAATGATTGTGGAATTAAAAAATTGGGTTGGTGATACTTCACCAACGTTACCTTCTTCAATTTCCAGTGAAAATGCTGTCATTTATAGAGATGTGGTGATGGCATTGGAGGCACTTGGAATTCCAAGAATCAATGCGGAAAAGTACGCCGCTAAAGTGTTACAAGAAAATCCCAAGATAACTATATCTGAAGCAGTACAAAAAGCATTAAGCAATGGCTAATCTTCGATCTGAACATATCAATCCAAACAGTGCTTCCTACCCAGAAGAAAAAATCTGGGAAAACCAATTACGTCCCACGAAACTTTCTGAATTTGTTGGTCAAGAGAAACTTAAAGCAAATTTTTCTGTATTTTTACAAGCGGCCAAAGAACGAAACGAAGCGCTTGATCATACCTTAATTAGCGGTCCACCCGGTTTAGGAAAAACTACTTTGGCTGCAATTATGGCGAATGAATTGGGTGTTGAGTTTCGATCTACTAGTGGTCCCGCACTGGAAAAACCTGCTGATCTAGTAGGGATTTTAACATCATTATCACCACGGGCCATTTTGTTTATTGATGAAATCCACCGCTTAAGTCCTATTGTGGAAGAATACCTTTATCCTGCTTTAGAAGACCTCAAAATCGATATTGTGATTGATAAAGGACCTGGTGCTAGATCCATCACATTAAATTTGACACCTTTTACATTAATCGGTGCTACCACACGTGCAGGGCTCATTACTGCACCTCTTAGAGCAAGATTTGGAGTCACTGCAAGATTGGATTACTACCCGGTTAAAGATTTGGAGTTGATTGCAATTCGTAGTGCTAAGATATTAAATATCGAAATTGATGCTGATGCTTCTGTAGAAGTTGCAAGACGTTCAAGAGGAACACCAAGAATTGTAAATCGTTTATTAAGAAGGTTACGAGATTTTGCACAAGTGGAGGGAAAAGGAAAGATTACTTACGAAATCGCATTAAACAGTTTACAGCGGTTGGAAATAGATCATTATGGTTTAGATGAAATGGATAAACGAATTTTACTCACCATCATTCAAAAATTTAACGGTGGCCCTACAGGATTAAACACCATTGCTGTTGCTGTTGGAGAAGATGCGGGTACCATTGAAGAAGTTTATGAACCTTACCTAATTCAGGAAGGTTTTTTAGCACGAACACCGCGTGGCAGAGTAGCAACACAACGTGCTTACGAACACTTTGGTATCATCAACAGAAATCTTAGTCAAGAAACACTGATTTGAAGATCATAGAACGTGAAATGAATCCGCATCCCATTGAATTATCATTCTATGATTTTGATTTACCTCAACACTTAATTGCTCAGTTCCCTATAGAACCACGTGATCATGCGAAATTGTTGATCTACTTTCGTTCACAAGATCGAATTGAGCATCGGCACATATACGATCTTCCTGAATATTTGAACGAGAATGATCTTCTGGTACTTAACAATAGCAAGGTAATACCTGCACGTCTATTCGCAACTGGAAAAGAAGGCGGTCGTTTAGAAGTATTTCTAATAGAACCTTTACAATTGATAGATAATCAGTTTGTTACTGCTGAATACGGTCAATCCTTTAATAGGGAACATTTTACTTATTGGAAAATACTTTGTAAACCATCCAAAAGATTTCACCGAAATGATGTATTTGCTTTACCTAAAGGTGGTTGGATTGAAATCCTTGAAGTAAATGCAAAAGGAGAAAGGATAGGTAGAATAGATTTTCCACCCGGTATGACCTTTGAACAATGGTTAAACCAAGCTGGAACGGTGCCATTACCACCTTATATCGAAAGAAAACCAAATGAACAAGATAAAAATAGATACCAAACAATCTATGCTTCAAGTTATGGCTCAGTTGCTGCACCTACTGCTGGCTTACATTTTACCGAACAACTCCTACAGAAAATCAAATCCAAAAACATATCTATTGCAGAACTTACTTTGCATGTAGGGTTAGGTACATTTCAACCCATCCGTGCTCAAACAATTTCAGATCATTCAATAATGCCAGAAGTATTTGAATTACCTTTTCAAACTATACAACAACTTAACAAAACAAAAGAAAAAAATGGTAGAATCGTAGCAGTAGGAACCACCTCTACACGAGTATTAGAAACTTTCGCTTGGAGAAAAGTCAATCAATCACTTACGGGAAAAAGTGATTTGTACATTTATCCCGGTTATCAGTTTCAAGTGGTGGATGCTTTACTGACCAATTTTCACTTACCCAAATCATCATTATTTCTTTTGGTCTGTGCCTTTTTAGGACGTGAAAAAGCGCTTGAAATCTACAAGATAGCAATCCAAGAAAACTATCGTTTTTATAGTTATGGCGATGCCTGTTTATTCCTCTAAATTTTATGCGATTATTGTTGCTGCTGGAAAAAGCGTTCGCTATGGTGAACAATTGCCCAAACAATTTCAACCTCTGCTTGGAAAGCCAGTATTTGAATGGTCTTTGCAGGTATTTCAAGAAATTGATGAAATCGATGAAATGGTTTTAGTTTTACCTGAAAGCGATATACAATCATGGGAAGAATATATTTATAACAAATACTCTAAAGTCAAAAAAGTAATTGCTGGTGGTGAAACTCGATTTCAATCCGTTAGAAATGGTATCCAATACATTAAAGAAACTGATTCCTATGTTTTAATTCACGATGCAGCAAGAGCAGGAATAACAAAAGAGATCATTACAAGCGTCATACAAAAAGTAAAAGAAGCCAAAGTAGTATTACCTTTACTTGACATAGTAGATACATTGAAACAGGTTGAGGGTGATCAAGTCATTCATACACTACCGAGGACGAAAATAAAATGTGCACAAACCCCACAAGCATTTTATCTACCTATTTTATTAGATTGTATGGAAAAAGCAACCGATCAGGAAATATCAATCACGGATGAAATTCAGCTTATTGAAAAGTATTCACAACAAATCGTAACCTATGTTGAAGGAAGTGTAAGAAACTTAAAAATCACTACTAAAGAGGATCTTGAAATCTTGAGCAAGTTACTATCTCCTTCTAAAAACAGCATCTATCGTAGCGGAATTGGATATGATATTCACCCTTTTAGTTCAGGTAGAAAACTTATTTTGGGAGGTGTAGAAATTCCTCATCCTTACGGATTGCATGGACATAGTGACGCCGATGTATTGTGTCACGCAATTGCAGATGCAATTTTAGGTGCTGCTGCTTTCGGTGATATTGGGATTCATTTCCCTAATACAGATGAAAAGTATCAAGATGTGTCCAGTATATGGATACTTTCAGAAGTAGGCAAAATGATTCGACAAAATGGATTTGAAATCGTTCATATTGATTCAACCTTAATTTTAGAAACCCCTAAAATTTTACCTTATCGTGAACAAATGATCCAAAACCTTAGTCAGGCACTCTCATTACCATCCTCTTCAATATCTTTAAAAGCGACTACTAACGAAACACTGGGAGCCATTGGTAGAAAAGAAGGTGCTGCTGCCTTCGCGATAGCTACCTTACGATATTATGATTGAAAAGTTTGTATTGGAAGTTGCAATTTGGTTAGACGGAATCCATTCCGCATGGATTTACGGTGCAATTTTTTTTATCTGTTTTATTGAGAACATTTTTTTCCCATTTCCAGGCGATGTGTTGCTGGTATTTTCTGCGATCTATGTTCAACAAGGTAGAATAGAATTGTTTCCTGCTTACCTTGTTTCTGTAACAGGTGCAGCACTTGGTTATTTTTGTTTTTATGGGATACTTAGATGGTCTAGTACAATTTTAGATCGACCATTTTTTCGCAAGTTTTTTCCTATAGAAGAACAGTTACGTGTAGAAAGATTGTTTAATAAACATGGGAATTGGCTAATTGCCATGAACCGTTTTGTTACTGGAATACGATCTATGGTAGCAGTAGTAGCTGCCATTGCGAAATACAATCCTATTAAATTCATATTATTTACTACCATTAGTAGTGCTTTATACAATATCGTTCTTTTTTTCATTGGTTATTTAATTGGGGATTCGTTAAAGACCATTGATCAAATGGTTCATGAAGCCGCAAGGTTGTTAAAAATTTTTGGATGGTTTCCGGTTACATTGACTACAGGTGTAATCATTTTTATTACCATTTATATCTATCGTATGTACCGAAAGAAAAAGGCAAAATCATGAATGTTCGTGTTCGGTTTGCACCTTCACCAACGGGTGAATTGCACATCGGTGGTTTAAGGACCGCTCTGTACGATTTTTTATTTGCAAAAAAACACAATGGAACTTTCGTTCTAAGAATTGATGATACCGATCGAACAAGATATGTAGAAGGGGCTGAAGAACGACTAACTCAATTGTTAGAACAATTTGAAATTATCGCCGATGAATCTCCACAAACGGGAGGTCCCTTTGCACCTTATCGACAATCTGAACGCTTACAATTGTATAAGCAGGCAATAGAAACTTTGTTACAAAACGGAGCAGTGTATCGTTGTTTTTGTACACCGGATCGAATCAATGCTGTTCAAGCCGTACGCAAAGCACAAAAGCTACCTCCAAGATACGATAGACATTGCAGAAATCTATCTATTGAGGAATCCAATAAACTTGCAGATACACAACCTTATACCATTCGCATTGCTATTCCAGATCGTGATATCCTTGTAGAAGATCAATTAAGAGGAACAATTGTATTCAAAGCAGGTGCTACGGATGATGCCATTTTAATTAAAACGGATGGTTTTCCAACTTATCATCTGGCTACGGTGGTAGATGATTATGAAATGAAAATATCGGATGTTATCCGTGGTGAAGAATGGTTACCATCGCTTCCTATTCATAAAACTATTGCTGATGGATTAAACATTCAGTTACCTAATTTCTATCATATTGGTTTATTGGTGGATGAAACTGGTAAAAAATTATCTAAAAGAACAGGTGGTGCTGAAGTTCGTGAATGGTTAGAAAAAGGAATATCAAAACAAGCCATAGTAAATGCAGTTGTTAGATTAGGTTGGGATGCTGGAACACCTGAATTATTAACTATGGAACAGTTGATTCAAAAATTTGAGTTAATCCAAGTCTCTCCTCATGCTGCAATTGTCTCAGAAAATCATTTTGACCATTTTTCAAGAGAGTTTATCAAAAAAGCAGAAATATCTCAACTGCTTGATGAGTTTCCAAAACTTCAAAAATTCACTTCAAAACCTGATTTTACTGAAGTACTATCTTTTGCAAGAGAGGAAGCAAGCGATCTAAAAGAGTTTTATCAAGCGGTCAATGAGTGGTACAATTTGAAGGAAATAAAAACCATCACGTTTGAAGAAAATCTTCCCACTGAATTAAAAGTGGTCATTCAACAGACTGATTTTCAACAAGTAGATCCGAAAGATTGGTTAAGTAACTTATCAAAACAGACAGGATTAAAAGGAAAAAATTTGTGGTTACCATTAAGAAAAAAATTGACTGGAAAAGAGCACGGTCCTGAAATTATCCGAATCATCCAATTTCTCGGATTAGAAAGAGTAAAACAATTATTAACTGCAGAATAACGAGGAACCTATGAGAATTGTTGTGTTAATGGGTGGAGAATCTACAGAACGATTGGTTTCATTCAAATCTGGTGAAGCGGTTGCAAATGGATTAACGCGGCTAGGGCATGAAGTGTATAAAATGGATCCAGTATTTCCTAAACAATGGGTCACATCAGACCAAAAATTGTTTACTGGAAGTGTTGGTGAAAAACCGCCAGAAAATTTGTTAGAACTCCCTAAAGCAACCTTACGAAGATTAGAGGAACTCCTCGAAGAATTACAAATTTTGTCTCCGGATATCGTCTTTCCAGTATTGCATGGTGGTCCCGGTGAAGATGGCACTTTACAGGGATTATTAGAGTGGGCAAATATCCCTTTTGTAGGTTCATCTTCTTTAACTTGTCATATCGCAATGGACAAGATGATCACCAAGAAATTGTTAGAGGCAGATGGAATAAAAACACCACGATGGTTGTTCTATTCTAAGCATTCAAAATTTGATCGGCAACAAGTGGAAGAGGATATTCAAACAAGTTTCGGATACCCTTGCATCGTTAAACCCAATAGCGGTGGTTCTACAGTTGGGATGACCATATTGCCCAATGCGAAAGGTCTTAAAGAAGCCATTGACATCGTTCTACAATTAAACGATGATCTATTAATTGAAGAATTTATTGAAGGAAGAGAATTGACAGTTGCAGTTATTGCAGATGAGGTAATGCCGACCATTGAAGTGGTTCCCAAAAGTGGTTTTTACGATTATACTTCAAAATATACTGTTGGCAAGACCGAATACATTTGTCCAGCCAATTTAACTCCTGTTGAAATGAAACAATCTATGGAACTTGGAAAAAAAGTGTGGGATATTTTACAAGCGCGTGGATTTGGTAGATCCGACTTTAGGTTAACACCAAAAGGAGAAATGTATTGTTTAGAATTCAATACGATTCCAGGAATGACTGAATTGTCATTGGTACCAAAAGCTGCTGCTGCAAAAAACATCACTTTTGATCAAGTGCTTGAAATGATTCTTTCTACGGTTAAGTAAGAGCATAAACATCTTTAATCAATGGTCCTTTATCATTCCATTCAATTGTACAGGAATGGAGAAAAGGATCATGTTCAAAGAATAAAATCCACTCTTCTTTTGCAGCTTTTGGAAGCCATTTCTTTTTTTCTTCAATTGTTGTAAGAGGATAAAGATCATACCCCATTACCCACGCCAATGGCAAATGGGCAGAAGTAGGGATCATATCTGCGCAATACAATACTGAATGTTTCCCTTCACCGATTTTTACTAATTGTTGACCGATTGTATGACCATTGGTTTCTATCACCTGAATTCCAGGAAGAATTTCTTGATTCCCTTCAACAAACACAACCAATCCAGCATCATAAAGTGGTAAATAGTTTTCTTGCAAGTAACTCGCACGATCCTTTTCATTAGGTGTTTCTGCATGTTTCCAATTGGATTTTTGGACATACACCTTAGCATTCGGAAGTGTAGGCATCAATTTGTGATTTGTATCATATTTCGTTGCACCACCAACATGATCAAAGTGTAAATGCGTAACAATAACATCCGTAACTTGGGATGGTTGAATTCCTTTTGCCAATAGTGCATTTTCTAAAGGTGAATATAGAGGTTGAATGGAATACATCTCTTTGAGTTTAGGTGACCATTTGTCTCCGATACCGACGTCAATTAGAATGATTTTTCCTTCACCCCGAATGAGTAAACTGCGGAGTGATAAAGGGATACGATTAAGTTCGTCGGATGCGATTTTAGAGTTCCACAATACTTTGGGAACGACACCAAACATCGCGCCACCATCAAGTGCAAAGGTACCGGTTACCAGTGGTTCTAACGTATAAGAATCAATAGAGAACATAATTCACCTGATTAAAAAAAATTGATACGAGTTTTCTTAAATGGTTTACAACCATAAAAATATGTAATTTATAGTAAATTGTAGGTGAAAATATGAAATACAAATTGCTTCTTTTTCTCACTATCATTTTTGTCTTAGCATTGGGCTGTAATCAAGACGATGATAATAAACCAAAACCCAATGGAAACAACATCAAAAGACCAGGTGATTGGCGATGGCCTGAAACGCCCGATTCAGAAGGTATTCATTATGGTGAACAGATGCTAATACCGGGCGGTACTTTTGAGATGGGTTGGCGTGACGGTGAACCTCAACCTGAGAATACTGATGGTACAAGACCTACTTTTCAAGTAACTGTGAGTTCATTCTATTTGGATAAGTATGAAGTCACTAATGCGGCATTTCGCGATTATGTCAATCAAGAAAGACCCACCGATAGTTTACTTATTCCCGATGATTTCCTATTAGTACCTGCAAATGAATTGTGGTATGGTGATTCCGTGGGGCATGCCAATTACCCTGTTCAACCCATTTCTTGGTGGGCTGCAGTATTTTATGCTAATTGGAGGAGTAGATTAGAGGGATTGGACGAGGCCTATCAGATCAGCGGATCTAATGGAAACTATCAAATCGTATGGGACAGAACCAAAAATGGATATCGCTTGCCTACAGAAGCCGAATGGGAATTCGCTGCACGCGGTGGAAATTTGCAACGTCATTACGCTTGGGGAAACCATTATTTTTATGACACCTTAAGACACATTGCATATTGTAGTTTTTATAGCAATGCTTATCGGAATGTCTGGAACATTCCTGAATCCTATGCCACAAGCATACGAATTGGTAAAATTGGACGATTTAGACCCAACAATTCACCATTTGGGAATGGTTCAGGGGTATGGGGAAATTTGGATTTGAACGGAAATTCAGATGAATGGGTTTGGGATTGGTATGGTCCTTATACGAACTCTCCTAAGATCAATCCAACTGGTCCAGCAAGCGGTACTGAAAAAGTAAGACGTGGAGGAAATGCAATAAATTCAATCTTGCGATTGTACAATTATGATCGCAATCGTTTTCGCATTAATAGTAGAGCATCCACCGGATTTCGTTTAGCAAGAAATTATCAGTAAAAAAAGTAAATGAAAAGGGGCATTCAAAGGGAATGCCCCAAATCGTTTTTAAGAAAGAGGTTCAGAAATAGGTTTATAATCTTTCAGCGATTGCCTTAGCCATATCAATGGTAGAGGAGGTTCCACCCATATCATAGGTACGAACCTTACCCTCTTTAATAACTTCAGCAACAGCTCGTTCCACTTCTTTACCTAATTCCTCTTCTCCCAAATAGTCAAGCATTAGTTTAGCAGATAAAATAGTAGCAATAGGATTCACTTTGTACTGGCCAGCGTACTTTGGTGCAGAACCGTGTGAAGGTTCAAAGATTCCAATCTTAAGTCCAATGTTTCCAGAACAACCAAAGCCAAGCCCACCAACAAGTTGTGCGCCTAAATCCGATACTATATCACCAAACATATTTGGGCAAACCAAGACATCATAATTGAATGGATTTTTCAATAACCACATGGTAATTGCATCAACATTGGCATCATCCATTTCAATTTCGGGATAATCTTTGGCAACTTCTTTTGCGGTATCTAAAAACAATCCTTCGGTTGCACGAATCACATTGGCTTTATGGATGATGGTGACTTTCTTCCGCTTATGTTTTCGGGCGTATTCAAAACCAGCACGAATGATTCGATCAGATCCTTTTTTTGTGTTGATTTTACAAGAAATTGCATATTCGTCAAGATTTAGTTTAGCAAATGGTGAAAAGTTTTTTGAAAGTTGGTTTAACAAATCTCTTAATTCTGCAGGTACAGGATTAAACTCAACACCACAATACATATCTTCAGTGTTTTCGCGAAAGACGACAATATCAATACCATCACGATAATTTAAAGGATTCCCCTCGTATGCTTTGCAAGGTCGTAAACAAGTATAAAGGTCAAAAATTTGTCGCATACGTACGATTGGGGAACGGTAGGTAAGGCCTTTCCCTTGCAATTCCGGAATCAATTCTTGTTCGGCTTGTTTGACAGGTTTGGAGGTGATAGCACCAAACATTGCAGCATCTACGTTTTTTAACATTTCAATCGTTCTAATAGGCAAGGCATCACCTTCTTTACACCAGAATTCCCAACCGACATCACCATGAATATATTCAGCTTTAAGGGGTAATTTATCCAATACGATTTTACAAGCATCTAGTACATCTACACCAACACCATCTCCAGGTAGCCAACCAATTTTATACTCTTTTGACATGGATTCTCCTTTCTTGATGAATTGATAATGAGGATTAAAGTGGAAGTCGCAATATACGAAAAAATTCACATTTGTAAAAAGTTAAGGAACCGGATCGTAACCCCCTGGGTGCCAGGGACCGCACCGAAGTATGCGTTTTAATGTTAACCATGTTCCTTTAATTGCACCATATTTACGAATGGCTTCTTCACCATAATGACTACAAGTGGGTTGAAAACGGCATTGATTCCCTAAAATTGGTGAAAGAGTAAGACGGTAGAGATGAATCAATTTGATGAGTAGGGTTCGCATAAATAACATCATTTGACTTTATTAAAGGTAATGAATATTATTACAAAACAGTACAACCAATCAGTATCCCCTCTGGTCAGGCGTCCGTACCGCGAGGAATTAGTAAAATTAGAAATCAACAACTTTATTTCCTGTTTTCTCGCGGTTGGTGACAGGAAAGTAGAGCAAACCGCAGAAAGTGAATCGTTATGCTATCCAATTTTCATGTAAAAGACCTTGCACTTAGCCAAGAAGGTAAAAGACGCATCCTTTGGGCAGATAGTGATATGCCTGTATTGCAACAACTGCGTGAACGTTTTCAAAAAGAAAAACCCTTGGAAGGAATACGAATCGCTTGTTGCTTACACGTTACGGCTGAAACTGCAAATTTAGTTCGAACATTACAAGCAGGTGGTGCGCAACCATTTTTAGTGGCATCCAATCCATTATCTACCCAAGATGATGTAGCAGCAGCGTTAGTAACCGAATTCAATATCCCTGTTCAAGCAATTAAAGGCGAAGATCATACAACCTATTTTAAACATTTACGTGCTGCTATTGATTTTGGACCAAATATTACGATGGATGATGGCTGCGATTTAGTTACCCTTTTGCATAAGGATTATCCTGACAAGGTTTCTAAAGTCATTGGAGGATGTGAAGAAACCACAACAGGCGTTATTCGTTTGCGTGCGATGGCAAAAGAAAAAATGTTAAAATATCCTGTCATTGCTGTAAATGATGCAAAGACCAAAAACCTTTTCGACAATCGCTATGGAACGGGTCAGAGCACTGTGGATGGGATTATTCGCGCAACAGATGTTTTACTTGCAGGTAAGTATGTTGTGGTAGCAGGTTACGGTTGGTGTGGTCGTGGATTTGCTACACGTGCGAAAGGAATGGGTGCAAATGTCATTGTGACTGAAGTGGATCCGATTAAAGCCATTGAAGCTGCAATGGACGGATTTATGGTGATGCCTATGGCAGAAGCTGCGAAAATTGGAAATGTGTTTTGTACCCTAACTGGCAATAAACATGTATTGCGAGCGGAACATTTTGAAGTGATGAAAGATGGTGCAATTTTAGCCAACTCTGGACATTTTGATATTGAAATAGACATTGTTGCATTAGAAAAAATGGCAATCGAAAAGATTCCAGAAACGCGACGTTTTGTGGATACTTATGTAATGCCAAATGGGAACAAATTGCATTTGTTAGCGAAAGGTAGGTTGATCAACCTTAGTGCAGCTGAAGGTCATCCCGCATCAGTAATGGATATGAGTTTTGCTACTCAAGCACTATCTACGGAATTCATTACAAAGAATGCCGGAAAATTGGAACCTATGGTTCACGAAGTTCCAATTGAAATTGAAAATTGGATTTCTACATTAAAATTAAAATCAATGGGTATCACTATAGACACCCTTACTCCCGAACAAATTGAATACCTTTCTACTTGGCAGGAAGGTACGTAGGAGTTAGTAAAAAGGAATAACCAAAGGGCGAGTTTTACTCGCCCTTTGGTTTTGTTTTATTTTGTCAAGGTCAGTTTGAGGGTTTGCGCAAATCCTTCACCTTGTAACCTAGCGATATAAGTTCCTGAACTCAAATCACTGGCATTAAACCGAATTTCATTGGGTTGAGTACTTAAGAATCCACGATACACCGTTTGTAAGGGTTGTCCGTTCATATTGTAAACAACCAACTCAGCAAACCCAGCTTTTGGTGCTTTTACACGAAAAGTGGTTGTCGGATTAAACGGATTGGGATAAGCAGAAAATAGATCGTACGAATGAACGATGACAGGTTCAAGCTTGATTGAGTTCACCAACTCTTGAATGGTTACGGAACTATAATAAATGTAATCACCGCTTGTTCCTCGATTATTATTGGCTGCATTTCCTGCAAATGAAAAGACAACGGTTCCACTTCCTTCCGCAGGTGCTGTCCACATGAAAGGCCAACTTACTGGACCATTCGGTTGACCAGTGTATGCTCCTTGAGAAGTTTGTTTTACATAATCCCACATTGTACTAGGATTGTCAGAAATTTGTACAGTTTGGACTCCTTGTATCGTACCAAAACTTCCCATTTGAACGGAAGTATTGGCTTGAGAAAATGAGGTTAATTCAAATCCCCAGCGGGTTTGACCCGGATCTTCCAAAACAACTGAAAGTTGGTACTGTGTATTCGGTGTATAATACCCAGTACTAATAGGTTGACCTATCAGTTGCAAACTACCATTCCCAGAATTTAGTGGAAATGAATTATGACAACTTGTACAGTTCATCGTTTGAAAAGCATATCCATCAGGTGGTCCCCCAGAATAAGCAAGTATAATAGATGCAAATCCAAAAAACAAAAACAAAGAAATTACCTTAAACAACATATTACCCCCTACTTTTTAATATTTGGTTGAGTTGTACCGAATATTGTAACTTTAACTGTCCATTCATCATTGACTTTACCTTCTGCAGTTTTTGCAATTTTAACTTGATGATCGGACAATTTGACTTTGAATTCCGATTTTACACGAATCCATTCACCGGGTCCATAAACAGCAGCTTTATCTGCACTAAGCGGTGTTACTTGAACTTTAATCGTAATGGGTTTTGTAACGCCATTCATCGTGAAATTACCAGTGACTTCCCAAAGATCATTTCCTAACGATTTGGCTTGATTGGATTCAAATTGAATAAAAGGATTTTTTTCAGCATTTAACCATTGTGGACTTCGTAAATGTTCATCACGTAAATCAATGCCAGTTTTCATTTTTGAAACAGGTACCTTAAGGTTTACGATACTCTTTTCACCATTTTCAACGATTGTCCCCTCGATCAAATTCACATTCCCTAAAATGGTTTCAAGGATAGTTTCAGAAGAAAAAGTGATATTTGTGTGTTTTGGGCTTATCCCAAAGTGATAAGTTTTTTGTGCATAAACTTGAAGTGCAATTCCAAAAAATAAAATAGCCGTAAAAATTGGTTTCATGTTCTCTCCTTAAAAATAGATATACTAAATCGCACATGAATTTGTTTGAATAAAAAAGGGAGTTTCAAAAAAAACTCCCTTTTCTCTTAAGATGAACTTATTGTTTAAGGATGTACCAAAGCAGAATTATCTTTTTGTGGTTGCTCCAACATTCGGATTTCAAACACGAAAGGTTTATCAGTAGAACCTTCTAATGCATTCATATGCACTAAAACACGTACGTTTTCAGTTTTTCCTGTGTAAAGTAGCTCTTCAGACAGTGTGTCCTCCAATAATCGGTCAATTGTCCGTCTAAGATTTCTTGCACCATATTCTTGGCTATACCCTTTTTCCGATAGATACTGGATCACATCATCATCCACTTCCACTTGAATACGTCGTTCGCTCAAACGTTCATTCATCTCAGAAAGTTGAAGTCGTGCAATTTGGTGAATGTTTTCCATAGACAAAGAACGGAATACAATCAGTTCATCAATGCGATTTAGAAACTCTGGTCTAAAATACTTTTTCACCGCTTGTAACATTTTATTTGACATATCGCGATAATCTAACCGATTTTGCTTCGCATTGAAGCCGTAACCTTGAATCAATTTATTGATTTCACCCGTTCCGAGGTTAGAGGTCATGATGATAATAGTATTCCGAAAATCCACCACACGACCTGATCCATCAGTCAATTCACCTGCATCAAGAACTTGCAACAATAGATTGAAAACATCAGGATGGGCTTTTTCTATCTCGTCTAAAAGTACCACAGAATATGGTTTTCTATGCACTTTTTCAGTCAATTGTCCACCTTCATCAAACCCAATGTATCCCGGAGGCGCACCAATTAGGCGCGACACATTGAACTTTTCCATATATTCAGACATATCTACACGAATTAACGATTGCTTATCTCCGAAAAGATATTCAGCTAACACTCGTGCTAATTCTGTTTTACCTACACCAGATGGACCAAGAAAGATAAAACTTGCAATCGGACGGTTGGTGGGTTTAAACCCGGTTCGGGCTCTTTTAATTGCACGAGAAAGAGCTTCTACCGCATCATCTTGTCCGATAATCTTCGCTTTTAGACGTTTATCAATTTGAAGAAGTTTTTCACGTTCACTCTCTTTTACACGAATAACAGGAACACCTGACATCATTGAAACGGTATGGGCAACATCATCACGTGTCACTTCTATCCGAGTTCTTCCGATACCTTTTTCCCAATCTTCTCGAATGGCTTTCTCTTTTTCTTCCAATTCTCTTCGTAAATCGCGTAGGATAGCCGCTTTTTCGTATTGCTGTTGTGAAATATAGATTTGCAGTTCTGACTTCAAACTTTCAATTTTTTCTTGGATGTCAATCAACTCTTGAGGTAGTTTAACATTTTGGAGACGAACGCGGCTACCCGTTTCATCAATCACATCTATCGCTTTATCCGGTTGTACACGGTCCGTAATGTATCGCGAAGAAAGCAATACTGCATCATGCAAAGCATCATCAGTGTAAACAACACCATGGTAATCACCATAGTATTTACTTAGAGTTTTAATAATTTGAATGGTATCTTGAAATGATGGTTCAGAAACCACAACTTTCTGTAAGCGTCGCTCTAAAGAACCATCTTTTTCTATCGTTTGACGGTAATCTTGAAAAGTGGTCGCACCAATTACCTGTAATTCACCTCGAGCAAGCGCTGGTTTCAACATACTGGAAGCGTCCAAAGAGCCACTGGCAGAACCTGCACCCACGATCGTGTGGACTTCATCTAAAAATAAAATCACATCTTTATTTCGTTCCAGTTCTGCCATAATGGTCTTCATTCGTTCTTCAAATTGTCCACGGTATTTTGTCCCAGCAAC
The DNA here is from genome assembly GCA_026417415.1 of bacterium. GTDB lineage: Bacteria > Electryoneota > JAOADG01 > JAOADG01 > JAOADG01 > JAOADG01. The sequence goes on from JAOADG010000037.1 coordinate 138,279, forward strand.
CAATGCACCCAAGTCCAATTGAATAATGCGTTTATTATACAGAACAGGACTAACTTCTTTTTTCAAAATGCGGATCGCTAAACCTTCAACAATAGCAGTTTTTCCGACACCCGGTTCGCCAATCAAAACGGGGTTATTTTTTCTACGTCTAGATAAAATTTGTGCTACCCGTTGAATTTCATTTTCCCGACCGACAATCGGATCCAATTTTCCTTCACGTGCAAGTTTGGTTAAATCGCGCCCAAAGTGTTCTAATACAGGTGTACGTGATTTTCCTTTTTCGCGCGGTTCACTTTTCTTTTCGCTACTATATTGTTCACTTGCACGTTCCCCATGAATGGATTCGATTTCATCTTTGACTTTTTCATAAGTCAATCCATATCTAAGGAATACTTCACTCAATGGACTTTTATCATCACGAAGGAGTGCTGCAAGTAAGTGTTCCGTTCCTATTAAATCTGTATTGAAGGATTGGGCTTCAGTAAAAGAGAGTTTGAAAATACGTTCAGTACTTTTACTAAAAGGTAAATCCCCAGCACGCTTGATTTCGTTAGTTCCCTGATCCAACTGGTCACGAATTTCTTGTTCAAGTTCATCAATCTCAATGTTGAGATTATGAAGAACCTGATATCCCACTCCTTCGCCCAATTTGAGTATCCCCAAAAAAACATGTTCCGGGAGGAGCGTATCGTAACCCATTTCTAAAGCTATCTCACGAGCATATTCAATGGTTTTATGGGCTCGTGGAGATAATCGTCCCATCATAATGCAAACCTTTTCTTTTTAAGAATTACGTTACTTTGTTTGTTAAAATTTGTTCACTGCCTAAACGAATGATTTTACTACAACGGTTGGCAAAGTTGATGTTGTGTGTCGCAATCAGTAGGGTCGCTTGTTTGGCTTGAATATAGTCAAATAGCAATTCCATCAACAAATTCCCTTGATGCATATCTAAATTTCCAGTAGGTTCATCTGCAAAAACAATTTTCGGTTCATTCATTAACGCTCGAATAGTAGCTACACGTTGTGCTTCACCACCAGAAAGTACAGCGACTGAACTATTGATTCGAGATTCCAACCCGAAGTGCTTTAATAAATGTTTTGCTCGTTCTTTTGCCCAATGGATATTGCCTTTAGAGATGTAAATGGGCATTAGCAAATTTTCAAGAACTGTAAATTCTGGTAACAAATGGTGGAATTGAAAAATAAATCCAAGATCTTTATTCCGCATTTGTATGACTTCCATTGGTTTCATTGTTTGCGTATCTTTTCCAAATAGATACAGTGTACCACTGGTAGGGCGATCCAACAATCCTAAAATGTGAAGTAAAGTAGATTTCCCAATCCCACTGGGACCTACAATTGCTACTGTCTCACCGGTTTCAATGATCAAATTTACATGAACCAATACGTTCCTAACAGTTTGTCCCTCAACAAAAGAGCGACACAGTTGTTCTGTTTGAATGCAAATCGTACTCATTCTACACCTCGTATCGCCTGAACAGGATCAAGTTTCGAAGCTTTACGAGAAGGGTAATAGGCAGCAACAAGGGAAAGTAGGATAGCCACCAATCCCACTAAAAGAAAATCCACAAACTCCATATCAATCGGCATTCTATCAAGAAAATAGACATCACCAGGCAACTTAAAGAATCCGATGGTTTGTTGTAAATAACAAAAAGTAAACCCTAAAAAAGAACCCAAAAAACTCCCAATGAAACCGATAATTCCACCTTCCCACAGAAAAATGGCTCCAATTTGTGTTGAAGACATCCCTATGGCTTTTAAGATTCCAATATCTTTGGATTTTTCTAATACCAACATTACCAAAGAACTAATGATATTCACAACCGCTACTAAAATGATTAAAGATAAAATTGTAAAAGTAGCCCACTTTTCAATCTGTATCCAAGCAAACAAAGTTTGATTTTGTTCATACCATGTTAAAATGTATTGTGGAAAACGGATGGTTTGATGCAGTTCTTTTGCTACCGCAGATGCTTTTTCATAATGGCTCAGTTTTATATCTAAACCACTAACATTTTGATTTGGAAGGCCTGCCAATTGACTTGCAAGTTGTAAATCAATGTAAGCGATGGTATTGTCGTATTCATAAAAACCGGTGGAAAAAATACCACGAACAACGAATGGTTTCATTCTAGGTATAAAAGATTGTATTTGTGTAGTAGTGAGAAGATATACTGTATCTCCAATGCTTAGTCCCATTTTTTCTGCCAGCGCATTACCAAGAATCATTCCACCTAAACCAAGCGAATCAATCTTAACATCCAAATCACCAAAAAGGATTTGTTTCTTGATATCACTTACAGTAGTCACCGTCAGTGGTTGAATACCACGTAAAACGACTCCTTCCGTAGTTTGTCTATACCTTAATAATCCTCTTGCTTGAACAAAAGCGGAAACACCAATCACATCTTTCACATTTAAAATATGTGCACGCAAAGAATCTGCATTTTCTAAACCAGTTGGGCGATAGGTAAAAATCCTCAAATGTGAATCTGCACCAATTATTCGTTCACGTACTTCTTTTTCAAACCCATTCATTACAGATAAAGTGATTGTTAGTGCTGCAACACCAATGGTAACACCACTAATGGCAAGCAAACTCATGACCGAGATGAATTTTGTTTTTTTTCTACTCCGTAAGTAGCGGATTGCGATAAAAAAGGGTAGGTTCACAGGAATACGATACAATGAATAAATTAAATATAAAGAATGAATAGAATGGGCGGTACTTACAAAAATACCGCCCATTAACCAATGTCACGAAATCCTACATTCCATGAAAATGCTTCAAGAAAGGTGCTAATACCAATGCAACCACAGACATTAACTTGATGAGAATATTTAAAGAAGGACCTGCAGTGTCTTTGAATGGATCTCCTACGGTATCTCCTACTACAGCTGCTTTATGCGGTTCCTTACCTTTGCCACCATATTGGCCGCTTTCTATATATTTTTTGGCATTATCCCAAGCCCCTCCAGCGTTTGCCATAAATATTGCCATCAATACACCAGAAGCAGTAGTACCAACCAAAATTCCACCCAATAACCTTAAATCAATGATACCTGCAACTACAGGGGTCACTACTGCAATAGAACCCGGTAAAATCATTTTCTTAATGGCTGCACTGGTTGCAATATCAACACAGGTACGATAATCAGCAGTTACTCCTTCTTTTCCATCTAGCAAACCACGGATTTCGCGGAATTGACGGCGCACTTCTTCAATCATTTTGGATGCGGCTTGACCTACAGCTTTCATTGCGAAAGCACTAAATAAAAACGGCATCATTGCACCGACCAAAATTCCTGCAACCACCATAGGATCAAGTGCATCTAAACCACCAACTTTTTTTAAATCCACTTGAGTGGCATAAGCAGAAAACAAAGCTAAAGCCGTAAGTGCTGCTGACCCAATAGCAAATCCTTTTCCAATAGCTGCAGTGGTATTCCCTACAGAATCAAGTTTATCGGTTCGTGAGCGCACCTCTTTTCCTAAATGGCTCATTTCTGCAATTCCACCAGCATTATCCGAAATAGGACCGTATGCATCCACGGCTAATTGAATCCCTAAAGTAGATAGCATACCTAACGCAGATAAAGCAATTCCATACAAGCCAGCCATTTGATAAGACACTACAATTGCAGCAGATAGAACCAACAACGGTAAAGCTGTAGATTGCATACCAACTGCCAGACCTGCGATGATATTGGTTGCATAGCCGGTTTGGGATTCAAATGCAATTCTGCGTGTAGGTTTGTAATCATTTGAAGTGAAATATTCAGTCAAATAACCAATGAGAATTCCTGCAATAAGACCTGCAATGGTGGCAAAGAAGAAATCTTTGGCAAAGTAAATATGTTTACTGGGATCCCCTTCTAAGATCACACCTTCGTTGGGTACAAGCCACTTCAATAAAAACCAACTAACCGCTACCATAATAACACCAGCACCTATAGAACCTGCATTTAAAGCAAATTGAGGGTTGCCACCTTCTTTGGTACGTACAAACAAAGATCCAAGAATGGAACATAAAATCCCAGCAGCTGCGATATACAAAGGCAAGAGCATCATTTCAATTTGGTGAGCAACGAAGGTAGTAGATAAGACAGCTGCACCTATGATAGCACCTACATAACTTTCAAATAAATCGGCACCCATACCAGCAACATCACCTACATTGTCACCTACATTATCAGCAATGACAGCAGGATTACGCGGGTCATCTTCAGGGATTCCAGCTTCTACTTTTCCGACTAAATCTGCACCCACATCTGCAGCTTTGGTATAGATACCACCTCCTACACGTGCAAAAAGTGCAATTGAGGAAGCACCTAACGAAAATCCTGCTGCTGTTGAAATAATAATTTTCAAATTATCTAAACCAAAAATTTTAGAATACACAAACAACAATAAAGATAGAACGAATACACCGAGCCCTACTACGGTCATTCCCATCACTGAACCACCGCTAAACGCAATAGCAAGCGCAGAATTTAATCCACTTCTTGCAGCTGCTGCAGTTCGGGTATTTGCTTTTGTCGCTATGCGCATTCCAAAATATCCTGCTAATGCGCTCGTACAAGCACCTAAAATAAAACTAATTGCCACCAATGGGTGAGTAACGACGCTTTCTGTCCAATTGGCCCAAGCAAGAAGTATCGCTACAATTACCACAAACACTGCCAATACTCGATATTCTCGGTTAAGAAAAGCCATAGCACCAGTTTGAATGTAACCACTAATCTCTTTCATTCTATCGGTGCCAGCATCTTGTTTGTTTACCCACCAAGCTTTGTAAGCAGCGAATGCTAAACCCAGCAATCCTGCAAGTGGTATTAGAAAAAAAATTCCTTCCATAGTCCTCTCTTTGTGTTGTTAGACATGAAATAGTTGATTATCAAAGATGTTCAATAATAAACTGATAACAGCGCCGAATATAGGTTTATAGAAACATACTTGCAATAGTATATTTCAATTTACGTGGTTTTACCAAATTTTTCCGATTTATTCTACTCTCTGAGGTTAATCGTTGAATTTCAATCGAACCCCAATTCTTTGTTTAATCCTTGTCGTTAGTGTCTTTACGGTTACCAAAGCCCAAAAAATTCCTCGGGAATTCGTAGCCGTGGATGGTTATCCCATTCAGAAAGTTATCATCAAAGATTGTCCCCTTCCAAGTTCTCAAATTTGGGAAAAAGTTTACACTGCTCCGGATAAATGGTACCAAAAAATCCTTTTTTGGCGAAAACCTCAGATATTCAATGCTGCTGAATTTACCAGAGATCTAATTCGCGTTCAAAGAATTTTAATCCGAGAAGGATGGAGAAATCCAAAAGTTCAAGGAACTGTAACATTAACCCCAAAAGACAAACTGATTGTAATTTACCAAGTTCAAGTCGGTGCTTATACAAAAGTTCGAAATTATTGGTTGAATGCAAATGAGTTAAACAAAAAAGATACCACAAGATTCCGCAGATATATTTCGCTTGCAAAAGAAAGAAGATTTAGGGAAGTCGAACTTTATCAAGCTGCTGACTCCTTACGATTGCTTTATACACGAAGAGGGTACGGAAAGGCAATTATTGTACCAAAAGTAGATTGGATTGGGGATGATTCTTTGTATGTGGATATCAATTTTTTGGTCAATGCTGGACCTTACTGTGTTTTTGATTCCGCTTATGTTTATGGTGTATCAAGATTATCCGCAAAAGATGTGACTAGTGATGTGTTTACAAAGTATGGCAAAGAGTTTTCTTCTATTGACATTGAAAAAAGCAGAAGGGTATTGTACAGTCGGTCACTGTTTCAGAGCGTAGATATCATTGCTGATACCAGTGTTCCGTCAAACCGAATTCCAATTCGAATTCGAGTAATGGAGGCAAATCGTTGGCAAACCAGAGTGGGTGGTGGGTGGAGCACAGATGAAGGGTACAAAGGTTTTGGTGAAATTACCGATCGTTTTTTACTTACTGGTGCAAGAACTATCAAAGTAGGAGCAATCGCTTCCAAACGTATTCAAGAATTGAATTTAACTATCACTCAACCCCATCCAGTAGGAGCTGGTTCTCAATTTTCAATCAGTCCTTACATCCAAAATAGAAAAGAACAAAACTGGGAACTACGTAAATTGGGAAGCACGCAAAATTTATCTTTTTATAGTGGTCAATGGTGGACGATTCAACTGATACAAAAATTACAACAAAGTGATTTGTCCGGTAAAGTTCCTTTGATTAGTGTTGGACAAGATCAATACAATTTGGATCAATATGCTATTTCTGGAATTTATGACTTTCGCGATGACAAGTTTGATCCTACTCAAGGTGGTATTGTTTCACCAGAAATTTCTTTATCAGGTGTATTCTTTCCCAGCACATACCGTTTCTATAAAGGAAAAGTATTTGGAAACTATTTTATTACCTTTGATAAAAAATTGACGTATGCTGCTCGCTTCGAATCCGGAATATTAGTACCTACACGAAAAGATGGAGAAATACCAATTGATGAACGTTTCTTTTTAGGAGATCCAGGCCTACTACGTGGATGGAAAAGACGTTCACTTTCCCCTCGCGATTCTAATCAAACCTATATCGGTGGTCAAGCGATGATGGCTTCATCGTTTGAAATTCGTCAAAAAATTTGGGGTCCACTTTGGTTGGCTACATTTTTTGATGCGGGGATGGTGTGGAAAAATTATACGGATTATGGAAAATTTCCTCTGCAAACTTCAACTGGTATAGGAATGCGGCTTAGAACTCCGATTGGTCCAATTAGAATGGATGTGGGATGGAAAACCAGAAAAAATCCATTTCATGAATCAATGAAACCTGTTTTGCACATTGCTATAGGAGAGGCACTGTGATGGATCGTACAGGTTTAGCACAATCCATTCTTTTAAGATTAGTCCGAAAACTTATCAAATTTCTTAAATGGAGTTTTCTGATTACAGTATTGCTTATCATTATAGTGATTTTGGTAACTTTATCACCTTATGGACAATACAAAGTTGCTGATTTGCTGGAAAATTTTATTAACACTGTCGGTGAAGGAAAATGTCAAATTGACCGAGTTCGTCTTTATCAATGGCCAAGAATAACCATCACAAACATCCATTGGACGTATCATGAACAATCGGTAATAAAGTGTTCGGAAATTGACGTAAAATTTCATTTCTTTCAGTTATTTCAAAGAAAATTGCATTTACAATACTTGACTTTATCAAATTTAGATTTGCATATCATTGAAACAGAAACAGGATGGAATATTGAAAAACTTTTTACGAAGAAAGATAGCAAAAAACCCTATCCACGTATTGGTGAGAAGAAAAAAAGCGAATTATGGTTTAAAAAAATTATTGTTGATGAATTACAGATCATCCCATCATCAGTAGAATGTAGTAGTACCAATCCAAAATACCAGTTTGCAAAAACACCAGTTACTGTAAAAGGAAGTAAAATCCAATTATCCCAAGATCAGATCCATTTACATTCACTCCAATTTTATTCTTATCTATTCAGTTTCCAAATTTATGGCGATTTCCAATTTCAAAAACCATTTCCGGTTGGATACTACAAATTTGATTTATCAATTCCCGATTCAACGATAACACGTTTCCTTCCCAGTTGGAAAGAAACGAAAGAGTTGTTGGTTACCATTCAAGGAAATAGTACTAAGAGAGGCGTTGATACAGAAATTGAATGTACGTTACCCTATCAAAAACTAAAAGCACATTTTTTTAGTCCAGATCAAAATTTTGATTTAATTCAAGCAGATGTCGAACTTTTACACATTAATCTTGCTAAATTGGTTCCAAAAATAGATAGTACAAACATCCAATTCAGTGTAAAAGGGACAATTTTTGGTTATTTGAAAAATCCACGCTTTATTGGTGATGTTGAAATAAAAAATACTCAGATTCCTCCTTTATCCAACTTAAATGCTACAATTGCTGCACAAATAGAAAAAAATTTAATTCGGTTAGAAGGAAATGTTCAAGAAAATCATGCTGATATTCATTTTCTAATGAATGTAAACAACATCCTCAAACCCAATGCCTCTGCGACATTGGAGTTACTGGGGACGGCTTACAATTTCAAATCATTCTTACCTTTTCAAGAAATAAAGGATACAATTGATGTAGAATTATTTATTGAAGGAAAAGGAAACAAACTTCCAATTGACTCAATCCGTTACCATCTCATTACCAAAGACAATCTCGTATATGGATTAAATATTGACACATTGGCAGTAAAAGGTTCTCTTTTCAAAAATCATATTCGTATAGATTCCCTATTAATCGCACTGGCTAAAGGATTTGTATTCTCAAAAGGTGAAATCAATTTGAGTGGTGAAATGCAATTCAACGGATACGTAAATAACGTTGAGTTAAAAGAGATCAATTCTTTATTAAAAGAAGATTCAATAAGTGGAAAAGTAAATGGTTGGTACAATTTTCAATTAGTTACTAGAGGAGAAAAAAAGTTAGTACCGATCTTCACCCTCAACGGTTCAGTGAACCATTTCAAAACCAAATATGCAAAAATTGATACCTTAAAGGTAAACCACTTATCCATGGTTGAATCCATTGAAAACTTACAGTTTCATTTGGAATTGGATTCAATGCGCACCACTTTTCTTTCACCACAGAAGATTGAAATTCATGGAAATGTTGATAGCAACCTTGTACACTTTGCATTTCATGCAAATTCAGACACCTTAAAAATTAACTTAAACACTACAGCAACGATCGATCAATCAAAGAACAAAATCACTCTAATTCCTGAAACATTATTCGTTCATTCTAAAACGTTTCCGATCTATGTAATACAAACTTCACCAATTATATATCAATCAAACACTATCCATTGTGAACAATTACTTCTGGATTCGCCGTTTGGATTCATAGCAACATCTTTCCATCTCGATTCATTAAACAATTTTACTTCTCAATTCCGAATAGACAATACCGAAATATCTTCTTTATTATTGGTCCAACCCAAATTTCAAGAATTGAATGGAATGGCTTCTTTCCAAGGATCAATTCATTACAATGCAAAAACAGGGTTAAATGGTGATCTTTTTGCGAATGTAAATGAACTATACTGGAACAACATATTCCTCAGCGATTCAATAAAAATGAATGCAAAATTGAAAGATAGTTCACTGACTTGGAAAGTGTTTGCTTATCGTGAGGACACCCAGATTGTCAATTCGGATGGTAAAATCGTACTCAAACCAAAAAATGAATTGCAGATTCAAAAAGCAAGTTTACAAACCACAGAAATTCCCTCAAGATGGTTTCTTGTGTTGTTACCAAAAAGAGCTATTTGGGATGGTTCTATCAGAATCAATATGGATTACTTGGAGAACCGTGAACCACAAACGGATATCCGATTAGTTGCGGATAGGTTGTCACTTCCTGAGTTTGGAATAGATCAGAAAAACATGATTGTTCACATTCGTAGCATCGGAGAGCAATTAATCGTAGATACTGCTTATTCTAAGTCAGGACGTGGAGATATTCGCATCGGTGGAAATTTATTCACAAAAACTCTGATTCCAGATTCGGTAGATTTATTTGCAAAAGCTAGACGTTTTCGGTTCATTAAAATGACTAATCGTGAGTTGACAGGGGATTTGGATTTAGGGATTAAAGGGAAACTAATGGATTTAAGAATCAATGGAAGGGTACATCTATTAGAAGCAAAATATGGGTTTGGTGAGGAAAAGAAAGAATTAGAGGAAGTATTTTTAGAAGAAGATTACGCACCTTTATTTCCATCCAATGAACTTTGGAACAACTCGAGTGGAACATTAACCATCGTTGCACCAAGCAATGTGTGGATAATGGGAAGTGGTATCAATGCTGAAACCAAATTGAATATCACTATGAATAAACTACCGAAAGAACAATTTCCACAACTTTTTGGAACCGTTGAAATCATTCGTGGAACGGTTACTCAATATGGCAGAAAACTTAAAATACAAGAAGGCTACTTCATTTTTGATGGAGAACCATTTGATCCGAAAATTTCTATCAAAGCAACAGAAGAGACACTTCAAAGAACGATGAACATTACCATCTCTTTAGAGTTATCGGGTAGTGCACAAAATCCAAATGTCCAATTAAAAGGGTACTACCCGAATGGTACTTTGATGTCTGAAATTGATGTCGTTAGTTGTTTAGTTGTGGGCAGACCTACTGCATCGTTATTGTCTGAAAGTAATGAAAATGAGACCATTTCAGAACGTGCAACCACTACTGCAACCACTACTGCTACCAGTCAAATTACCAATGTCTTAGGACAAAAATTGGGATTGTCTATTTTTGAATATCGCCCGAGTGATAATGCATCTTTTCAAAAGATGAGTGGTGAATTGGAAGTTGGTGGATACATTACAGATAGAATCTTTTTATCAGCTGTTACACCTATGGGAAGTACATCGCTCATTGATAAAATCCGAGCTGAGTATCAAGTAAAACCTTGGTTAAGAATTTCAGTTTCCAGAGATGCGGATGGTAAACAATCACTGGAAAGTTACATTCAAACCGAATGGGGACCACCCCCAGTACCGAAACAAGATCGTGATACGAAAATGGAGAAAAAATGAGAGTAGATCTTTGGCTTTTTCAAGCAAGATTATTTAAATCAAGAACTCAAGCAACCAATGCTTGCAAAGAAGGCAAAGTAGTGAGAAACGAAAAAAAACTTGAACCATCGGATTCAGTTCAAATAGGTGATGTCATTCAAATTCGTGATCGTGGATTGTATCGAACTTACCGTATTTTAGAATTTCCCGGAAAAAATGTATCCAAGGAAGTGGCAAAAACGACCTATAGAGATGAAACCGCAGAAGAGATTGTACAAAAGTTTTTAGAACTAAAAATGGCTGATAAATTACCTCGTCCAACTGGTACTAAACCTACTAAGAAAGAAAGAAGACAAATTCAGAAATTGAAAAGAAAGATTTGATTAACGTTTCTTTTCCAATTCACGTAATTTTTCTTTCGCTCGTACTGCTTCCGTAGTATCTGGAAATTTTTTCACCAATGTTTGCCATGCCTCTTTTGCGCCTTTGATATCTTTTTTTGCATGCAAGGTTTTACCCAAAAGCCAATAGGCTGTCGGTAATTTTGGACATTTGGTTTGAGTTGCTGCACGAAAATCGGCAATGGCACCACTGGTATCTTTAGTTGCAAGTTTTGCTTCACCGCGTCCAATATACGCATTCCCAGCAAGTGGAGAGTTTGCCCATCGTTCTAAAAAAGTTGAATAACCCGCAATAGCAAGTTCATAATTTCCTTTGGCAAGGTCTTGGTCGGCTGCGTCCAATGCTACTCTGGCAGAGGTTGTATCTTCATCAGCAGAATCTCCTACTACACGTTTTCTAACTTCACTTACACCCATTGCCACGTCACTAAAGCGGCCTGAAGTTTCAAGAATGGATTGATGGACTTTAGACAATGATAAATCCAAATCATTCAAACGATTGGTGGTTAATGCATGAAAAGTACGCAGTTGGTTTTCCAAACTATTGATTTGATGTGCCATTGCTTTTAATAATGAATCTCGTTTAATATCGGATTCAATTTGTTGTTGTTGCCAACGATAGATTTCATCTGTACGTGCTTTCGTGGCATCAATGTTCATCCGCATCTGTTTGATACCACATCCAGAAAGAATCAGAAATAGAAAAAACAAAGTCAATAAATTGCGCATTAGAGCTCCTAAACGAAAAAAAAGCTGGAATCCACACGCGAATTCCAGCTTTTTAAACAACGAAACAATTTAACGGGTATTGAATTCAACTCTACGATTTTTCGACCAAGCGGCTTCACCAGTACCTTTGACAGCAGGTCTTTCTTCACCATAAGACATCACTGAAATACGATTAGCATCTATACCATAATTAACCAAAAAGTCACGAACGGACTTAGCGCGACGTTCACCTAATGCAAGGTTGTATTCGTTAGTACCTCTTTCATCAGCATGACCTTCTAAAGTAACAGTCCATTTCGAATACTTCTTGAATAAACCTGCATTGTAAGAAACATCAGAAGTCATATCATTGCGAATATTGGACTTATCAAAGTCAAAGTAAATAATCTTCAATGATGCTTTATCTTTTGCTTCCTGTTCGCGTTCTGCACGAAGTCGTTCCTCTTCCGCTTTACGTCGTGCTTCTTCTTCTGCTCGACGACGAGCTTCTGCTGCTGCAATCGAATCTGCACGGCGTTTTGCTTCTTCTGCTGCACGTAATGAATCCAAATTGATTGTCGGTTCTACCTTTTGTGGCTTTGGTTTTGGTCCACAACCAGTAGAAATGATGAGTAGTGCGCCAAAAAGAACGATTGTGATGATGCTAACTAACGATGATTTTTTCATTCCATCCTCCATTTACGGTTTTTAATTTGGTGGACCCCACACAGGGCGTTGTGCTACAACATCCCCAAGTAACAAGTCAACTTCACTTGTATCCGGTGTTAAAAGGGCAATTCCTGTTTTACCTTGCCAATTCCCAACTACAAAAGATATACGATAACCGCCCGGCGTAAAACACGGATCTTTTTGATCTGATGAATAATATAATAGACGTTTATGGTTTAAACCAATAGGATCTGTTAAGTACAGTTGAAAAACGCCACCTTCACGTCTTACGTAAACGATACGGTCCCCTGTTGGTGACCAATGGGGTGAATCATTGTATTCACCTTCATAAGTAATTCTTCTAACATCGGTGCCATCTCTAGACATTGTATAGATTTGTGGGCTACCGCTACGGTCACTCATAAATACGATTCGTTCACCAGTAGGACTCCAAGAGGGTGCAGTATCTATACTTCCTGAAAAAGTTAAGCGGGTCTTGTTTGTAGAATGAATATCAATAATGTAGATCTCAGTGTTGCCTTCATCTGAAGAGGCAAATGCTACATATTTTGAATCAGGTGAAAAACTAGGGCTGGAATCTAAGGAAGGTGTAGCACATAAAGGTTTTGCTGTACCTCCCTGAATAGGACGTATCCAAACATCGGCGTTCCCATTTCTAAAACTTGTATAACAGAGCCATTGTCCATCAGGACTAACAGTAGGGGATAGAATAATGGTATTGTCATTGGTTAGTTGAGTCCTAAACTGGCCCGTAATATCTGAAGAAAAAATTTCACGTACACCACTACGAACAGTCGCTGCATAATAGATCCGTGAATTGATAAAGGAAGGTTCACCCGTTAGTTGCATACAAATCATGCTACCCGCTTGTAATACTGGATCGCGATCAGTAACCTTAAGTTTAAAACTTTCTAACCAATAGGGTTTGATGGTTTTTTCTGCGTATAAACTAACCGTAACCGCGCCACCTACGGATGCTTTTTTTACTTCTAATTTTACATTTGGAATCAACTGACCTGGGATTATTGAATCAGGTTGTGCATCAGTTACTTTAATTCGTCCGCTTAATTTTAATGCATGAATAAGACGGTTTCCCCAAAGCGATGCTTCATCTGAAAGATCGAGTCTACTTGAATCGTGGGCAACGGCACCTTGATAGAATAAAATGGGTATGCTTCCACCTTGTGCTCGACCTTGCAACACAACTTCACGTTGTCCAAACGTATTCTGAAATAAAAGAATGTTGAATAAAATGAAAATTAATAAATTTCTAAAATACACAGTCACTCCAACAATGAAATTACTCTGCGAGAAAAATGTACGTTACACCAAGTTTGTCAAATCCAAATTCAGAGGGTAATGGTGGTAATGGGACAGACGATAATACTGCTCTTTGTGCAGCTTGGTCAAACAAAGCATTACCCGAGGACTTCTTTAATTTCAAGCCACTAATCCTTCCGCTTCTTAACAATTCAAAGTGAACCTCTGCTACTAATCCGGGTTTTCTTACAGGTGGATTAAAAAATGATTCGATTTTCCGTTCTACCAATTCTAAATAGTAACTATGTGGAAAAGCCACATCGGTGCTTACTCCGCCAGGTTTTCCTAAACCAGAACCTTTTCCATTTCCACCTTGTGATTTTATACTACCTGTGCTTTTTGTGGGAGTAGAAATGGCTTTAGTAGGTGGACTTTTTTGATTGGTTGAGATTATCTTTTCTTTGTTTTCAGTTGCGGGAACATTTCTAAACGTTTCTAAATCTCCAGAAGAAAAAAGAGATACTTGTCTTGAATAAGGTATCATTGAACTAGAACGATGAACAAAAACACTTTGCCAATTGGCGATGATAATCGCTAAAAGGATTAATGCATGGAGACCAAAAGATAGACTAAGTCCAACTTTCATTTTCTTTTACTTACCGTTTTTTTCGTACGGTCAGGTGATGCATCGGTTACCAAACCGAGATCAGTAACCCCTGCTTCTCTCAATAAATCCACCACTTGAATCACATCCCCATAAGGAATGTTCACATCTGCACGTAAATAAACGGGCGTATTGGGTTTAGTGGAGGTAATTTGTTTGAATGCTTCAACTAAGTTTTCTTTTGCTACAGGAAGTTGATCGATGTAAATAGATCCATTGTTGCGTATCGTTACATCAATACCTTCTCGGGTAATTGAAGGTAACTTGGTAGTTTTTGGTAAAGAAACATCAACACCAGTTCGTAACATCGGAGCAGTCACAATAAAGATAATTAATACCACTAATACGACATCTACCAATGGGGTAACATTAATCTCTGCCAAAGGCCGTCCATATTCTCCCAATTTCATTTCTACCTCGTTTTACGATGCAAGTCAAGTAGAAATTCTAATGCTTGCTCTGCATTTCTTGTCTCTTGACGTAATTTTGACACAAAATGGTTGTATCCAAAAACCGCTGGAATAGCAACCGCAAGGCCTGCAGCAGTATTGACCAGTGCTTCAGCAATTCCTGGAGCTACTACCGCTACATTCGGTGTACCATAAGTACCAATGCCCATAAAGGTTTCCATAATCCCCCAAACTGTTCCAAAAAGTCCAATGAATGGGGTTACAGATGCAATTGAAGCCAAAAATGGTAGTCCAGTTTCCAATTTTGATAGTTCTTGTTCGCCAACCAATTTTGAATACCTTTCAATGGTGAAAGGATCATTTTCTTGAATGGCACGTGAAGCCGTTAGCGAAATGGATCGGGCAGCAGGGGATACGATTAAGTTACGACTAAATGAAATGCAATCCTCAATACGTGAAGCGCGATTGAGTTGACGTAATAGTGTAAGTGATTCATGTTTCGCTCTACGAAACTTAAACCATCGGTCAATCATTATCCCCCAAGAAATGATGGATAAAAGCAATAAAAGAATTAACGTGATTTGACCTACAAGTGATAGTGAACTCCAAGTAATGCTCACAATGACTCCTTAAAATTGTATTGAATAAAAAATATGGTGAATTTTAAGGTAACTTAACCAAATATTCCGTACTATCTTTGAATTCATACTTTTTAGATTGTACGTTTATGAAAATTCCCATAAATGTACAAATCGAAATAGGATAAATCGAATGCAACTTCCTTTTATCAATGACAATCGTTTCACCGAAAAGTTAAAACAGATTGATTGGATCGTCACCGATATGGACGGTGTCTGGACTGACGGAAAATTTATATTAGACGGACAACAAAATGAAAGTAAGTTCTTTTCTGCAAGAGATGGAATTGGAATCTATTTGGCACATCAAGCAAATATGAAAACTGCCATTTTAACAGGTAGGATTTCAAACGTGGTTAAAAGACGGGCAAGGGAATTACAAATTACAAAAGTAATCGGAAGACCTGTTAACCAAAAAGCAGATGGAATGAGGGAGTTAATTCACAAGTGTCAGTTGCAATCCAACCAAATCCTTTACATTGGTGATGATATCATTGATATACCGGTATTCCAATTGGTGGATGTGTCGGTGGTCCCATTCGATGCTGATGAATTCACCAAAACCTTTGCAAAAGCACAAACCTATGCAAAGGGAGGAGAAGGGGTAATTCGTGAAGTAGTTACAGCTATTTTAAAAGCGAAAAATTTATATGAGAAAATCTTGAAAGAAAAGTTCCAAATCCACTTATGAAAAAAATATTTGAATGGCTACTGGTTTACTTTTGTTGTGCAATAATAATCGGTTGCAACAAAGCACCTTCAAACAATACCACTGATCTACCCAGACAAATCCCAAATCAAGAAATGTTTGGAGTACAGTTTAACTTTACTCAAAAAGGGATATTAAGAAGTCGGATGTGGGCATTCAAAGCAGAACAACAAAATGAAACTGATCCGATGATATTATCAGGTGGTGTACGAACAGTTTTTTACGATACCAGTGGAACAAGAACAGGATTTGTATGGTCAAAAGCAGCTGAAATTGATGAAACTAGAAACTATTATCTTGCTAAAGGGGATGTATTTGTTTGGTCAGATAGTTCCCAGGCCTCTTTAACTACACAAACTTTGCGATGGGATCCACAAACTCGTCGTATTCATACACAAGATTCAGTTAGAATCGCAACTGAATACGATACATTATATGGAGTCGGGTTAATTGCTGATGAAGGCCTTAAATTCTGGGAAATAATGAGACCATATGGTAAAAGTTATCGTGAAGTGAAAGAAAGAAAAAGAAACACTGATCGAAGATGAAATTTAAAAAGTTATGGATTTGGTTGTTTATGTTGTTGTTGCTCTTTTGGGGGCAATTGGCAAATTCGCGCAAATTTGGATTTGGCGGCAGAAAAGCTCCTATCGTGTTAGAAAATGCAGAAATTTTACGAAATATTACCCGTGAAGAAGAAACTATTCGGATTCTTATCAACGATGTAAAATTATCACAAGAAGATATTGATGTAGAATGTGATTATGCAGAATTTTATACAGAGTCAAGAAAGGTCTTTTTAAGAGGGAATGTATTATTGAGAGATTCGGTAAAGTTATTGACTGCCGATGAAGTCACCTATTATGAAGTGACGGGTGTTGCATATGCACTAGGCAATGTTTTTTTGCGTGAAGAAGATAATCGTTTAATACGATGTCGGAGGTTAGAATATGATTATGATAAAGGGCTTATCCACTATCGTGGTGATATTTCAATCCAAGATAGTTCTGAATACCTTGTAGTCACTGGACAATTAGGAAACTACGATGAGTTTTTAAGAACTTCAGAGATGATAGTAGAACCTAAACTTGTGAAATATGATTCGACTTGGAAAAACCCTATCATCATTCAAGGAAAAACAATTTGGTTCAATGATTCATTAAGACAAGCAAAGGTAGTTGAAAACGTATCAGTTGTACAAGATACACTCGTTGCTACTGGGAACTATCTTTTTTATGATGATTCTTTAGGTTATGCTGAATTAACCAAACAAGCCCAATTAAAACGTGGCAAAGAAACCATGACAGCAGATACAATGTACTTTTTCTTCAAAGATCAAAAGCTTACAGAATTAAGAGCATTTGGAAAAATCATCGCTTTATCACCAGCGGATAGTTCAAAAGATGCACCCATGAATCGATTAACTGGGAAACAATTGTTCTCTTATTTTCAGAACGATGAACCAAAAGAAATGATTGTCATTGGGAATGCTATTTCAAAATACTACCTTCGTGAAAATCAGAAAGATAACGGGTTAAATGTCGCATCCGGCGATACTCTCAAAATTTATTTCAAAAATAAAAAAATTGAACAAATTCAAGTCATTGGAGGAGTAGAAGGAACATATTACCCAGTTGGATGGAAAGGTGAGATTAAAGAATGATTACACTCAAAGCGGAAAATTTAGTCAAATTTTATGGGAAAAGAAAAGTCGTCAATAACGTCTCTTTTCAGGTACAACAAGGTGAAATTGTTGGATTGCTTGGACCTAACGGGGCTGGTAAAACTACAAGTTTTTATATGGTAGTAGGAATGATTAAACCCAATGACGGGAAAATTTACATCGGGAATCAAGATGCAACAGCTTTGCCCATGTACAAACGAGCAAGGTTGGGTATAGGTTACCTTGCACAAGAACCATCTGTTTTTCGAAAATTAACTGTAGAACAAAATTTGTACGCAATTTTAGAAACTTTACCACTATCCAATGCAGAGAGAAAGAAAAAAGCCGAAAACTTATTAGAAGAATTTGGATTAACAAAAATCAGAAAATCAAAGGCCTATACGTTGTCTGGTGGAGAAAGAAGAAGGACGGAAATTGCAAGGGCATTAACCACTGATCCCAAATTTCTTTTATTGGACGAACCCTTTGCTGGAATTGATCCTATTGCGGTTCAAGACATTCAAGCGATGGTTGCTGATTTGAAGCAAAAAGGGATAGGTGTACTCATTACAGATCATAATGTTCGTGAAACCATGTCAATTTGTGAAAGAGCATATTTGCTGTATTCTGGTAGTATCCTATTAGAGGGGTCTGCGAAAGAATTAGCTGAGAATCCTGAAGCAAGAAAGTTGTATCTCGGGGATAAATTCAAGTTAGAATAAATGAATAACAATCTAAAATTAGTCATCCATACCCGCTTGGAACAGCAGTTAAAACTGAACCAGCAGCAAGTTTTACGTGCTGAACTTTTGCAGTTACCTTTATTAGAACTACAACAAAAAATAGAAGCAGAACTTAATCAAAATCCAATGTTAGAATTGGTAGATCCTGATGATACAGAAAATACAGATTTAGAGGATAATGTTGGACTTGCTGATATTCCCACCGATGAATTTAGTCAACCGATTGAAACTACCTTAGCAAAAGAAATGAATCAAGATGAAGCAACCATTGAAGAATTAGAACTTGCTTACTTAGATAAATCTGAACCAGAAAAAATTTCAGATGTCGATTGGGAAAGAATTTTCGGTAATCAAGAAGACAATTACATAGCACCAAGAGGTGTATTGAACAAAGAAGAGGATGAGGAAAGTACATTTGAATACCATGCTGTACAGGATTGGACGGAAAATTTAAAAGAGCAATTACACCAAAATGTATTTGATGAAAAACAAATCGAAATAGGGGAATATCTTATAGGTTTGTTACTTCCCTCAGGGTTACTTCCTAAAGATGCTGTTGCTGTGACAGCTAACGAATTTGGGATTTCAGAAGAAGAAGTACTCAAAGTCATTCAAATTTTACAAACCTTTGACCCTCCTGGAATTTTTGCTACCTCTCTACAAGAATCGCTTATTTTACAGCTTGAACGTAAAAAAGAAGAAGTAAAAAAATCAGAAGAATTAGAAAAACTGTATCAAAAAGCAATCATCTTACTAAAAAAATACTATCACGAGATTCTGAATAAACGCTTTGAACTATTACTAAAAAATGAAAAAATCTCTGAGGAAGAGTTAAAGAAAATTTTTCACCTTTACCAAAGTTTACAACCTCATCCAGGTTATGGAAACGAAAAAAACGAATACATTATTCCAGAATTTCAAGTTACAGCAACCCCTTTAAATGACCAACCACCATCCAACATTGTAGAAAATGACGAAGGGCAAAAGTTGTACATCTACTTAAATGATCATTATCTACCTGAAATTCGTATCTCGAAAACCTATCGTGCCATGTTTCAAGATAAAAAGTTGGACAAACAAACCAAGATGTGGTTAGAGCAAAAATTTGACGCCGCAAGAAGTTTTGTAAAAGCAATGTATCAAAGGAAAAATACCTTATTAGAAATCATCACTGCTATAGTAAAAGTTCAGTTCAATTTCTTTATTCAAGGGGACGAGATACAACCTTTAATGCAGATGCAAATTGCGGAAATGACTGGATTAGACAATTCAACTGTGTCTAGAGCGGTCAAAGACAAATATGTTGAAACAGATTTTGGAATCTATCCATTAAAACAATTCTTTAGTTTTAGTATTTCCTCAACATCCGGAGAAGATATTGCAACCAGTGAAGTCAAACACAAACTGACAAAGATTATTGAAAATGAAGACAAAAAAAATCCTTATAGTGATCAAGCATTGGCAGATGAGTTGTTTCAACTGGGATACCGAATTGCTAGAAGGACTGTACAAAAGTATAGAGAACAATTGGGAATTCCACCCCAAAAACTGCGAAAAGTATTGTAACCGATAAATATTATTTTATATTCTATTTATTTCATCTTTGAATGAATTTCATTCAAGAACCTTTCAATGGTACCTTAAATCGTTTCTGAAAAAGGAGTGAAAATGGCGAAACAAGTACAAAAATTGGTTTATTCATTTGGTGGAAAACGTGCGGATGGTACTGCGGAAATGAAAGCACTTTTAGGAGGTAAGGGTGCAAATTTAGCAGAAATGGTCAATTTGGGAATGCCTGTGCCACCCGGATTTACTATCACAACTGAAGTGTGTACCTATTATTATACGCATAATTTTACATACCCTAAAACACTTAAAAAAGAAGTATTAGAAGCCCTAAAATTGCTTGAGAAAAGAATGGGCAAAAAATTTGGTGATCCAAAAAATCCTTTGTTGGTAAGTGTTCGATCAGGTGCTCGTGCTTCAATGCCGGGAATGATGGACACAGTATTGAACTTAGGATTAAACGACGAAACAGTACAGGGATTAATCCAAAATTCAGGCAATGAGCGATTTGCTTATGATAGTTACAGACGTTTTGTAGCCATGTATGGTGATGTGGTAATGGGGTTGAAACCACAAACGAAAGAAGACATAGATCCATTTGAAGAGATTTTAGAACAGAAAAAACATTCTATTGCTGAAAAAATCGGTAAAAACAAAAATGAAGTGTTAGATACCGATCTTTCTGCTCAAGATCTAAAAGAATTGGTATCTGAATTTAAAAATGCTATTCTAAATCGCTTGGGTCAAGAGTTTCCGGAGGATCCCTATGATCAACTTTTTGGTGCAATCAGTGCTGTCTTTGGATCGTGGATGAATGAAAGAGCCATTATTTACCGCAGACAAAATAAAATTCCAGATGATTGGGGAACTGCGGTTAATGTTCAAGCAATGGTATTTGGAAATATGGGCGAAGATTGTGCTACCGGTGTTGGATTTACACGTGATTCAGGAACTGGAGAGGATTTGTTTAACGGTGAATATCTCATCAATGCTCAAGGCGAAGATGTAGTTGCTGGAATACGAACACCGAGACAAATCACATTGGTACATAGTAGAAGATGGGCTGAAGCAAATGGTATTTCTGAAACAGAGCGTGCAACCAAGTATCCTTCATTAGAAGAAGCTATGCCAAAAGCTTATAAACAGTTGGTCTCAATCAGTAAGAAATTAGAGAATCACTATCGTGATATGATGGATATTGAATTTACCATAGAGCACAACACATTATATATGTTACAATGTAGAGTAGGCAAACGAACAGGTTTTGCTGCACTTAAAATCGCAACCGATATGGTTAAAGAAAAACGCATTACCACAAAAGAAGCGGTTATGCGAGTAGAACCTGATCAGTTAAATCAACTTTTACAACCCGTTTTTGATAAATCTGATAAAGACAAAGCCATCCGTGAGAAAAGATTATTGGCACGTGGCTTGCCAGCCGGTCCAGGTGCTGCAACTGGTCAAATAGTATTTTTTGCTGATGAAGCAGAAAAATGGGCAGAACAAGGAAAACAGGTTTTATTAGTTCGCATTGAAACTACACCTGAAGACATCCGTGGTATGACTGCTGCTAAGGGTATTCTGACTGCAAGAGGGGGAATGACCTCGCATGCTGCATTGGTTGCAAGACAAATGGGAAAGGTTTGTGTGGCAGGATGTGGAGATTTAGAAATTGATTATAGTTCACGAACTATGAAAATTAAAGATAAAGTTTTTCAACAAGGTGATTGGCTGTCATTAGATGGGTTTACTGGTGAAATTTTGAACGGAAAAATTGAAACAAAACCAAGTGAACTGATTGAAGTTCTAATAAAAAAGACACTACAACCAAAAGATTCTGAACTGTATCAAAGATTTGCCAATTTAATGAAATGGGCAGATGAGATCCGTTATTTGAAAATTCGTACCAATGCTGACCAACCAGATCAAGCAAGCACTGCTGTTGCGTTTGGTGCTGAAGGTATCGGATTATGTAGAACGGAACATATGTTTTTTGGTGAAGGAAAAATCAATGCTGTAAGAGAAATGATTTTAGCAGAAGACCTTGAATCTCGAAAGAAAGCGCTTGAAAAGTTACTACCACTTCAAAGAGACGATTTTGTTGGAATCTTCGAAGCAATGGATGGGTTCCCTGTAACCATTCGTACCTTAGATCCACCATTACACGAATTTGTTCCACATGAAGAAAAAGCTCAAATGGAACTATCCGAACAAACAGGGGTTCCAGTTGAAAAGATTCGTTCAAGAGTAGAAGAATTGAAAGAACTCAATCCAATGCTTGGTCACCGTGGTTGTAGGTTGGGTCTCACTTATCCTGAGATTACTGAAATGCAAGCGCGGGCAATTTTTTCAGCTGCTTGTATTGCGAAAAAGCAGGGTGTAAAAGTTTTTCCAGAAGTCATGATCCCGTTGGTTTCTACTTTGCCTGAACTAAAGAATCAAGAAGAAATCGTAAGAAGAGTTGCTTCCGAAGTATTCAAAGAATTTGGTATTGAAGTTCCTTATTTGGTAGGAACAATGATTGAGTTGCCAAGAGCTGCTCTTACTGCGGATGAAATTGCATCTGTCGCAGAATTCTTTAGTTTTGGAACCAATGATCTAACACAGACAACATATGGCATATCAAGAGATGATGCTGGAAAATTTTTACCCGAATACATAGAAAAGAAAATTTATCCCTTTGATCCGTTTGCTTCCATTGACCAGCAAGGGGTTGGTAAATTAGTGAAGATGGCTACGGAAAACGGCAGAAAAGCGAGGGAAGAGTTGAAATTGTCTCGTTTAAAAGTTGGAATTTGTGGAGAACACGGAGGTGATCCATCCTCGGTAGAATTTTTCCATAAGATCGGGTTGGATTATGTTTCTTGTAGTCCATTTCGAGTACCAATAGCGCGTTTAGCTGCTGCTCAAGCGGCTATCAAATATCCTATAGAAGTAAAGCAAACAGTGAAAAAAACAAAAACCCTTAAGACCAAGACGGCAGTTACTAAAACAAAAGGAAAGAAAGTAAATAAAACCAAATAATCATGTAAAGCCGACATTATCGTCGGCTTTTTACTATATTAAAAAAAGGTTTTGGTACAATGAAACGGGATTTTTATCATCGGGTTTATTCCTTTGTTAAAAAAATCCCAAGAGGAAAAGTTGTAAGTTATGGTATGGTTGCTCGGTGCATTGGTGCGCCCGGTGCAGCGAAACTGGTAGGGTATGCATTACACTCTTTGTCATTTCCTACTGATGTACCTTGGCATCGTGTTGTGAATGCAAAAGGAAGAATCTCGTTACGAAAGTTAGGAGAAATTGGTCAAATTCAGAAACAGATGCTTGAAAGTGAAGGAATAGTATTTGATCAGAATGAACAAATTGATTTTAAATTATACGGTTGGAGCGGACAATAACGACTTAATTCAAGAGGGTATCTATGGCATGGCGTAAAGCTGAAATACCACCCGGTATGGATTTCGAACAAAAGGAAGAGGATTGGGAAGGGTACTGTTTTTATTGGTTACCCGTTAAGTATTTCTTTGGAAAAGCGGTCAATTTAGAAAATTCTTTCAAAGAACTAATATCAACGGTTTCCAAAGAGGGGCTTCAGTTTAAACCTTCACCCCGAATTTTAGTAGAACCGGGACAATTTTCTGGAAAAGTATTGGTTGAAATCGAAAAACCCGATAAATATCATGCACAGGTCTTTTCTTGTGAAAAAGGAAAAGTATTTTCTGCAGAAGCAATTGGGGATGAAGCGCATGTGAAAAAAGTGATGGAACGACAAAAGCAAAAAGTGGCCAATGAAGGATATGTCATACAAGGTGTGTACCTTTGGTATCTAACCGATGCTCCTTGGGACCTAAAAAAGAATTCGCGTACTGTAGTATTTGTTCGTACTTAGGGATACAGATGAGTCAGTTTAGTAATGAAGATATAAAAAAATTAGCAGAATTAGCGCACATTGAAATTGAAGAGGATGAAATTGAAACTTTCAGAAATGATTTGGAAAAAATCATTTCCTATGTTAATCGTTTATCTGAATTGGATTTAACGAATGTTGAACCGATGCAAAATCCATACGATAGCGAAAATTTTTGGCGGGAAGACATCGTCCAACCCTCCTTACCGCAAGAAGAAGTGTTAAAAAATGCACCTCGAAAAGCAGGACCCTTTTTTGTATTTCCAAGGATTGTGCCACAAAAGAAAGGTGAACGATTAGGAGAAATGGACGAGTGATTTCCATTGGTGTAATCCCTTCAAGATTAAATGCTACCAGATTTCCCAGTAAACCGCTTGCTATGATAGCTGGAAAACCCATGATACAAAGGGTTTGGGAGCAAGCAAAGAAATCAAAAAAACTTAATGAAGTTATTGTTGCGACAGATAGTGAAGCAATTGCCGAAGTTATAGAAAAGGTTGGTGGCAAAGTAGTTTTAACGGATCCGAATCTTCCGAGTGGAACGGATAGAGTAGCGGCAGTGATGAAAAATGTGAACGCTGATGTTTTTATCAACATCCAAGGGGATGAACCTGCTATTGATCCAGACACCATAGATTCAGTTGTTCAATGTTTAGCCGATCATCCAAACGTTAGCATAGCAACTCCAGCAGTTCCCTTCTATTCTAAAGAATACTTAGAAAAGAGCACAGCGGTCAAAGTGGTTACCAACAATGAAGGAAATGCGTTATACTTTTCCAGAGCACCGATTCCTTATCCAAGAAATCAACCAGAAAACAACCTACCTTGGGGTTTATTGCATATCGGTCTGTACGGTTATCGTAGACACGCTTTAGAATGGTTTTGTAAACAGTCTCTTTCAACTTTAGAATTAAGGGAAGGATTGGAGCAATTGCGTTTTTTAGAATATGGATGGATTATAAAAGTTGTCTTAACCAATACCATATCCATTGGCGTGGATACACCGGGAGATGTAGAAACAGTGGTTGAATTATTAAAATCAAGAAATTGGATTTGATTTTTTCAAAATAGGACCTACCGGTGAGTGTAAATAAAGCAAGATATATCTTTGTAACGGGTGGGGTAGTTTCTGCACTTGGAAAAGGGATATGTGCTGCTTCTTTAGGAAGATTGCTTAAAGCGCGTGGTTTCAAGGTGGGAATGATAAAATTAGATCCATATGTGAATGTGGATCCCGGAACGATGTCGCCTTATCAACATGGGGAAGTGTATGTAACTGAAGATGGTGGCGAAACGGATTTAGATTTAGGGCATTACGAACGTTTTTTAGACGAAGATATGTCTAAAGAAAATAACACCACCACAGGTCAAATTTATAAGACAGTCATTGATCGAGAAAGAAAAGGGAATTATCTCGGTGCTACTGTTCAAGTGATACCGCACATTACAGATGAAATTAAATCTAGGATAACGAGAATAGGATCTTTACAAAATGATGTAGTCATCGCAGAAATTGGTGGAACAGTGGGCGACATTGAATCACAACCCTTTTTAGAAGCGATCCGTCAAATGGGACAAGAACTCGGACCTCATCGTGTATGTTACATTCATTTAACTTTAGTGCCTTTTATCGAATCTGCAGGTGAATTGAAAACCAAACCCACACAACATTCTGTCCGTGATCTAAGAGAAATCGGTATTCAACCCAATTTTTTACTTTGTAGAATAAATGCGAACGTACAATTGGATGATGATGTACGTTCAAAAATAGGTCTATTTTGTAATGTACCCCCTTCCCATGTTATACCTGTACCTGATGCAGATACGGTTTATCGGGTTCCTTTGTTATTAGAGAGTGCAGGGTTAGGTGAATTGGTATGTGCTCATTTGCATCTAAAGAGAACCAAACCAGATCTTTCTAATTGGAGAAAAGCAGTTGCTAATCTAACCAGTGCCAAAGAAGAAGTATCCATTGCCATTTGTGGAAAGTATGTAGCATTGCATGATGCGTATAAATCTATCATTGAAGCACTTCTTCACGCAGGTGGAGAAGTGGGAGTCAAACCTATTCTGAAGTGGATTGAATCATCTACAATTCATCACGATACGATACATGAAAGTTTAGGCGAAGTTGATGGTATTTTAGTCCCTGGTGGGTTTGGGGAAAGAGGTATTGAAGGTAAAATTGTTGCGGTAGAATATGCGCGTACCAACCAAATTCCTTACCTTGGGTTATGTTTAGGTCTTCAAGTCGCAGTAATTGAGTTTGCAAGGAACGTAATGAAATTAAGCGGTGCACATAGTACAGAATTCAACAAGAAAACCAAACATCCAGTAATTGATATTATGGAGCATCAAAGAGCCATTACTGATAAAGGTGCAACCATGCGGTTGGGAAGTTGGCCCTGTTTTTTAAAAAAAGATTCACTTGCTCATCGGATTTACAATCGTGAAGCGATTACGGAAAGACACCGACACCGTTATGAAGTCAATGAAGAGTATCATAGTGCCTTGGAAAGACATGGAATGGTACTTTCTGGTTTATCACCTGATGGAAAACTCGTAGAGATCATAGAAATTCCTAATCATCCATTTTTTATTGCCTGTCAATTTCATCCTGAACTAAAATCCCGTTTAACGAATGCCCATCCTTTATTCCGTGAATTTATTCGAGCATCTGCACAACACAAATATCTTATCTCGGAATAAAAATGTACTCAGTTCCTGAGTGCCGAATTTCCAAAGCGGCAGAAAAGAGAATTCGGTTAGGCCACCAATGGATATTTGCAAATGAGTTACTAACGCCTGTAAAAGAACTACCATATGGTAACATTGTTAAAATTGTAAGTGATAAAAATCACTTATTGGACTATGCATTTTCTAATCCGAACTCTTTGATTACATTGAGAAGATTATTGACTAATACGTTTCCTGATAGCGATTGGATAAAGAATAGATTAGAAAATGCGTTTCAATTTCGCTTAAAAAACTTTGATATACCTGTGTACCGATTGGCATTTTCAGAAGGTGATTATCTATCCGGTTTGACGATAGATCGCTTTGATAATCATTATGTGTTACAAATCACAAGTGCAGGTATGGAGAAGTTTTTAGATGAAATAGTGGGTTGGTTAAAATCAAAGTTAAATGCGAAAAGCATCATTGCACGAAATGAGACCTCTTACCGGAAAATGGAAGGGTTATCTACTGAAAATGTAACTTTATACGGGAATCCCCCAGAGAATTTTGAATGGAATTGGTATGGAATCCAAATGATTTCAAATTTAAAAGAGGGTCAAAAAACGGGTGCATATTTAGACCAAAGGTTTCATTACTTGTTAATGGATCAATTGAGTAAGGGAAAAAAAGTTCTGGATTTATTTTGTCACACTGCAGGATTTGGTATCCGTGCTGCAAAAATGGGTGCTGAAGTGATTGCAGTGGATTCAAGTAAAGAAAGCATTTCCCTTGCAAAAGAAATTGCTAAAAGAAATCAAGTTGAAAATAGAATTCAATTTATCGTGGAAGATGCCAATCATTTTTTAAAGAATACTACTTACCAATTTGATACAATTGTATGCGATCCACCGCCACTGATTAAAAGTCGAAAAGATCAAAAACTAGGAGAAATAGCATATCAAAAGCTTAATCAGAGATGTTTTGAGAAACTTCATTCTAATGGAATTTTAATTACCTTTAGTTGTAGTCATTTGTTAACTACTTCTTCACTATTCAATCTTTTAGTCAAATCTGCAAAGGGGATGATGGTGCAACTGATTTCTACACTCCACCAACCTAAAGATCATCCTATTTTACTTTCACATCCAGAAACAGAGTACCTAAAAGGTTATATTTTTTTGAAAAGAGAGGTTGTATGAATCGCCTCAGAATTTATTGGGATAGTCGTTGCTTAAAACATCCGGGTACAGGAGGTAATGCCGAAGTACCTGAGCGATTATTAGCAATACAAGATGCGATTAATAAATCCACTTTACTAAAAGAAGCTGAAATTTCTACTGCTAATCCTTGTTCAATTCAAGATTTAGCTTTGGTTCATGATGAAAAGTATCTTCAATTCATTCAAGATGCTTGTGAAAAAGAAGTATTTTTAGCATCAGCAGAAATTATGCTTGCAAAAGATAGTTGGACTGCGCTTAAGTTGACAGTGGGTGCTGGTATAGAATCGGTTCAATCAATTCAAAATAATGAAATGGATTGTGCTTTTATTGCGATGCGTCCTCCAGGTCATCATGCAGAAAGAGCCAAAGCTATGGGTTTTTGTTTAGTCAACAACGTTGCAATCACTGCTGAATATGCTAAAAAGAATGGTTTTGAAAGGATACTTATCTTGGATTGGGATGTCCATCATGGAAATGGGACACAACATATTTTTTGGGATGATCCCAATGTTTTTTTTATTAGCATCCACCAAGAAAACATTTATCCTTTTATGGATGATCGACCTGAACATTCAGGCGGTGGAGAAGCTGTAGGAAAAACATTAAATGTACCATTACCTTATGGAAGTGATGGAAATGATCTAAAACAAGTTTGGCTGGAAAAAATAGATCCCACGGTCATTCAATTTCAGCCCAATTTGATTATCATTTCAGCAGGTTTTGATGCACACAAACTTGATCATTTAGCAGGTCTTCAATTCGTGGAAGAGGATTATCAATGGATGACCTCAAAGGTGAATCAATGGGCGAAAAGGTTTCAAGCAAAAATTATTTCCTATTTAGAAGGTGGGTACAATCTTACTGCATTAGCAAACTCTGTAGTAGTGCACTGTGAAACACTATTGAAAGGGAATTAACCATGGATGTACTAAAATTAGAAGGCATGAGATATCGTGTGCGATTAGGGTTTCTACCAGAAGAACGTTACTTAGGAGGCGAAGTTCGGGTAAATGTTTCCTTGTTTGGAGATTTTCAAAAAGCAGGCAACACAGATAAAATTGAAGATGCTGTGGATTATAGAAAAGTTGTTACCATTATTACTGAAGAAGTCGTACACGAAACGTTTCATTTACTTGAAACCTTTGCAGAAAAATTGGCAAAGCATTTATTAGAGGCATTGCCCCAAGTCCAACAGGTTGAAGTGACTGTAAGGAAATCGCAACCGCCACTTCCTGTGATATTGGACGGTGTAGAAGTAACTATACGGAGAAAAAGACCATAGAACTAGTGGCGTTAGGTTTAGGTAGCAATCTTGGTAATCGCTACCAAAATTTATACTCAGCAATCATTCAATTAGAATTGGATGGAGTGGTTTTCAATTCCATTGTATCTTCAATCTATGAGACAGAACCGTGGGGAAAAGCTGAAGGGAATAATTTTTTGAATCTTGTGGTATTAGGAAACACCGATTATCTACCCAATGAGTTACTTCGCTATACACAACAATTAGAGTTTAAGATGGGAAGAACATCCAAAGGGAACGGATATTCACCGAGAATCATTGATATTGATATTCTATTATATGGTGAAATGGTAATTCAATCTGAAGATTTAATTATCCCACATCCAAAATTGCTTGAGAGAAAATTCGTATTAATTCCATTCAACGAAATAGCACCTGATTTGAAAATTGCTGGTACTGATTGGACCATCCAGCAAGCGTTACAAAGTTGTAAAGATCATTGCAAAGTATATTTAGTAAATTTAGGTGAATGAAAGGAGTACTACTCTGAAAGCAAAATACATTGCTATTGAAGGCGTTATAGGTGCAGGTAAAACTACGTTAGCACGTGCGATTCACCGACGATTTGGGGGGTTGTTGGTTTTAGAACAACACGAAGAAAATCCTTTTTTACCTGATTTTTACCGTGATCGCGAACGCTATGCATTTCAAACCCAAATGTTTTTCCTTTTATCAAGATGGAGACAACAACAAGATTTAACTCAATTTGATATCTTTAACGAAAAAATCATTGCTGATTATTTGTTTGCAAAAGATCGTATTTTTGCTGCCATCAATTTAAATGATAAAGAATTGGATTTGTATGAAAAATTGTATGAGTCCATTGAAAAAACAGTGATTAAACCAGATTTGGTGGTCTATTTACAATCTCCGGTGCAAAAATTGATGTACAATATTAAACTAAGAGCAAGAAATTATGAAAAGGATATTACCGAAGAATACATTACAGAATTAGCACAGGCATACAATCAATTTTTTTACCAATATGATAGTAGCAATTTAATTATTGTGAATTGTGCTAATTTGGATTTCGTCAAAAACAACGAACAATTAGAAAAATTATTAAACTTTATCGAACAAGAGCACCAAGGAAAAGTTTTTTTTCAAATTTAGAAACTATCATTATACACGAAATTAAAACAGAATGTCATTTCTTATGAATATAATCAGACAATTGTTGGTAGGACTCATAATTATGATCGTTTCAATTCTTGTTTCACGTTTATTGAATAGAAAACGGACTACAATAAAGAATTTCACAGCGAATAAAAATCGTGATGAAATGAATTCTACTTTTCAAGAAGCAGAAGATATCGAGTGGCATCCAATCGAGAGAGGAGAAAAGTGAATTTTGAAATTATTTCAACCAATCATGCACCCGCTGCTGTAGGTCCCTATTCTCAAGCAGTGCGATGCAACGATATGTTGTATTGTAGTGGACAAATTCCGCTAGATCCAAAAACCAATCAAATTGTTGCTGGTGACACAGGTGCTCAAACAAAGCAAGTTATGGAAAACTTAAAAGCTGTACTTGCTGCTGCAGGGATTGGATTTGAGAATGTCGTCATGACTACCATTTATCTAACCGATTTAGGGGATTTTATGGTTGTGAATAAAATTTATGAAGAGTATTTCGAAAAAAATCATTACCCTGCAAGAGTAACTGTAGAAGTTTCAAAATTACCAAAAGATGCACGTGTTGAAATATCAATGATTGCGAAATTACCTTCTTGAAAACGTATATCATTACATTCCTTTTCCTTCTATCATTCAATCGAGCATTTGCTCAAGCCAATGATACCATACAAAAACCACCTTTTTCCTCCCCAACTTGGGTTGCTGCCAGAAGTTTTATTTTTCCAGGTTGGGGACAATGGTACAATCACAAAAAATGGAAAGCTGCAATTGTGGCTACGACGGCAATCACTTTAGGATCAAGCATTTATATACAAGAAACAAGACGAATGGATGCTGAGAGAAAGTTGCATTCAGCATTATCGAATAATGAAAAATACTATTATACAAGAATGGAAAAATTCTATGAAAATGATCGGAATAAATTGATTTGGTGGTCTGTAGGTTTTTGGTTGTTGTCGGGATTAGATGCATATGTGGATGCACATTTAGCAAACTTTGAAGTGGAACCAGTTGCTTCTTCAAAGGTTTCCATTCAAGTGAATTTCAATTTTTTTCTTACGGGAAAAAGAAAATGATTGATCAAAGTGGAGTAATACACGTTCATTCAACATTTTCTGATGGTACCGGAGATTGGAAAGAGATTGCAGAATTGGCAGCGAAGTACCAATTGGATTATTTAATCATGACAGATCACAACACTTTGGAACCCTTTCACAGAGGATATGAAGGGTTCTATGGCGATTGTTTGGTATTGGCTCAAACAGAAATCAATGACCAAGAAGATAAAAATCATTTTATTGCATTAAATGTCACAAAAGATATTCCATCGTTGTGCGATACAGAAATAAGTTTAGAGGAAGTTCGCAAACAAAACGGCTTTGCTATTATAGCACATCCATTTGAACATCGTCATGAATTAAAATACCCAGCATATCCTTGGAATAGATGGGATTTAAAAGTAGAAGGGTTAGAGCTCTGGAATCAACTATCTTCTTGGAAAGAGGCACTTACTAAGTGGAATAAAATTTGGCGAGTAGTAAAACCCAACATGACTTTGCGGTATCCTCCTAAAGAAGCGATTGCGAAATGGGATGAATTGAATCAAACGCAAGAAGTTATCGGTATTTTTGGTATTGATGCACATGCTTTGGTTCATAAAGTAAAAGGTCTTTTTCCGATCACCATTTTTCCTTATAAAGTTCATTTTCAATCTTTACGAAACATTGTATTGGTTCCAGATTTTCTAAAAAACAATTCATTAGAAGAAGCGAAAACGATGATTTATGATGCATATCGAAAAGGAAGGTTGCATTGTGTGAATCATAGAATAGGGGATGGTATCGGATTTCGATTTTGGGCTGAGCACGATAAAAAGGAATTGGTTTTATGGCCCGGGGATACCATTGAATTTGAAACAGGATGGATTTTAACTGCTAAATCGCCGGATCGATGTAAAATTTGTTTGATTCGAGATGGTGAGCGTGTTCAAGAAGGGAATGGACACGAATTAAAATACAAAGTAGAAAAGCATGGAGTGTATCGAATAGAGACCTACAAAAAGGACCGAGCATGGTTATTTACCAATCCAATTCGGTTGAGAAAGAGTTAATATGATAAAAATTTTTACCAACATCGGTCTGATTGCTACTCCAATGGGTGAATTTCCATATAAATGGATGGAATGGAAAGGTGGGGAAATTATTGTCAAAGATGGAAAATTTTACTCTTTACCTTGGGAAAAAAGGGAAATCTTTCTCCCTCAGGAAGATGTTATTGTTCACGATTGTAATGGAGCATTAGCAATTCCAGGGTTTGTAGATTCGCATACTCATTTAATTTATGCTGGAAATCGAGCAAATGAATTCATTCGTCGTTGTTATGGAGAGACGTACCAAGAAATTGCACAAAAGGGTGGAGGAATAAAATATACTGTTCAACAGACCCGTGCAGCTTCTGCAGAATTATTACTAGATCTTCTAATTTCACGATTACAACGTGCACTAAAAAGTGGAACCACTACCATTGAAATTAAAGCAAGTTACGGATTAGAAAAAAATGCTGACTTAAAACAATTAAAAGTAATTCATGATGCAAAACCATACTTTCCCGGAATCATTGTTCCGACCTGTCTTTCTGCTCACGAAATTCCAGTAGAATGGAAAAATCAAAAAAGCAAGTACATTGAAATCATTACCAACGAAATTTTACCAGCAGTAAAAGAACAAGGAATTGCCCAAAGAGTGGATGTCTATTGCGAAAAAAATGTATTTGATTTGAATGAAACAAAAACGATACTTCTTAAAGCGAAAGAATTAGGTTTCCTTTTAACCATTCATTGTGATCAATGGACCAATCTAGGTGGTGCTTACTTAGCTGCCGAAATCGGTGTACAAAGTGCAGACCATTTGGAACAGACGGATCGGAAAGGATTCATCGCATTAAAAGAAGCAAATGTAGTTGCTACGATACTGCCCGGTTCTATATGGTTTACCCATTCTCCCCATTATCCTAATGCTAAAGAAATGATCGAACTAGGAGTTAATGTAGCAGTTGCTTCAGATCACAACCCGGGAAGTTCTATGTTCTTAGAATTTCCTTTGGTACTCACTGTTGCTGCATTGGGTTGCAAGTTGGTTGGAAAAGAAGCCATTACTGCTGCTACGTTGGCTCCTGCAAAGGCACTGGGATTACAAAATCAAGTAGGATCAATCGAGATTGGAAAGGATGCCAATTTTACCTTATGGAATATCAATCATTACGATGAGATTTCTTACCATTGTGGTGGTATCATACCTACCGATATAATCGTACAAGGAAACGTTGTTACGAACAATTGAGTTATTTACATCACCAAAATTATTTTTCGACAACCAAACTGAACTTTCAGAAAAGTATAATTTTTAGTAACATTAAGAAAGCTGTTTCGAATCGATAGAAGTTTGATATGTAAATATTAGTAATATAAACATTTCTTATTCAAAATGAAAAAGTCTTATATTGTAGAATTACATAAAACGGATGTTTCGGCATTAAACGAAATAAGTTGGTCTTTAGGAACTTTTCTGAAGTTTACGGAAAGTATTTTTAAAATTGCAGAAAATTGCCTTTCTCAAAACCATCCCTTTCATTTGTGCTTATGGAATACAAAAATCAATCTTTTGCGTGAATCTGATATATCAATTATTCCGCTTAAACTGACCTTAGGTCTAGTCAAGATCTTAAAGGAAAAAGATAGATCAGAGGTCATAGAAATCAGTCAAACCAATACGCTTTTCGAAAATGAAGTACCTTTTGTACTCACATTCATCAATGAAAATTTTTCAATTGCTTTGGTTGTTTATGAATTCCAACACCATAGAATTACCCATGAAGATCAAGTAGAAGGAGTATTTACATTATCTCCTCAAACCATCGAGAAAATCAATACAGATATTCTTCACGTGACTAGTTCTGTTCAAGTAAACCATCCATATACTAATAATTTACAACGTTCTGTTCACCTGACGCTAAATGCTTTTGATCAAGCCATTACACAAAGAAATCATCGAATCCATCGTTTGTGGATTAGCACTCAATTTTTATCAAAAATTGCATGGGAATTGGATTTTAACCGATTACTTGGAAAGATTGCCGATGGCTTAAAAGAAGCTCTTCAGTATGAGTTATTGGAAATTCTGCTTTATGAAAGAGTTTCAAGCAATTTTGTAGAAAAATTCCGTTATCGTAGAAATGAAACAAAATTTGGAGGATCTAATTTAACTATTGAACTCAATTCATCAGTAGTTAAAGCCATTTATCGTCACCGTCATGCTATCTTTTACGAAGACCTTTCTAAAGAAATGGATATTGTTGCCAACCCTAAATTGATTCATATTACCGATTTAAAGAAAGCGATTATTGTTCCTCTGGTAAAGGATAGAAGGGTACAAGGGATAATTAAATTGTTCTTCAAACCGAATGCAAAAATACACCAGGAAGACGTCGAATGGATGTCTGAAATGGCAACTCATATTACGAAAAGTATGGTTAGTGCAAAAGCACATGAAGATGCTACTCGTTTAGCTTCTAACGATGCACTTACTGGGATAGCGAATAGAAGGTTGTTTAACGAACAGATTGTTCGTGATTTTAAACGATATAGACGATTCGGTGGAGAATTATCCGTAATGATGGTGGATGTAGATTTTTTTAAGATGTACAATGATCGTGAAGGGCATTTGCAAGGCGACCAAGTTCTTAAAGGCGTTGCGCGAGTATTAAGTTTAAATATACGACAAACTGACTTTTTAGCAAGATATGGAGGTGAAGAGTTTGCAATCATTTTACCCGGGACATCCCTTGCTGGTGCGAGTGTATTAGCAAAAAAAATCAATCAAGCGATTGCAGATTTTAAATTTGTAAATTCAGATAAGCAGCCATTTGGATGTATTACAGTATCAATAGGCGTTTCTTCGGTCATTAATGGTGCCATGTCGCCTGAAGATTTATTACATCAAGCAGATATGGCATTGTACTATGCAAAAGAAAATGGTAGAAATCGAACATATTTATACACTGGAAGTGGAAAATTCGTTACTCCGGATGCATTTGTAGAACAAATTGAAATGGTGGATAGTTCACAAGATAAAGTGATTGAAGGCGACAAAAACAACTAACCATAAGGAGCGAACATGCCTAAATCGCTTCGAATCCTATTAGTATCTCCAGAAGTCGAGCCATTTGCAAAAACTGGAGGTTTAGCTGATGTATCAAGCTCATTGGCAAAAAAACTAAAAACCATGGAACACGATGTTCGTGTTTTTTTGCCAAAGTATAAAATTATTAAAGATCGTAAACACAGTGTACGTGAAGTTAAAAGATTGTCTGAACTTCCAATACAACTAGGGAACCATACTTACACTATAGCGATTCGTTCTGCACAATTGTTACCTGAAAGGGTGCCGGTATTTTTACTTGAAAATAAGGAATTGTTTGATAGAGAAGGTTTATACGTTGATCCTTTAACTAAAAAAGATTATGAAGATAATGCAGAGCGATTTCTTCTATTTTGTTATGGTGTTTTTACTGCAATGGAAGTATTGCATTGGATTCCTGATATCGTCTTATGTAGCGATTGGCAAGCCGCATTAATCCCTTATCTACTGAAAAGACAGTACGCAAAGCAAGAAAACTATGCTAAAATAAAAACTGTTGTAGCGATTCATAACCTTGCTTTCCAAGGAATTTTTCCTATGGAAAAAGCATCACTATTGAAAGCATCCAAAACAGATACCAAAGCTGGTGGTATGCTTGAGTTTTGGGGAAAACTAAACTTCTTGAAAGCCGGAATTTTATCTGCTGATAAAATCATCACTGTTTCACCAACTTATGCGAAAGAAATTCAAACCCCAACTCTTGGATTTGGTTTAGAGGGTGTGCTAAAACAAAGAAAGAAAGATATCTATGGGATTCTGAATGGAATAGACACCAACATCTGGAATCCTGAAAAAGATGAATTCATTCCTGCCCATTACAACATTCAAGATTTGACTGGAAAACAACGGTGTAAATTGATGTTGCAGGTAGAATTAAATCTGCAAAACAATGTAGAAATTCCGATGTTTGGAATGATTGGTAGGTTAACGGAGCAAAAGGGAATTGATTTAATCATTGATGCTATACCTTCAATTCTTGAACAAGGTGCACAAGTTGTGATTTTAGGTGTAGGTGATGATAAATATCATCAACAATTACAACAATTGTATGAAAAGTACCAGGGGAAAATGCATCTTGCTATTCGATTTGATGATGAGTTAGCGCATAAAATTGAAGCTGCATCCGATTTCTTTTTAATGCCATCACGTTTCGAACCCTGTGGGCTTAATCAAATGTATAGTTTAAGATATGGAACTATCCCAATTGTCCACTCAATAGGTGGTTTAGCAGATACTGTACAAGATTGGTCTGAGAAAACACAAACTGGAAATGGTATTGTTTTCAAACCTTTCAATCAAGAGAATTTTAACTTGGCTTTAAAAAGAGCATTTGCGATTTATTCAAATCCTTATGCATTCTCTAAAATTCGCTACAATGCGATGAGTACTGATTTTTCTTGGTCAATCAGCGCTAAAAAATATGAAGAAATCTTTTTAGAATTAGTAGGAGATGAATAAATCCCTTAATCTATTGATTATAATTATTGTTCAATCTATAATCCACCCAATAAAATCACAAACAATTGAAGAATGCGATGTATCTTATTATGATCTTCCAAATAAAGGTGTGATGGTATGGGATCAAGAGAACTGTTTAATTTTGCACTCTAATCTAAAAGAAATTGTGTTATTGAATTCAAAAGAGGGTGAAAGGCGTTTTCAATTAAAAAATGTGATTAATCCTACCGCGATTCAAAAAGATCAAAGACATCTTCTTTGTTATGATAAGGGAAAAAATGTACTAAAACGATATAACCATCGGTTTGATGAAATTGAAGAAATATCTTTACCTTCCAGTTTAAGTGACGCACTTCTTAATCATTTTATGGTTACCTCAAAAGGAGAAATGATCTTCTTCAATACTCTTACCAATGAAGTAGTTGCATTCAATCGATTTGGAAAAAATACTTGGAAAAAATATTTACCGATA
Organism: bacterium; assembly: GCA_026417415.1. Lineage (GTDB taxonomy): Bacteria > Electryoneota > JAOADG01 > JAOADG01 > JAOADG01 > JAOADG01. Next base: position 175,717 of record JAOADG010000037.1, read on the forward strand.
GATTTTCAGAAATCATTGATTACACAACAAGCAGATACCACTTGGATAGTAACAAAAAGTATTGATGAAGAGAACAAACACCCTAAATGGACCTTATTCAAAGTGTATGGATTTGGTGTGATTGAACAAAAGACATTGAATCAATTTCAAGCAGATACAATTCTTGCATTGTCAATGAACAACAATCAATTCTTGTTTTTTTTAACAAATGGCGTTTGGACAGAGAATGGTTTTTATCAATACCCAGATTGGTTACGAAAACCAATCTTGTGTATCAAAGGGGCATGGGTATTATCTGAACAGATGATACTTTATTCAGACGATAGGATTTACTTCGCACCAGTTAAACTTCTACTAAAAAATTGAGTTTCATTCTTTCATTGACTAGATCATTGATACAGATTCCTAAAACAGCGCAATTTTTTAGTGTATGCATTTTTTTTCTAATACCTTATGCTTTTAGTCAAACGCTTCTTCAAAACTACCAACCTTCCTTAAAAGAATATCGTTTTTTTGCAAATGATAGTTTGGGGCCATTTAAACTTCCAGATTCATTTTTAGTGACCAATAGCATCACCATATTCGCTGGAGAAAAGTTATTAGAAAGAAAACGGGATTACGAAGTTAATGAAATTAAGGGTATACTTTACCTAAAAAGTTACTTTCCTGCGGTCGAGTTGACTGTACGGTATAAAGCATTAAATCTGAAAATTCCGACTGTATTCCGCTATAAAAAAGAGTTTGAGTTTTCCAACATATTTGACACATTACAAATCAAAAAAGAGTCCACTCAAGCAATTTCTCAAGAAGATCAAACCACAGGTTATCAATTGCAGCGTTCTGGTAGTATCTTGCGTGCGATAACAATTGGGACTGGAGAAGATATCGGAATAGAATCTTCTATGCGTTTAGAATTGGACGGAAATCTTACGGAAGATCTTGAAATCAAAGCAGTACTGTCTGACCAGACGAGTGGTATTACACCAGAAGGAAATACGAAAACTCTTAAAGAGCTGGATCGAATTTACATTCAAACCAAATCACCAACCAATACAGTTACTATGGGCGATTATCCTTTACAGTTTGGTCAAAGCAATCCATTTGTATCCACCAAGAAGCAAGTACAAGGTGCTCAATGGATATGGGAAAAGCCACGATTACAAACACAGGTATTGGGTGCAATTACCAGAGCTCGTTATCGTACAGTACAATTCGTTGCCAATGAAGGGAATCAAGGTCCTTATCTGTTAACCGATGGTGAACAAAATTTACCAACACCGATTGTACCCGGTTCTGAAAGAGTATTCATTGATGGAGTAGAACAAACTAGAGGTCAAACGGAGAACTATACTATTGATTATTCTACAGGTGAAATCACCTTTACCCCTAAAACGCCCATCAGACAAGATGCAAGAATCATTATTGAATACGAAACTATTCCAGGTTACTACAATCGCGGTATTTTTGCCACTCAAGTATCTGGAAGAACTATTGGTAGAAATTTCGTTTGGAGCGCTGGAGTGTACTCAGAATCAGATGATGCAAAAAATCCAGTAGGGTACACATTAACCGACTCGGCTAAACAAGCACTTCAAAATGCAGGAGATAATCCCCTATATTCCTTTTACAATAGTGAACGATATGTGGGACCAAATCAAGGGGATTATAAAAAGATTGATACATTATATCAAGGCAATCAAATTCCTATTTATGTATTTGTTCCTCCTGATTCGAGTTTACAACCGCAAGGTGAATATGAAGTGACTTTTACAAAAGTTCCCAATGGAGATTATCAAATTGATTTTCATAGTTTATCTGCTAAATCCTTTTATAAATGGGTTGGGACGGGATTAGGAGATTACTTACCAATTATAAAAATTCCACTACCACAAAAAAGAGAAGTTGCTGCTGTTGCTACTCAATTGAGACCCAATGAATTTGTAAAAGTTCAGGTAGAATCAGCAATGTCAAAATTCGATGCCAACACAATGTCCATAAAAAATGGCAAAGGAATACAAGGAGGAGCAATTGCAGTAGAAACTCAACTAAATGCACCATCTTTTAAGGGGGTTCATCACTTTCAAACAACAATAAAGTATAAAGAAGTTGAATCGAATTTTCGTCCTTTGGAAAGGGTAGATAATATTGAAGAGTATAGAAGATGGGGAAATACGGATACGCTTTCACAAAGTGGACAAATTACAAAAGAAGTTGAATTTAGTTATTCACCTGTTCAGTTGTTGAATCTGAAATCTAGTATAGGTAATCAACAAAAAGATGATGGAACACGTTCTAAACGATTAGCTGTATCAATAAGCACAATAACAAATCTTTGGAAAGGAGTATTCGCAACCGAAAAAATTCAAGCCAATCAATCTATTCAACAAACCGATATTGAGATTGTTCGTTTGTTTCAACAACAATCCTTGAGAGTGAAGCAATTTCAATCTTCTTTTCAAACCAATTTTGAGAATTATCTTTCTACACGTACTTACTATCCAATGGGTTCAAGAAAGTTAAGCAATTCATTTACTTTCATTCACGAATTCCATCCAAGTCATACACTTAATCTATCTATAACAAGAAGAAACGATTGGAATAGGATCAGTAAAATTTTTCACCCATCATTACGTTCGCTTGGCTTTCAAATTAAACATGATCTTTCAAAACGGAATTTCATTTCTAACACAGAATATCATCATAATGAAACCCGTTATTTACCTTCTGATTCACTAGTCAAAGTTGATTTAATTCAATCAATCGGATCAGCAAAATTTTACGAAAATATTTTCCAAGCCAATTGGAACTATTCTCTCAATGCAACCAGTACCTCAAAATTGTTATTGTATGCTTATCCAGTTCCTTTAGGACAGGGAACACATGTTAAAATTGGTGAACAATTTGTCCCCAATCCAGAGGGTGATTGGATAGTATTCACAAGACCTTCAGGCGACTATGAACCCGTCGTGGATTTTAACGTCACTTTGGGAATCACTTCTTTTTTAGAACGTTTACAAGTATTTCCGTGGAAAGGAGTTACTTCAGACACAAGAGTTGAAATTGGTGAACAATCAAAAACCAAACATCCAATGAAATTAATGCTTTTTTATCTTCCTGAATTTCTAAGTGAGAAAACACTAAATGGAAGACAAACTTTTAAGCAAGATTTTACCATTAATCCAACCAAAGTCCATTTTTGGAAATTTCGAACGACAATCCAACGTGATAAAAGCAATCGTTGGTTAACAGGTGCATATGATAATCGTTTTTCCAGTTTTTCCCTTTTTTACCGTAATAATACTTTTACCTATTGGACTTGGAGCATTGAAACCCAATACGAAAAAAAAATTCGTTCCTATCAAGCGACTTCTATCGCGAATCGTTTGACCAACAATTACAAGATTAATCCATCCATCATCTATTTTCAACAATTCAATCAAGAATACAAATTAGATGCGATAATCACTTATTCAAATGATCAGTACCAACGCCTACACTGGTACGAAACTGGGATTACACCAAGTTTCACCTACTATTTTAAGAAATCAGGAAGATTGTATATGGAATTAGAATGGCGTGCAATTTTTTCCAACGCTTTAAGATTACCATACGATTTAAGTAATGGACGACAACCTGGAAACAATTGGCGATGGATGATTCGCAATGATATACGATTGGGAGCTAATGTCAATGGTGCTTTGTATTATAGAGGAGTAAAAGATTATTCATATCCTATTAGAAATGAAGGCAGGGCTGAAATCACAGCATTCTTTTAAAATGAAAAACCTACTGTATTTTCTAATTCTATCTAGTATAATTCACGCAATATCATTCGCTTCAATTCACGGTGAATTGATAGATGTTCAATGGCATTCTGTTCCTGAAATCAAATCTACAATCTTACAAAATGCGTTTGAATTGAAAATTGGTGATCAAGTTGATTCAATGAAAATTGTAAATGCCCTTCAAAAATTCATAAACAAACTCAACATTACGAATTATCCGATAGCTCAAATCGATTCTGCGATATGGGTCCAAGAAGAGTATGGTGGAATATTACAAATTTATCTTTCTCAATTGCTTCCATTACATATAGATACAATCAAAGTAAATGGTGACACTTCTTTGAACTTTACCAATATAAAAAAACAACCATTTCATTCTAACCAATTCGACTTAATCATTAAAAAATGGTATGAGAAAAAACTAAGCGATGCACAACCATTCGCATATGTAACGCTTGATTCTGGAGTCATTCAGCAAGACGAGGATAAGATCACTATAAGGTTAAATGCAACAGCTGACACTTCCCACACTGTTTTTTTAACGGATGTAATGATTGCTAATGGAGGAAGAATAAAACAAGAGTATTGGCGTAGAGAAACAAGATTGAAATTTCCTTCAAAATTTTCTTTAAATAAAGTCAATCGTGCTAAAAAATACCTTCAAACGACTGAACTGTTTTCCAATGTAGGTGATTATGAATTGGTGAAATACGGTTCCGATTACTTTTTATACTTTTCGAATCGAATGTTGCCACCGACACGATTAGATGGAATAGTTGGATATATACCTGCAACTACACGTCAGAAAGGATTTATCACAGGGACGATAGAATTATCTTTTTACCAACTATTTCAATCTTTTAGAAAACTCTATTTTAAATGGAATAAACCCAATCGTGGAAATCAGTCATTAGTTCTATCCTATCAAGAACCATGGCTGTTTCAATATCCTATTGCAGGAGAGTTTGCATTTCAGTCAATGATAAGGGATACCTTGTATAGCGAGTTTCGTACTTCAATTTTTTTCAATTGGCAATACAATGAATTTTGGACAGTTCGATTGGGTTTTTCAATTCGTGAGATTGTTATTGACTCAATGTATCAAAGGGTAAGTGGAATTCAATACACAAAAGGAAATGAATATAATATCCGTGTTTCTTATGATGCACAGGATGATTGGATAAATCCCACGAATGGTCTGAAGTTCCATTTTGATTGGCAGCGAGCATTTCACAAAACATCTGAAAGCAATTCTATTAAATACTATGTCTATAAATTAGATTATCAATTGGAACAAATCACGAAACTTTTTCACAATACATTATTGATGGTTGGTTGGAAAGGGGGAGATATTCAATCCAACCGTACTCAACTACCTATTTTTGAACTGTATCGAATAGGTGGACCTGAATATGTACGTGGCTATTTACCAGAACAATTTCTTGCGCAAAAGTTTGGTATATTCACTGTAGAGCCAAGATGGTTATTTGGAAAGCAAACAAGAACGTATCTTTTATCAGATGTTGGATATTTTTTCTATCCATCTTTTATACAAAAAAAGACGGAGTTCGTTTGGGGAAATGGGATAGGGATGTTGGTCGGATTTCAGTCCAATTCTGTCGGAGTAACGGTTGCTTGGAATAGATACGATACCCCTTTAAATGGAAAAATTTCTTTTCAATTGAATCAGAGATTCTAAAGATGATAAAATTTAAAACACATATAATCTATTTTTTGATTTGGATGATATCCCTACTTAGCAATTTTGGATGGGCACAATTCGGAAAGAACAAAGTTCAATATGAAACTCCTCAATGGAAAACAATTCAGTCAAAACATTTTGAAATTTTATTTCCTCAAAATGGTTATGAATTGGCAGTAATAACAGCAGAATACGCAGAGCAGGCATATAATCATTTATCACGTGGTTTAGATTATCAACTTGAAAAAGACGATAAAATTACCATCATAACTCATCTATCGCACAATCAATTTCAACAAAGTAATGTCACTACAGAAATGCCTGAGGAAAGCGTTGGTGGCTTTACTGAATTCTTAAAGACACGTGTGGTTATTCCTTACGAAGGCAATTGGGAAAAGTACCGTCATGTCATTCACCATGAATTGACTCATGCAATTCTGTTAAGAAAGTACTATGGAAAAGGGATTCAAAGTGTAATTACGGGGTTAACAAGAATGCCACTACCATTGTGGTACATTGAGGGCTTAGCTGAATATCAATCTAGATTTGGTTGGGATATTGAGGCAGACATGTTTTTAAGAGATGCTGTAGTAAATGATTGGTTACCGGATATTGAGGAACTGAATGGATACATGAATTACAAAGGTGGTCAATCAATCCTTTATTACATCTCAAAAACTTATGGGAAATCTAAAGTTACAGATTTAGTGAATAAAGTTCGCCAATATAGAGATTTCAGTCGTGGTGTTCGTTCTGCTTTAGGAATGGAAATAAAAGAACTCAATTCAAGATGGAAGCAATGGGTAAAAAACCAATACTGGAAAACTGCTAGCAATTATCAGATACCAAACGATTTCGCGATACAAATGACCAATCGTGAAAAGTTTGGAAACTATATTAACAATGCACCTGCCATATCACCGCAAGGAGATCGAATAGTATTTTTATCGGATCGTTCGGACTATTTTGACATATGGTTGATGAACGGGTTTGATGGAAAAGTGATCAAACGGCTCATTAAAGGTCAAAGAACTGCACGATTTGAAGAATTGCATTGGTTGCAATCCGGAATTAGTTGGGATCCATCGGGTACACTAATCACCTTTGGTGCAAAAGCAAATGGAAAAGATGCATTATTTGTAATGAATACCTACACAGGAAAAATTGTCTCTCATTATTCTTTTGAATTGGATGGAGTTTATACCCCCAATTGGTCTCCGGACGGAACTAAGATAGCTTTTCAAGGATTTAAGAATGGATTGTGCGATTTGTATTATATTACTTATCCAGAAGGAAAATTGGTGAAAGTGACCAATGATGTATATACTGATGCTGATCCAGAATGGTCTGACGATTCACAATTTCTTCTATTCACATCCGACCGATTAGATGTTTTAGAAACCAATGATTCGATACTTACCAAAGATTTCGCAAAACATCCAATTTCACAGTACGATTTATACAAAATCAACATTCATACCAAAGAAATCGTTCGTGTAACCGATTCGCCTGAGACAGAAAGGTCTCCCGTATGGATTCCGAATCAGAATGCATTTCTTTATGTCAGTAACCAAAATGGAATCTACAATCTTTATCGTTTTGATTTTACTACCAAAACCACTCAACCAATAACCAATGTTCTTACAGGTGTGTTTCAACCCTCTATTAGTAACGATGGTTCAATCGCATTTACTGCATTTTACAAAGGTGGATACGATATCTACTTTTTCAGTAAACCGCTTTCTATCAATGATACTGTCAAATTATCGTATACACCTTTTGCTGAAGAATCTAAAAACAATCCTAAATCTTTACCATACGATACATTAAATCTATCCGCTAAGAGGACACTTGAAAGAATTGATCCATCCAAATTTGTTTTTGATGATCTGAGACAATCAAAAAAGAAAAAAACAAAACAAGATTCAGTACCATCTCAAGAGATAAACATAGATACTTCACAATTCTATCTATCAAAAAATTATCGTGTAAAATTGACCCCTGATTTGCTGTTTGCATCTGCTGGTTTTTCTTCTTTTTCAGGATTTCAAGGAATGGGTCAAATGATGTTTTCCGATTTACTGGGAAATCATGTGATTTACGTTTCTACTGATTTGTATTATGACATAGAGAATACAAATGTAAACTTAGCGTACTTTTACTTAAGAAAAAGAATAGATCTCGGTTTGGGAAGTTTTCATAATGTGTACTTTTTCAATTATGGTTGGACACGAGATCGAAATTATGGAATTTACCTTGAACTTCAATATCCTATTTCAAAGTTTCTTCGGATAGATGGAACATTAAATTTTATGAACATTAATCGTGCAAGATTTACTCTAGATCGAGAAAAATACATTACATTACAAACTCGACATGTATTATTACCTGGACTTTCTATTGTTAAAGACAACACTATTTGGGGACATACTGGACCTGTTAATGGCGAAAGATACCGAATTAGTGCAATGTGGTCTCCTGATTTTGATAATCATCAAGTTCAATTTCATAAGAATAAATGGGGTTTAGATTTCAAGACCTATCAATTCGATTACAGAAAATATTATCGGCTTACAAAAGAAAACAGTATTGCAATTCGACTTACCAGTGGTTTTTCAAATGGACAATCACCACAAAGATTTTTCTTAGGCGGTGAATCAAATTCATTCGTAACTCCAAAAAACAACGACGAGATTATCAATGATTTAGACAATGTTTTTTTTAGTACACAAATTACGCCTCTACGTGGATATGAATCTTATGAATTTTTAGGAACCCGATTTGCATTATTGAATGCAGAGTTTCGTTATCCCTTAATCAAGTTCATGGCTTTTGGTTGGCCTCTTCCAGCGTTTTTCTCGAACATCAGAGGAGCATCCTATCTCGATATAGGTTCGGTTTGGAACAAAAATGAGTTTAAGGGAACGAATTTAACAAGTAACGGAAATGTGCAATTGAATGATTTAAAAATGGGTTTCGGACTGGGTGCTAGAATTTATCTTGGGTTTACTATTCTAAAGTATGATCTATCTTGGCGAACAAACTGGATAGAAACTTCTACCCCTTATCATTTGTTGTCTTTAGGCGCTGAACTATAAGAAGAAAAATCAAGGATAAGATTTTGATTAGATACGATAAGCGGAATAATCTTTAGCTTATTTTCTCTTGACTGCATACCTAACCAATATCTACCCATTGGAAGATTTCTAAATAAAATGACCCTTGAATCATTTATTTTTAACTGCTCTATATTTTCAGGAGGATTCCAGTACGTTAGCCAAACGTAATGAGGTGTATGAAGTAAATTGACAGAAAAACGAATTTCTAATAATGGAAAATCAATCGCATAAAGTACATTGGGTATTCCGTAACCTACTTCGCGATTAGGTGATAAAAAATGATCCGATGATGCACGAATGGATTGGAGAATTTTTTCGTATGACCAATTTGGATGCTTTTCTTTAACAAAACCAATCACAGTTACAATAATCGGTGCAGCAAACGAAGTTCCACTTACCCTTCTGAATTGATTGGACGTAGTTGCTACAAGTAAATGCGTAGCAGGTGCACAAAAATCTGGTTTCAATACACCATCAATTGTTTCGCCTTTTGATGAAAAATCAGCAACATTTCCAATAGCATCTGTTGCACCAACAGTGATTACGTTGCGGTATGAAGCTGGATGAAGAATAGAACGATAAGTGTTTCCAGTATTTCCGGCTGCACAAATCACAAAAATCCCTCTGGATTGTAGCTCTTCTAATAGTTCAAAAGTGAATGATTTGTCGCTAGATAATGCTTGACGAACGGTAAAAACAAAAGAATTATTAATGATATGTACTTTCTGATCCATCGCCCATTCTAATGCTTTACACCAACTTAATTCATCATTAGCAACTTCTTGATCAGAACGAAAAACTTTCGCTAAAAAGAATTCTGAATTTTGTAAATAACCAAGTGGATGATGTAGCGAAATTCCACCGAGTAAACTTAAAATTCCTGTTCCATGCGAAGTGTGACTTAGTATCGTTTCATCATCGGTAAAATTTTTAATTTGTACAATTCGCATTTGTTGAAAAGCAGAATGTGTGGGATCAAATCCATCATCCATAATTGCGATGCGTAATCCATTTCCAGTCAATTGATAAAGACGGTGAGCTTCTTCAATTTTTGTAAGTTGAAAAGCACTTCTCGAGATGACAAAAAAGTCATCACTATATTGGTTTTGGAAAGTGCAAATGCTATTCAGTGGCTGTATTATCTCAATAGTGTATTTAGGAAAGAGTTGTTTTAATACTTTTACTTGTTTCCCATTTAGATAAACAACAGTCCAGGGTATATATCTAAAGTAGTAAAGAACATCTTTGGAAGAAAAGATACCAAGTGGAATTATGTTTTGTATCTGAACTGAATCAAGGCGAACAGCATATTTGGCTTTTTGTGAATTGTCTGATGAAGGTGAAGAAAAAACAGAATTTGGAAAAAAGTAGATGTAACCAATAAAAATCAAAAGAGTTTGTAAACTTGCTATTCGCTTATCCACAAATCATTCTCTTTTTCAAATAAAACACGTCCATTAGGAAATAATGTAAATTTTCCCACTTGATTACCCACGAGGTAAAAATTTCCATTTCGGTGTTGCACTACATCAGAAGTAGTACCGGAACCTAAACGAAACGTCAAATAATTGTTGTTAACAGAAATCGGTTCAGTTCCGTTTTCAAACCATACTGTTTTTGTGTTAGTTATTAAATTGTATTGGTACAAATGAATGGTTCCACTTTGATTTTGTGAATTTTCAAAAGCATCAAAGATTACATTCGCTACTCCATAAAAAGCGATGTGAAAAGCATCCGTTGAATGCATCACTATTGAATTGGAAAAATTAGGTAAAAAAATCACTGAAGCCAGATTCCCATTTAATCCTGAAAAATAGGATAGGTATTGATGATTAGGTGAAACGCAAGGTTTAGTACCGACAACTCCAGTGTAAAAAATTGTGTCTTGGTTTAAGTCATAGAGGAACAAACCACTTCCGATGTTAGAATTGGTCTCTTCGTAGATTAAAAATTGGGTCTGGTTGAGTTGTAGAGGGTAGGGGTCCCGTCCAGAAGGGTGTAATTGTCTTAATTGGCGAAGGGATAATGAGTAATGAAACAAACCATTTCTTAAACTACCAATAACATGACTTGTTGAAAACACAAATTCATTTTCATTTAACCACCGAATATCGCTTGTCGGAAAAGGATCATTTGTTGATAGTAGCAAGATTTCTTGATTTTGGAGAAGTGCATAAATAGAGTTTCCTCGTTGGAATATTACCGTAGTTCCAAGGGGAGATATACTTGGATAAAGTGCATTGTTTACAAATCGTTCACTTTGAAGATGTGGATAGAGGGGTTTTGGTTGATCAGGATCGGATTGGTTGCATCCATAAATCAGAATTAAAAATGTAAACAGAAGTTTAGGGCTGATAGACAATTTCATAGTCAATGGTTCGTTTAGAATTAGGAGGCATTGTAAATACAATTTCTAAGGTCGTAGCATCTTTTCTAACAATATCCTCTAAAAAATTGGACTTAGGACTATTTTGAACTTCCCAATTGCCATAAAATTTTTCTAAAATTCGATATCGTATTGTCTTTTTTTCTGAATGTTGTATCTCGTAATGATATCGTTCCAATATACTACCATTGCTTGTTTTTTTCGTTTCTACTTTGGATTTTTGTACTGTAGCGGTTACAACTTGATTGACTAAAATAGAAAAGGAACCATTAGGAAAGACGAAGGGAGCATATCCCTCACCACAGAAAATTTCTTTTCCTTGGTATTCAGAGTAAAGGGAGATTTCGCCCCAAGCAAGAGTTCGTTGAACAGGCAAAGAAGGGGTAATATGCCAATAACTCTGAATAATGGTTTGATTGGGGCTAGGTGAGGAAATGATATATTCCTCTTGAATTTGTGTAGGAATTTTATCCAGATAGGGTACTAGAAGGGCTTGTCGCGAAAGAAAGGTAACGGGTTCTTGCAAAGAATATACTTGAAAACCACTTTGAGTGAACTGTGATGTTTCAAATCCTAAATTCTTTGCAAACTTAAAATCAAAATATTGAGATTGGTCAGTTGAAAGATAAGGGTAACCAGCAACTAAACGTACACTATCCGCAATAAAATTTGTGTAAGATGTGTTTTCAATGGAAAAGTTGCTACTAAGCAAACCATTGTTGTCACTATTGCGAACTATTCGGTGATTACTACGCCAATTTAGCCCATTCACTACATAACGAATCCGAATCGGGAATTTTCCTGAAACTTCAGAAGTATAATTCCAGACCGCCGAAGTAATGCTTTTCTTTGATACTTGATTTCCATCAAAGGTTACCCATCCTAAACTATTCTTTTCGTAAAAATCAACATGATCAACCGTTGTATCCGATTGGATGATTAAATGATCATCGGTTACGCTTAACAATTTCCCTTCTATTCGGTCACGTCCACTAAAAAAACTTACCCAACTACCAATGGATTCTAAAAACATTGCTTCTAAAGACATATTATCTGGAAAAAATTGAATGGATTTTGTCGTTAACCCACGTATAGGTGGAACACCTTCAATTTGGAGAGTAGAAACAAACAAACCACTAAAAAGTCCTTCAAAACGATAAGAACGGTTCCCTTTTTCAATTTCCACAGTACGTGTATCTTCAACCAGAACCAAATCACGCTGATAGATTGTTAAATGAATTCCGCTGTAGCAGAGTTGGTGTAGTAAAGCGGTGGCTAAGCAGACAAATAGAATTCTCATACTTAGGCAAAAGTAACGTGAAAAATTGAAATTTGAAATTGATTGAGATTAAATCTAACAAATTTGTACCCAACCGAATTTTCAAATCATAAGGAGGTAATAGGTTAAAAAAAGAGGTTCTTCTCAAAGAGGTTCATTAACTTTATTATCTAATTATTTATTTTATTATGATTACATATTCATATAAAACAGTATAATTTATTTTTATTTCTATGATATACAACACATTTATGATGTTGAATGTGTCACAGAAAAGTCAAAAAATTTTTTATAAGTCATTTAATGGAGTTGACAAGGAGCAAATAGGAGCAATAAATTTGCTTAAAAGAACTCCAAAGGAGTATGAACTACTATGGAAGGAACCATTGAATACATCATCCCCGGACCCATCTTCCTATCATTAGAAGAAAATAGCACCAATTCATACCGATTTACTATACCTGTAAACCTAAGAAAAGGTTTAGTTCCAAATCCAGCACAACCTGAATTGGTTTGGATTAGAAACGATCGTAACCATTGTCTTCAGATCCACCCTGTGCCTTTTTTAATCCCAGCCATTGAAGAACAAATCCTTTCTCTTCCTTTAGAAGAAAGAGCAAGAAAAAGACAATTGTATTACCAAAATTGGAGTGTGATAGAAGTCACGAAGGACTACCGATGTACGTTACCTAAACTGGCTGATCTGCCTACTTCCTATGCTTTTGAAAATTGCCAAAGAATAGTCATCGTCGGATTTGGAAAATATGCCTATTTATTCAGTGAAGTGGCTTATTACAAATACCTTAGTGAGAACGAACGAGAGATAGACACCGCAGCGCTACTTGAAGGAATCGCCAAATGAAATCAATCCATCACGTTCCTGTGATGGCAAACGAAGTGGTTGATGCATTGAATATTCATGAAGAAGGAATTTATGTGGATACGACTGCAGGAGAAGGCGGTCATTCAGAGTGTATACTATCCAAATTATCACCTAAAGGTAAGTTGATTTTGATAGATCGTGATCCGTTAGCAATTGAATTTTTGCAAAAAAAATTTTCACAATCTCCTAATGTCAGGATTAAAAAGGCACAATTTAGCATGCTAAATGAAGTTCTCAATGAATTACACATTGAAAAAGTTGATGGAATCCTATCGGATTTAGGCGTTTCAACTTTTCAATTACTATCACCTGTACGCGGATTTTCAATGCATTATCCTAATGCAATGGTAGACATGAGAATGGGAGAAGGAAAAACTGCATTAGAATGGCTAAGTGAAGCGTCCAATCACGAAATAGAAATGGCTTTAATTCAAGGAGCAGATTTTCAAAATGTAAAAACCATTGTGCAACGTTTGAAACAATCTATTCAAAACCACTCAATACAAACAATTGGTGATTTAATTTTGAGCAGTTTTCAAAAAATTCCTCCAAAAAATGTACAGGCACGATTCTTACAAGCCATTCGTATTGCCGTAAATGATGAATTGAATGAATTAAAAAAACTGCTTATCACTGCTCGAGAACGATTAAGAGAGAACGGTCGTTTGGTAATAATTACTTTCCATTCAGGAGAAGCAAAAATCGTGAAACAGGAATTCCAAAGCTATGAAATGAACGAAAAAAATGAAAAAATCTACCATTGGTATCCCATTGGAGGTGAAAAAAAGTTACCCACAAAAGAAGAACGAAAAATCAATAAAAGATCAAATTCAGCAGTTTTACGTTATGCAGAAAGGAGATAAATATGAATCATAGTGAAAAAAAACGGATTATCATCTTTTGTAATGGAGATGTAAAAACTGTGCAATCACCAATTTATACGAAAATGATTGCAATTCGTGGTTCCATTCTTATTGGAGTTGCTTTACTTCTTATACGTTTTAGTGCGTTTTACAATTATCAATTGGGAACTGTTAAACAAGAAACTGTCGCGCTTGAGAATCTATTAAAAAAACAAGAACTGATACTCAACGAGAAAGAAGCAGAATTAAATAAAAACACCAGTTACAAAACAATTTTTGAGAAAGCAAAACCGTTAGGGTTTATCGGGATGAGCAAACATTTTGAAAAATTAGCTGTTTCAGATGATCACTTCGATCCACGTTGGATTACAGAATACAAAAAGAGAATTATTGAAAAACCCAATGACAACAGTAATGCACTTGCAGAAAAACGAACACAAAAGAAAAATAGCATCCAATAGTAAAAATGGGAACTCATAGTAAATATAAACCTCAATATGATTATCTACCGAATCGAGAGTATCGATTTCGTTTTCGCTTTGTAGTGCTTTTGCTATTTCTTCTTTTAATGGTAGGTCAAGCAAGATATTTCTATTGGATTACGTTTCGAACAGAAGAGATCCGCCAACTAACATCCAAACAATATGAATCTAAAGTGGTCTTAAAGGCAGAACGCGGCACCATTTATGACACTCAAGGGTATATACTTGCACAAAATATTAGAAAAGTTAGCATCGGAATAGATAAAAGTGTTTTAAAAATTTCAGTGGATTCAGTCATAACACTGCTACATAAGTTTGTCAAAAACGGCACCAAAAAAGAATTATACCAAAAGATAAAAAATTCAGAGGACAACTATGTACCGATTGCTCAATCTATCATTGTTAAAGATTATCCTGAGATTGATCAACTAAAATTTTCAGGATTAGTTAAAGATTATGCATACACTCGTACCTATCCAGCAATTACCGCTGCTGCTTCAGCGATTGGAAAAGTGAATATTGATAACGTAGGTATATCTGGAATTGAGAGATCTCTAAACAATATTATGACCGGAAAAGATGGTATACAGTATCGTTTAAGAGTGGGAGGAAAATCATTTACTGTGATGTCCGATAGTGGAAAATTGGCACCTATCAATGGCGCGGATGTCATTACAACCATTCATTTACCAATCCAACAAATTGTTGATGATGAATTATACAAAACATGTGTTGAAACCAGAGCACATGCTGGTTATGCTATCGTAATGAACCCAAAAAATGGACACATCTTAGCAATCTCATCCTATCCATTCTTTGATCCAAATAAAGTTGAATATGATACATTGGCTACAAAAACGAGAGCATGTTATGAGCTTTACGAACCCGGTTCGTCAATGAAAACCATAACTTTTTCGCTTGTGCTGGATAAAACAAATACTTCTTTAGAAGAAATATTTCCAACCTTTGGTGGCAAAATTAAAATCCAAAATCACATCATTGAAGATGTACACGCCGGAGGTAACTTAACTGTTGAACAAGCATTCATTAAATCATCCAATATAGTAACGCTCCAGTTAGCCAATCGTCTTAAAAAAGAAACATTTCGAGATGGCCTGATCCAATTCGGTTTCACAAAACCTACCTATTTAGGTCTTTCTGAACAAACCGGTTTTATGCCTTCTCTAAATGATTGGAAAGAAATTAATCATTGTACCATTAGTTATGGACACGGAATTAGTGTACAAACGTTACAATTGGTTTCGGCTTACGCAGCCATTGCCAACCATGGTGTCCGAATGAAGCCCATGTTGATTAAACAAATCAACTGGCCGAATGGTAAAAACGAAATGATACCACCACAGATTGCAAGTACACCAATTTCAGCTGCGACAGCAAGCGTAATGCTTCAACTTTTAGAAGAAGTAGTTCTTTATGGTACAGGGAAAGCCGCAAAAATAGAGGGCTTGAGAGTAGGTGGAAAAACTGGAACCGCACGACGAATTGTAAATGGAAGGTATCAACAAGGTCAATATGTATCAAACTTTATTGGTATCGCAACCATAGATTATCCTGAGTATGTTGTAGGTGTTGTCATTGATTTTCCTAAAGGTGCTTATTATGGTGGTGCTGTTGCTGCTCCTTGTTGGAACAGAATTGTTTCTCGAATATACAAAGAAGTTCCCACACAAATGGTTATTTCAGAACCTGTGAAATACCTTGGAATACCTTCCAAAGAACAGATTATTCAAAAAAATAGAACCGCATCCCTTTTTCAAACAACAAATTGGTGGAATGGATTACAAACCAAATGGTTTGGAAATGATCTCGTCAAACAAAATCCAATCTATCATTTTAACACAACGAACCAACAAAGGTTAGCGAACTTTACATCAAAGAAAAAAGAGAGAAATCTTGTAAAAGTACCCTATGTAGTGGGTTTAAATCTACGTGAAGCAATTGCAAGGTTAAGTAATGACAATTTGATGTGGTCACTGGATGGTTATGGTAAAGTGATTGATCAACATCCAAAAGAAAATACGTATGTGCAACCAAATACTGTTATCAATTTAATTTTGAGACCTAACAATGAACATTGAAGTAAAGAAATTGTTTCCTCATATCAAACAATCCTTTGTAAACAAAGTCGTCAATGGACTTACGAATGATTCACGACAAGTATTACCGGGCTACGTTTTCTTTGCGATTAAAGGGATGAATGCAGATGGAAATGAGTTTATTGGAGAAGCAATTAAAAAAGGTGCTTCAGTAATCGTCTCGGAAAAACCACTACACACTATACTACCAAATGGGGTTGATTATCTGCAAGTAGAAGAGATAAGTAAGACGTATGCTATTGCAGCTGCTGAGTGGTTTGGCAATCCAGCGAAGAGGTTAAAAATTTACGGTTTTACGGGTTCAAATGGTAAAACAACAAGTACCTACCTATTGCAATCCGTTTTACAAAAAAATGGAAATGCAACATCAGTGATTGGTACCATTGGTTATGTTATCGGTAATAAAAAAATTCCAGCCACACATACAACACCTGATGCATATCGGCTGAATGAATTGTTGTATCAAGCGTTGAAAGAAGGCGACACACACGTGGTGATGGAGGTCTCATCCCATTCGTTAGCATTAGATCGAGTCTATGGGATTCCATTTAAAGGAGCCGTCTTTACTAATTTTTCACAAGATCATCTCGATTTTCATAAAGATTTGGAAGATTACTTTCAAGCAAAAGCAAAACTGTTTATTGGGAGCGGTGCTGCTGATATTCGCTTGGTAAACAATGACAACGAATATTGTAGAAGATTACTTCAAGACAGAAACATACTTTCTTTTTCTATCAAGAATAAGCATTCCAATTACTTAGCAACCAACTTGTCCTTAAATCATTCTGGAATTGAGTTTCAAGTCAATGGAGTAATTTGTGGTACACTAAAAATCGAATCTTCTTTAGTGGGAATGTACAATGTGGAGAACATTTTAGGAGTAGTTGCACTTGCTGATCGAATTGGGATTGATGGAAAAACCATTCACGAGGGTATCAAGGCGGTAAAAGGAATACCAGGTAGAATGCAAAGAGTACCTTCTAATCCTAATGTGGCAGTATTGATTGATTATGCACATACTAGCGATGCAATGATAAAAGTCATTACAACTGCAAGAAATTTTACAAAAGGTAAACTTCGAGTTTGTTTTGGTTGCGGCGGAAATCGTGATAAAACGAAAAGACCATTAATGGGAGAAGCAGCTTCTTTGGCTGATTGCGTTTATGTGACATCGGATAATCCGCGTTTTGAAGATCCAGAAGAAATTATTCAAGACATTCTGCCGGGTGTAAATCCAGCGAAACTTGTTTTAGTTGAAGTAGATCGTAAAATAGCGATTCAACGTGCATGTAGTGATTTAGAAATGAATGATGTGTTATTAGTACTGGGTAAAGGAGCAGAAGATTATATAGACATTCAAGGGAAAAAAATTCCATATTCTGATTTTGAAACGGTAAGAGCAAGTTTGAAAAAAACAAAGTGGAAACCAGATGATTCTTGATGCAATTAAAAAACTGCCTAACGTTACGATGCTTGGAGATGTAACCCACCTAAATTCTATCTCATCGGTATCGGTTGATTCCAGAACGATTCAACAAAACGCACTATTTGTTGCTTTAGTTGCCAATCGAAATGGACATGATTTTGTTGCTGATGCAATTTCAAAAGGAGTCCAAGCAGTCTTAATCAGTGAATGGCGTGAAGAATACAACGAATTAAAATCCAAAGCAACTTTTTTAATTGTTCATGATACTAATCAAGCTCTGATTGAGATTGCTCAATGGTTTCGAAAAAATGTGCTAAAATGTGAAGTTGTTGCAATCACTGGTTCCTATGGAAAGACAACTGTCAAAGAAATGGTTGCATCAATTTTAAAAACATTAGGAGACGGATTAGTCAGTCCGGGGAATTACAACAATCTTATTGGGATCCCGTTAACATTGATGAATAGCAAACCATATCATCAATTTGCAGTTTTTGAATTGGGAATGAATCGATACAATGAAATCGCGAAGTTGACAAGATTAGTACAACCTACCATTGGAATGATTACACATATCGGAACTTCCCATATGGCATATTTTGGAAGTAAATGGGGGATAGCACAAGCCAAACATGAATTGTTTGATGAAATGAAAAGTGATGCAATACGATTATACAATTTAGATGATGAATTTTTATTGGAGTATTACCATAATGATCCTTTCTCCAATAAAATTGGTTACACTTTTGATTCTACTAAAGCAAACATTTCATCAAATGTGATTTTTGCGAAACGAGGACAACCTGATGAAAATATGTGTTATGAAATTGAAGTAGAAAATGTCAAAATCAAATCGCCATTAGAAGGAGAACATCAAATGGAAAATCTACTTTCTGCAGCAATTATTGCAAAAGTAATGAATGTTCCGATGGTGAATATTACAGCTGCGTTACAAAAAATGCAGAAGAGTGAATATAGAAATAATATCGTTTACTTAGGTCCAATAACGTTAATTAGAGATGAATACAATGCATCAAGAAATTCCATTTTAGCTGGTTTACGCTTGCTAAAAAAGATTAGTAATGGTAGAAAAACAATAGCTGTGCTTGGTGATGTTTATGAATTGGGAGAATTTTCAAAAGAAGAGCATATCAACATTGCTAAAGATATTGAAGAAATGGAAATTGACGAAGTTTATTTGGCAGGACAAGCGATGCTATATGCTTATGAGCATTTGAAAAAGAACAAACATAAAGCAGTTTTTTACCAAAAGGATCCGATAGATTGGGTGGAACAGGTGTACATTGCTTCTAAAACGGGTGCTGCTATTTTGGTGAAGGGTTCCCGTGGAATGAAGATGGAAGCATTCTCAGAAAATTTTATCAAAAAGTTTCATACTTCTCCAAGTAATGTAAAGTAAAATGAATCACAATCAAATCATTGAATTAAGACAAAGATTGCAACCTATTTCAAGAATTTCAATCATTGGTGCTGAACGTTCAGGTCTTTCAGTAGCCAAGGTCGCAAAAGCACTTGGGATGGATGTATTTGTATCGGATTATTCAAAACAAAAAGAGCAAAGTGAAATTAAAACAAAATTAGATCATCTCAATGTTGCTTATGAGCTAGGTATGCATTCAAATAGAATTTATGAAAATACGGATTTGATCGTAGTGTCACCGGGAGTACCTAAATCTGCAACAGTACTTCAAAAAGCACAATCTTTAAACATTCCTATATGGTCTGAAATAGAGTTTGCTTTCCGATTGTGGAAGGGAAAAATCATTGCCATTACAGGATCTGTTGCTAAATCTACTGTAACTGCATGGATCGGTGAAGTTCTTAGAAATGCCGACATTCCTTATGTACTTGGTGGAAACATTGGCATTCCATTTTCAGAGTTTGTTTTAGAAGATAGTCAAGACAAATGGGCAGTTGTAGAAATTTCTTCTTTTCAGTTAGAATGGGTTCACACTTTTTCACCAACAGTTGCTGTTGTTACAAATCTAATCCCCAATCACTTAGATCGTTATCATTCCGTTCATGAATATTATTCTGCTAAAGTGCAAATTACTCAAAAGCAATCTGAAGTAAACTGGCTTATTCTTAATGATGATGATCAAAATGTCCAAAAGTATTTTTCAAAGTTTTTAAGAAGAACATTTCCTTATTCATCGGAACATCCCCTGGAACGTGGAGTGTGGTTAGGGCATGATCGGATAATGCTACGTGATACAGAAATGCTACCTACTAAACTGGCAAAATTTTCTGATATTCAACTCATAGGAAGACACAATTTGAGCAATGCTTGCGCTGTTGTAGCTGCTTTGTATGCTGCAAGTGTACCCATAGATAAAATTGATAAAGGTTTAATTTCATTCAAAGGATTGCCACATCGTTTGCAAAAAATTTCAACCAACGATGATCGTTTATGGTACAACGATTCCAAAGCCACAACCCCTGAAGCTGCAAAAGTAGCGCTTACAGCGTTTCCTTCTACTGTCGTGTGGTTAGCAGGTGGTTACAACAAAGGAATAGATTTATCAGGGTTAAAGAAAGTCGCACAAAAGAAAGTAAAACATTTAATCACATTTGGATCCTCTGCTGAAACTATAGAAAAAGAATATCAAGATGTAGTACAAGTAACACGTGTAACCACATTAAAAAATGCTGTGTTGAAAGCACACGAAATTTCAACTAAAGGTGATGTAATTCTTTTATCACCAATGTGTGCAAGTTTTGATGAATTCCACGATTTTGAAGAAAGAGGGAAGCAATTTGAAACTTATGTGAAAGGTTTGCAATGTTAAGATCTGTAACTACCAAAATTAGTATTGATACTGGAAAATTAGATTGGTATATCTTGATTATAGTTGGGATGCTGTTGATCATTGGTATCATAATGAACCAAATGGCGACCTCTAATCAGATTGACCCATCTCGAATTACGATTACCAAAGAGAGTATCACGACAAACATTTCCGATCTCTATAGCAGGTCACAATCACAAATCTATAAAACGTTATTAGGTGCTGTATTCGGGTTGGTATGTTTCTCAATTAGTCCTTCCATTTGGCAAAAAAAGTTGTTGAATTATTTTTTGATCTTACTGTCAATCGTAATGCTCATATCCGTGCTAATTTGGGGTGTGACCATTAATGAAGCAAAAAGATGGTTGATGATTTACGGAATCAGTTTTGCTCCTTCTGATTTTGCAAGATTTGCATTAATTATCTTTTCAGCAAACTTTCTGACAAATCATTCAAGTGAATTGTCAAAAATTCAATATGCTTTCCAATTGTTGTTTCTGCTTTTCATAATTTCTTGTTTAATAATGCTCCAACCCAACTTATCTACTGTTATAGTTTTCTATTGCATTGTTGGTGCTATGATGTGGGTAGCTGGCATTCCAAAAAAATGGGCACTCTTTGCTGTCATTTTAGTCGTTGTAGGTGGTTTATTGATATCTTTGAATTCATTTAGAAGCATTCGGTTGAAAGTGTGGACCGACCCCATTGCTTGGTATAAAAAAGCAGACGAGTTGAAAAAAACACAACCAGAGCTATCTGCTAAGATTGAAAAAGTGGCATTTCATCAAGTACAAAGTATTATCGCATTGAATCAAGGTGAACTAACAGGTGTGGGTGGTGGAAATAGCATGCAAAAATACTTTTTACCTGAGGCCTATTCAGATTCCATTATTGCTATTATTGCAGAAGAGTGGGGTTTTATTGGAGTTACTTTTGTACTGTTTCTCTATGCCTTTTTTCTTTACAGAGGATTCAACATTGCAAAACATTCAAAAGATTTTTTTTCATATTTACTAGCATTTGGAATCACGATCAATTTTGCGTTGTATCTAATCATTCATTTCTTTATCAATGTAGCAGCGATGCCTGCTACTGGCTTGCCTTTGCCATTTATCAGTTTTGGGGGAACTGCAATATTTTTTAATCTAGGATTACTTGGAATTTTACTTCGTTTAAGTATTGAAACTGGTCCAGAATTATTTTCAGAGAGTATCTAATGAGATATTTTTTTCACCAGTTTGAACATCTTCACTTTGTAGGGATAAATGGGACAGGCGTATCGGGAATCGCTGAATTATTGATGAAACACAATTTCAAAGTTACGGGAAGCGATTTGGTTGAAAATGATACAACACATCATTTAAGAAAATTAGGCGCAAAAATTT
Source organism: bacterium (assembly GCA_026417415.1). Taxonomy (GTDB): domain Bacteria; phylum Electryoneota; class JAOADG01; order JAOADG01; family JAOADG01; genus JAOADG01. Next base: position 197,951 of record JAOADG010000037.1, read on the forward strand.
ACATTGGTCACAATCCAGAAAACGTGGTTGGTGCTGACTTAGTCATCTATTCTGCTGCTTGTAAAATGGATAACCCTGAATTAGTCGAGGCAAGATTAAGAAGAATTCCGATTGTTTCACGTGCAGAAATGCTTGGTGAAATCATGCGATTGCAGTTAGGGGTTGCTGTAGGTGGTGTTCATGGAAAAACCACTACAACCAGTATGATTGGTGAAGCGATGCGTGCAGCAGGATTAGACACTACAGTAATTGTTGGCGGTCGTTTAAAAAATTATGGTGGAAACGTTGCTACTGGTACTAGTGAATGGATGGTAGCGGAAGCAGATGAATTTGATCGTTCATTTTTGAAATTAAGGCCTGTGTATGTTGTACTGACCAACTTAGAACATGAACATATTGATACTTATCCAACTTATGCTGAAATGGAGCAAGCATTTATTCAATTTGCTAATAGTGTTCCATTTTATGGTTTAGTTATTATGTGTGGTGATGATCAGGGATTGCAAGGAATACGAAACCTAATCAATCGTCCTGTTGTCACATATGGCTTATCCCCACAAAATCAATATTGCGCTAAGTCTATACGTCATATAAACTTTTCAACGATTTCTGAAATTTACTCGATGAATGAAAAACTAGGTGAACTCAAATTAAATGTACCAGGTATCCACAATGTAAAAAATGCATTAGCAGTGATTGCATTTACACAGAAAATAAATATTCCTTTTGATGTTGTTGTTCATGCACTAGGTCAATTTACTGGGATTTCAAGACGTTTTGAAAGAATTGGAATGTACAATGGAGCAGTGATAATCGATGATTATGGACATCATCCAACAGAAGTTGCTGCAACATTGAACTCTGCGAGAAACGTTCATCATGGCAGGTTAGTGGTAGTATTTCAACCGCATTTGTATTCACGTACTAAAGCATTTGCGGAGAGATTTGGTTTAGCATTGATGGCAGCAGATGTAGTATTTGTGATGGATGTTTATCCTGCCAGAGAAGAACCCATTCCTAATGTAACCGGAAAACTAATCACAAATGTTTTAAGAAAAAGTGGTCATACTAATGTTTACGATTTAGAAAAAGACAATGATCCAATTGGTCTATTGATGAAATTCATTCAACCAAATGATATGGTAATCTTCATAGGTGCTGGTGACATCAATCAAATTTCAAAGAAATTGGTACAACAAGGATGAATCCTTTACCCTTATTACAAAAAGCAGAAAATGTATTAAATGAATTGTACCAATTAAATAGCGGTATGGTAAGACAATTTGAGCCATTAGCGAAGAGAACAACTTATCGCATTGGTGGATTTGCTGAGATTCTTTATTCACCTATGAATGAAGAAGATGTTGCACAAGCAATTCGTATCGCAAAAACCAATCAATTTCCATACCGAATATTGGGTGGGGGATCAAATGTATTAATCAATGAGGGTGTCCTTGTAGGATTGACTATTGAAACTACATCATTTCTTAATTCCATATCATTTGATAGAAATACTGTAATTGTTGAAAGTGGTGCGAAACTATTGCATTTAATTCTAAAGACAGTCCACTTAGGGTTGGTCGGATTAGAAAATTTATCAGGTATTCCAGGTACAGTTGGTGGTGGTGTACGAATGAATTGTGGTGCGTATGGCACAGAGATATCCGATTGTATAGAATGGATTCAATTTGTTGATGTTAATGGAAATCTCCAACTTTGTAAACAATCAGAAATTGAATGGAATTACCGTTCAGTTCCACAATTAAGAAATACCTGCATTACGAAAGTCGCTTTTAAATTGAATAATGGAGATCCCGTAAAATTGAAACAAAAAATGGTTGAGATCATTCGTACCCGTAGGATAAATCAACCACTCAACTATCCATCAGCAGGTTCAGTATTCAAAAGACCTCCAAATGCTTATGCATCTAAATTAATTGACGAAGCCGGTTTAAAAGGACTGACCATTGGTGGAGCACAAGTTAGTAGAAAACATGCTGGCTTTATTATCAACCTGGGCAATGCTAAAGCCAGTGAAGTGTATCAATTAATCAAAGAAATTCGTTCAATCATTATACAAAAGTATGGAATACAATTAGAGTTAGAACAAGAGTTATGGGGGTTTGAATGAAATGGGATCCTTATGAACCTCATATGTTGGGTGATAAATCTAAAAGACCAATAGAAATAAGACGTGCTATAGTCAGAGTTTTTATTCTGATCACGTTCTTCGCTATTACATGTGGTTTTCTAATGATAGTCATCAATGTGTGGAAACCTTCTTCATTTAATTTGACTTCAATTCAATGTGTTGGAATACAAAATTCAAACAAACATGAAGTGGAGAAAGTCCTTAAAGAACTTTACGGAACTTATTTATTTGATGTTGACTATCACCAAATAGAAAAAAAATTACTTCAATTAGATTGGATCCAAAAAGTAGTCATCAAAAGACATTTACCAGATGGTTTAAGAGTTGAGATCATTGAGGAGTATCCGGTTGCTTCATTAGTTTCAGAGCGTACTTATTTACTAACGAACTTAGGTAATCTCTATTTATTAAGTACCATGTATTCAAAGATAGACCTACCTGTCATTACAAATTATTCAAAAACAATTCACGAAGGGAAAAATAATTTCGATATATCTATTAAACGATTAGCAAAGTTATTGAGTTTAATGAAAAGTTATGAAATATATAATGATCTTGTTGAAATCAGGTACGATCAAAACCACGAACCACATTTCTACATAGGAAACAATGAAACAGAATGGTTAATCGGTAGCAATTGGGTAGAGAGTATTTCAGCTACCGATGCATTTGTAAGTCAAATGAAGAAAATGAATCAAAATCTGGATTTTGTATATATTGATGCAATTACTCCAGGTTTTATTTCTGTGCGTGAAAAGCAAGATAATCCTAGAGGTATGTAAACCATATGATTGCAGAATCTACCGAAAACATTGAAATAACGAAGTATAAAACCACTTCAGTGGCATTTGAAATCGGATCGTATGTACTTCGCGTTGCAATAGTAGGACGAACAGATACAGGCAGAACGCAATTGATTTATTATGGCTCTGTACCAGCAGGTGGAATTGAACAAAATAGAGTAAATGATGCACAAAAATTACTTGACAGTTTAAAACTGCTATTAACAGATGTACGAAGTGAATTACCACCAAATGCAGAAATTCGTACGGCTTTTATAGGTTATTCTGGCGAGGATCTAAGAATAAAAAATACAGATTCAAAGCGAGTGGTTACACCTCCAAATAGAAATAATTTAAATAAAGTTACCTACTATGATATCGATCGTTTACGGTCTAATTATGCAAAATTCGTAATGGAAAAAAATTACATTTTACAGGGTTTAATCCCCGCTGGTTACTCGTGTGACGATAAAGTATGGAAAGAACAAGTCGTTGAAGAAAGTACAAGAATAGTTCATGCTAGATATTATGCTATATCTATTCCTACTGATTGTTGGAACAAAATATCTACTGCTTTCAGAAAAATTCTTATCGGTCCACGTGAGATTTCTTTTCCACCTCTAACTGCAGACAGAGTTGTTTTAGAACCTTATGAAAAATTGAATAACCCGGTTGTAATTGACATTGGTTATCAACAGACCTCAATATTGTACTACCATCAAAGTAGTTGGCTGTATTATCACACAATTCCTTTAGGATCACATCATATCAACATTGCACTAATTGATTACTTCAATAAAAAGGGTATTCAAATTTCATATGAACAAGCTGAGTATTTGAAGAGAACTTATGGATTAGAAGAATCGAAAGGGTTGATGGTTAGTAAAGATGGCTCGATCAAAGATTATGATACGATTACTCTTGTGAATGGAAAAGAACTATCGCATCGAGAAATTTATACCACGATTAAAAATGAAATGTTGAAAATATTAAATACTGCATTCCAAGAGTTATTTAGAGACAGCAAAATTATTTCAATTTCTAATCTCGTGTTTATCGGTGGCGGGTCTAACATTAAAGGGATGGCAAATTTTATCAACAATTTTAGTTTTTTACCATCTCGAATAGGTGTTGTCAAGAATATTGCTAATCTAAGTGAAGCAGCAGCAAAACCAGATGCTGTGAATGTGCTTGGTTTAGCATTGTACGGTTTAGATTCCTATCGCACCACTAAATCGATTTTTAGAAAATCTCTTTCGTGGTTGAAAGGGAAAAGCAATGAGAGTTTGGTAATTTTAATTTAATCACATTCACCTGGAGGGGTTATGGGGAACGTCCGTTTTAATTTAGAGTCAGATCGCGACTTCGGAACAAAAATTAAAGTTGTAGGAATTGGTGGAGCTGGCAATAATGCACTTCGTAGAATGATAGAAAGTAACATTGAAGGAGTAGAATTCATCGGAATTAATACTGATGTAATGGAGTTAAAAAAGTTGAATGGTTATAGAATTATTCCTATAGGAACAACAGTAACTGGTGGAAAGGGAACAGGTGGAAATCCAGAATTAGGAAAAAAGGCAGCAGAGGAAAGTAAAGAAGAAATTAAGAGTGCACTTGAAGGTGCTGATTTAATTATTGTTGCACTTGGTGGAGGTGGAGGAACTGGTACTGGTGCTGCTCCTGTGTGTGTGGAATTGGCAAAAGAAACAAATGCTTTAACCATTGCAATTGTCACACGACCGTTTTTAATGGAAGGGTCACCTAGACAATTACGTGCAGAAGAAGGAATTCGTGAATTAAGAGAAAAATCCGATACATTGGTAGTCATTCCAAATCAAAAATTGTTGGAAGCAAACAATGGTGATATTCGTGTGAAAGATGCATTTTTAAAAGTGGACTCTATTTTAATGCAAGCCACCCGTGGAATTTGCGACTTACTTACGACAACGGGTGAAATCAATTTGGATTTTAGAGATTTAGAAGCAGTAATGAAAAAAGGAGGTGATTCACTATTAGGTTTCGGTTCAGCAAATGGTGAGGAACGTGCAATAAAAGCTGCTGAACAAGCCGTTAGTTCACCCTTTTTAGATGATATGAATATCTCAGGTGCGAGAAACATTTTAATCAACATTTCGGCTTCCACTGATGTAAAAATGAAAGAAATTAACGATGCGGTGAATTACATTAAGGATAAAACAGGAAAAGATGATACGGAAGTATTTGCAGGAATTACATACAATGATGCGTTAGGCGATGAACTTCAAATCACTTTAATTGTTACAGGTTTAAACCAGACGAAAAATAAACCCAAACAGGAAGCAATCACTTTAGAGACCAATCAACCGAAATGTATTCAAAGTAACCCCATTGAAATGAAGGGAGACCCAATAGATCGAATTTTAAGGATTCCCAATCCTGCAGCATATTTTGTGAATGACAATTCTGGAAATGGTGCTCAAGAGGTAAAAAGGATTCGGTGAGTAATAATGCAATAAATCTCTATTTATCGTCCAAACCATATCGGTACATTTGCAAAACGTTTACGTAATTTTTGAACTAAATACTGTTCCATAGATTTACCCGAGGAGAGTTGACTAACGTCATTCAACAGCTGAATGCACTCTTCTCGGGTAACAGTACGTATCATCATTTTAATTTCAGGTATAAGTGAAGGTGACATAGACAAACGATCCACACCTAAAGCAATGAGAATCAGTGTCGCAAGTGAACTTCCGGCCAATTCTCCACAAATGGATATTTTTTTACCTTGCCTTTTTCCTTCATTGACCACCATTTGAATCATACTTAAAATGGCAGGGTGTAAGGGATAAAAGTAATCACGTACCAATTGATTATTTCTGTCAACTGCTAAGGTAAATTGGGTCAAATCATTTGTCCCAATACTTGCAAAATCAACCTCAGAAAGGAATTCACGAATTTGAATTACTGTAGAAGGGATTTCAATCATAATCCCAGTGGGAATAGAAGTATTAAAAGGAATATTTTCCTTATGTAGTTCTGTTTTTACTTCTTCTATAATGTGTTGAATTCGTTTTACTTCATCAATATCGCTGATCATAGGAAACATAATACTTACATTTCCTAATAGAGAAGCACGGAGAATTGCACGTAATTGTGTTCGAAATAGAGGTAAATTACTTAAAGAAACACGAATGGCACGAAATCCCATGAAAGGATTTGCTTCAGGTTTTGTAAAATATTCATGCAGTACTTTATCACCACCCATATCAAAAGTTCTAATCACTACTGGTTTAGGGTAAAGCGCTGTTGCGACTTCAAAATATGCTTGATATTGTTCTTCTTCAGAAGGTACTGACGAACGACTTAGAAAAAGGTATTCAGTTCGAAACAAACCAATACCATCTGCATTAACAGAAAGAACTTTAGAAACTTCAAAAGGCAGCTCGATGTTCGCGTCTAAACATATACTATAGTGATCAAGTGTTTCTGATTTCTCGTATTTGATCTCTTCTAATGCTTGTTCAAATTGTTTATACTGATCAATTTTAATTCTGTATTTTTGGACCTTTTCGTTTGTTGGATATAAAATTACCTTTCCAGAATTTCCATTGATAATGGTAGGTACACCATTGACGATTTCAGATGAAAATCGTTTAATTCCCACAATTGCTGGAATTCCAAAAACCCGAGCTAAGATTGCAGAATGCGAGGTTTCACTTCCTTCTTCTAAAATGATTCCAACACAACGAGTAAGGGATAAACTCATCATTTCAGAAGGAGACAATTCGCGGGCATATAAAATAGTATCTTCAGAAAACTGAAAAGTTTGCTTCTGTTTACCCATTAGAGAAGAAATGAATCTTCTACATACATCAGAAACATCCACTACCCGTTCTCGAATCAACGGATCTTCGCTGTTGGAAAACTCGTGGATGGCTTCTTGCATCACACGAAATACAGCGGTCTCTGCACTAATAAGATCATTTCGGATGAATGAATAAATCTGATCCATAAAAATATTATCTTCAAGCAACAAAATTTGTGCTTCAAAGATCTGTGCGATACTCACACCAGATATCGCTAAAGCTTGTTCTTTGGTTTTTTGTAAACTTCGGATGGTCTCAAAGTGGGCGAGATGTAAACGATTTAGTTCTGAATCAATCTGATCTTGGGAAATCGTTCGGGTTTCAATATGAATTTGATAAGGTTGATAAATGTACAATTTTCCGAAAGCGATGCCATGAGATACTGGTATTCCACGTAATTCTTGTTGTTGCATAATTACTTGTCTTCGTAAAAACGATTTGTAATAAGCTCGTATAACTTTTCCCAAGTTTCTTTTTCATCTGGTCCATTGATTTCAATGAGAATTTTTGTACCCTGTTCAGCTGACATCAACATCATTCCCATAATGGACTTTCCATTGACACGGCTTCCATCCTTTTCAACCCAAACCTCGGACTGACTGCTTGCAGCAATTTTTACAAATTGTGCTGCTGGTCTTGCATGAAGACCCAAACGATTTAGGATAACAACTTCACGTTTAATCATATTTCAAAATAAAATACCAATTGAAAAAACTACAACTGAAAATAGAAATAAAATAAAATACAATGAAAGTTTTTCTGATAAGAGATAACCAATTAAGAAACCTATCGCTACAGAAATCCACGCCAATTCTTCTGCAAGATGTTTACCGAAAGCGAAAACAATAGAACCCCATTCTTTTGACGTGATTACAAATGCTATTCCTACGAAGCCAGCACCTAACCATCGGATTATCCAATGAAATCTATCTAAAGGAAGTGATTTTAAATATGAGAGACCATTTCTTCCCAATTTCCATCCAGTTCTAAACTGCCAAAAACGAAAAATCCACAAAGGTACATTATAAAGAATTAGATAAAGGCAAACCCCTAACGCTTTGGTTAGGTTTGAGGATTGGTAAACAAACCATCCAATCATTAGCCCGATAAGCAAAAACAGAGCACGCCAACCACGATCAAACAATTGGGTACCGATGCGATGGAGTTCCATTGAACTCCATTCTTTTAACAAGTAAACATCGTTTGGATCACTTTTGGGAAACGAAGCAACTTCTTTAGCAATGGTTCCTACTGAAAGGGGCATAAACTCGATATGGCCACCATAGAATGTTCCAAAAGGATAGACAGAATAAGAATGTGAAAGATGGTTTAGAATAGGTGTGATGGCAAAATCTAAACCCACTCCAAGATGTCTTTCTGAAGTGAAGGTTGCTTGACTCAATAGAGCTAAATCTTGGCTACGTTTAACAACTTGAAATGGAATATCCATTTATGTTTACATCCTTTGGACCAATTCAAAAATCATCATAATTCCTGCACCTAATATGAATGCAAGAATAGTGTCCCGTGAAACAAAGATTTTGGTCACATTCGCCAACCCAACACCTGCAAATAATGGAACGATCGTTAAGAGGATAGGGTCTGCTTCATACCAAACCATTTGAAATTGTGCCCACAAGTAATATCCGCTCACATAAAAGAAACTTATCATTACAGCACCAATGAAACCTGAAAGTATCAAAGATTTAATTGGGATAGTGGCTACCGTCTTGAATTGCTGATGGCTCAACATCGTTGTGATTGAATCCAATTTTCTATGAATAAATTGAGCAGCAATCCAAGGACCTATTCCAAAAAATGGTGAAACTAAAAATCCAAATACAATTGAAAAGGGCCATAACGAAAAAAGTCGTTCACCAATAGCGAGTGGACCGACCAAAGATGCGGATAAAGCTGAAGCAAGCAGAGCTGCAAAACCAGAATCAGGCCTAAACACCTTTTTATCTTGATTGGGTGTGATCCATAACAATTGAAAAAGAATGCCTGTTAAAAAACCAAGCCAAGGTAAACCAAGAAGCGCAGAAGTTAGAGGTGCAATGACAACAGGTGTTGAGATCATAGTACGGACGCCAATACGATCAAGAGTGAGTAGAAAACCAACCGTACCTACCAGTAAAATTGCTATTGGATCTGGAAAACTATAAAAAATATCAACCTCTTTAATGTGCTACAGTATCTTTTGGGACTTCAATAGGTTTACCTTCATAGTAGGTAAATGAAAACACCGCATGTTTTTTACCCAATAATGTTGCTTTGGAATGTAACCAGCATTGGTAGTAGGTTCGTTCATCATCTTTAAGGACTACAGGATGATAATGACCTTTATAGATTTCTTGAATTTCATCGTAGAACCCACCTACATAGCCCCCATGGATAGCATGACGATCATTAGATAGTTGGACGACCGCTTCAGTTAAGGTACCGATTTGAGTTCCTTCTAAATCATATACTTTTACTGTCAACATATTCTCCTCAAGCACTAATACTTCAAACTAATGTAATACAATTCAATTCATTCTTGAAGTAAACGTTAGAATAGACGTATTGGTTGATGAAAAAAATCCGTTTACATTTCAATATCAAGTTTTGGATAGCTTATGAAAAAGATACTGCTAGGATTGAATTTACTCATCACTTTTTTCTTTGGTTGTTCCTTCCATTCTATGACAGCCAAAGCAACTAAACCTTTAATCGTTTCAACGTTCAAGCAGGTCATGGATGAATCGGATGTACAATTGGCAAAAAGTGCTATAGAATCACATTTGAAACTTTTAGAAGGGGTTTTAGCTTACAGACCTAACGATCTGGAATTATTAAACTATGCTTCAATGGGTTATACGGCCTATTCTTTAGCATACATAGAAGATGATTCTGTAGAACTGGCAATGGAATTTTACAATCGTGCTACACAATACGCTTTTCAGGGATTATCAAGTTATGGTGTAACGGAAGAAATACTGCAGGGTGATTTAGAACAGCTTGAAAATCAATTAAATAAGTTGCCTAAGAACACGGTATCGCTTTTATTTTGGGGGAGCTTATCGTGGTCTCTTGGTGCATTTTTAAACTTAGATAATCCGAAATCTTTAGATAACTTGTCAAGAGCAGAATTTCTTATGAAAAGAGTGTATGAAATTGATTCCACTTACTTTTACGGCGCTCCCATAATGTATTTTGCCATTTTACAAGGATACCGTCCAAAAGTTTTAGGTGGAGATCCTGACAAAGCACTTATCCAATTTGAAAACTGTAGAAAAATTTCCAACAATACTTTTTTATTAGAACGTGTATTCCGCGCAAGATACCTATATGTCCCTATATTAGATCAAGAAAAATTTGAAAAAGAACTCGAATATGTACTTAATGCTCCTATGGACATCCTACCGAATGGAAAATTATTAACTGCAATTTCTAAATTAAAAGCAAAACGCTATCAAGCAAGAGTTTCAGAATGGTTTTAACTTCGTATTATCTAAATCATATGAATATAAGGAATTCACTTGTGAAATTGGTTTTTACGTTCATTACTTTGTTGAGTTTTCAACTTACATTTGCTCAAACAGAAATCAAATTTGCTTCAGTTGCACCCGATGGTTCTACTTGGATGAAGACCATGAGAGCAATTGCGGATGAAGTGAAACAAAAAACGAATGGAAAAGTTACTTTTAAATTTTATCCAGGTGGGGTGCAGGGGGATGAGGCGGATATGTTACGAAAAATCCGCATCAATCAACTACATGCAGCTGGTTTTACTGGAAATGGATTAGGCGAGGTACTACCTGAAATACGAGTGATGGAAGTACCTTATCTATTCCAAAATGAAGAGCAAGTGGATGCTGCTGCCAATGCTGTACAATCGGTAATTGAAAAGGGTTTTGAAGAAAAAGGATTCATTTTTCTGGGTTGGGTGGATGTTGGATTTGTACATTTTTTTTCTAAAGAACGCATTCAAACCATCAATGATCTTAGAAACAAAAAAGTTTGGATGTGGCAGGGGGATCATTTAGCCAAAACCTTATTTGAAAATTTTAATATAACACCAATCCAATTGCCTTTAACCGATGTTTTGACTGCACTTCAGACAGGAATGATTGATGTGGTCTATGCTAGCCCATATGCTGCGTTGGCAATGCAATGGCACACCCGTACCAAATACATTTCTGAGTTACCAGTAACCTATGCATCTGGCGCTGTGCTTATTTCAAAATCAATATTTTCCAAACTTACACCTGAACAACAAAACATTCTGAAAGAAGTATGTAAAACCAAGTTTCGAGAATTAACCTTACAAACAAGAAAAGACAATCAAACAGCGTTAGAAACCTTGAAAAAAGCTGGTATGCAAATATCACCAAAACCCAATCAAGAAGAATTAAAAAAAATGCAAGAAATTGGGATCAAAACAAGAGAAAAATTGGTTGATAAACTCTATCCACGAGATCTGCTTCTAAAAGTTGAAAATGCTGTAAAAAATGTAAAACAATAATCGTGAAAATTCTTAAGTTATTTGATCACATCTTATCATTTATTGTTCATTTTTGCATTGTTACACTTTTAATGGCAATGCTTCTTGCTGCAATAGTTCAAGTCATTTCAAGGAATTTCTTAGGCGGTGGTATAGATTGGTTAGATTTTTGGGTAAGGCATTCAGTTCTATACCTTGGTTTATTGGGTGCAGTTAGTGCAACGCGATTAGGAAATCAGATTAAAATAGATGCGATTATCAAGTTGTTACCCTTTTCAGTAAGTAAGTGGTTTCAATTGTTTACCACGATTGTGACCTCATTCATTTGTATTTGGTTGGCAGATGCTTCTCTAAAAATGATTCAAATGGAAAAAGAAGCAGGTACAGTTTTAATTGGAAATATTAAAACTTCAATGCTTTTATGGATATTTCCAATTTCATTTGTACTTATCGCGGTGAATTCAATATTCCATTTTATTTTTATATTTCAAAGCAAAGAAGATAAAGTAAACAAGTGAACGTCTTCGGATTTGCATTAATTCTTTCCGCACTTTTGGGTTTACCACTATTTGCATTGTTTGCAGGTTTGGCACTACTACTTTTTCAAAATGCCAACATCAATTCTGCTGCTGTAATCATAGAATTTTACAGATTAGCTAATACACCCATGTTAGTCGCAATCCCCCTCTTTACCTTTGCAGGGTATTTGCTTGCTTATTCCGATGCACCTAAACGCTTGATTCAATTCTCCCAAACCTGGATTGGATGGTTACCTGGTGGTTTGGCTTTTGTGACCATTCTTACTTGTGCTGTATTTACTGCGTTTACCGGAGCAAGTGGGGTTACAATTATTGCTTTGGGTGGGTTGTTGCTACCTATGTTGTTGCAGGACCAATACAAAGAAAAATTTAGTATAGGATTAATCACATCTACAGGTTCAATAGGGTTGTTGTTTCCACCATCTTTACCGGTCATACTGTATGGAATTGTTGGTAAAACTTCTGTGGACCAGTTGTTTATTGCTGGAATTTTACCCGGAATTTTACTGATCACTTTAATTGCTATCTATTCTGTGAATACTTCAAGAAACATTCAAACTTATCAATTTGAATGGAATAAAGCTTTAACTGCCTTGAAGCTTGCTAAATGGGAATTACCCTTACCGATTATAGTATTGGTCGGAATTTATGGAGGTTTCTTTACAGTAACTGAAGCGGCTGCAATTACTGCAGCTTATGTTTTTGTTGTCGAAGTTTGGGTACACAAAGAAATTCAATTGGTAAAAGATGTACCAAGAATTGCAAAAGAGAGTATGGTATTAGTTGGTGGAATTTTAATCATCTTAGGTTCTGCGCTTGGGTTCACAAATTACCTTATTGATGAACAAGTTCCCAATAAGATTTTTGAATGGATGAAACCCATTATTCAAAACAAGTGGTTATTTTTATTAATTTTGAACCTGTTTTTGATTATTGTAGGCATGTTGATGGATATTTTTTCTGCGATAGTGGTTGTAGTACCATTGATCATTCCTATCGCTCAACAATTCCAAATTGATCCAATACATTTGGGAATTATCTTCTTAACCAATTTAGAAATTGGTTATTTAACCCCACCTGTGGGATTAAATTTGTTCATGGCAAGTTTTCGATTTCAAAAACCTTTGTTGAATTTATATACTTCCACATTTCCATTTCTAATTCTAATGATTATTGCATTGATGATGATTACTTACATTCCTGCTTTATCTCTTGTTTTAGTTCGTTGGTTTCAACCTCAATCTGTTCCACTTCAATTTTAAATGATGCGCATCGGTTTTATTATTCTTGTTCTATTATTGGTTGTTAATGCGATTGTGATAGCAAGGTCACCTACAACTTCACGCGAAAAGGCAGGCCTAGCAATGGTCGACGGAAGGTATAGTGATGCTATTGAATTTCTAAAAACATGGACGAAAAATCAACCAAAAGATTGGGCATCAATGGTCAATTTGGCAAATTTACAAGCAATGAACAATCAACTTTCAGATGCTGATGTTAACTTTAGAAAAGCACTGGAAATTACTAATCACTATTCTGCCTACTATGAATATGCTAAATATCTTTGGAATACTAAGCAATATCAAAAAGCTCTAATTTATGTTAAAAAAGCCCTAAATGATCCGAAAGGAAATGCAAACGTTCTGTATGCAAAAATTAATCTTGCATTAGGAAAGGAAGATGATTTTAAGGATGAGTTACTTAATGCACTGAAAAAGAACCCAAAGAATGAAGAGGCCATTCACTTACTCATGCCTGTTCTACTAGAAAAAAAAGATTTTCGTTTAGCAGATAAATTACTTTCTACCACACTGTCCCAATTTCCTGTAGCAGCAGCATTGTTCTGGAATGGGAAAATTTTAAATGCTCAAGATCGACCAACAGCTAAAAAGTATTTTGAACAATACTTAAAATATTACCCAAAAGGGAATTATGCGGATGAGTGTATTCATGAATTGAATGAGTTGCAACCCACTACAAATTATGAAAATTTTAGAAACGAAATCATTAAAAAATACACATCAATTCCTTCCAATCCGATTGGTGATCGCGTTTTAGTAGCAGGAAAGAAGTGGCATTACAAAGTGAGTTGGAATTTTATTAATCTTGGTCGTCTTTCCATTGAAGCAATTGAAAAAACCACTTTATACGGAAAACCCGTTTGGAAATTACGTTATTTCATAACCAGCAATCCATCTGTACCAATAATTGATATTGATGATTACTATGAATCTTACGTTGATGTAGATTTTCGTTATACGATAAAATTTTTTTCCGTTACTAAAATAGCAGGGAGATACGATTATTCATTATATGACATGGATTTAGACAAAGGCAAAATGATAGTAAAAACTTTTTCTAAAGAAGGAATCTTTCGTGTTGAAGAAAAAGATTTAATCGTAAATGCATTTGATGGAACTACGATACTTACTTGGGCAAGAAAGATGATTGAAAGCAACAACTTTGGAAAAGCGGTAACTGTTGTAGATGGTGATTATGAGTACTCGTATATCTTACCGAACTTTGAAGATACGAAGATTATTAGTTTAGGAGTGGCAAGACCTGTTAAGAAATTTCATGCTCAAGTAGGTTATGTTGGGATTGCTGGGCTTACTGGAAAAGCAACAGGTTGGATTACCAGTGATTGGGAAAATTTACCTCTAAAAGCAAATTTTCAAATTATGATTGGTTCTATTGATGTAGAATTAGAAAAAGTGGAATAAAATGCCCTTCCCAACTGAAATTCAAGAATTATTGAAAATTGAGATACCTATTATTCAAGCAGGAATGGTATGGACGAGTGGTTGGAAATTGGCTGCAGCTGTTTCCTCCAGTGGCGCTTTAGGATTGATTGGTGCTGGATCAATGAAACCAGAATTATTAAGAGAGCACATTCAGAAAGCAAGAACGGCTACTTCAAAATCGGTTGGCGTAAACATCCCATTGTTAAGAGGTGATGCGAAAAATCTGATCGAAACTGCACTTGAAGAAGGGATCTTTATTTTTTTTACCTCTGCTGGAAATCCTGCTTTATATACTCGTGAACTTATTGAAAGAGGTTGCAAAGTTGTTCATGTTGTTCCTTCACCTAGATTGGCTAAAAAAGCAGAGGCAGCGGGTGTTCATGCGATAGTAGCGGAAGGGGTCGAAGCAGGTGGTCATAACGGTAAAGAAGAAATTGCTACTTTTCCGTTAATTCCAGAAGTGGTTTCTAACGTAACAATTCCAGTAATTGCAGCTGGTGGGATTGCTGATGGTAGAGGTATAGCCGCTGCATTTTGTTTAGGTGCTAAAGGTGTGCAATTGGGAACGAGATTTGCTGCTACTATTGAGGCCTCGTGTCATCCCAATTTCAAAGAAGCCATTGTCCGTTCAAGTAGCGCTGATACCCATCTAGTGTTAAGAAAGATTGGAAATTCACGCGTTATACGCAATGAATGGTCAGAAACGGTAGAAAATCTCGAGTTTTCCGGCGCCGATCAAGAAACATTAAAAAATGCTTTGGGGTCAAAAAGAGAACGATTAGGTATCTTTGAAGGGGATTTACAAAACGGTCAATTGGAAGCAGGACAATGTGTGGGGATTATTCAAGATTTACCTTCTGCAAGTGAGTTGGTAGTAAGATTATGGAAACAAACCAAAGAAGTTATTCAATCATTAAGCGAATTCTAATCCAGAGTTGACAATGAATCTTTTAGTTACTGGCGGTGCTGGTTTTATTGGTTCTAATTTTTTGCAGTTCATCTATGAAAAACATCCAGATTGGACTGTTGTGAATGTAGATCGATTGACCTATGCAGGAAACTTAGAAAATATTGCTCATTTGAGTAACTGGGACAATTACTCTTTTATTAAAGCGGATGTCTGCGATAAGCAGGTACTTGATAAAATATTTGAACAATATCAATTCGACGCAGTCATTCATTTCGCAGCAGAATCCCATGTAGATCGTTCCATTCTTGAAGCAGATGAGTTTATTCGAACCAACATTTATGGTACTTATGTACTTTTAGAATTATCCAGAAAGCATCAAGTAAAACGTTTTCTCAACGTATCTACCGACGAAGTATATGGTTCATTAGGCCCAACAGGATATTTTACAGAACTAACTCCATTAGCACCCAATAGTCCATATAGTGCGTCAAAAGCCAGTGCAGATATGTTAGCACGTGCTGCATTTCATACCTACAAACAGGATATCGTGATAACTAGGTGTAGCAATAATTATGGACCTTACCAATTCCCAGAAAAACTGATTCCACTTATGATTCACAATGCTTTGCACGATAAACCCTTACCGGTCTATGGAGATGGGAGAAATGTTAGAGATTGGATCCATGTAAAAGATCATTGTGAAGCTCTTTTAACTGTGTTACTGCACGGTGAAGCAGGAGAAGTGTACAATATTGGTGGAAATAATGAACAAGAGAACATTACCATTGTTAAAAAGATTCTTGCTATTTTAAATAAATCCGAAGCGCTCATACAATTTGTTAAAGATAGACCTGGTCATGATAAACGCTATGCAATTGATGCTACGAAAATTAGGATAAAATTAAAATGGGAACCGAAGATACCTTTTGAACAAGGGTTATTTGAAACAGTAGAATGGTATGTGAAAAATCAAACCTGGGTTAATAAAGTCATCACTGGTGAATATCTTCAATATTATGAAAAACAATATTCACAAAGAATAAAGATTTAAGCAACATGAAAATGATTATCACCATAGTACTTCTTCTTTCTGACTTTATCGCCTTGCTTTTGTCATACAGTGGTGCATATTTGTTACGTTACGAATCAGGATTGTTTCATGTATATATCAAAGGTGATTTTTTTTCGGCTGCTCTTTTGTTATCCGTTTCATGGTTAATTGTATTTGCGATTTTTGGACACTACAAACATATTTCTACAGAACTCTGGACAAAAGATTTTAAAAAAATTGGGATTACAGTTTTGATCGGCGGCCTAATTTTGTTTTGGCTCACGTATGAAGCGGAACGACCATTACCACCCGGTAGATTTGTTTTAGTTGCTTATGGGCTTTTAATCACATTTTTTGTTTCTACAGGTAGAAAAGGAGTTTATTGGTTGCAAAAATGGATGTGGAAATCGGGTAAGTCGTTAGCAAACACCGCTATTATAGGATATGGGAAATGGGTAGATACCATAGTGAAAGAGTTAATGGAACATAAAGAGTACGGCGAAGTATTTACAGGTAGTATAGCAATTAACCATGAAGAAAGGAACAAACTACCACCACCCATTTTAGGAACCTTAAACGAATTAGAAGAACTTATTCAACAACATGCATTAAAAACCGTAATACTTGCGTGGGATAATGGTCATACGGAAGAACTATTGCAAACTTTATTAATTTGTAACCATCTTCAAGTAGAAGTTCAGGTAGTACCCGACCTAAGAGATGCTGCTGCTGGATGGACGAAATTGACACCTAGAGAGGATTTGCCTTTATTTATTGTAACCGATAAGTTCCATCCCAATTGGGAAAGAGTGCTGAAAAAAGTGGTCGGAGGAAGTCGTGCTTGACATCAAATTGATACGAAACAACTTATCTGATGTGCAACAAAAATTGAATTCCAGAAACATCCAATTGGATCTTGAAATACTAATTCAATGGGATGATGCGAGAAGAAAATTATTAACTTCAACAGAGGGATTAAGAGCATACTTAAATAAAGCTTCTAAAGAAATTGGAACCAAAATTAAACAAGGTGGAAATCCAGAACTATTGAAAGCGGAATTAAAAGAAGTTTCAGATAACATTTCTCAAAATGAACAACAATTAAAAATCTATGAAAAACAGATAGAAGAACTTTTACTCAAATTGCCTAATTTGCCTACTGATACTGTACCCATTGGAAAAAGTTCTGAAGATAATGTGGTGGTGAAGAATTGGGGCACAATACCGCAATTTTCTTTTTCGCCATTGAGTCATTTAGAATTGGGAAAACGATTAGGTCTTTTTGATTTTGAGAGAGGGGCTAAAATTTCAGGGAGTGGATTCCCAGTTTATACAGGTTTAGGTGCGAAACTTGAAAGGGCGTTGTGGAATTTCTTTCTAGATCGTCACATAGCCAATGGTTACAAAGAAATTATACCTCCAGTATTGGTCAATCAAGAATCTGTTCGAGGAACTGGACAATGGCCGAATCTTGCGGAAGATATGTATCTGTGTGAATCAGAGGGACTCTATTTAATTCCTACATCGGAAGTTCCAATTGCCAATTTATTTCGAGATGAAATGTTGGATGGTAAAAAATTGCCTATGAAATTTTGTGGCTATTCACCTTGTTTTCGGAAAGAAGCTGGCTCTTATGGAAAAGATACACGTGGATTTCTAAGAGTGCATCAATTTAATAAAGTTGAAATGATCTGGTTTACGAAAAGAGAAGACAGTTACCAAGATTTAGAAACGATGACGTCACATGCGGAGGAGCTATTGATGGCACTCGAAATACCATTCCGAAGAGTATTACTTTGTACCGGTGATTTAGGATTTGCTTCTTCTAAGACCTACGATTTAGAGGTATGGAGTCCTTATGAAAACAAGTGGTTAGAAGCTTCAAGTTGTTCCAATACCGAAGATTTTCAAGCAAGAAGAATGAATACCAAATATAGAATGGAAAAAGGCGATAAACCTGAATTTGTTCATATATTAAATGGAAGTGGGTTAGCCACTTCACGCGTAATGGTTGCATTGTTAGAAAATCATCAGACAGATGAAGGATCTGTATCCATACCACCGGTATTACGACCTTATATGCAAAATCGTGCAGTTTTAACTGTGAATGAAAAATGAATTGGCATCAAAGAAATCAATTTCAAGAATTAATCCGACAGTTAATTTCTGTTGGGAAGTGGTTGAGTCAAAAAAATTTTGTTGCAGCAACTGATGGAAATCTATCCGTTCGTTTTGATGAATACTTTTTAGCAACCCAAACAGGTGTAGCGTTAGGACGGTTAGAACCAACCAACATCCTCCCTGTAGATAAAAATGGAAATCCAATCACGAGTCCTTTCCACCTATGGTTAAATGCACAAGCGAAGGTGACATCAGAATGGAAAATGCATTCTGAAATTTATCAAAAAAGACCTGATATCAATGCTGTTATTCATGCACATTCACCATATGCTACGGCTTGGTCTATCACACAAAAGGATTTCCCAGTTACTTATTTACCAGAAACTGCCATATTCATCAAAAAGGTAAGAACAGTTCCCTTTGCCGTTCCAGGTTCAACAAATTTAGCGAATCTGGTTTCAGATGCACTAATGGATTCCAATGTTGTTCTGCTTTCAAATCATGGAATTGTAACGGTTGGAAGTACTTTATTGCTTGCATACGATAAACTTGAACGTGTTGAAAATGCGATAAAAATTGTTATGAAAGCATTACTTTTAGGTCAGGCCAAAGAACTCACCCCTCAACAAATCCAAGCGATGAATCAATCCATAACGGAGTCCGATTCATGAGAATAATCATTTTAGGTGCAGGTGAGGTTGGAAGCCATTTAGCAAAAACCTTAAAGCGATACCGTCACGAAGTAATCGTGATTGACAACGATACCAATCGGTTAGAAAAACTGGCAACTCAAACAGACATTCAACCAGTGAATGGATCAGGAACTTCACCACAAATTCTTAGAGATGCTGGATTGGCTGAAACAGATATTTTAATTGCAGTCACTGCCATAGATGAAGTAAATATTCTGGCATGTACATTAGCCAACCAAATGAAAGTTCCATTAAAGATTGCTCGTGTAAGAAACCAAGAATATGCAAATTTATCAAAATCTGATCTATTACATCGTTTCGGAATAGATTTATTAGTTACTCCTGAGAAAGAAGCAGCAAAAGAAATAGCAAATTTATTGCGAAACAATCACGCAGTTGAGTATCAAGAGTTTTCTAATGGAAAATTAAAATTAATCGGAACAAAAATTACCAGTGGTTCTTCTTTAGTTTCAAGAAAATTAGCTGATTTAAACAATTTAGAAAAACGATTTCCCTTTTCAATTCATTTAATTCAACGAATGCATAAAACCATTTTTTGTGATCTAAATACACAAATTGAAAAAGATGATGTAGTGTATGCTACTGTTGAAGAAAATGGTGATGACCGTTTTTATTCTGTTTGTGGACATGAAACCGAAAGAGTTAGAAACATTATGATTTACGGAGCTTCCGAAGTAGGAGCACAGGTTGGGTATGAATTAGAAAATGAAAAACGTGTTCGGATTAAAATTATTGAACCAATTTCAGAGCGTGCACATTCCATTGCAAGAAATTTATCCAAAGCGTTGGTCATGCAAGGGGAAGGAACTGATATTGATTTACTGGCTGCAGAAGGTTTAATTCAAATGGATGCTTTTGTAGCCACAACGGACAATGACGAAAAAAATATCGTATCGTGTCTTTTAGCAAGACATTTAGGTGTACAGCGTGTGATTACATTAATTCATCGTGCTGAATACTTACCGATATTTCGTACCATTGGATTGGATATCCCAATCAATTTACGATTGCTAACTGCCAATACCATTTTAAGAAAATTAGAGCAAGGACCTATTCAGAGTACAACTTCCATTCGTGGAGTAGATTGTGAAGCATTTTTATTCGAATGTGAAAAAGGAATGAGAATAGAAAACAAACATATTAGTGATTTACAATTACCAGAAAACTCAAAAGTGTCTGCTATCATTCGAAATGAAACGGTTTTATTTCCGGATCAGACCACTACAATACAACCTTCAGACAAAGTATTTATACTAGCCAAACATTCTGCACTTCCAAATTTACTTAAATTATTCAGGTAATCTATCCTTCAATGAAGTATTCTAATTTTGTAAAAGATTGGAAGGTTCGTTTAATTGCTTTGCTTCTTGGTAGTGTGATTTGGTTAGTCATTATTTCAGAAGAAATAGCAGAGAAAACGATTACCATTCCAATTATTCCTTATGCAGATAAAGAAGATTTAATTTGGACTTACCCTTATCCTCAAAATGCTGTCGTTCGTGTACAAGGAAAAGTCAGATCAATTTGGTGGTTAGAAAAAGTAATAAGACCCAAATTAAAATTACCTCTTAGTACATTGCCAGATTCTGGATATGTTGTGTTAAAAGTGGATATGCTTGAATTGGAAGGAAATGTTAAACTGTTATCTATAGTGAAACCTGATTCTTTACCTGTGAAAGTAGAAAAAAGAATAGTAAAAATATTACCAATTCAGCCCAATCTGATCATTTTTCCTGCGGAAGGATTTATGGTAACAAATCTTCCCTATGCACTACCATCACAGGTAGAAGTTAGTGGGAAAAAGAATGAGATCTTAAAAATTCAATCCATACCAACTGATACTGTCGTGATTCAAAATGCTACTACATCTGGTCAATTAAAAGTTAAACTTAAATCACCAATGGGTCTTACTATCGGTTTAAAAGAAGTTGACGTAAAATATCAAGTAGAGAGAATCGTTGAAAAATCATTTGACAATGTAGAAGTATTGGTACCACAAGGGTGGACTGCAGTTCCTTTTTGGATATCTTTCAAAATTCAAGGTCCATCTTCGGAAATTGCTAATTTGCAAAAGAGAGGTATTCAAGCAAAAATTTCAACTCCAATAGTAAATACTAAGGTGAAACCGTATTTGGATATTCCACCAAATTGTAAGATAATAGAGATGAAACCTGAACAAGTTGAAATCAGAAGAAAAGAATGATTTTAGGTATAGAAACATCATGCGATGAAACTGCGGTTGCTATTGTAAATGATGAGTACCAAATTATTTCTCAAATTCTTACTCGCCAAGCAGTTCACGAAAAATGGGGAGGAATAGTACCAGAATCTGCATCAAGAGCCCATTTAGAATTGTTAGATTATTCAGTTCAAAAAGTTTTTGAAAACTCTAATACGCACCTCAATCAAATCAAAGCAATAGCAGTAACTACAGGACCGGGTCTTGCAGGTGCTTTGTGGGTAGGCGTGTCGTATGCGTTGGGATTATGTGAAGCATTAAACATCCCTATAATACCCATTCACCATTTAGAAGCACATCTTTGGACTGTGAAATTAATAGATACAAATTTGAAACCACCTTTTATTGCATTATTGGTATCGGGAGGACACACCTTACTACTTCACGTTCATTCCTATCGAAATTATCAAGTCATCGGAAAAACAAAAGACGATTCGATCGGAGAAGCATTTGATAAAGCTGCAAGAATGTTGCAATTAGGATACCCAGGTGGACCTGCCATTGAAAAACATGCAAACATTTTTGATTCGAATAGATCTGTACAACTTCCCATAACCAATCTATCCGATTCATATGATTTCAGTTTCAGTGGGTTAAAAACTGCACTAAAAATTGCAATTGATAAAAATCCAAAAATAACTACGCAAGAATGGGCAAACGTTTTTCAAGAAGCGGCTATTCTTTCACTTCTTAAACCAGTGATTCGATATTGGAATGAAAACCCACATCTTCCACTTATCGTTAGCGGTGGTGTGGCAGCCAATGAATTCTTAAGAAAAAAACTACAGCAAATTGCAATAACGAATTCACGAAAATTGTATGCAACACCACTACCTTATTGTACAGATAATGGTGTAATGATTGCGATTGCAGGTGTTGAGTGGTTAAAAAATTTCCCAGTCAAGTGTGATCAAGAGATCACAGTGAAACCGAGATGGTCCATTGAAGAGTTAAACAACAAATGAATTTATCTTTTCAATCTCATATTCCTATATGGCTAATCATCTTGCTTTGGGTGATTAGCATTATCATCGTGTATTATTGGACTTATTATAAAACAAATCCAAATTTAAAAACCTCACAAAAAACCTTCTTAATGATTTTACGTTCACTTTCTTTTCTCTTGATGTTAACGATTTTATTTAGTGTGGAAATCCAAGCCAAAAAGTTTACCAATAGAGAGTTTCGTTTACAAATTTTGGTGGATGCTTCTGAATCAATGATTATTTCCGATAGGTTGGGTAACAGAAAAGATAAAGTAAACGAGTTATTAGCAATCATAGAAAGTAAAAAGTATTTCCATACGACAATGGTAGCAGATTCGATTATTCACACCGATCAACCTTTACAAGTGTGGAAGAATTTATCAAAGACAGCCAAATATTCTTCTGCTAAACGCATGTTTGATGCGGTTTCACAAGATCAAAAAAAAATTGATGGGATAGTATGGATTACTGATGGAAACGTGCTTGAAGGAAATAACATTCCTTGGTTAAAGATACCCACTTGGCCTATAATTGTAGGCGATACCTTACCATTAAGAAATGCTTACCTTCAAGAAACTGAAATACCTTCCAAAATTGTAAGAGGACAAAAGTTTTCACTTAATGTTCCTGTGGTTTACACCGGTGATGATGAACAAAAAGCTGGATTAAAAATTTCTTTAACAGATGGATCGCAAATTGAAAAAATGATACAACTACCTTCTAAAAACAGTACTCAAATCTATTCCATTGAGATAACCAGTAAAAAAGATGGGTGGCAAAATTTACAAATAGAACTACTAACAAACTTTGATGAAGAGAAGGATGACAATTTACAAACTTATCCAATTTATATACATACCCAGCAACAATCGTTATGGATTATTTATCAAACATTACATCCAGATATTGGTGCAATGAAACAAACCTTTAGCAATGACTCGTCTTATCAAGTAAACCTTTTTCATATGAATGAGTTACTTGATCAATTGAAGAAATTGACCAATCACAATTTGCCTATCCTTGTACTATATGGTTCACCGGATGAAAAAAAGATTAAAGAATTTGAATTAGCAAAATTTCTAAAAGAGTACAAAGGTGCATTGTGTTGGATATCAGCGTCATCCAATTTATCCAAAACACTTTTAGAACGATTTGAAAACAGCGGAGTAACAATGCATCAAACGCAGGAGATGATTTCAACTCAGGTTACTCCGGTTTCTATGTCTGATTTTTCAATTATCACTAGCGATCTGCAATGGTCAAGGTTGCCACCCACTGCAGCATGGAAAAAATGTGTTTCTGCGACAAAGAATGTTATAGCGGTATATGCAACCAACGAACCAGCAATCATTTTGCAAACAGAATTCCCAAAAGGGGTATTCATTACTTTTTGGGATTTCTGGAGGTGGAAGCACGATAGAATTGAAACAGGAAGATCTTTAGAATTTGAAAAAATGTTTAAATATCTAATCGAGATAATCAGTACAAATCTTACTAAACCATTACAAATCGTACCACCAAAACAACTAATGGAAGGAATCCCTACACCAATAGAAGTTCTTTGGTACAGTGAAAGTGGAAGTAAAATCACAGAAGGTGATGTGGTATTAACTATTAATCAGGAGAAAATTCCTATTCAAGCAAACGCGAAAGGTAGGTTTGAATATTTATGGAAACCAAATCAAACGGGTTTAGTCAAATTGGTTGCAACAGCCACCAAGTCAAATCATACGATAACTTCAGATACCATCCAAGGAGTAGTTACTCCATATAATCAAGAATTGACAAATCCAAAATGTTATCCCCAAAGATTAACAACTGCTTCGCAAACTGGCGGAAAATTATTGAAAGAAAGCGAATTACCAATAATTCTTGATTCACTCAAACAAGTAAAAGTCCGTGATTTTTCCCAAACCCACTTTTTCCTTTGGAATTCTGTTTATTCCATGCTTTTTCTGATCATGTGTTTAACGATAGAGTGGTGGTATAGAAGTAGAGTAGGGCTATTGTAAGAAAAAAGAATAGTGTTTAACAAGAAGAATTTTTGTAACGTATATTTATACTGACTAGTCAGTTTGTTACGATGAAGAATATTTAATAAATTATTCATTAAGAAGTCATTTTAGTTTATCAGTTTATGACAAAACACCAATTACGAGATATACGAAAAGAACAAATACTAAATGCAGCTGAATTTTTATTCAGTGTCCAGGGCTATGAAAATACTACTGTGGACCAAATTGCAAGCAAAGCCGGTCTTTCTAAAGGCGCGATTTATTGGCACTTTCAAAGCAAGATGGAAATTTTATTTTCAATCACTGATCGTGAAATAGCTGCTAAACAACAACATATCATTCATACTACTTGGCACAAGTATGGACCTGAAGCGTTTTGGAAAATTCACAAAGAGGTTGCTTGTTTATTTGATGAAAATACTGCATACAACAGCATACACCGTCAATTGATAGATCTTTCAAAAAGATATCCAGCGATTAAAAAGAAATTGAAACAATACTACAAATCGTGGGATAAAGTCGCTACAGATTTATTGTATTGGGCGTATAGAGAAGGGTATTACAAAAAAGCTGATTATCAGGCAATCGCAAAAGTGATTAGTGCATTGTACGATGGATTGTATATGAGAAAACAATTAGAACCTGATTTGAATACAGTTGAGATCATCACCTTAGCAACAAAATTGATGTATCCATCATTATTGAAAAAAAAGAAAATAAATAATTAAGGAACAAGAAAAAATGAACTTCACTAAAAACTTTCTATTAATCTTTCTCATGGGGATAACTAATATCGTTTATTCTTTAACCCTAAAAGAAGCAATTAATCTTGGAAAAGAAAAATCGTTGTTCCTCGAAGAACCTAAATTAGAAATAGAAAAAATGAATGGTAAAGTAAAAGAGGCGTGGTCAAATGCTCTGCCGCAATTAGAAGGAATCGTTGCTTATCAACGAGCTTGGAAAAAGAACGTAATGTTTTTTCCAAATCCTATTACAGGGCAAACAGAAAAAATTGAGCTTACAAAAAACAACAGTGCATTGAGTGAAGCAACATTAACACAACCAATTTACACTTTTGGTAGAATTGGTGCCGGATTGAAAGGGGCATATTCTGCGAAAAAGGCAAATGAGCACTTTTTAATAAGTAAAGTGAATCAACTTGAATTAGAAATTATGAAAAGGTTTTGGGCAGTACTTTTAACGAAACAAATCGTTGAGGTTCAAAAGCAAGCATTAGATATCGCGGATAGTGCATATCAAAATATTCAAAGATTGTATAATGCAGGAATGATGAGTGAATATGATGTATTACGTGCAGAAGTACAAAAAGATCTACAAATTCCTAAAGTCAAAGAAGCACAAAACCAATACAATTTGTCATTACTTGCATTAAAGGAAATTGTTGGCATTCCGATGGATTCTATCATTACCATAGAGGGGAATTTATTTGACTATCAGATTGAAATTGATACAACGAACAAAAAAGATAAATTGTCTTTTAGAGATGATTTACAAGCACTTGAACATCTTGTTGAAACCAACAAAAATATTTGGACCATTTATAAAAATGCGATTTACCCTACTATTGGTTCACAAGTTAAATACACCTGGCAATGGTCTGAAGAAAAATGGCAATTAAAACCTGTCAATAATGCGTCTGCTGTTACAGGCAGCATTTCAATTAGCATACCTTTTTTTACATCAGGAAAAATTTCCGGTGCTGCCCAACAATACTATGTGGACTATAAAAAATCATTGGTTCAGTACCAACAAGCATTACGTGGTGCCCAACTTCAATTTGAATCAGCATTTGGGAATTACCAATCTGCACTATTAAATGAGCAAGCAGCAAGAAAAACAGTAAATCAAGCAGAAACAGCAAGAAAGATAAGCCAGACCAAACTCAACCAAGGTCAAGCAACTCCACTAGAATTAGAAAGTGCACGACTTGATGAAACAGTTGCAAAAGTCAATTTAGCACAATTCACTTATCAACGTTTAGTGGCAGCTGCAGAAACGAAAATGGCATTAGGACAAAAACCCTTTTCTGAATAGGAGTGAACAATGAAAACAAAGATTAGAATATTGTTGTATTCGGGAATCGTTTTGTTTGTCATTTTGATAATAATCGGACGTTATTTTAGACATGCGAAAAGCGATGCCTTAAGTAATATTTATTCACCAATCGTGACTGTCTCTACAGTTGTTGCTAACCAAAAGGAAGTTCAACTACATATTGAAGAAACTGGTACGCTTCAAGGTGGTAAAGAGGCCATCATTTCCGCAAAAACGGGTGGTCAAGTAGAGAAATGGTTTGTCAACGTAGGCGATTTTGTAAAACAAGGTGAACCAATTTTAAAAGTAGATGATGAATTATTGCGATTGGAAACTGAAAGGGCAAAAGTCGCATATGATAAAGCCAAAATGGATTTAGAAAGAATCGAAAAACTATTCAAAGAAAAGAGTGTCTCCGAAACCGATTATGAAAATGCAAAGTTGATGGTAAAAAGTGCTGAAGTCCAAGCTAAGTACGCCTTAAAGACCTATGAAGATGCCACCATTCGTGCACCCTTTTCCGCAACGATAGCTGCTAAAATGACAGAAGTTGGACAGATGTTAGAAAGAGGAATGCCAGCCGTTCAAATAGTTGATTTAGCAAAGATGAAATTAATCGTAAATGTTTCAGAAAATCAGATACAAGATGTTCAAGTTGGACTTGACGTCATGGTTATTGTTCCTGCAATCAATGATACCTTATTGGGTAAAGTTACATCAATCAATAAGAAAGCCATACAAGGTTCAAGATCATTTCCTATAGAAATAGAAATTCAAGGGAACCCTAAACTTAAATCGGGTATGTTTGCAAAAGCAATATTGAAAAGTGCAAAGTTGAAACAGGCGATAGTGTTACCTAGAAATGCTGTGCTTCCTGATGCTGGAAATACCATCGTATTCCTTTCCAAAAACAATACCGCTGAAAAAAAGAATGTACAAGTATTGGGTTATTTAGGTGAATCAGTAGCAGTTGATGGCCTTAATCAAGGAGATACAGTGATAACAGTTGGGAACCAACTAATTTCTCAAGGACAAAAAATTGCAATTTCAATGAATGGAGGAAATCCATGACGGTTACCGAAATTGCAATAAAACGCCCCGCTGCAATGTCCATGTTTTTTACAGCATTGGTGATTTTAGGAATCATTTCATACACGCGATTACCTGTTGATTTACTACCATCAATGAATTGGCCATGGGTAACAGTCGTTACACTTTGGCCGGGTGCTGGACCTAAAGAAGTAGAATCAATGGTTGCAAAACCGCTTGAAGATGCTGTCATTTCTTTAAACAAATTAAAACACATCCGTTCTTACAATATGGAAAACTATTCCGTAATGGTATTAGAATTTGAAATGTCAGCTGATGCAGATGTGGTTTTACAAGATGTTCAAAGAGCTGTTTCAGCAACTAGGGCACAATTGCCCAATGATGTAGAAGAACCACAAATATTTAGTGCTGATTTAGGGACCCTACCTATTATTCGTGCTGCTGTTGCAAGCAGTATGAGACCTACGGATTTATTTACTTTGTTAAATGAAAAGGTAAAGCCACGATTACAACAAGTAGAGGGGGTTGGTCAAGTCAATATCACCGGTGGTGAAGAAAGAGAAATTCATATCGTTATTGATCCCGATAAAGCACAAGTTCACGGATTAACCATCAACGAAGTAAATCGTATTATTTCAGCAGATAATTTGGATGTACCTGCCGGAAAGATGTATGGTGGTCAACAAGATTATGTAGTTCGTATGGCTGGAAAATTTCGTTCTGTGAATGAAATTCAAAACATACAAATTCCTTTGCCAAGTGGTGTCTCGATTCAATTAAGAGAAATCGCACAGGTTGTTGACACTATCAAAACGGATCGATCTTTGCTGCGTCTAAATGGAAAATCTGCCATTGGAATTCAAATTGTAAAACAAGCACAAGCCAATTCAGTAAAAACTTCTGAGAGAGTGCGTAAAGAACTCAAAAAGATTGAAAAAGATTTTCAAGATCAACTTCAAATTGAAATTGCACAGGATATCACGACATTTACAAAAGAATCGGTTAAAAATGTTCAAACCAATGTAGTTGAAGCGTTGTTTACAGTGTCATTAGTATTGTTGATATTTTTACATTCATTGAGAAACTCTTTTATTGTATTAATTGCAATTCCAATTTCTCTGATTTCAACTTTTTTAGCAATGGCATTTTTTGGTTTTTCTGTCAATTTAATGACTATGATGGCAATGGGAATGGTAGTTGGAGTTTTGGTGGACGATTCAATAGTTGTACTTGAGAATATTCATCGTTGGTTGCATAAAGGTGCAGATCCAGTTACAGCAGCCATTCGTGGAAGAAATGAAATTGGATTAGCTGCGGTTTCTATAACATTAGTGGATGTTGTTGTGTTTTTACCAGTTGGACTTTTAACAGGGCTGGTCGGAAATATCTTTCGTGAATTTTCTTTAGTATTCGTTTCTTCGGTGTTAATGTCTTTATTCGTTTCGTTTACGGTTACCCCATTACTTGCATCAAGATTAAATACCACTGAAAACATTGAAGGTGAAAAATGGATGGCAGCATTCAAAAAACAATTTGATATTGCTTACCAAAAACTGGTGGATTTTTACAAAAAACTTTTGAACTGGTCTTTAACTCATCGTTTTCGTGTGATACTATTAACCACAGCTTTAATGTTAGGCGCACTTTCTTTAGTTCCGCTTGGATTTGTTGGATCAGATTTTATCCCTTATACCGATCGAGGAGAATTTACCGTATTTACCAAAATGCCACTGGGTTCATCATTAGAGGTAAGTAATCAAGCGATGCATCAAATCGAATCTTACATCTTGAAGTTACCGGAAGTGGATCGTGTCTTATCCAGTGTGGGCTTACAAGAAACAGAGATGGGTTTAAACTATGAGACAAGAAAAGGCAGTATACAAGTCAAACTAATTGATGCGAAAAAAAGAAAACGTTCTACCATTGAGATACAAAATGAAATTGCAAAATTTGCTAAAACAATACCAGGAATGGATGTGGTGATAAATGATATCGGGATATTTGGTACTGCAAATTCTGCTCCTTTTCAATTTGAAATTCGTGGACAAGATTTAGATTCAACCCAAGTAGCAGTGATGAAAACATTGGAGATATTGAGAAACCTTCCTGGAACGCGAGACGTTCAATCTTCCTTTGAAATTGGTGCACCTGAATTACAAATTCTTTTGGATAGAAAAAAAGCGGCCAATTCTTTTATTACACCGGCAGAGGTAGCGATGGCTGTACGTTCTGCAATTAATGGAACAGTGGTGACGAGATTCAGAACAGGTGAATCGGAAGTAGATATAAGAACTTTAATATCTGATGAGTATCGTAAAGATCCTTCTAAAATTGGACAAATCGAACTCAAGAATGCTTTGGGTCAAATTGTCAAGTTGGAAGATGTCGCTACCATTGAAAGAACTTCTGGTCCTTCCTCAATTCAAAGAAAAGACAGGCAAAGATTTGTTACTGTATCAGCAAATATTGTAGGTAGATCATTAGGTGAAGTCACCAAATCCTTTGAAGATGAGTTAGCAAAATATAAACCACCAGAAGGTGTAACTTTTCAAGTGTTTGGCGATATTGAGAATATGCGCACCATGATTAATGATATTTTGCAAGCTATCGTGTTGTCAGTAATTTTCGTGTATATGATTTTAGTTGCTTTGTATGAAAGTTATGTTCATCCTTTTACCGTCATGTTTTCTGTTCCTGTATCCCTTATTGGTGCTTTAGGTGCCCTTGCTTTAACAGGGAAAACACTTTCAATGTTTTCAATGATTGGAATTTTGATACTAATGGGACTAGTTACGAAAAATGGTATTTTGATTGTGGATTTTACGAATCAGTTAAGAAAGACAGGATTAGATGTAAAGAACGCTTTGTTGGAAGCAGGGCCATTACGTTTAAGGCCCATACTAATGACTACTTTAACGATGGTCGTAGGACTCTTACCGTTAGCACTTGGATTTGGTGCAGGTGGAGAGATGAGATCAGGAATGGGGATAGTGATTATTGGTGGGTTGTTATCTTCATTGTTTTTATCACTTGTCTTAGTACCGGTGATGTATAGTTTACTGGATAGATTTACAAAATTATCCAAATCAAAAGAGAACCAAGCACTCCAACCTCAAAATACTTAATCGTTATCAAAGAATTCTATTGATTAAAACAAGAGGACGGGTGATTAAAATTCACCCGTTTTTGCATTCGTCAAAAATGTAATGGTTAAGGTTTTGCATATTGAATAAAAAAAGCATCTAAATCAATATGAATCTCGTTCAAATCGCTCAAAAGAAAAACATCACTCTGAAGAATAAAAATCAAGATCTAATAATCCGAAGGCAATCAACTTGGGGAACGACTAAATTTAGGCGTTTCAAATTGCGTACTACCATTCAAATTGGAATGATTTTTTTGTGCATATGGATTGGGTTAGAGTTGTATTTTTTTGCTTACACTGCAATGTATAGGAATGGTTTACCTTTACCTACACGTCCTGCTGGTGTAGATGGTTTTTTGCCGATTACAGGTTTAATGGGTTTATATGATTGGTTCCAATTTGGTGAGTTAAACACGGTACATCCTTCAGCTACAATTCTGTTAATCACATTTATAATTATCTCATTCATTTTCCGAAAAACTTTTTGTTCTTGGTTATGTCCTATTGGAACGCTCTCTGAATGGTTAGCTACACTTGGGAGGAAAATATTGAAAAAGAATTTCAAACTCACAAAGTGGATGGATTACCCATTACGTTCTTTAAAATATCTCCTTTTCTTTTTCTTTCTCTATTCCATATTTGCAATGGGAAAATGGGGTGTACACTACTTTTTGCATAGCCCCTACAATAAAGTCGCAGATGTTAAAATGGGTCTTTTCTTTATTCAATTGGGAACTATTGGTGCGATAGTTTTGATTGTTTTGGTGATTGCTTCTATTTTGATTTACAATTTTTGGTGTCGTTATCTGTGTCCCTATGGAGCGCTATTAGGTTTCTTTTCATTTTTTTCACCCCTTCAAGTAACAAGGAATGCAGACGATTGTACTGATTGTGGTATTTGTAATCAGGTCTGCTCTGCGAATTTGCCGATCATGTCCAAAAATAAAATCTATTCAGTAGAGTGTACAGGCTGTTTTGATTGCGTAGCCAGTTGTCCCATCCCGTCAGCACTTACAACGAAAATGGTACATAAAAAAGTAAAGATTTCATTTATTGGGATAGGGTTAGTGAGCATATTCATTGGAATTTGGCTATTAGCCAAGGTTACAGATCATTGGGACAATAAAATTTCTGATCAAGAATATAGAAAACTTATTAAAAACATCAATGAATATTCACATCCCGGAAGGAAATAGAAAATCAATTTTTTGAATGTGATTTTGTCTTGTTTTTTATAGGAAGGTTGAGTTTGGAGCGAAATTTCGTTACATCTGCAGTATCACCTACCTTTATTTGATTTGCCTCAAACCATCCAGCATTCATTTCAATGACATATTGAATAGCATCACTATCAGAATAATAGATTTTTAATCTTGATGAAGGTGTTCCAATGGGTTCTGCTTTCATAAGTAAAATTTGTTGGATGACTCCATTTGAATCCAAATAAGCCAAGTCTATATCAAAATAGCAATGACGCATCCAAAACCCACGTCGTTCTGCGTTAGGAAAACAAAATAACATTCCTCGATTCCAATCCATTTCGTAACGATAAGATAGTCCACGCTGAATTTCGTCTGCTTCATCAGCAATTTCTAACCAAGCTTCTGTTGTTCCAATACGGACCTTTTGTGGAAGTTCTTCCATAGCAACACTAGGTCCCATAAAAAATCCAAAGATGATAACAATGGATATCAATTGTTTCATAATAACACCATTTTCATAAAATACGATTCAATTTGGTATCAATGGTCTACCAATCTATATTAGTGAAAATCGTTTCATCAAGCAATTACGGAGAAAAACCAATGAACACAGTGCGAGAAGAGTTCGTTTTTCTATCGGACTGGATGAACCGTAAGGTCTTTGATGAAGCTGGCAATAAAGTCGGGAAATGCATAGACGTTGTAGCTGATGCCGTCCCTCAATACCCTACGATAGTGGCTTTCGTTATTCTACACAAAAATCAAAAAAAGTATTATCAGCCAGATTATCATGATTACCAAAGATGGTTGCAATTCGATAAAATGATTATTGATCCACGGAGATTAAATGGTTTTCAAGTGGGGGAGGATCAATTTTTAGTGAGAGATTGGCTATGGGATAGACAAGTAGTAGATACCAGCGGTGCAAAAGTAAAACGTGTAAATGATGTACAAATTTTAATAGGCAATACTGCACATATTATTCATGTAGATGTTGGTTTTACTGGATTTATTAGGAGGTTAGGTTTTGAAAAAATTTACCATAACCTTGCCAAAACTTTTCGC
This sequence comes from bacterium, assembly GCA_026417415.1. GTDB lineage: Bacteria > Electryoneota > JAOADG01 > JAOADG01 > JAOADG01 > JAOADG01. The sequence continues at coordinate 231,054 of JAOADG010000037.1, forward strand.
ATCTCTTTAAATGAAGAACTAATCTCTTGGAAGTTTGTTGCTCCTGTACAGACACAAACAACGCTACCTCTAAGGCTCACCGTTCAAGTGAATAATTTGAGGAATTTACATCCTGCTGAATTAGCTGATGTTTTAGAAGAATTAAGCCATCAAGAGAGAACCCAATTGGTAAGAGCAATTGGTGCAGAAACTGCGGCTGCTGCACTGGAAGTTGCAGACGAAGAAGTACAAAAAAGTGTCATTGAATCTTTAACTGCGGATGAATCGGCAGATATTTTAGAAGAGATGGAATTACCTTCAGCCGCTGATGTTCTTGAGGTGGTAAGAGAAGATATTGCTGAAGCAGTTCTTGCAAAAGTTGAACCCGAAACTAGAGAAGATATTTCTGAACTTGCTGCACATGAAGAAGAAACTGCAGGTTCAGTGATGTCAACCGATTTTATAACCTGTTATCCTGAAGAGACAACCCAAGAGGTATTAGAAAAGGTAAAATTATTGGCAAGTGAAATTGATGCTTTTCTTTATATCTATGTTGTAAATGATGCAAATCAGTTTATCGGTGTAGTATCTTTGCGTTCTATTCTGTCAAGCGCTCCGTCCACTACTATTTATGATATTATGCATAGAAAAATTTATTCTGTGTCTGTAAATGATTCACTCGAAGAAGTCGCTGAATTGTTTTTAACTTATGATTTTGCATTTTGCCCTGTAGTGGAAAATGGAGAATTGAAAGGTGTCATTTCATTAAAACACGCTTTTGAAGAACTACTACCCTACATTTGGAAAAAAAGACACGAATGATGGAAGAACAAAAAAAATCAATCACTCGTTTCTTACCTAAAAGATTACAAAATCCATTCAATCGTCTTATCCTTTTTATTACGATTGTGGGTCCAGGATTAATTACAGCAAATGTAGATAATGATGCTGGAGGAATTGCTACCTATTCCCAGGCAGGTGCAAAGTATGGTTTGAAAGTTTTATGGCTTTATATCCCACTTGCATTTATGCTTATTGTAGTTCAAGAAATGTCAAATCGGATGGGAGTGATTACTGGAAAAGGTTTATCTGATTTAATTCGTGAAAAATTTGGAGTTCGTTGGACCTTTTATTTGATGATCGGTTTACTCATCACAAACTTTGGAAATATCATTGCTGAATTTGCTGGAATTGCTGCTGCAAGTGAATTATGGGGCATTCCCCGATGGGTAAGTGTACCAATCGGTGCGATTTTAGTTTGGTTTTTAGCAGTAAAGGGGGATTACAAAACAGTAGAACGAGTATTTTTAATAGCAGTATTTTTTTATGTGTCTTATATCATTGCAGGAATCCAAATTCAACCCGATTGGAAAGAAGTTGCTAATGCTACAATTAAACCCCATTTTGAACCCGATTCGATGTACTTACTCATGCTAGTAGGACTTATAGGTACCACCATTGCTCCATGGATGCAATTTTATCAACAAGCATCTGTTGCAGAAAAGAATATTTCTTCCAATTTATACAAATATAGTCGGCTCGATACCATCATTGGTTGTATCGTGGTTATGGTTGTTGCTGGGTTTATTACCATCTTGTGTGCCTATACATTACATCCACATGGAATTGTTGTTGAAACTGCAGGTGATGCTGCACGTTCATTAGAACCCTTTGCTGGAAAATTTGCATCCGATTTATTTGCTTTTGGTTTACTCAATGCGTCACTATTTGCTGCAAGCATTTTACCATTATCAACCAGTTATACCATTTGTGAAGCGTTTGGTTGGGAAAGTGGTGTTGATAAAAAATGGGAAGAAGCAAAACAATTCTACTCGATTTATACAGGTCTCATTTTTTTTGGTGCTCTCATTGTACTTATTCCGAACATTCCTCTAATTCCAATTATGCTTATTAGTCAACAAGTCAATGGAATAGTATTACCCTTTGTACTGATTCCTATGTTGATTTTAGTGAATGATGAAAAAATTATGGGCAAATGGAAAAATTCCATTGTAGCTAATTGGATTGCTGGCTTTCTTGTCATATTGGTTTCTTTACTTTCAATAGCTTCCCTAATTTTCGTATAATCCTTTTTGGGATGGAGATACGAAAATGAACGATTCAAGAAATGTCCATTTGGTTAAAGGAATTGTTGCTACCACGGCACACAAACATTTACCCCCTAATACATATGAAGAGGAATATGGACGTGCGGGTTTCTTTTCTCGAATTGCACACCTAACGCATCTTAATCCTCCTACCAATTGGAAAAGAATAGAAGGCGATTTAAGACCAAGAAGTTTTGATACCAATCAACTCAATTGGGAAGAGAATGTTTATTTTCCTCTTTTATGGAATGAAGATGTGACGATGGCGATGCTTCAGCAGACAAATGAAATGAAATTTTATTTTCGAAATGCAGATGGTGAACTAATCTATTTCGTCCATCAAGGAAAGGGTATCTGTGAAACCATCTTTGGTCCTATACCATTTCGAGTAGGAGATTATTTGCTGATTCCAAAAGGAACTTTACATCGTTTAGTACCGGAAGAACCTACAAAATTGTTGGTCATTGAAGCGTATAAAGGTGAAATTGAACAACCTACCAGAGGGATATTAGGACAGCATGCATTGTATGATCCTGCATCTGTTTTTATTCCAGATCCTGTATCTTATCCTACAGAACAGAACAAAGAATACGAAGTTAGAATATTACGAAATGGGGAATGGACAAGTTTCTTTTATGATACACATCCCTTAGATGTAATCGGTTGGAAAGGAGATCTCTTTCCATGGAAATTGAACATTGATCAATTCTTACCAATAAACTCACACAGGCAACATTTACCTCCTCCAGTACATACTACCTTTGTCGGAAAAGGTTTTGTGATATGTTCATTTTTACCTCGTCCTTTAGAAACAGATGAAGATGCTGTAAAAGTACCTTTTTATCACTCGAACGTAGATTACGATGAAGTCATTTTTTATCATGATGGTGATTTTTTTTCCAGAGATGGTATTTCAAAAGGAATGATAACTTTTCATCCTGCTGGTTTTCCTCATGGACCTCATCCTAAAGCTAGAATAGCATCACAAAAGAAAACTTGGACCGATGAAGCCGCTGTGATGTTAGACACAACAAGACCCTTAAAAATCCATCCAAATCTTTTTGCCATTGAGAATAAAGAGTATTGGAAAAGTTGGGGTGCTTCAGAGTAAGAGAAGAAAAAACGATGGTAGAATTTTTTCCCAATCAACTTTCAGTAAATGATGCTTACAAATTGCTAACCTCAATTTATATTCCCAGACCTATCGCTTGGGTTTCCACATTATCTAAAAACAATCTACGGAATTTAGCCCCATTTTCATTTTCAATGGTCGTTGCTGTAAGGCCAACGACCATTGCATTTGCACCAATTTATGATGCTCAAAGAAAAAGAGAGAAAGATACCATCATAAACTTAAAAGAAAATCCCGATTGTGTAATTCATATGGTCACATTTGATTTGGTGGAAAAAATGAATCAGACCTCAGCAGAAGTTCCATATGAAGTTGATGAATTTGAATTGGCTCAGTTGACGCCTGTTTTAGCAGATACAGTAAATGCTTATAGAATACAAGAAGCAAAAGTTGCTTTTGAAGCAAAGGTAAAACATATCATTCCGATAGGATCTGAGGCAGGAAGTTCCAACTTAGTATTAGCAGAGGTTCAAAAGATTCACATCTCAGAGAGCATATGGAATGTTGAGAAACAAAGAGTGATTCTTGAAGAATTCCAACCTGTTGCAAGATTAGGTGGACTTCAATATGGCTTGATTTCCAGTACATTTGAATTAAAACGGCCATAAAAAAAGTGAATTTATTCACCACTTGACTTTACTAAAAATCATTCGTATTATATCCAAGAAATTGAAAAAATTGGTTTTGGCGAATACTTCGTGATTTTCTCACAGAGTAGTTGACAAGCGTCTCAATAAACCGTATATTAGAATAGTATTAAAACTTTGTTCATTTTTTACCCGCCAATGCGGGTTTTTTGTCCAAAGGGTTTAATGATTATCCCGAAGTGGGAGACAAGATCTTTGACATAGCGCGCACACAGTCGTGAATTGAAACGTGAATTTTGAGTGAATCCTTTGCACAACGGTTCAAATAATCTATTACAATGGAGAGTTTGATCCTGGCTCAGGACGAACGCTAGCGGCGTGCCTTACACATGCAAGTCGTACGGGCATTAGCAATAATGTCAGTGGCGAACGGGTGCGTAACACGTGGGAAATCTGCCCGAGGGTGGGGAATAAGCAATCGAAAGGTTGTCTAATACCGCATAATGCAGCGGCACCGCATGGTGATGTTGTTAAAGCAGTGATGCGCCTTCGGATGATCCCGCGCCTGATTAGCTTGTTGGTAGGGTAATGGCCTACCAAGGCGACGATCAGTAGCCGATCTGAGAGGATGACCGGCCACACTGGGACTGAGATACGGCCCAGACTCCTACGGGAGGCAGCAGTGAGGAATATTGCGCAATGGACGAAAGTCTGACGCAGCAACGCCGCGTGAAGGATGAAGGGCTTCGGCTTGTAAACTTCTGTAGCAGGGGACGAAGGACCCGAAGAGGGTGGTGACGGTACCCTGAAAGTAAGCACCGGCTAACTCCGTGCCAGCAGCCGCGGTAATACGGAGGGTGCAAGCGTTGTCCGGATTCACTGGGTGTAAAGGGCGTGTAGGCGGATTTGTGTGTCATGGGTGAAATCGGGCGGCTCAACCGTCTCAAGTGCCCATGAAACTGCAAATCTTGAGTAAAGCAGGGGATGCTGGAATTCCCGGTGTAGCGGTGGAATGCGTAGATATCGGGAGGAACACCAGTGGCGAAGGCGGGCATCTGGGCTTTAACTGACGCTGAGACGCGAAAGTGTGGGGAGCAAACAGGATTAGATACCCTGGTAGTCCACACCCTAAACGATGGGCACTAGTCGTCGGGGGTAGCCCTCTCGGTGACGCAGTTAACACATTAAGTGCCCCACCTGGGGAGTACGCTCGCAAGGGTGAAACTCAAAGGAATTGACGGGGGCCCGCACAAGCGGTGGAGCATGTGGTTTAATTCGATGCAACGCGAAGAACCTTACCTGGGCTCGAAGTGCATTGGTAATAACCCGATGAAAGTCGGTTAGGTCGCAAGACCATGGTGCATAGGTGCTGCATGGCTGTCGTCAGCTCGTGTCGTGAGATGTTAGGTTAAGTCCTGCAACGAGCGCAACCCTCGCCATTAGTTGCCAGCGGGTAAAGCCGGGAACTCTAATGGGACTGCCGCCGTAAGGTGGAGGAAGGTGGGGATGACGTCAAGTCCTCATGGCCCTTACGTCCAGGGCTACACACGTGCTACAATGGATCGTGCAGAGGGTAGCAAGACCGCGAGGTGGAGCCAATCCCTAAAACGGTCCTCAGTTCAGATTGCACTCTGCAACTCGAGTGCATGAAGTCGGAATCGCTAGTAATCGCTGATCAGCAGGCAGCGGTGAATACGTTCCCGGGCCTTGTACACACCGCCCGTCAAACCATGGGAGCTGGTAGTACCCGAAGCCGTCGAGCTAACCGCAAGGAGGCAGGCGTCTAAGGTAAAACTGGTGACTGGGGTTAAGTCGTAACAAGGTAGCCGTACCGGAAGGTGCGGCTGGATCACCTCCTTTCTGGAGTATTGAGTGAAAACTCAAAACGGATTCTTCAAAACACGCCAAGTAGCGCTGTGTGCGACGCAAATGTCGTTCGACAATGACCGACCAAAGGCATCCGTCCGAGCGTCTTGTTCCACGGGCCTGTAGCTCAGTTGGTTAGAGCGCACGGCTGATAACCGTGAGGTCACAAGTTCGAATCTTGTCAGGCCCACCCGGGGAATTAGCTCAGTTTGGGAGAGCGCCTGGTTTGCAACCAGGAGGTCACCGGTTCGAGCCCGGTATTCTCCACTAAAAATGCGTGTTGTTCTCTACTGCTTGCGAAGACAACACCCAAAAATTAAATCTTGTTCTTTTACAGTTGATCGCAAGGGAATGGCATCTTGATAACACCGAAAAAGGATCCCTTATGGATCCGTGTCGAAAGACAGATTTCGGGAAAGTTACTCAGGGCGTCAGGTGGATGCCTTGGCACCAAGAGGCGATGAAGGACGTGGTAAGCTGCGATAAGCTACGGTGAGAAGCAAACATTCGTTGACCCGTAGATTTCCGAATGGGGTAACCCGGCAGAGGTCATGCTCTGTCGCATATGCGCGAACGTTGCGAACTGAAACATCTTAGTAGCAACAGGAAAAGAAAGTAAAAACGATTCCGAAAGTAGTGGCGAGCGAAATCGGAACAGCCCAAACCGTTGTAATGTTAAAGGTTGCAGCCGTTGTTACAACGGGGTCGTGGGGGCGGTAGGTCGATCTGCAATAGACCACTCAAGTAGAAATTCATAGTCGAACCGCTTTGGAAAAAGCGACGAAACAGGGTGATAGTCCCGTAGGCGAAATGAAGTTCTACTGAGACCGATTCCCCAAGTACTGCGGGACACGTGGAATCCTGTGGGAATTTGTGAGGACCATCTCATAAGGCTAAATACTCCTTGGTGACCGATAGTGAACCAGTACTGTGAAGGAAAGGTGAAAAGTACCCCGGGAGGGGAGTGAAAGAGTACCTGAAACCTGGCGCTTACAATCGGTGGGAGTCCGCCGTAAGGTGGATGACCGCGTACCTTTTGCATAATGATCTGGCGAGTTGCACCTCAGTAGCAAGGATAAGAAATTCAGTTTCCAATCCGAAGCGAAAGCGAGTCCGAATAGGGCGCATAGTTACTGGGGGCAGACGCGAAACCGGGTGATCTAAGCATGACCAGGTTGAAGCGTGGGTAAAACCACGTGGAGGACCGAACCAGTTGATGTTGAAAAGTCATTGGATGAGTTGTGCTTAGGGGTGAAAGGCCAATCAAACTCGGAGATAGCTCGTACTCCTCGAAACGTATCTAGGTACGGCCTTATGGTAGTTTCACGGAGGTAGATCACTGGAAGGGCTAGGGCTGTCACAACGGTATCGAACCCTACCAAAATACGAATGCCGTCGAAATGGTCCATAGGAGACAGGCCGTGTGAGCTAAGTTTCACGGCCGAGAGGGGAAGAACCCAGACCATCGGCTAAGGTCCCCAAATAATAACTAAGTGAATAAGGATGTGAAATTGCCCAGACAGCCAGGATGTTAGCTTAGAAGCAGCTATCATTTAAAGAGTGCGTAATAGCTCACTGGTCAAGCGATTTTGCGCCGAAAATTGTCGGGACTAAGTTATTTACCGAAGCCATGGACTCAATTTGAGTGGTAGAGGAGCATTCCACAGACTGAAGGTAACTCGTGAGAGTTGCTGGTGGGAGTGGAAAAGAGTATGCCAGAATGAGTAACGATCAAAGCGGTGAAAAACCGCTTCGCCGTAAATCTAAGGTTTCCCGAGTAAAGGTAATCTTCTCGGGGTTAGTCGGTCCCTAAGGCCAGGCCGAAAGGCGTAGCTGATGGAAAACAGGTTAATATTCCTGTACGCGTACAGGGAGGTTGATCTACGGAGGGACGCAGGAGCGTAAAGTCCGCCAACTGTTGGATGTTGGTCTAAGTGCGTAGATAGTTCTGATAGGCAAATCCGTCAGAACGAATTCGAGACACGAATGGGAGGCGATAGCCACAAACGGGCTCCAAGCACGCTGCCAAGAAAAGCTTCGTAAGGACAAACTGTGCGCACCGTACCGCAAACCGACTCAGGTAGATGGGGTGAATATCCTAAGGTGTTCGAGAGAACCGTGGTTAAGGAACTCAGCAAACTAGCCCCGTAACTTCGGGAGAAGGGGCGCCTGCTACTGCCTTAGACCTCGCGTCAAAAGGTGGTGGTGGGCCGCAGTGAAAGGGCCCAGCCAACTGTTTACCAAAAACACAGGACTCCGCAAAGTCGTAAGACGACGTATGGGGTCTGACACCTGCCCGGTGCCGGAAGGTTAAATAAAGGGGTCAGCGAAAGCGAAGCTCTGATATGAAGCCCCGGTAAACGGCGGCCGTAACTATAACGGTCCTAAGGTAGCGAAATTCCTTGTCGGGTAAGTTCCGACCTGCACGAATGGTGTAATGATCTGGGCGCTGTCTCGACCACGGACTCGGTGAAATTGAAGTGCTGGTGAAGATGCCAGCTCCCCGCAGCAGGACGGAAAGACCCCGTGGACCTTCACTGCACCCTGATAGTGATGTTTAGCTCAATCTGCGTAGGATAGGTGGGAGGAGATGAAGCCGGTACTCCGGTATCGGTGGATCCAACCTTGAAATACCACCCTGGTTTTGTTGAATGTCTAACTCGATCCCGTAAGCCGGGAGGAGGACACTGTCAGGCGGGTAGTTTGACTGGGGCGGTCGCCTCCTAAAGAGTAACGGAGGCGCACAAAGGTTCCCTCAGCGCGGTCGGTAATCGCGCATAGAGTGCATAGGCAACAGGGAGCTTGACTGCGAGACATACAAGTCGAGCAGGTGCGAAAGCAGGTCTAAGTGATCCGGTGGTCCCGTATGGAAGGGCCATCGCTTATCGAATAAAAGGTACCCCGGGGATAACAGGCTGATCTCCGCCAAGAGTTCACATCGACGCGGAGGTTTGGCACCTCGATGTCGGCTCGTCGCATCCTGGGGCTGAAGAAGGTCCCAAGGGTTTGGCTGTTCGCCAATTAAAGCGGCACGCGAGCTGGGTTCAAAACGTCGCGAGACAGTTTGGTCCCTATCCGCTGTGGG
>JAOADG010000003.1 GCA_026417415.1 bacterium
TATTTTTATTCATGGCACGTCTGCAACAATAGGATGTATTCCTATAGGGAATTTAGCCATTGAGGAATTGTACTGGTTAGCAGCATTGGCACGAGATCATTCAAAAGAGATACCGGTTCATATCTTCCCTTTCAGAATGACCCAAGAGCAAATTCAAAAACAATTTCAAAGTACTGGTAGTAACCAAGAGCTCATTGATTTTTGGCAAGGTTTGGTCCCTATTTACAATGCTTTTGAAAGTACGCATAAAATCACGGGTACAAAGAAACAAAGTAAATAGAATTTATTCAGCTTGATTATATTTCATAAAGAAGTTAGTTACTCTTCACCGTAGGGATAATAGTAACTATGAACTCGCACTTTACTTCAAGTGAAAATGTACATTTTAATTAAATTTTAATCAATTTTTATCAGGAATGACAACGAAATGGATAATACTTGTAAGATGAAAGGTACCATCACTTTATACGGATAATCGTACTTCCAAATCGCATTTCTTTATGATTGATTTTATTATACATATTGTTTAAAAATTTGGCATTTAAGGAATGCAATTTTAATCACATCATTATTTATTGATGATTCAATAAATTTTTATGTAATAGTATGTTGCAAATTTTATTGTGAAGTGTACTCTTTTCGGTCTATTCTTACCCTTAACAACTCTCATAGTTTCCTTATAATTTTGTAACATCCAACCGATACACTTGCTTCGTTCGGTGAGTGAACTCACTGAGCAGATTTTTTAATAACCTTCACAAATCGTTCAAATTTTTCAAACGAATGGAAAGTACTATGACTTCATTAAAACGGATTGAACTTGTACAAGGAGTAGCATTGAACGCAATTCGCTGTTTCATTTTTTCAATTTGGATGTTACTAGGGTACACGATTGCACATTCTGCTGAAATCCGTGGCGTAGTGACGGATGCTAACAACGGCGAGCCCATGATTGGAGTTTCGGTGTTGGTGGAAGAGTTAAAGACCGGTGCAGTTACTGATTTAGATGGGAACTACACCATTAAAAATTTACCCGAAGGTACTTATACCTTAAAATTTTCTACTGTGGGTTACGCACCTTCTATCATACGGAACGTGGACGCTAAAGGCAATCGTCCTATCCAAATCAATGTACGCCTAAGTGAATCTTCGGTAGAATTCAAAGAGATGGTGGTTGAAGCCAAAGCGGTGGACAACACGCAAATTGCTATCATTAACATCCAGCGCAATGCTGCGAGTGTTTCTGATGGAATCAGTGCAGAACAGATCAAAAAGTCACCCGACAACGATGCTGGTGATGCGCTCAAGCGTGTTACCGGTGTCACTTTGGTAGGAGATAAATACGTATTCGTCCGAGGAATGGGCGAACGTTACAACAACACCCGATTAAATGGAATCTCTATTGCAAGCCCAGAACCACTAAAGCGTATAGTTCCCTTTGACATTATCCCAGCAGGTTTTTTACAAAATGTGATTGTTCACAAGACCTTTACTCCGGATTTACCCGGCGATTTTGCTGGAGGTTCTGTTCAACTGAAAACCCAAGAGTTTCCTGAAAAATTGACCTTATCCGGAAGCATCTCAATGGGGTACAACAACAAAACCACCTTACGAGATTTTTGGTCTTATCAAGGCGGTCACCGTGATTTTTTAGCTACCGATGATGGTACACGTGCTTTGCCACGGTTCGTAAGAGAAAATACCGGTGCTGCATACAATTGGATGGCAAATCCTCCGCTTCAAAAGGAGCTGGCAAAATCGTTTTCCAACATCTGGACACCAAGAATTGAAAGCGCGCCCTTCAATGCTAGTCGTAGTTTTTCCTTTGGTAATCAATCGTGGATAGGTACGATACCTATTGGTTATCTGTTATCGGTTAGCCAAAGCCAGAGTTATTCCAACAAAAAAGAAAATTTACAAATGTACACGGTTGCAGGGAACAATATACAAAAATTCGCTGATTACCAAGTATCTCGTTCTACTGCCAGTTATGGTTTAGGAGGGGTGCTCGATCTTAATATCAAACCCTCACAAAACTATAAAATGGGCTTCAAATCCTTTTTTAGCCGATCCGCAGATGATGAAACCCGACTTTATCAAGGGTTAGGAAAAGAAGATATCCATTATCGTGGATACCGATTGCAATGGACCGAACGCACCTTACAATCCAATCAGATTTTAGGGACCTTGGAAACTCCAGCATGGTTGAACATCCGTACAGATTACTCAGTATCGGTCTCTAAAGCCATCTATTCGCAACCGGACCGCAGAGACATCTTGTACCGCATCTATGAGCCCGACACTGTTTGGTATTTGCTGACTACCTCAGAGAGCCCATTCCGTAGGTTTGCACGGATGGATGATGATGTCAAAGAAGGGACAGTGAATTTTAGTATCCCGCTGGAATGGATTGGTAAGACCTCTAAGATTAAGACCGGGGTTGCTTATCGTACGATGAAACGTAAATTTGAAACCCGAAAATTTTATATCAATCCGGTTCGTGATCCGGGCGACCCCTATTTGGATTTTTCACTACCTACTGAACAAATTTTGCTTCCTAAAAATATAGACGATCAATTTGAACTGCGTGAGGTCACCACCTCGCTTGATCCTTACGATGCGAAAATGAATGTGACTGCAGGTTACCTGATGGGGGATCTGCTTTTTGGTCCATTTTGGAGAGTAGTCGGAGGGGTACGTTTAGAAAAGACAGTACAAACCTTCCAAACCTATGCGGTCACTTCTGTGACCAGTGGTACCGAAAGTGGTGGTCCCATCCATACAGATATTTTACCATCTTTGAGCATCACCTACAAACTCAATACGGATATGAATTTGCGTCTTTCTGGGAGCAGGACCATTGCCAATCCGGATTATGCAGAAATTGTACCTACCGAGGACTCAGATTATTACGAAGGTGAGACCAAATCAGGGAATCCCAAGATTAAACATACCAAAATCACCAATGCGGACCTACGTTGGGAGTGGTATCCACGGATTGGTGAAAACTTCGCTTTGGGTGTGTATTACAAATATATTCAGGATCCCATTGAAATGGTCAAACAAGCCAGTGGTGCAACGGAACGTGCTAAACCCGAAAATTTGGTTGATGCAAGAAACATCGGTTTTGAATTGGAATTCAGAAAATCATTGGATCAATTGTCCCCTTGGGTGGGCAATTGGATCAAACCCTTGTCGTTCAGTGGGAACTACTCTTACACCCTTTCCCAGATTGAGTTTGATGGACTGCCTTATGATGCGAACAATGCTTCAAATACGACCATCTTGACTTCTAAAAAACGACCGATGACCGGTCAGTCCCCTTATGCTATCAACGGAACCTTGGCTTATGAACCGATAGAATGGGGAACCAGCATTCGTCTCCTTTATCACGTGTTTGGAAGACGCATTGTGCAAGTAGGTGCTTACGGAATGGCAGATGCATACGAAGAGCCGTTCCACAAGTTGGACTTTTATGTTGATCAAAAGTTAGGGAAAAATTGGACGGTAAAACTTTCTGGGACCAACCTCCTTGATCGTCCTGTCCGATATACCTTAAACGGAATTACTTATCACCACTATCGCACTGGCCGTTCAATCAGTGCGGGCATTTCTTATTCTTTGTAAACTTGAATTCACTTATTGGAGGATCATTTATGAAAAACCTATTCTTATTGGCGATTTTGATTTTAGCACTCGCGTGGGTAGCGTTTGCTCAATCAACATCAGCCCCGTCAAAATCAGTCGGTGCAGTGAATCGTACCCTTCCTACTGGATGGTCGTTGGTTGCTTTGCCAATGGTTCCATCCAGCACCACCATCCAGACCGTCTTTGCAGATACCAACGGTCTGGGCAACCAGTTGAGCGGCGGAACCTCTGCAGGTACCTCGGATCAAGTATGGAACGAAAGTGGTTCCTTTGCTTGGTATTACAGCGGTACACCGGGTAGCGGATGGTATGGCAGTTTAACGCAAGTGACTCCCGACGAAGGGTATTGGATTCTTAACCGCACCGCTCCCAAGACCATCAAACTGTTGGGAGAAGTTTCAACAGTAGCACGTCAACAGACGGTTACAGGAAACAACACTTGGAATCTGGTAGGGGTTACCTTCCCGAAAAACTTTGCTTTAAGCGATGCAACCAATGGCCTTATCGCATCTGGTTTCAGTGGTGGATTAACCTCTGGAACGTCTAGCCAGATTTGGAATGATGCCGGCCAATTTGCTTGGCTTTATGATGATGGTCCCGGCGGTGCTCCCACGACTTGGGCAGGATCGCTTACCACCCTTGAGTATGGTAAGGCCTATTACATTTTGAACCGTGGTTCCACTTTCATTTGGACCATTAACCCGCCAACCAGTTATTAAGGAGGTCATGATGAAAACCAAGTTTCTGTTTCTTTCACTTTTGTTGGTACTGGTGGGTGTATCTCTGGCACAACCGCCGGTAAACATAACCTATGGCAACGAAACTTTAGCACCAGCCACCAATGAAAATGGTGCCATTTTACCTAACGGCTCATTGATCTACGTAATCAATTGTGGTCCTGACATGACCATTAATCCCCCTGAATTAAGCGGTCCAAACAAAGGACTCCCCACGGGAGATGATTTTATTATACGAACCACCTACATAGGCGATAATTTGCCCCCTGTACCGGGTTTTGAAGGCAAATTTGTAAGTTCGGGTCAGGTCTTTTTCCAACCCACACAAGGACAAACGGGAGTTGGACACAATCTTTACATACGCTTTTTTAATACCAACGATCGCAATACTGCAACTTATTATGGCAACTCTACCACGTACACCACCACTTCTATCAATGGACAAGCCATGGAACGTACCGGCCAGACCAATATTCCCTTAGCATTACCCATGCCGAGTGTAGTAAGCGGTTTAACCATTACACGTACTGGAGATGGTACCGTGACCTTGAGTTGGAACCCTTCCAACCATGCAACGGGGTATAACATTTATCGGACGTCCAACATTTTATCATGGCCGACAACCCCTTATTCATCCAGTACGACTACTACCTGGACGGATCCTCAATCCACGCAGGGAACCAATTTTATGTACTATAGAGTGACTGCAACCAACTAAGGATTGTTAAACATACTTGAAGGAGTAAAAATGAAACTAAGTAATTTTACAACATTGTTCGTTTTGGGAGCGTTGGTGATGCTGATTGCTATCGGCGCCTTTGCCCAAACGGGAGTCCCGCAAAACGTGACCATTACTAAAATGGGGAATGCGGGTTATCGTTTGAATTGGAATCCCGTTGCTGGTGCGACCAGTTATTATATCTATCGTGACAATGCTCCAATTACCAACGTGGGTGGAATGATCCCAATTGATGAAGTGACCACCAACTCTTATTTTGACAACTATACCGCACCTGCTTTTTATGCTGTGGTTTCGGTTTTCCCAGCCGGTACTTTAAGTGGGACCGTATTTATGCCCAACGGAACTACCCCGCTGGACTGTGTGTTGGTGTATATTAACGATTCAAAATTTACCTATACGCTTGCTGGGACGGGTTCCTATACCATTACCAATATCCCCGTAGGAACCTATACGGTGAAATTCTATCGTGTTTTATATGCAGTGGGGACGGTAGCGAATGTGACCATTTCTGCAGGTCAAGTGACCACCCTAAATTATACTATGAATCAACCTCCTTTTACTGTAGTCAGTGGGACATTACCAACTGGAACTACCAACTGGGTGAATACCAATATCTATCAATTGAGTGGGATGGTGCAAGTGCCCAATGGTGGGATTTTGAACATCCAAGAAGGGACCACAATCGTAGGAAGTTATCCCAGTTTAGCGTTTTTGGTAGTTTCGCAAGGTGGACGCATCTATTCCGTTGGTACCAAGTACATGCCCGTAGTTTGGACTTCAAACCGAAGTGTATCCACACGAAATGCGGGTGACTGGGGTGGAATCATCATCAACGGGTATGCTCAAAACAACCGTGGGATTGTACCCAATGGTGAAGGAAACTCTGGTCAATATGGTTCTACCGATACGTTAAGCAACAATGACAACAGTGGAATTATTCGTTACAACCGCATTGAATTTGCCGGTTATCGTTTTACCCCAACCAACGAATTGAACGGTTTAGCACTACAATCGGTTGGGCGTGGTACTGAAATTCGTTACGTTCAAATCACTCAAGGGTTGGATGATGCCATTGAATTTTTTGGTGGGAGTGTAGATTGCGATCATATCGTGGCTACCGATGGTGGTGATGATGGATTTGATTGGACCGAAGGTTGGAATGGAAAAGCACACCATGTATTAATTAGACAACGTGCAGCCGACTCGGATTGTGGTATTGAAGCAGATAACTTAGAACAAAATCATTCTGCCACCCCCTATGCACATCCCAATCTATCAAACTTTACCATTATTGGGAAAAAAGATTTAGCCAATCATCGTACAGGAACTAACCCGGGAATGAATCTTCGTCGTGGTACCGGCTTTAACCTCTTTAACTTTATCGTAACTCGTTCACGTGGGGGCGGGATTGACATTGACGACTCTGTCACTTGTTGGCGTGCCTCTTCTGCGATTGGTGTGTTAAACGGGTCCTCACGAATTGATTATTCAATTTTCTGGGATAATGCCCAGGGTGCGGCTGCCGAAGGGATTGATCCCACTACAGGCCCAGGTATTGGAGACGGTCACTTCTGGGTTGAAACCAATGAATGGCCGCCATCCAATCGTTTTCGTATCAATTCTCTTCATTTGGCTGCTCCCGTGGGTTGGACCCAAAATCTTCCCAGCAGCAATTTTGCCGGTAGTGGGTTCATTGGTTCAAATGCCACCAATGCAGTGGTGGATCCATTGATTCCAACTTCGGCAACTACAGGTAATCCTGAAGTGAATGCATTTTTTGATGCCCGTCCACCTGCCAACTCTCCAGCAGTGAACGGTGCCGTTACACCAGCACCAGCAGGTGTGTTAGCGCAATATGGTTTGCCTTATGCCAACTATATTGGTGCTTTTAATGGTCCGAATGATGATTGGCATGTCGGTTGGACAGGATATATCTCTGCAGTTCCACCACCGCCATTCTATACCATCACCGGTTTTGTTAGGAATGCTGCAAATCAAGGAATACCGGGTGTAACCATCGCGTCAGATATTACCGATCCTGCTACTACAGGTCCAGATGGTTCCTATACCATTTATGTTACCCACGGCACTACGGTAACTTTAACTCCACAGCCAGTACCCGGCTATTCGTCCTTTACACCACCAAGCCGTACCCATACCAATGTGACGGGGAACTTGTCAAACCAAAACTTTGTAGCCAATCCATAATGAAAACTCAATCCCAAGGGGGCACTTCGGTGCCCCCTAAAGGGAGTGATAGGAAGAGAATGAGTCAAATGAAACAGGATGGGTAGATGAAAAAATACTTTACCGTTTTGATTCTCTTTTGGATGACTGCTTGTACCCCACACAAGACGCTGTATCAACATTCTTTTCAAACCCCAGAACGATTAGGTGAGACAATCCTTAAGGCGATCAGCGAAAACGATTCTTCACGATTAGCAAAAGTATTGATGACCGAAACCGAATACAAACAGATTTTCTACAAATCTTTACCAGATTCAATTCAACAAGCCATGCCAGTGGATTTGGCGTGGGGGTTTGTAGAACAAGATTCACGAAAAGCCATCAGACGATATTTGGCAGATTATGGAGGACAACACATTCGTTTGCAAAAAGTGTTTTTTCGCTTTGAACCTCATCGCTATGAAAACTTAGTGGTTCATCGGGGGATGGTTATGGAAGTGCTACTCCCTAACGGTGAAACCGAAAGTTGGAGATTGGTCAATGTGGTGGTAGAACAAAACGGATATTTCAAGGTTGTTGCCTTTAACGATTAAATGAGCATTCAATTTTTTATCCTAAACGAGCGGGTTTACTTGGCGATCATGGAAGGGGTGTAGGGGATAAACTTCTTAACCGATTACTAACAAATCATTTACGAATTTTTTATACTTTTTTAATAATCACATTTTAACTTATATACGCATTACAAATTTTAAGAGGAAAAAGAATGAAACATTTGCTTACGCTGATTGCATTATTGTTCATACTGACTGCGTCCTATGCACAACCGCCAACTCCAATTCTTTTTACTACGGATACTGCTTGGACCTCGGCTTCTGGTGCGCCTTTGCCGTTTGGTTGTTGGATACAAATCATCTGTGCAGGTCCCGATACCACCATTCAACCACCCGATTTTGATTTAAATTTTAGCGCTCCTACAGGCGATGATTTTATAGTGACTACCGATACCATCGGTGCGGGTTGCCCGCCTATTCCGCCATTTTATGGCATTTTCAACATTGGAAGCATGGTTTATGCCAACCCAACGGGCAACCAATTAGGGATTGGTTACCGTGTGTATGCACGAGTATGGAATGCTGCTCATCCTGCCAACGCAACCTTCTACTACGATTCAAGATTGCATCAAACCACAGGAGGTGGTGAAACTGCGAATCTGTTGCAGCGACATTCTTATACAGTTTCGGTAGAGGAAAGCGAAAGAAGCAACACAATTAAGACCTTTGAAATGAAGCCGATGTTTCCCAATCCAACCAATTCTGCTACAACCATTCGCTATTCTTTGCCGACAGCAAGCACTGTAGAGCTGGTGGTGTATGATGTTCAAGGTAGATTGGTTCACTCTGTTTTTCTCGGAAAACAAAATGCAGAACAACACTTGTACCATTGGAATATGAGTCAACTCGCTTCAGGTACCTATTTCGTACGGCTTCGCGTAAACAACGTAGAAGCAGGAATGCAACGCATCACCTTAATCCGTTAGAAAGGCAAATATGAACAAGAAATACTTTCTTTTCATTCTACTCCTATTGTTATTGATGGGATGGACTTCTTGTACTTATGAACGCAATACTACGGTTTCCAATGTACAAGAAATATCTCAAGGAGCACAATGGACCTTGATGTACTACGGTCCCGGGGATAATGAATTGGACACGTTTGGACCAGAACAATCTTATACCCAATTTAATGTAGCTCAATTGGAACAAGTATCCAGTACTGACTTGGTGAATGTGGTAGCACTTACAAAATCAAGGATAGATAATTCTCCCCATGCGAAATATCAACGCATTACCTTTCATCCGGGCAATGGCATTCAATCTGAGACAACAGAATGGCAGAATACCAATTTATCTGATCCTGCCACCTTATTGAGATTTATCCAAGAAACAGCTCAAAGATATCCTGCACAATACTATGCAATGGTGGTAACGGGTGGCGGAAGCGGTTGGCGAGGAGTATGTGAAGAAGAAAATACTCAGATGTTTATCCGTCAATTTGGAAATGCATTTATCCAATCAGGCGTCCGCTTTGAAGTGGTGGCGTTACTGGTGCCAGAGACCGGGATGATAGAAGTAGGTTATGAATTGCACGAAGCGGTCAATTATTTAATCGTCCCCTCCTATAGAAGCAGTCCTGCACCTTATTTTAGCGGACGAAGATGGTTTCAAGATTTGGTAAGTCAACCTTATTCAAATGGTGAACGGATCGGAAAATTGATGGTGGATGCATTCCATCAAGCAGCGATGGAACGAAGAGACACCACTCTATTTGTGATGGTACAACTTTCTAATCTTTCTATGTTAGGCAATGAAATCAATCAGTTGGCAGAGCATTTGCAAGGGATTGTACCCACGAGTTCACAAGAACTGTTTGCCCTAAGAAGAGCATGTTGGCAACGTCAGTTTGACGATTCTTCCAATGTTGATATACTTAAGTTTATCAAGAATCTACTCCGCAACAACAATCTTCTTCAACAAGATTCTGAAATTGAGACACATTGCCGAAACATCGTCAATCTTTTGCTACAAACCAATGTATATCAAAGGCCCAACAGTTTGGATCGGTTTGCCATTACCCCTTCTTATTACGATCCGGATCGTGGTGGTATTTCTGTCTATTTTCCTGCTATTGCAGGACCAGTGCTGGAACTACCGGTTTATACCACCACCCGCTTTGCATCCGAGCAAAACAACTGGCCCAATTTCGTCAACTATTTTAACACCTATGAATTGATGAATGGGATTGTGGTGACAGGAACAGTAAAACTTATTCAACGTCCGTTAGGTGGAAATACTTTCCAACCGTTGTATCTTTTTATTGATACCACCACCCAACAACGTCCGCAACCTTTCCATACCATCCGTTTACCGATTCAGGTATCGGACTTGCGGCAACTTGCAGATACCACCTATGCGGACTTCACTGCGCGGTTTACTTTGGATCCAAGTGTTACCAGTGTGCGAGCACGGTTGTTTGTGTTTCAGGATATGGATCGCAATGAACTCTTTAATGGTGGTGACCGCTATGGTTTCCATTATAGCCAAAGCCGATTCCGTCCAGATACTTTGCGAATAGCGCCGGGTGACAGCATACGCAACACCCGATACGTGTTATCTTGGACCTATCAATAACGTTGAAAAGAAGTAAACCAAAAAGTAGCATCCAAACGGGTGCTACTTTTTTTTTACTTTTTACGGGATTGAGCAATTCGTTGAAATTGTTCTGCGGTGAGGGACCACAACAACCTAGCACAAACTCCAAAATGGAGTTCATCGGTGAATTCAAGTGCAAACATTCCACCTTTGCGATGGCTTAAGCGTTCTGAAGTGGTCCCAATAAGGATGGCAACGGTCTCAGCCATTAGGGGCGCATGTCCAACTAAAAGCAACTCATTTGCATCCAAATGCTTGTCAATGAGGTACTCAATCAAGTGTTTCGGATTGCTGGAAGGGGATAAGGTTTTCGTAATCTTGGGTTTCAGTGTATAGGGGAGTTGCAATTCTTGAAAAGTTTCTTTTGCACGGACAAGTGGGCTTGTTAAAACTCGATCAAATTGCAATTCCATTAAAGTACAAGCCACACCGATCTGTTTCGCAGTTTTACGACCTTTGCGGGTTAGCGGGCGTAGTTCATCTTGTACAATCCCATTGACTCCTAAAGGTTCTGCTTGAGTATGTCTTAGAAAATACATTCGCATTTATGAGACCTCACCTTGAATGATTTGCTTAGGGGACAACTGAAGCAACCCTTTTTTGATGGATGGCAACTGTTGCAAAAGCGGTAGTTGTTGCTGGCGATAATGTTGTATGGGACGTTGTAAGTGGCGCGATTGTTTTCCGTAACGTTTTTGACGCCAATTCAAAAGAAACTCAATCAATACATCCAAATCATGGATATCCCCTAACAGCGTTTGGTAATGATGTAACAGATCAAACGAAGCATTTCGTGAGAGTTCCATTAAATCAAAATACGATTCCATTTGGTAGCGATATTTTTTCAAAGCGATACGCAATTGATGGATACTTTCGGGATCGTTGAGTTGAAGTTTTCGTACATATGTCTTTACTACCTGAAAAGACGATTGAACGCAACGATCAATGGATGCTGTTTCTAAAGCCAAATTTGGGTGTTGGGAAAGTTTTTCAAAAAGTGACCGATGTTTTTTTAAGATTTGGCGAAGTGAGTTTTTTTGAAAAAATTTGCGTAGTTTGGACTTTTGTCGTTGTATCTTTTGTTCAAGATCGTGATGGACTTCACTTAAACTTCGGTAACTTTCAACATCATTGGAAATTCGCAACTCCATCACCTGTAAGTCACGTAAGTCAGAAAATTGTTTAAATACTTGTTTCAAAGGTGATGTCAACTTGCCTTCAAACCATTGAGGATAGGCCTGTTGTAGCAATTGCAAAGAAAACAACAATCGCCGAAGGGCAACACGAATATCATGAATGGCAGGTTCACTTAGTTTTTGAGTACAGCGTTTCCATTCTTTACGAACGGTTTTCATCCGCCGTTTTAAGGTAAGAACATAGTTGGTAACCGATTGATGCGTGCTTGTTTGGATTACTTGACCTCCTTAGGAATCACTTAAAAAAGCATTCAATTTCCCTTTAATTTCTTGGTTGATTTCCATAATAGAGCGGTTACCGTCAATGATAAAAAAGTTGTACCGTTGATGCAACTGTTGGAAGACACGAAGCAATTTTTTTTGATACCGTAAAAAGCATTTGTACATACTATCCGGAAAGAACAGATCCATACCCGATTCCCAATAATCCAGCCGACCGTTTTTCTTAAAATTGCGGAGCGCTAAATTTTCAGGAGAAACACGCAAGTAAAACACAGCATCCGGTACCAAAGCGAAGCCATACAAATCGGTCACCCACTCTTCAGGGACACCGCGTACGATGTCTCGTGCCATCAGCGTGTAGATGTAACGATCCGCCAAAACGATAAAGCCGGCACGTAATGCAGGGATGATTTTATGCTCCAATTGATCACAGAAATCTGTGGCATAAAACAAGCCCATAGTGATTGGTCCTAAGGTATTGCCGGACATTGCGGTCTCTAACTCTTGGCTGACCAAATCCGAACGTTTAAGACCCACCACCACTGTGGGCAAGCCGTTCTTTTCAAACCAATCGGCTAATAATGAAATTTGAGTGGAGCGTCCGGAACCGTCCGAACCTTCAATAACGATCAACTTTCCGTTTAGTTGATCGGATTGGACTTGAGGTAATCCTTTTCCAAAAAAACGCTTTCCACTTGTTTTCCTTTTACCCATTTATACCTCGATAAATCTACTTTTTCTTGAATAATTTTGCGAATTTCGGTCTGTTGAACGATGGGCGAACGCGTCGCATCAATGCGAATGAAATGGTATTCTTTGGATAATAACGAATACTCTTTCTGAATTCTGGCTTGAAACAAACGAAACGATTCATACGGGTCGGGCGATAACCCTAAATCCATACCGGCTTCATAAAATTTAAGTTGGGGGCGACCATCCAAAATACGGGACAGCGCCACTTCCAAAGGGACATCAAAATAAAAAGTCAAATCAGGCAATTTGGCAAATTTGTAAACCTTGCGGATCCATTCGCGATCAATCCCGCGTACCACATCTCGTGCAAATGCTGTAAAGATATAGCGATCCGCCAAAACGATGAAACCTGCTTGGAGCAAAGGAAGAATCTGATTCTCATAACGGTCAGCTAAATCCGTCGCATGGATTAATGCAAACGTACTCGGGGTAAGCAGTTGTTTTTTCTTTCCGCGTCTTGTTGCACTTTTCACCAAAGGGGACGAATTCCATTCCGTAAAAAAGACCCGATAACCATTTAACTCCAACCACCGTTTAACCAGATAAATTTGTGTGGATTTTCCTGAGCCATCTAACCCTTCTACCGCGATTAGAATTCCGCTTTGTTCTTCTTGTTCGGTTGCTGATGAAAAACTCAAAAGACCTCCTTTTTCTGTACAATCACTGGAATAGAAAACACTTGTTCAAATAAGGTGGATTTTTTCTTGACCGCCCATTGTTCTAACAGCAAATCATCTTCACCTTCAATGGTTAAATAAAGCCCATTTTTTTTCAGTTCAACAGTCAAGTGATGGACTTTGGATTCATGCTCACGGTCTAAGGCATCGGCTATTCGCAGCAAACTGCATAACTGAATGACTGCGTCTCTATCGTGAGCAAGCAGTTCCCGATAACTTTCATGGGAAAGTGAAGGGGATGATTTTCGGTGATAGCGTGCGATGTTCCCGATGATTTTACGTTCGTATTCCGATAAACTTACCATTGGAATGGCTTCAATGATGTATTGGGAATGTTTATGATGGGAGCTGGAATGGATAAAATGGCCAATATCATGTAAAATGGAAGCCACTTCTAAATAGAGGCGATAAGGTTCACTAAGACGATGGAGCGGAGCAGTATGATCAAATAATTGTTTAGCAAAGTGTGCCACTTGTTTGATATGCTTTTCGTCAGCGTTAAAGCGCTTCGCTATTTGAAGTGCTTGCCGACATACCAAATCGTGTTTATTTTCTACTAAAGCGGGAAAGTGATGGTGATTGAGTTCTAACAAAATGCCATCACGTAATCCTGTGCGGGGAATGAGGATCTCTTTTGCACGTGTCAATTCCAATAAAATTTGCATTACAATAGCCGCGGGGACAATCACGTCGGCACGATCTGGCCGAAGTTGAAAACGTGAGATCCGCTCGCTTGGGGTTGAGCGTTGCAATTGCTCCACCATTATCCCCAGTTCATCTTTGAGCAAACGGTCGGTAGAATTTTTTTTGAAAAGGACAGCACGTAAATCGGCAAGAGCTTCATTGCTACCCCCAGTGCCGATGAACAATTCTATTTTTTTATGCCCAATCTCTTTGCGAACCCATCGTCGGACTACCGTGGTATATTCTTTGACCAATTGGTAAAAATTTGTCTCACCATACTTTGGCTCTTCTAAAACTTTAAGCAAACGTACTGCCCCTAAACGAAAACTGTCTGCTGCAACAATTTTTCCTTTACTAGAAAGAATTACTTCTACACTACCCCCACCAATATCCACAATCATGGAGTTTAGTTTAGAAAGTGGTATCTTGTGAGATACTGCCAAATGAATTAGCCGTGCCTCTTCTAATTCGTCAATTCGTTCTAAGCGGATCCCTGTTTGTTTGAACAGGTTGTCGCAAATTTCCTCTCCGTTGTTGGATTCACGAAGTGCAGAAGTGGCTACTGCACGATAAGGGGGGTGTTCATACTTTTCCAAAATAGTCCGAAACTGTTGGAAAACAGCAATCAATTGTTTTTCGGTCTCTGGTGTAATCAGACCATATTCAAAAGCATCAGATCCTAAACGCAAGGGGACTCTCAAGGTCTCCACGATTTGCAGACGACCACGTGCTTCCGCTTTTGCAACCGCAAGTCGGATAGCATTAGAACCGGTGTCAATCGCTGCAATCATATAAGTATAAAATTTACAAATAATTTGTTAAGAATTTATGATGATCCAGAACTTATTCTAATAAATTTCGGTACCACTTTGCAATACAACTTGAATCAGAACCACTCAAATTGTAACTTAAAAATGCAATTGTTTGCCTGGTTTAGTATGGCCTAAAACCTCATCCTAATCAATTTTTGTACCATCTTGTGACAGAACGTCTATCAAATAGGTTAAAATCATAACCCTTTTAAACAATTCATTATTTTGTAAATCAAAAATAGTACAAATGTGTGGATGGACAGATCAAAACGTTATCCAATTTTCTTTACTGAGTAAATTAAATAAATTTTATGATGGGCGTGCTGATGCAAATTACTATTGAAATTTCAGATTTGTGTCAATTCCAGACATGAATAGCATTTCGTGAATTTCAATTACACCCCTTATTCCCCATGCATAGCAGGGGGGTCAACGTTTGTCCCGTATGTTTCTACAAGGATAACGTAAAGAGAACTACCTTCGGTAAAGAAAGAAAAGTTTTTTTCTTTTATCTCCTTTCTTTAGCAAAAGAAAAGTGTTGCCAAATCTCATTATCCCCCGTTTGAGAGGGGCAACATAAAGGCGATGTAAATTCAGCGCTGTGTTGTTGAAAGTGAAAAAAACACCGACCTGCGGGTGTCGGTGTTTTCAATGATACCATAGAAATGGTTGATGGACTTAGAAACGCTCCGTAACGCTTTTGGCTTGTAAGAAGAGTTGCAAGTAATCTCGGCCACCGGCTTTGGAATCGGTACCACTCATATTGAATCCACCAAAGGGTTGCACGCCTACCAAAGCGCCGGTGCATTTGCGGTTGATGTACAAATTTCCACAATAGGCCTCGCGACGTACGCGTTCAATGCGATCCCGTCGTTTGCCAAAATAGGCACCGGTTAGTCCGAAAATAGTGTTGTTAAAGACCTTTAATCCCTCATCAAAATTTTTCACTTTGCATACAGCTAAAACGGGACCAAAGATCTCTTCTTGCATGATGCGTGCCGTGGGAGCAACATCGGCAATCACGGTCGGCTCAATGAACCATCCCGGGAAGCCAGCTTTATTTCCACCAGCCACCAATCGTCCTTCTTTTTTACCAATTTCAATATATTCTAAAATCTTTTCATAAGCACCACCATCGGATACGGGACCGTGCCAGTTTTCAAAGTTTTCGGTATCGCCGGTTTTAATTTTCTTGACGCGTTCCACCACTTTTTCCAATAGGGTATCGTACACTTTTTCGTGGATGATCAAGCGGGAGCATGCGCTACATTTTTGTCCTTGGAATCCGAAGGCGCTAATCACAATCTGTTCTGAAGCAAAATCCAAATCAGCATCATCATCAACCAAGATGGCATCTTTTCCACCCATTTCCAAGATGGTGCGTTTGAGCCACAATTGACCGCGTTGGACTTTGGCAGCACGTTGGAAAATGCGTTGACCAATTTCCATAGATCCGGTAAAGGCAATAAATCGGGTAAGACGATGATCCACGATGGTATCGCCGATGGCACCACCCGGTCCGGGTAGATAGTTCACCACTCCTGCAGGCATTCCGGCTTCTTCAAGGATCTCAAAGAAACGGTAGGCAATCACGGGGGTAATGGATGCTGGTTTCAGAATTACGGTATTGCCGGTAACCATAGAAGCGCTGGTCATTCCAGTCATAATGGCATTAGGGAAGTTCCACGGTGGAATCACGGCACCCACTCCTAATGGGATATAGTACAAGTTGTTCTCTTCACCGGGGTAATCCACTACCGGTTGACGTTCGTGGAGCCGCATCATTTCGCGGGCATAAAATTCTAAAAAGTCAATGGCTTCTGCGGTATCCGCATCGGCTTCCATCCAATTTTTGCCGATTTCATAGACCATCGTAGCGGAGAATTCATGTTTACGTCGGCGCATAAGGGCAGCAGCGCGCAAAAGAATTCGGGCACGGGCATCCGGGTCATAGTATTTCCAAGTTTGGAAGACGCGATCTGCAGTACGAATGGCAAGCAATGCATGCTCTTTGGCCCCTTTGGATACATAAGCCATCACCACATCGGGATTGGCAGGGCAGGTATCTTTGATGGTATCATCGGTGTAAATGCGTTCACCACCGATGACGAGTGGAATTTTTTCGCCGAAGCGGCTTTTGACAAGTTTCAATGCATCTTCAAATGCTGCTCGCTGAGCAGGGTCATTGAAGTTGGTCAGCGGTTCATTTTTGAATGGAGGTAACATAGGCGTATCCTTCTTTTTGGTTCAACAAAGTCACTTTTTTTAGTAAAAATAAAGTCAACTATGGACATAAAGGAAACAAAAAGTACAAAACCCAACCCAATTTGTCAAGTGGCACTTTTCACAAAAATAGTGCATAGGATCTTGATTAAGCAAATGATTTGAACTATATTAACATTGTACAGGATGAAAGGAGTTATGCTATGAAACGCATCATCATTATGATAGTACTATCCTTTTCAGTTTATCAAGTAGGATTAGGGCAAAGTTTTTTCGAATCTTATGTTGATTCTGTAAGAAAATTAGCAAAGCAGGGTAATGCAGAAGCCCAGTTCAATCTTGGTGTGATGTACGTTATAGGACTAGGTGTTTCTCAAGATTATGCGGAGGCGGTGAAATGGTATCGCTTAGCAGCCGAGCAGGGTGTTGCAGAAGCCCAAAACAATCTTGGTGTGATGTACGATAAAGGACAAGGTGTTCCTCAAGATTATAGGGAGGCATTGAAATGGTATCGCTTAGCAGCCGAGCAGGGTGTTGCAGTTGCCCAATACAATCTTGGTTTGATGTACGATGAAGGACAAGGTGTTCCTCAGGATTATAGGGAGGCGGTGA
>JAOADG010000004.1 GCA_026417415.1 bacterium
GCGGAGAGTGAGGGATTCGAACCCACGGTACGGGGAAACCGTACAACGGTTTAGCAAACCGCCGCCTTAAGCCACTCGGCCAACTCTCCCGAACGTTGTAGTGAAACATTTTCAAAGGTTTTTGCGGAGGAGGAGGGACTCGAACCCCCAAGCGGTTACCCGCGGCGGTTTTCAAGACCGCTGCCTTACCATTAGGTCTACTCCTCCGAGCGTTTTAAGTTAGAAGGTTTTTTCTTAAAAGTCAATACGAAGTTGAAGCGAACTATTCATCAAAAAAGTATTTATTGAATGATGTATCTTTTAGGATTCAATTGAGTAAACATTTTATAAAACGCAATGAATTTTTTCAATTCAAACACGGAAAATACTTGCATAAATCAAGTAGAGAAAATTAGAAGATTGAATGAAGTACAAATGAGTTCAATTGAAATCTTTATTGAATGAAAAGAAATTCAAACATGAAATCAAATCTTCATTATCTTTCGCAATCATTTTCAAGTTTCTTAATCAAGATTTTCTTTGATACATTATTCCAAAACAGAATGGAATGAAAATAAACCTTGTCCATCTTAACACGTTACATCCTTCGTGAACATATTGCCCCGTTTATTTATTCATTGGCACTGATTGTGTTCATTTTCGTGTTGAATCTACTTTTTCAAATGTTAGGTAAAGTGGTTGGAAAAGGATTAGAGTGGTCGGTCATCTTAGAATTCTTTTTTTTGAATTTGGCTTGGATTGTTTCGCTGGCTATACCGATGTCGGTTTTGGTGAGCGTGTTGACAACGTTTTCACGACTCTCTGCCGACCTTGAAATTATTGCTTTACGTGCAAGTGGTGTTTCTCTGTTTCGTTTGATGAAACCGGTTTTATTTGCAAGTGTAATTCTTGCTGCTGCGATGATCTATTTTAATGGTTGGATGTTACCAGAGTTCAATCATCGTCTAAGAGAATTGCATGCAGCGATTACTAGAAAAAGACCAGTACTTGCAATTGAAGCAGGTGTGTTCAATTTTGATCTTGGAAGATATGTACTATTGGCTGACTCGATGGATCACAAACACAACAAAATGCACCGTCTGTTAATTCAAGATGAGGCCTATTTGGATAGAAAAACCACCATCCGTGCAGATGAAGGGACACTTCACTATTCCAACACAGCACGATCGTTTGTGTTTACCATGAATCGTGGAGTGGTGCATCGTTTCAAATGGGCAACGCCTGAAAACTATGAAGTGATCACTTTTGATAGTGCCATCGTAAAAGTACCTGCAACCGATGTTGAGTTAGAAAGAGGTACATCTACCTATCGTTCTGATCGTGAAATGACATTAAAGATGATGATTCAAAATATCCGTGAGATGAAACAAAGAAATGATACCGATCCGAAACTATACAACAGTTTAATGGTTGAACTGCATAAAAAATTTTCTATTCCGACTGCATGCATTTTATTCGTTATCATTGCAGTACCCCTTGGTGCAAGATTGCAACGAGGAGGAATGGGTTTATCTGCTGCGTTGAGTACTTTTTTCTTTTTGGTTTATTGGGTTTTCCTTATTGCTGGTGAAGATTATGCAGATCGAAATGTGTTACCCGCTTGGGTGGCCATGTGGACTCCAAATATCTTGATGTTTCTCATTGGTATTGTTTTATTTCTAACCACCACCAAACAAGGAACAGCATTTGCAATTCCATTTTTCAAAATGAAAAAGAAAGATGAATCTTTAGAGACAGAAAGTGAATTTGATATTGAAACCGCGGAACGATTATTAAAACAAAAGCAATCCGAAGAAAAAACAAATCAATAATTTTTCTATGAACATTTTGACTCGCTATCTCATCGGACGCTTCTTAAAGATTTTATTTTTTTCTTTAGTTGCTTCTGTATTGGTATTTTTAGTGATTGATGTGATTGAGAATTTGGATAAATTTCTTGATAAAAACGTTTCGCCTAAAATTATTTTCACATACTACTATCTTTACACACCATTTATTGCGTTTTTAGTATTTCCAGTAGCAGTCATTCTTGCCACCTTGATTACCATCGGTGGAATGATGAATTCGCGCGAAATCGTAGCCATGCGTGCTTCAGGAATTTCTTTGTGGTGGATTTCCAATCGTTTGATGTTAATGGGTGGTATCACTTCTGTGCTTTTGTTTTATTTTGGTGAATATGTATTACCTAGACTGAATCAGCAACGTTTAGAAATTTGGCGTGTAGAAGTTCGTAAGTTACCGAAACGATCTACTGTTCGCTCCGATCGAATTTATCTTCTTGAAAGTCCGAACACTTTTTTTCATATGGAACGTTGGGATGATGTTCGTAAAGTTGGTTATCGTCCTACCATACAGAAAGCAGAATCCAATTCTCTTACCTTAAGAATTGATGCTGAACAAGCGATCTGGGACACATCACAAAACAAGTGGAAGTTTTATCGGGGCGTTGAAAGAGTTTGGAATAATGGAAATGAATTTACGGAAAGATTTGCGGAACGGGTGATTGATGAAATCCATTTGACTCCAATTGATTTTGTTGATCTGTCATTGAAACCTGAAGAAATGGGCTATGAAGATCTCAAACAGTTTATAGAAAAATTAAAATCTACCGGAAGTGATGCAACACGATGGGAAGTAGATTTGTGGAGTAAACTGGCATCACCCGCAAGTACTGCCATTATTATCTTTATAGCACTCCCAATTGCTGCAGTACAACGAAGAAGTGGAATGATCCTATCGTTTGGAATCGGTTTATTGGTCAGTTTTTTATATTTCGGTGTGATGCAAATCGCTAAGATTTTTGGATATCAGGGCGATCTGCCTGCACCGATGGCTGCATGGTTTGCAAATGGATTATTTTTTTTAATGGGATGGATTTTATTAATTAGGGTTAGAAAGTAAAAGGGGCGGATCGTAACCGCCCCCATTCTCTAAGAATACGTAGCTTTACTTGCCGGCCACTTTCATCTTGAATGCTTTACCGGGCGTGAATTTTGGAACTTTCTTGGCTGGGATCTTGATCTCTTGACCAGTTTGTGGGTTCCGTCCGGTGCGTGCTTTACGCTTAGCCATTCCAAAGGTACCAAAGCCAACCAATGCAACATCATCACCTTTTGCAACGACTTTTTCCACCGTGTTGATAAATGCATTCAAGCAATCTTCAGCGACTTTCTTGCTGACATCAGCGGCTTTCGCCATTTCAGCTACGAGTTCTGCCTTGTTCATTACTCCTCCTCAACAATGACAATAGATAGATAGAAACTTGAATGTAGGATACCAATAAAACAAGGGATATTGATACCTACAACCGAAAAATACTAAATCTTTTCGCATTGTCAAGGGGGGAGAGGGGATAAAAGTCAAGTTTTATCCAACCTCAAATGGTAGTGGTGGGTCGCAAAGACCGATGCATTTTGAAAAAAAATTCTCTAAATTGGAGTGGTAAAATTGATCCAAAATATGTATAACTTTAGTAATTTCCTTGTGTTATGCGGTCTTTTTGGAGTGCTCCTTGCGACTCCAACAACCCTATTTGATGTGCAAGCCCAGGAAAGCACCTTTCAAGCGAACGAAGATGAAGTCCAACGACTCCGTGAGGAAATCGCCAAGCTACAAAGTGAAATTGAAGCGGCTAAACGTGCACAGATGGACCACACTGAAAAATTAGCCATTACAGAAGCAAAGTTAAAACAAATCCAAAAACTAACTAAAGAATTGAATCAATTGCTTTCGTTAAACATTAGTCAACTGAAATCCATTCATAAAAATCAAACATTGATGCAAAGTGATATTGAAGTGTTAGAACGACAGTTGAAAAATGTCCAAATCAAAATGTCTATGTTGCAAGCAGTGGTGCGCGAACAAGCAATACGAACCTACAAACATCGTAACCTAAAAAAATGGATGTATTTGATTTCCACTACCAATTTGCAGAAAGCACTGAAACGTGCCAGAATGTTAGAACAAGTAAGAAGATATGAAGCAAGATTGTATAACGAATTAAAAACAGAGCGACAACAATACCATTTAGCACAAGCGTTATTGATAGAACAGTACAATGAAATTATGGTATCCTCGCGCTCTACGAAAAAACAAGTAGAACTAGCTCAACGTAGAAAATCAGAATTAGAAAACGAACGTAAACGATTAGAATCTGAAATGAATAAATCAAAAATTGAAATCACAAAAAGTAGAGAGCGTATTGAACAACATCAACGTGCCATCAAGGATAGACAAGCCAGTTTGCGAGAGATTGAAAACATCATTGCAAAACGTGTGAAAGAAAATGAAATCAAAAAACAACAGCAAACCACATTGCCTCTTTTATCTAAACAAGAATCGACTGTAGGAAAAGCGCTAACTGCAGGAAATTTGTCTTGGCCCGTACGAGGTGAAGTCATTTCTCAATTTGGAATTGTGCGTGATCCAATGTACAATACCCAAATTGAAAATCCGGGCATTGAAGTGCGTGCAGAACCGAATACACCTGTCCGCGCAGCGGAAGATGGTAGAGTGATTACTGCAACTTGGATGAGAGGATTTGAATCGATTATCATTCTTGAACATCCTGAAAATGGATTTACCGTGTATTCGCGGTTAGGTGAGATTCATGTTAAAATTGGAGAGGTGGTGAAAAAAGGTCAAATTATTGGAAAGGTTGCTTATCCTAAAGAAGGCGAACCATCCAAGTTCCATTTTGAAGTGTGGATTCAACGTTCTAAAAAAAATCCGTTAAACTATTTGGAACCCAAATGAGTGATACATTGCCATTGTTTGATGATATTCCAGAGAAATCATCACCGAAAAAGAAAAAAAACTTCCAACCGATCAAAGAAGAAGAAGATCAGACGCAGAAACCACTTGAAGAAAATACTACTTCAGTGAACATTTCGCCTGTCATTTGTGAGCATGAAGAAGTGGTTTCAACGCAATCATCTCAACATCAAACAAAACCATTTCCAGAAAAAAATGGTAGTGAAGTAAAACCTGAAGTATTACCAGAATTTTTTGCCAATGTATGGGGACAAGCAAGAGCCAAAAAAATTGTAAAACGTTGGATTGAAGAGAATCGTTTTCCACATGCCATCTTACTATTTGGTCCAGATGGTATTGGAAAACAAATTTTTGCATTTGAATTGGCGAAGCATCTGAATTGTGCGTGGGGACCTTTTACTGCGTGTGGTGTATGCCGTAGTTGTATTCAAATGAAAAGATTACAACATCCATCTTTATTTTTAGTATTTCCTACTAGACCTTATAGTGGTGAAATTGATAAAAGAGAGATTAACGAAGATGGTGAAATAAAAATTACAAGACGATATTCAAGTGAAACAGAAAAAGACATTATTGCCGCTATTGAAGCAACTGCTGCTGATCCGTGGATACCGCTGACTGTGCCGGATGCAAAAGATGTACGTATCATTTCAATACGATTTTTACGACAATGGGTTCAACAAACCAAATGGGTAGGTTCTAACAAAAAAGTTGCCATCATTTCGCAAGCTCATAAAATGAATGAAGAGACCTCAAATGCGTTGTTAAAAATTTTAGAAGAACCACCGGACAATACCCTATTTATATTATTATGTCCTGCTCCAGAAAACGTTTTACCAACTATTCTTTCACGTTGTCAACCCATTCGTTTGGAACCACTTGCTGCCTCACTAATTGAACGTGAGTTGTTGAAAATTCCACATACACAACTGCGAAGAGAAAATCCATTAACCAAAGAAGAAGCAAAGTTGATTGCTGAATTATCTGAAGGCAATTGGTTACGTGCCAAAGAAGCATGTGCAGATGATGCCATTATTAGTGAAGTGAAAGCGATGAATTTTTTACGATGGGCACTCACATCAAAAGAAAGAAGATTGTTGTTAGATGAAATTGATAAATTGGTGAAAAGTAGAAAAGCAGAAAACATTGATCGATTGTTGGTGCGAATGCTTTATTTCATTCGGGATGCTATCAAGTTGCAAAATCATCAAGGTGAAGGTTTACCAGAAGGATTGTTGATACGTGATGAAGAAACAATCCAACGATTAAAAAAATTTGTGGAAGGAACTCGTGGAAAAGATTTAACTCAAGCGGCAGAGTACATTTTAGAAACCCAAGAGAATTTGATTCATCGTAATCCACAGCCGTTGCTGTTGCTCACACAACTGATGTACAAGTTGAATCGATTACTCATTTTTGGAGAAGTGAATTAAAAGAAAAAAGAATAGAGGACTGAATGCAAAAACCTTTTTTTTCTATCACAACACCGATTTACTATGTGAATGATGAACCGCACATTGGACACACCTATACAACCTTACTTGCAGATGTTTTTGCACGTTATCAAAAACGCATGGGGTATAACACTTGGTTTTTAACGGGCACCGATGAGCATGGTCAAAAGGTGGAAACATCTGCGAAAAAGCGAGGTGTCTCACCTATTGATCATTGTAATCAGTATAGCGAAAGGTTCAAAGAGTGTTGGAAATTGTTGGACATTCAATACGATCGTTTTATTCGAACCACCGATGAGGATCATATTCAATTGGTCCAAAAAATGTTACAAAGGTTATGGGAAAAAGGTGAACTCTATTCTGCAGAGTATGAAGGTTTATATTATGTTTCAGATGAAGTATTTGTTACAGAAGCACAAGCGGAAAAGATTCGTCAAGAAAAGCCCAATGCAGAAATCATTCCAATTCAAGAAAAGAATTATTTTTTCAAAATGAGTCAACACATTGATTGGTTGATTCAATACATTGAAGAGCATCCCGATTTTATTCAACCCTCGTTTCGTAAAAATGAAGTGTTAGGATTTCTAAAACAAGAAGGTGGTGTCAAAGATCTTTGTATATCGCGTCCCAAATCACGATTGACGTGGGGCATTGAATTGCCATTTGATACGGATTATATCTGTTATGTATGGGTGGATGCATTACTCAATTATGTTAGTGGTGCAAAGTTTATGGATGAACAAGGCAAGGAATGGTATGGACTGGATGCTTGGAAACGGCACCCTGCAGATTTGCATTTGATTGGAAAAGACATTTTAACCACCCATTGTGTTTACTGGCCCACGTTATTGCATGCTTTGGATTTACCTCTACCGAAAACCATTTTTGCTCATGGTTGGTGGCTAATTGGTGGCGAAAAGATGTCCAAATCGTTGGGGAATGTTATACGACCTGCGGATCTACTTCAAACACTCAATGGCGATGTTTCTACTTTAAGGTATCTACTGTTGCGTGGAATGATCATTGGTCACGATGCAACTTTGACCGAAGAGCGCATGAAGACCATTGTAAACGGCGAGCTTGCAAACGACTTAGGAAATTTGTTTTCAAGAATATCCAAGTTAGTACATACACATTACAACGGAAACGTTTCAAGTGTATCAGAAATAAAAGACATTTCCGTTGACCCTATCCAACCTGAATCTATCTTTACGATCAATGCTTTTTTAGATAGTGTCCTTGATCGAATACGAGCCGCTAATAAGTATTTTGATAGCCATGCACCTTGGGCATTGGTGAAACAAGATCAAGATAAGGCAGCACTTGTTTTCATTCATTGTCTAAATGAGATGAAATGCGTGGCTTACGCATTAGAGCCGATTTTAACCACCAAGATGCAGCAACTGTTAAGTGTTTTTCCAAAAGACAATAAAGGGGCTTTTGAACCCTTTTTAGGCGGGAAAATAGGTACTTTAAGTCAACCCTTATTCCCAAGAATAGATTTTGAAAAAGTGTTCGCTGAAACCAGCGAATCAAGCAAGAATCTTCCCATCACTGAACCAGTAAGCGATGGAACAAACCAGTGGATTTCAATGGATGAAGTCAAAAAAGTTCAGCTGATTACCGCGGTTGTACGATCAGCAGAACGGGTAGAAGGGACAAATAAATTGCTAAAACTTTTACTGGATGATGGGAGTCCGAAAGGGAGGCAAATTGTAGCGGGGATTGCAGAATACTACCGACCGCAAGATCTGATTTCCAAAACGATTATCATTGTTGCCAACTTGCAACCTGTGGTACTGAAAGGAGTCCCATCAGAAGGTATGTTACTGGCCGCCAAAGCCGATGGAAAATTAGTACTATTAACAACCGATGCTGAGATTGGACCAGGTGCAAAGATAAGTTAGTTGGAAACAATTCATAAGAATTTGCCTTGACATATCACCTTGATTTTCCTTATGGTTGAACTACTTGTATTTGAACAAAGAAGGTACAAGTGGAAATTCAAGGAAAAGAAACAAATGAAAAGACGCAATCTTGCACAATACAAAGATTGTGAAAAAATATGTTAAAAGTTAGGTTCGTTTAATCAAAAAGAATCAAAACGGGCGCTTTTTCAACGCCCGATGATCTTGACTAAATAAAAAAGCGAGTTACTTTACTAAGATCATTTTTTTAAATGAATGATACCCACCACTTTCTAATTGGTACACATAGACACCAGCAGCCAACTGCGAAGCATCAAAACGAACCGAATGATAACCTGCAGGTAAAGATTGATTGAGCAACTCTACCACTTTCTGACCTAATAAATTATACACAGTGAGTTTTGTAAAGCCATCTTTTGGCAGATCAAAACGTATTTCTGTGCTAGGATTAAACGGGTTGGGAAAGTTTTGGTGGAGTTGATAGTGAGTTGGGAGTGTATTTAGACCAATGGGAATGTTGGTAGTCCCTTGGAACCAATCAAGAATAGGCGCCAGCACTTGTTGTACGCTTGTCCGATTTCCACTGCGATGAATACCTTCTATTCCAAACCCAAAGGTAATGGTTCGTGCTTGTTGTGGATCTTCTGTACCAAATGCAATGCAAGCGGAATAGTTCGCATTTTCGTATCGGTACACTTCTATTCCACCATCCCGAGGGTTTAATCCGTCAGGTGCAACCTGATTGCAAGCCCCCACACCCCCCACGATGTATAAACGTCCAATACTTAAATTGCTTAACGGATTTCCAACCACCGTTAACGGTCTAATTGAATCGGTAGCGATATCTACTTTCAAACGCTCTAACAAGGAGGGGTATTGTTGTAGTTCTGAAATGTGTTGTCCACTAATTAACAATTTTCCGCCACGGTCTAAAAAATCCACCAAACCGTTTACCAATGCTGGTGTAAATACGTTTCTTGAATTTCCACCTAACCAAAACACTTGAGTGTGAGTTTGGAATAAGGATAAACGTACGGTGTTTGATGTACCCACATATGCAAAATATGGAACGGATAATGAATCTAACGCTTCTGTAACAAAGGATTGTAAGAATCGCGAGGTATCCATAGAAATGACGGCAAGATTAGGAACTCCCAATAGCAGTTTGATTGAATCCGTGGCAACATAATTTCCATTCGCCGTACGAATGATCTTTAACCAAGTGTACCGTGGTGTACCAGAAAGATTTTGAAACATCAATGGTCCCACAGTTACCTCGTATCCAGCAGGGAACACTCCCAAAGCCATCGGCGCTGGAAGTTGTAATCCCACATCGTTGCATTCAAAGCGTAACTGTACATTGGTGGCAGGAGGTGGATACAAGGTCAAATCGTTTCGTATGGTGCAGATCATTGCCATGGTTTCACCCGTTTCAAAATACAAATCCCCATCACCAATAGAACCACCCAATCCATCAATTCGTGTGTTTAGATTTCGGACGACTAAATTTGGAATTACACCCGGTCCGATCCCATGATGTCCAAAAGTAGCATAGAGTGTAGCCGAGTGGGGTGTGCCATTGGCTAAATTGTTGTCATTATCATCGGTTTCTAAAATATCCACAAAGTAGTCATAGAAAGTTTCACCTAAAGCATACTTCGCAAAATGGATTAATGAATCAGTCGTAGGAGCACCTAATGCAGTTCGTGTACGCCAAAAAGCCCCACTGGCGATCATTCCATCGGTATGAACTTGATTTACCCAACTGCCGGGGTAGCGGCGGTCGTTTTGGAGATTCCGCATGTAACCACCGTTTACATACAATCCCCCTTCACCCATAAGTGGTTCATTGGTAATGGTACAGGCAAAATAGTCGGACCATGCTTCATTCAAAGCGCCCGATTGGCCTGTATAGGGGAGTGTCCCTTCAGGATAAATGCCATCGGTGATCCCATGAGTGTATTCATGGTAAATAACATCAGCAAACATCGCTAAATTGTAAAAGGTAATCCCACCGGCACCAAAATGAATCCCTTGTCCATTCCAGTAAGCGTTGTCATAATTAGGTATATTGACAGTACCGGGCATAGAGTAATCCAAAGCGTGGTAAGAGGTATCTAACCGTTGGATCCAATCGTGCATAAAGGTCATATGCCAATACAAATTGGGTTCAGAAAGGAGTGCAGGAGGGGCTAAAAACGTCAATTCTAAAGGGGATGTGCCGTTTCTACTGACTTGTGCGCGATTGATGCTGGTTACGGCTGGATAAACATTGGCATAAGGTCCTTGTAAGGTAGCACTGGCTGAAAAAGGACCTGAACCTGAAGAACGCCATCGTTGTGCGAACCCATTGGTGTCTGTTAAGGCGGTGCCATTTTGAATAGAAACTTGTAGCGCACGCATACCACGGAGTTCAGGGCTGTCATTTAAATAACGGTGTCTAACGGGACCTCGTACTATCGTTTGCATCCAATCAAAATGGACGCGATTGCTTTCCCCTAATATTTCAGCGGTTACTGCAGAAACATACACTTCTGGCCGATCGTCGTGTTGAACATCTAAAACCGCATAATAAGCTGCTCGTAGTGTAGGTCCTGTTTCAAAAGTTCCATTGGTTAAATACCAAACGGGGGTAATGGAAGTTACTTTGCCACCGTAGGTTTGTTCAAGACGTTGTTTACAGAAATCTGTTGAAAGTTGATGGAACTCTTTGATATTTGCAGGATTCGCGACTCCCAGTTGAAGTATTGGTATGGTACCATCTTCAGCAATTCTAAAGGATACAGTAGCATTATGCACAGGGATTTGGTGAATGATTTGACGATAATGTACGTACCACTTTTTAGAATTTGGATGAAACACAGCCAGTGGTAAAAGATCGATAGGTTGATGATATACGTAATACGATATTCGTTTTAAGATTAACTCGCCTATCGCAACCGCTTCTTGTTCTGTAGTTGGATACTTACACTGTAAACCGTTTCCAAATAGACGCCAACAAGAAAGACCATCGTTTCTTGCGTAACCACTCCATTCCTTCCCACTCATTCCTTTTAAAACCTTGAGCACTGATTGCGATTCTATAGGTAGTGCTGAAAAAGTTTCTTGTTCAACTGTGCGTACAGGATTCTGGGTTACCTTGGTGTGTTGAGGAAATCCTATTGCAAAAGCATATCCTACTATGAATAGTACAAAACCAAAACCGAAAAATCCCTTCAAAATTTTTTGCATTACGGTCTCCTTATAGCATCCATTTTACTTTTTTTATTAAATAATCCGATATGCTGTTCGTTTTTTTGAAATGCTTCTTTCCATAGTTTATACGCTGAATCAAGTTGATTTCGTGCAAGCAGGACATCAATTTTCGTATCCACATAATCAGTACAATCAGGATG
The DNA here is from genome assembly GCA_026417415.1 of bacterium. Lineage (GTDB taxonomy): Bacteria > Electryoneota > JAOADG01 > JAOADG01 > JAOADG01 > JAOADG01. The sequence goes on from JAOADG010000004.1 coordinate 11,551, forward strand.
TGCGGTAACTGCTAAATCAATGTACTTGAATGCAGAATCATATTGTGCCGTAATCAGAAAAAGATTGGCTAAATTGTTGTAAGCCGCATAAAATTTAGGTGCAATTTCAATACACTTGCGATACTCTTTTTCTGCATCCGTAAAATTCTCACCTAAACGATACACAATTCCTTTGTTATAATAGGCGCGATAGTTGTTGCTGTCCAAACGGATGGCATCATTAAATTCAAACAATGCTTTTCCTAAATCACCATTGATTAAAAAAGCCAACCCTCGTCCCAACGCCTCTTCTGATTCCAGAATTAATCGCCCTTTTTTGAATGGATCTTCAAGAATATGGGAAAGCGAATCTTGTTTTTTTCGTATCTCAAAGAGTGCTTTCACTTTTGGTGTGTCTGTGTAAAAGATGAATAAAGTCAGCAGAATTGACACAACAAAAATGCCAGTTGCTAGAAAAAATGTTTTCAATCGTCCGCTCCTCGATCGTTCAAATATACAAATCCATAATGTAATACAAAGTTAGTCAAAGACCATATTCTTCTTTTCAATCTACTATGTATGCCTTCAAAACGTTTTAACTAACGAATAAAAAAACGTATTATTTCTGTATGAACTGGACAGAAGCAACTCTGAGATTTTTTTCCTTTCAAGACATCAACGTCCAAACTGTGGTCATAGGATCCATTCTATTGGGCGGTTTAAATGGATTGGTAGGTGCTTTTTCCGTATTAAAGAAACGAGCTTTAATTGGAGATACCATTGGCCATGCGGCTTTACCGGGAATTGCCCTTGCTTTTCTACTTACCCACGGAAAATCCACCATTAGTTTACTTTTAGGTGCGATAGTTACAGGTTTAGCAGCAGTATGGGTCGTTTCTAAACTGCAAAACATCCCCAAAATCAAACAAGATGCTGCTTTAGGACTAACCCTTACGGTCGCTTTTGGTATCGGGGTGTTGCTGTTATCCCATATCCAACGATCCAATACTGGCAACCAATCCGGCTTAGATAAGTTTCTCTTTGGACAATCTGCCAATCTGGTCACAACGGATGTTGTACAGATTGGAATTCTAACCATACTTGTGATTGCTACGGTAATCCTATTTTACAAAGAATTTTCACTCATTGCTTTCGATCGAAATTTTGCTCATTCCATCGGTTGGAATGCTCATCGAATTGATATGGGGCTGCTTTTACTGACGACTCTAACCATTGCGATTTCACTACAGGCAGTAGGCGTAGTGCTAACCTCGGCAATTTTAATCATTCCATCTGCTGCAGCAAGATTTTGGACGGACCGTCTTTCAAATTTACTTGGGCTTGCTTCTTTATTTGGTATGATTAGCGGATTAACGGGCACTTACATAAGTTTTATGGTCAAGAATATGCCGTCGGGTCCACTCATCGTTTTATCTGCTTTTGGTTTATTTCTTGTCTCCATATTGTTTGCTCCTAAAAAAGGGATCTTGGCAAAAGTTTTCCGTAAAGCGCAAAATCAAAAGAACATGGCTTGCGAGCATTTGTTGCGAGCATGTTGGGAAATCAATGAAAACCAAACAAATCCAATCCGTCAAAATATTCCCTTCAAGAATCTTCAAATGCAGCGTACATGGCAAAAAGGAGAATTGTCCAAAGCAATAAAAGTTGCGAACAAGAAAGGGCTAATCACTTTGTCCAAAGATGGTGTTCAATTGACACCCAAAGGGGTGCAATTATCCAAAAAGGTGGTTCAATTGCATCGTTTATGGGAAAAGTACCTCATCCAAACTGCCCAATTCAAAGCCACTCACATTGAAACAGAATCTGATCTAATGGAACACTATCTTCCAGAGCACGTTCAAACTGAACTTGAGAAAGAAAATGTAGAAGATGTCGTGCCAGCATCACCGCATCCGATCATTCCGAAGCAACCTTCTGTTTAGGATACTTATGCAAACGACTACTTTCAAAAAAAAGTTTCAAAGATGGTTTAGGTGGATTGTACTGGGAAGTGCTTTGTGGGCTATCTTTAGTTTCGGTTGCCAGCCCACGGTAATTCAAGGCGAATACGTATTGACAACAACAGGTATGATTGCCGATTTAGTGAGACAAGTCGCGCAAGATCAGATCCAAGTGATCTCACTTATGGGTCCAGGTGTGGATCCTCATCTATACAAACCAACGGAAGGAGATTTGATCAGGATAAAACATGCCAAAGCCATTTTTGTTAACGGTTTGCACCTTGAAGGGAGATTGTTAGAAATTTTTGAACGACAAAAGAAACGAAAACCGGTTCTTGCCATTAGTGATGCTATTCCTAAAGATTCGTTGATAGCACTTTCTAAAAATACCTATGATCCACACCTGTGGCATGATCCAGTATTATGGAAAATGGCTATCCCAGAAATCACCAAAACGTTAATAGGATTATTTCCTAAACATCAATTAGAATTTGAAAAAAATGCACAACTTGCTACTGTTCGGTTAGATTCGCTACATCGTTGGATTGTTGAACAACTTGAGAACATTCCTCCTAAAAATCGTATTTTAGTGACTTCCCATGATGCGTTTTTGTATTTTGGAAAACGTTATCAAATTGAGGTACACGGTCTTCAGGGTTCTTCTACCGTAAGCGAGTACGGTTTGCAAGATATTACCCGTATGGTAGATTTTATCGTAATGAGGAAAATTCCTGCGGTCTTTGTAGAATCGAGTGTTCCAACCAAAGCCATGAATGCTGTAATAGAAGGTGCCAAAAAAAAGAATGTTCACGTACAATTAGGGGGTATCTTGTATAGCGATGCAATGGGAAAAGAAGGGACAGCGGAAGGAACTTATGAAGGAATGATTCGTGCGAATGTACTAAAAATCAAAAGTGCTTTAATGGGTGAACGATTCAAAGAATAATACCGATGAATATGGACAATTCAATCAGTTTAGAAATTCATGATATGACCGTGATGTACCAGCGAAAACGTGTACTTTGGGACATTGACATCGTTATACCCAATGGAAAATTGGTCGCTATAGTAGGTCCCAATGGTGCTGGAAAAACAACCCTTATCCGTGCTGTTTTAGGTCTTGTACCCTTGGCATCAGGATGGGTAAAAATCTTTGGAAAAAGTTACCAAGAAGTTAGAAAAGAAATAGGTTATGTTCCGCAACGTGAATCAGTGGATTGGGATTTTCCGGCAACTGCGTTGGATGTTGTTTTAATGGGAACATACGGTAGATTAGGATGGATTAAAAGACCCGGTAAATTAGAAAAACAAATTGCTAACGATGCACTTGCTAAAGTTGGTCTTGCTGAATTAAAAGATAGACAAATTGGGGCATTATCAGGTGGACAACAGCAACGTGTTTTTTTAGCCAGAGCGCTTGCCCAACAAGCAAAACTGTACTTTATGGATGAACCGTTTGCTGCTGTAGATGCTACCACTGAAAAGAGCATCATTGAAATTCTTAAAAGTTTACGATCCGAAGGAAAGACCGTTATCGTGGTTCATCACGATCTTCATACTATCCGTGAATACTTTGAATGGGTCATCTTGATCAATCAACGTCTGATTGCTTGTGGACCTGTACAGGAGGTATTTACATCTGAGAATTTGCAAAAAACCTACGGTGGAAAGCTAACACTTTTAACAGATGTTACAGAAGCCATGGCACAAGAAAAATTAAAACCGTTGTAATCATTTGCTTCTTTACTTGTGTTTGAAATGCTATATTTCTTCATTCTCTTTCAAATGAATGTCTTACTGCTTTGATTACGGAAGGTACTTGCTGGTAAAAATAGTATTATTTGAAGATGTGAAAAAAGTGGTGATGATGATGTAAAACTACAGCAATCAAAACGAAACCAAATGCAATTGGGACAGTTTTTGCTGTCCCAATTGCTTGACTAAATTAGGAAAGATCGTTAACTTCACTTTTTGAAATTTGAATTGAACCGACAAATTGGGAATTTTGCTTCTATTGCTGAAGGTGAGAAATCGTGTGGTTTGCCCGTTTGTCTGGTCAACAATGGATTCAATGGAATAGGAATATCACAGAGGTTCAATGCAACTAAAAAAACTTTTTTCTACGGTAATCAGCGTATTGATTCTGATTATTTTACTAATCTATTGGTGGCGTCAAAATCAATGGAATGTTGGCTACCAACCGACCCAACCAATTCCGTTTAGTCATAAAGCCCATGTTCAACTGAATAAAATGGATTGTATGTATTGCCACTACAATGTGGAACGAAGTATTCATGCGACCATCCCTTCCAGTAATGTTTGCATGAATTGCCATTCTTTAATACGTGTGGATAAGCCTGCTATCCAAAAACTGACGGAATTGTACAATGCAGGAAAACCTGTAGAATGGATACGAATTCATCGTACCCCAGATCATGCTTACTTTTCGCATAAAAATCATATTGCAAAAGGTTTTCAATGTATTGATTGTCATGGTGACATTGGGTCTATGGATGTAGTGAAACAAGCAAAACGTTTAGAAATGGGCGATTGTGTATCCTGTCACCGTTTGAATAATGCCCCTACAACCTGTAATACATGTCACCAGTAAGTGAGAGCAATCCTTATGAGTAACGAATTCCAAAAACATCCACGATATTGGTCAACATTAGAAGAATATCACCATGACCCTGAAGTTGAACGACTTCGGTCAGAAGAATTCTATACCAAACCTGCTGAAGTGATTGATGAGATGGCTTCGGCTGACTTTTTATTGTCAAGAAGAGATTTGTTAAAATTAACAGGAATTGCTTTGTTGGCTACGGTTGCTGGATGCTCAAGAAGGCCTGTAGAAAAAATTATTCCCTACGTAGTTGCTCCGGAAGAAATTACACCCGGTGTTCCTACTTACTATGCAAGCGTTTGCGCTGCTTGCCCTGCAGGGTGTGGAACCATTGTAAAAACCCGTGAAGGAAGACCTATCAAACTTGAAGGTAACCCAAAACACCCGATTAATCATGGTACTTTATGTGCCCGAGGTCAAGCGTCCATACTGGATATCTATGATCCCGATCGCTTAAAAAATGCGGTTGAATACAAAAGAGGAAAAGCTATTCCCGTTGAAACGACCATTGCGGCTGCAGAAGAGAGTATTTTTCAACTCATTCAAAACAAACCCGAACGGGTCGCAGTTGTTACAAAACCTACCACTGGGTTAACGGACAAGCGAATTTGGAATGAATTTCTTAACACGTTTTCTGGGATCAACAAATTTGAATATGACCCCTTAGGAAACGATGAAATTCTTGAAGCACAGTATAGATGCTATGAGCAGTGGGTTAAACCCAGATATCGTTTTGAAAAAGCAGAATACATTCTATCCTTTGCATCCGATCCGTTTGCTACAGGGTCCTCGCCGGTTGAATATGCTTATGGGTACGGACATCAGAGAAAGCCAAACAACAAGCAAATGGTAAAACTGGTCGTGTTTGAACCTGCTATGAGTATGACTGGAGCAAATGCAGACGAACGGTTTCTTGTTGAACCCCAATGGCTAACCCCGATTGCCTTTGCCATAGCCAAAGCACTCTTTGAAATGGGACATACTCCGATTGCGGTTGATGATAAGGATAAAACACAAAAAACCGAGCAACTAAAACGATTCTTTGACCGCGTTTCCATCCAGAAAGTTGAAGAAACAACAGAACTCAAAGAGGTAATCCGTAGAATTGCCAAAGAAATCAGCAAACACAAAGGAAGATCCTTGGTCATCGCGGAAGGAACTGCTTCCCAAATTACGACTCAAAAGCAACTTCAGATAGCGGTCAATTTACTCAATAGTATGTTGGATAATGATGGAAAGACAGTAGATGCTACGATCAGCCCGTCCAATCAAATGGTAGGATGGAAAAAGTATTTTGACTTTATTCAACAACTCAAACAAAAGAAATTTGATGTTGTGGTGTTTGCTGATGTCAATCCGTTGTATCATGCTCCAAATGCGAAAGAATTGTATGATTTGCTTCAAAATGTACCTACTGTCATCACACTATCTCAGCATTTAGATGAAACAGCCGTGGTTTCGGATTGGGTGCTACCGTTGTCGCATCCTTATGAAACCTGGTTGGATTATGAAGCCCAGAGAGGTATTTATGCTGTCGGTCAACCTACCATTACCCCTTTGTACAATACTAAATCGGTGAACGAATACCTGTTAAAGTGGACTGCTCAGAAACAGAATACCGCAAAAGTTCCTACTATTTTGGAATATTTGCAAGATACGTGGAAATCGGTGTTCTTGAAAGATGCGTCGCAACTTGCATTTCAAGATTGGTGGAATCAGCGATTACAAGAAGGATTCTTTTCTTGGGTGAACCGAAATGCAGAAACCAAAGGACGCGATTTCAAACTTGAGGTATTAGAAACTGTTCGAATTCAACTCAATCAATCCGATAGATTTCAATTGGTATTGCAAACTACAGCTCACTCGTACGATGGTTCACAACGAAACAATGTATGGTTAATGGAAACCCCCGACCCTGTTTCAAAAGTGTCTTGGGATAATCATCTATCCATATCACCGTCAACTGCGAAATCTTTAGGTTTAGCAACGGGTGATATGGTTACCATTTCCACAGAGGGGTATAAATTGGAAGTCCCTGTTTATATACAACCGGGTGTACATCCCAAGGTTGCAGCGTTAGCGTTAGGATGGGGAAGGAGCAAAGGTGGCCGAATTTTAAAGAATGTTGGGGTAAATGGATTTGCTTTAGCCCTTGTCCAAACCAACGATGTACAATTTAGCGGGATCCCTATTCAAATAGAAAAGACAGGAAAAAAATACAAACTTGCCAACATGCAGGGCCACAATTACATTGAGCATCGTCCTGTGGTTCAAGAAACCACTTTTGAAAAGTTTTTAGCAGATCCAACCAGTGGCGGTACCCATCATCCCGATTTAACTTCCATCTGGGGTCCTCCCCCTAAACCGCTAAACCCACCGAAAAAGGAAGAGATCCGTTGGTGGATGACCATTGATACCAATTCCTGTATCGGTTGTAATGCTTGTGCCGTTGCTTGTCAAGCCGAAAATAACATTCCGGTGGTTGGCAAAGAACAAGTGCTTCGTGGTCGGGAAATGTCTTGGATACGAATTGATCGTTACTATTCTGGCGATGTGAACAATCCTGAAGTGATTCACCAACCAATGCTCTGTCAACATTGTTCCCATGCCCCTTGTGAAACCGTTTGCCCCGTGGTAGCCACCACACACAATGATGAAGGGCTAAACATCCAAACCTACAACCGTTGTGTTGGTACACGGTATTGTTCCAACAATTGTCCTTACAAGGTTCGTAGGTTCAATTGGTTGGTAGATAATACCCCATATAGCGATCGAAACATTCAACCTCCTATGCAAATGGTGTACAATCCGGATGTAACGGTACGCTCAATTGGGGTAATGGAAAAGTGTACCTTCTGTATCCAGCGGATACGTGAAGGTCACGAATTTAGGCGTGAACATAATTTGGATGCTATCCCTGATGGTACGGTACAGCCCGCTTGTGCACAAACTTGTCCAACTCAAGCCATTACCTTTGGAAATATCAAGAATCAAGATTCGCAGGTGACACAAATTGCGAAAGATCCGCGTGGATATTTGGTACTTGAGGAATTGAACACTAGACCCGCAATCACTTATCTACGAAAAATTAGACATCGTTCTAAAAGAGAATGGGATGACGAATTGTACCATACCAAATCCCCTTCTCAATCAGAGAAAACACACCATGATAGTCAAACAAGAAAAGGTCACGGATGAGTACAACAAACGTTTACCAAACTGAAGCCCCGTTAATCCAAGAAACAGTGACGATGAATAAGGTCACTGAAACCATTTTAGCACCCACTGAACGGTTGCCAAGCAATGGTTGGTGGGCCATGTTCCTGACAGCCAATGGCTTGTTGTTGATCGGAGTGCTTAGCGTTGCTATTCAAATGTGGCGTGGCGTTGGGGTATGGGGATTAAATCACCCGATCGGCTGGGCTTTTGATATTACAAACTTTGTGTTTTGGATTGGGATCGGGCATGCGGGAACGTTGATTTCTGCAATTTTGTTTTTACTTAGGCAAAAATGGAGAACTTCAATAAATCGTTCGGCAGAAGCAATGACTATCTTTGCGGTGATGACTGCCTTAGTGTTTCCGCTTTTGCATACTGGTCGCCCCTGGCTTGCTGCGTTTTGGTTACTGCCTTATCCAAGTGAACGTTTGTTATGGGTCAATTTTAGAAGCCCATTGCTTTGGGACGTATTTGCGGTAACCACCTATTTTACGATTTCTTTGTGTTTCTGGTTTACGGGGTTGATTCCCGATATTGCTGCAATGAGGGATAGGGCTAAAGGAAAAATACGAAAAAAGATATTAGGATTTCTTTCTTTGGGTTGGAGTGGCACGATGACCCAGTGGATGCATTTTGAAAAAGCGTATCTTTTGTTTGCGGGGTTGGCTACTCCATTAGTTTTGTCGGTTCATACCATCGTGAGTTTTGACTTTGCCACTTCAATCATGCCCGGTTGGCATACTACCATTTTTCCCCCTTATTTCGTAGCGGGGGCTATTTTTGGAGGATTTGCGATGGTGATGGTGCTTCTTGTACCAATGAGAAAATTGTTTGGTCTGGAAGAAGTAATTACCATCAAACACCTTGAATATATGAACAAAATTATGTTAGCAACGGGAATGATGGTGACTTATGCGTATGCATCTGAATTTTTTATGGCGTGGTATAGCGAGAATCAATATGAACGGTTTATCTTTTCCAATCGCTTAACGGGGCATTATTGGTGGTCTGTATGGTTAATGATTTTATGCAATGCGGTTATACCGCAATTATTTTGGTTTAAAAAGTTTAGAACCTCTATTCCTGTTATGTACTTTGTTGCTATTGCCATCAATGTGGGAATGTGGTTCGAGCGCTTTAATATCATTGTGACATCATTATCGCAAGATTTTCTGCCAGCCAATTGGGATTTCTATTCACCCACCAAATATGATTTTGGAATTACCATCGGCTCTTTTGGCTTGTTCTTTACTTTGTTTTTATTGTTTGTTCGTGTGTTGCCCACGTTGTCATTGGCGGAAGTAAAATCCATTTTGGTTAAACCTGCTGGCGAAAAACATCGCAAAGGGTAAATCTATGCTGAAATTGTCTGACATTATTAAGCAGATAAAGCCACCGGAAAATGTTCCCTTGATGGTGGGAGTATTTCTAACCCCCGAAGAGCTTTATCATGCTGCGGAAAAAGCAATGGATAAAGGGTATAAGGGGGTAGATGCCATTACACCCTTTCCAATTCATGGTTTGGATGAGGTATTAAAAATCCCCAGTTCTTGGTTGCCTTATGCTACGCTTATCGCAGGAGTTAGCGGTTCAGCGTTTATGTTGTGGTTTCAATGGTGGACCAGTTCGGTCAATTATCCCCTCAATGTAGGTGGAAAACCTTTGTTTTCTTGGCCTGCTTTTGCACCGATTGTATTTGAAGGGGGCGAGTTGTTAGGAGGTGTCACAACTTTTATCGTTTTGTTGATTACTGCCTACCTTTGCAGGCCCAGGGCTTTAATTAAAAATCCGTTGGAAGCAAAGTTTACTGACGATACCTTTGCTTTACTCATTCCGATATCCAAAGAGAACAATCAACAAGATGTGGAAACCTTTTTGAAAGGGGTAGGTGCTGATGAGATTCGCCTCCTTACTGTATAAAATGAGCCGTTGGATATTCCTTCTGTTTCTTTTAGTTTTGGTTGTTGCCTGTGGTCCAAGACAAAATACAGAATTGGAATATGCACCGCAGATGTATAGAAGCCCTGCTTACAAAGCACAAGAGTACGATGGTTCAGCACCACAATTATCTGTGATGCGTAAACCACCACAAGGTACTGTTCCAATCGGTTATACTCCTTATACCCTTACCTTGGCTGATTCCCTTTTACAAGATCAAATGACCAATCCTTTGCCAATGACTGCTGAGGTTTTGCAAGTAGGACGAAAGTATTACAACATCTATTGTATCGTTTGTCACGGACCGAAAGGGGATGGAATGGGTTATGTAGTACCGAAAGGGATGCAACAGCCCCCCTCTTTCATTACTGGACAAACAACCCGATGGTCAGATGGTAGAATTTTTCATTTAATCACCCGCGGTCGTGGAAATATGGCAAGTTATGCTTCCCAACTATTGCCGGATCAACGTTGGGCTATCGTGCATTATGTGCGTGCATTACAACGGGCAGGAAAACCCACAGAAAAAGATTTACAAGAATTGGAAAAACGAGGGATCACCTTTACTGAAGATGTACCCGATACCTCTGTGAGTACTTCAGTGCCTAAGCAATAACGAATGGAGTGAATTCAATGTCTTTTCACAATGATAAAATAACACAAGTCATTGACCCCGGTCCTTGGAAAATACCAAGTAAAGTGACCAACCTATTCATTGCCATCGCTTTGTTCGGTGCAATTCTATGGGTGATTGGGTTGTTAACCAATCCTTTACGTGCGTGGTCTGCTTATTTAATTAACTTTTTATTTGTCTATTTTCTTGCCCTTTCGGGTATCCTATTTACTGCTATTCAATATATGACCAATGCCAAATGGTCACCTGTACTTCGCAGAATACCAGAGGGGATGTCTTCCTTTTTACCGATTGCATTTCTTTTTCTTGCTATTTTTTGGTTGGGAATCCCCAAATTATACGATTGGTTTGATGGATGGGAAAATTTTCATGGATTGACCAGTGATATTAAGCGTTCAAAAGTAACATGGCTTTCGCAGCCGTTTTTTTCTGTGCGGCTACTGTTTTTTTTAGCAATCTGGATTCTTTTAGCGAAATGGATTGTAGCGAATAGCATTAAACAAGATAATGCAGCACTTCCTCATTTAACCAAATTCAACACCAAATTGTCCATTGTTTTTACCATCTTTTTTGCCATTAGTTTTTCAATTACCAGTTATGATTTATTGATGTCTTTAGAGCCCAATTGGTTCTCTACTATGTTTGGGGTATATGTATTTTCAGGATTGTTTCAAAGTGGTATCGCAGCAATCACTATCATTGCAATCTTTGCACGAAGACAAGATGCTCTACCTTTGACCATTAAGGGCCATATTCGTGACTTAGGTGGTTTTTTATTTGCATTGTCTGCCTTTATGTCGTACATCGGATTTTGCCAATTTATGTTAATTTGGTATGCTAACCTTCCTGAAGAAACATTTTATTACATCAAACGTACCCAAGAAGGATGGTGGTTCATCACTCTATTGTTACCCCTTTTGAAGTTTGTGATCCCATTCGTGTTGTTAATGCCTTCACAAGCCAAAAAAAATGAAAAACTCTTATTGTTTGTATCGGTTTGCATCATCTTAGGAGAATGGATTGATATTTATTGGATGGTATTGCCGACACACTTTTCCAAAATCACCTTACCTGGTATAGCAGATATTGGTGGGCTTCTGTTTTTTGTTGGGTTGTTTTGCTATACAGCATTTTCTTTTTACAAAAAGCATTCTATGGTCCCAACTGGTGATCCAAAAATTTTAACCAGTTTGAATTGGGGAGCATAATGGGAAGAGGTGAGTTGAAACTATGAAAAAAACGATACATCCACTTATCGGGTTTGCTTTGTCTATCTTTGCTATAATGATTGTAGCGTTTATTCTTATACGGGTTGATGAGCAAAGAATCAAGATTACAACGGTACCCTCTCAAATCGAAAAAAAGCTTGCTCAAACAAAAGGTACTGATATTCGGCAACTTCAGATAGCCACTCCTTATGCCATTACCTTAGGAAAACAGTTGTATAGAACCAATTGTGCTGGTTGTCATGGCTTGGAAGGAAAAGGCGATGGACCAAAATCAGCGAAACTCAACCCAAAACCGAGAAATTTACAATCAGAAAAACTAAAAAATGGTTCTTCACCTCTAAAGTTAGAAATGACCTTAAAAAATGGGTTAGGAGCAATGCCAGATTTTTCTGAAATGTCAGAGGAAGAGCGGTTTGCCATTGTTCACTACATACGCACACTTATGACTAATCCTGAAGCAGATGCATGGACCGCTGCCACAAGACCGATAGAAAACACACAACCGAGGACAAACACTTCTTCGGCAGTTCAAGATACAACAGGTCCAAGAATACCCATCCGCTTAGCAATGATGTTGTTATCTGAAGAGAATAAAGAGCAAAACCGTAAACGTCCGATTACATTGCCGTTGTGGATGACTCAGAGAAATCCGAACCAAAAGACACAATAAATTACAGAATGAAAAGAAAACCACCGGTAAAGGTGGTTTTTCTTTTTTCGTTATTGGGTACTTAAACAATTTTCTTATGAATTCGTTGATAAACACATTATTTGAACGGTTTCCAAATTGTGTGAGCATAAATCCATCGGATTTGGAAGTTGCTTCCCACGATGAATCTTCTTTTTTACCTGTTCTTCCCCTTGCAGTGGTATCGCTTACCACCAGTAGAGAAATACAAGAATTGGTAGAGATTTGCAATCAATTCAAAACACCGATAACACCACGTGGTGCCGGTTCAGCATTAGAAGGAAATACCATCCCTGTTCAGAATGGTATTGTATTAGATCTTTCCCGAATGAATCGCATTTTAGAAATAGATGCTCAAAACCTACAAGTAACTGTAGAAGCCGGTGTGATTTATGACCAGTTAAATCAAAAATTAAAAAATTTTGGGCTTTTTTTTCCACCATCGCCGGGTGGTAGTTCCGATGTAGCAACCATAGGTGGGATGATATCCACCAACGCAAGTGGGATCTATTCGGTTAAGTATGGTGGTACCAAAGAACATGTATTAGAACTTGAGGTGGTTACAGGATATGGTGAAATCCTTAAATTAGGCAATAAGTGTATTAAACGTAGTAGTGGGTACAACTTAACGGATTTAATCTGTGGTTCTGAAGGAACTTTAGCAATCGTCACACAAGCAACGTTAAAATTAAGTGCCATTCCTTCCCATAAAAAGCAGTTTGCTTATCAATTTGCCAACATCACCGACGCAGTAACCACCATTTCCCAACTGCGTGCGATGGGTGTGGATTTGGCTGCCATGGAGTTAATGGATGCCAATACCATTCGCGCTTTGAATAAATTGAACCATTATGGTCTGCCGGAACAACCCATCCTTTTTTTTGAAGTTCACGGAAGTCCCTATCTACTTAAAGAGGTAATGGAAGAAACAGAAACGATTAGCAAAGAAAATCTTGGAAAACCGTTTAACTTAAACTCTGCAGAAAACCCATGGACCATACGACATTATACCACACCAGCAATAAAACTTTATCAACCCAATAAAAAAATTGTCCGCAATGATGCAGCGTTTCCTATAGCATCCTTACCAGAAGTGGTTCAAACGATTGAAAACTGGGTACACCAAAAACAGACCCAAGGTGCAAAAATTGAATTGTTCATTTTAGGACATTTGGGGCTTGGAATTTTACACGCACTAATGTTGGCAGATCCCATGGATCAACAAAGCTGGAACGGAGCACAAGAAATCAATCATCAAATCAAAAAATTAGCCATTGAAAAACGAGGAACCATCTCAGGTGAACATGGAATAGGTATCGCACATAAAGATTTATTGAATGAAGAACATCAAACTGCAGTACAAGTGATGCGAGAGATAAAAAGAGTATTTGACCCTAATGGAATACTCAACCCAGACAAGATCTTTCCTACTTATCTTTCATGAACGAGTTAACAGAATTTCCGCACGTTGCAATTGTGCTTGTCAATTATATTCGTTGGGATTTAACCATAGAGTGCTTACAAAGTTTACTATTGCAAGATTATCCTAACTACCATATCTATATCGTGGACAATGATTCAAAAAACGCTTCACTTCAGAAAATTGCTGAATGGCTGAAAGGAAAACGTACTTCCAGATCACCATTGAATACCTCTTCTCAAGGTATGAGTTCAAGTTTTTCTTTGAACCAACCCCCTGTACCTTTTCAGATTTTGTCTGAAAGTTCCGTGTATATTCCTCAAGATCAATCTGAACCAGCCATCGTGACTTTAATCCAAGCGAAAAGCAATGGTGGCTATGCTGCAGGAAATAACTTAGCATTGCAACATGCCTTTCAATCTCAACAATTTCAATTCTATTGGCTGGTAAACAACGATGCGGTAGTGGATCGAAAGGCACTCTATTGTTTGGTATCCAAAGCGCTATCCAATCTTTCCTATGGATTATGTGGTTCACTAACGTTGCACTATGAGAAGCCAAGCTTGGTTCAGTGTTATGCTGGAGGCATTTACAACCCGCGATGGGCATACGGCACCTTGTTTGGCTACAACCAAAGTATTACCGAGGAAGTCAACGAAGGTGCAGTAGAAGCTGTCCTACAATACATCAACGGCGCTTCTTGTTTGATTTCTCACGAGTGTATTAAAACAATTGGATTCCTACCAGAACAGTATTTTCTATACTTTGAAGATTTACACTATTCGTTAACAGCAAAACAAAATGGTTTTCAATTGGGTTTTGCTAAAGAGAGTGTTATTTATCATCGTGAATCGACCACCACCAACGAAGGCAAGCGTAGTAAATCTGCCAACACAGAATACTATTTTCATCGCAACCGCATTCTGTTTACCAAGCAATGGTATCCACAACACGTGCTTACTGTATATTTGGCTTTGCTGTTCTCTATCCTGAAACGAATCCTTACCTTGCGATTAAAAAACGCAAGGATCTTGTGCAAGGTGTTTTTTCAATCTATTTCCCAAAATGCTTCTATTTCAAATCTTAACCGACATCACGATCAGCGATAGTAGGAAATAAGGGGGACTATTGTTGAATAATCGTTGATTGTATCAATACCTTTTAGAATATCTTGTATTTCCTACTTTGGAGAGATGGTCAGAATCTAATTGGTAAACGGCGAGAGCCCCATTCAAATAAAAGTATCTACGTTTATCCTTGTTTGTACCGTTTATTCCAAGTTAGTCATCACTATAAACAAGACCATCAAGCAAGATCATTAAGAGCATCTATAATCCAAAACCAAACGAATTCATTTAAGCGCGTCAATTGAAAGTAGCTTAAATGTTCAAATTGAAAAAAGTACGATGGAGCAGATCCTATCTTAGAAGCGATTGAAAAGAAGAAGCGTCTTTCATTTAACCCTTTTCCTTTACCACCACATCTGTTTGTTCGTGAAGAAATAGGATAGTCAGACCAACCGAGAAAAAAGCAATACGAACAATTGAGAAATTTCTTCATCTCCAATGCTTTCGCTTGAAGACATCCCTCATCTTAGGGAGCATAACGTTTGAAATTAGTATAATCTCTAAATCAATAATTTCGTGGTGAATTATTTTTTGAATAACTCAGGAAGATGCATTAGTAAAAAAGCACAACCATTGGTTGTGCTTTTTTTTCTTCAAGAGGAACTGCTATTAAAAATCACTATAACTTAAATATCGCCAATCTTCAATTTTAGCACGATCTTTCATTTGTTTTAGGTAATCATTATACAACTGCTGTTGTCTTCGTTGTATGATTTGATTGATTTGTTGCATTTTTTGCGAAGCAAAAGCAGCAGAATCAGGGGTTGTACGTTCAGTAACCACGAAAAGGTACGCTCCTCTTTGACCTCGAACCGGACCTTGTAAAGTATTGAGTGGTGCGGTTTTAGCACGTACAGTAAGTTCCAATTCTCGTCCGATGTTGGGTAAATACTCACGTGCTTTGGCTAAACTGGTCGTATCCACATTCTTACCGGTGGCTTTGGCGATGTCTTCCAATGTGGTACCTAAATTGAATGCCTGTTTTGCTTCTTCAAAAGATTTGGAAATTCGTTTTTCTTGAAGCAATGCGTTCTGGATTTGTTTGCGCACATCTGTATAGGGCTTGTAATATGGTTTTTTTATTTCCAATAAACCAAAAACGTACCAGCCATTTCGTACCCAATAAGGATAAGAGATGTCTCCAATCTTGGAGTCAAAGGCAAATGCGGTGACTAAAGGCGCTCGACCCACTTTTGGAATGGATCCACTTTTTGTAAACAAACCAGTGGTGTCTATTTTTACATCAAATTCTTTAGCCACTTTAAGTAGATCTTTCTTTTCAAGAGCGGCATTCATAAAATTTCGTGCACGATCGCGGACCAAATCTTTGGTTTCCATTGAGGGTTGAAATTTGATTAAGATATGGGAAGCTTGCACCATTTCTTCTTTTTCTTTTGGATTGGTTTTTGAGGGTTCAAATTTTCTCCCGGTCACTTTAATGACATGCCATCCAAACTGAGTTAATACGGGTGGTGCAATGCTATCCACGGGTGTAGCAAATGCTACTTCTTCAAACGGTTTCACCATACGGTTTCGTCCAAAATATCCTAAATCTCCACCATTTGGTGCACTGTTGTCTTCTGAATAGTTCCTAGCCAATTCAGCAAAATTTTCGCCTCGTTTAGCACGTTGATAAAGTTCTTCTGCCAATTCTTTGGCATGATTGCTATCCGCAGTGCTTGGTTTTTCAGGAAAGGAGACGTACCAAAGGGAACGTTGTTCTTCAACACGAAACTCTTCTAACCGATTTTGATATTCGGCTTCTATTTCGGATTCTTTAACTAAAATGGTATCATCCGAAGAAACTTGAATGGGAAAGAGAATGTACTTCAAGCGAAATTGTACATTTTTATCTGTCCACTCATCCCACAGCTGTTCGTCCGAAACCATTGCGGTTGCAGTGATGCGGTCAATGAGCCGTTGCTGTTTGAGACGTTCACGAACATCATTTTCAATCGCAATAATTTCATTTACTGCTTGAGGGTTTCGTAAAAACTCTTCATATTTTTCTTGATCAAATTGACCATCTTTCTGAAAGTATTGGGCTTCACGGATGTATTGAGGTGGGTTATTTCTTAGTTCAAAAGCAACCTCACGATCGCCAATTTGAATACCAAAACGTTCCAATTCTTGTTGTAATAAAATTTGGTTAATGGTTTGTTCCCAAACTTCATTGCGAATGGTTCGGATCCGATTTTCATCTAAATCTTGTCCACCATTTCGTTCGCGTTCTTCTTGAATTCGTTGTTCAACAACACGATCAAAGGTTTCTTGAAGAATTTTATGTCCATTCACTTTTGCAAGAACACCCGAAGTTGCTTGGCTTTTTCGGTCGAATCCGCCCATCCCCCAAGCGAAGATGATGGTTGCTAAGAACGCGAAGATTAATACCCACAAAATGGTTTTTGTGTTTTCGCGCATTTTCTGCATCATAGCGAAATATCCTTATTGACAAATTTGTAATGTTGAAAGAGTATATTCAAACTCCCAAAAGTAAACTAATCTATTAAAAGTAGCAAATCCTCATTCGTACTACTCATCTATGGGATGTTGTAGTTCATAAACGAATTGGGACAACCCCAATAGGATAAGTATCTTAATAGAGTAAGGGAAATGATTCGAATGAACCAATTTATTCTCAAAACAGATTTAGTTCCAAAGGGTGATCAACCGCAAGCCATTGAACAGTTAGTCAAAGGTATTCAACAAGGGTTGCCATGGCAAACTCTGCTTGGTGTGACAGGTTCCGGAAAAACCTTTACCATGGCAAAAGTTATTGAAGCGGTTAATCGGCCGACTTTGGTACTCTCACATAATAAAACCTTAGCCGCACAATTGTATAGCGAATTTAAGCAATTTTTCCCAGACAATGCTGTAGAGTATTTTATTTCCTATTATGATTATTACCAACCGGAAGCATACATCCCTTCAACCGATGTCTATATTGAAAAAGAAACCGATGTCAATGATGAAATTGATAGGTTAAGATTAAAAGCATCAGCTTCTTTATTATCTCGCCGAGATGTCATTATTGTAGCATCCATTTCTTGTATTTACGGGTTAGGCAGCCCAGAAGAGTTTCGTAAGCAATATTTAAAAATTGAGGTTGGTCAAACCATTTCACGTGAAGAAATCATCCGTCACTTGGTTCAAATCTATTACACAAGGAACAACTTGAGTTTAGAGCGCGGAACCTTTCGTGCAAGAGGTGACATTATTGAGATTCAACCCGCATATGAAAAAGATCTATACCGTATTGAGTTATTTGATAATGTGATTGAAAAAATATCCAAAGTGAATAGTATGACCAACAAAGTCCAAACGGACTTACAAACACTGGCTATATTTCCAGCAAAACATTTTGTAATGGCGTCAGATACATTAGACGAATCCATTCGCAGAATCCGACAAGAATTAGATGAGCGTTTGAAGGAACTGCGTTCACAAAATAAACTCCTGGAAGCACAACGGTTAGAACAACGTACCTTATTTGATATTGAGATGTTGACTGAAGTTGGTTTTTGTTCCGGAATTGAAAATTATTCACGTCATTTATCTTTAAGAGCGCCGGGTGAAAGACCTGCTTGTTTGTTGGATTATTTTCCTAAAGATTTTATCGTGTTTGTAGATGAATCGCATGTTACTGTTCCACAAATTCGAGCCATGTACAATGGTGATCGTCATCGTAAAGAAATTTTAGTTGAATTTGGTTTTCGTTTGCCCAGTGCATTGGATAATCGGCCCTTGAGATTTGATGAATGGGAAACCATTGTTCAACAAGGCATTTTTGTTTCTGCTACACCTTCCGAATATGAATTGAAAAAATCCAATGGAGTAATTGTAGAACAAATTGTTCGTCCTACGGGTTTACTTGATCCAATCATTGAAGTGCGACCAACCAAGTACCAAATAGACGATCTTATTTCTGAAATCCATCAAGTCACTTTGCGTGGAGAAAGAGTACTGGTAACTACGCTTACCAAACGCACGTCAGAAGATCTAACCATATACTTAAGAAACGCTGGAATAAAAGTTGAATACTTGCACAGTGAAATTGAGAGTTTGAAACGAGTGGATATCTTACGTGATTTACGACTTGGTTTATTTGATGTATTGGTAGGGATCAATTTACTTAGAGAAGGGCTGGATTTACCTGAAGTTGCTTTAGTTGCTATATTAGATGCGGATAAAGAAGGGTTTTTACGAAGCGAAAAATCGTTGATGCAAGTCGCAGGACGCGCAGCGAGAAACAGTGCGGGGAAAGTAATTTTTTATGCGGATGTGATTACCGAAAGTATGCGAAAAGTCATTGAAGAAACCAATCGTAGGCGTGCAAAGCAAGAAGAGTACAATCGGAAACATCATATCGTACCGCAAACCATTAAAAAATCTGTGGAACTAATTTTATCTGATATCAAACAGCAAACAGGACGAATTGACTCATACGAAAAATCAAAGATTACCTATAGAGAATTAAGTGAATGGGAACGTGAAGAGTTAATAGAACGGCTTGAAAAAGAAATGAAAGAATATGCAAAAAAACTTGAATTTGAAAAGGCAGCAGAAATTCGTGATCGTATCGCTTTGTTAAAAGGTGCAGCAATTGATTTGATGGGTGTTGATCCCAATTCACAATCAAGTGGCACAAAAAAATCCATCGTAAAAATTGGTTCATCCAAACCCCAATCAAAAAAGAGTAAAAAGTAATATGTCAAAGAAAATTTTAGTTATCGGAAATGGTGGTCGTGAACATGCAATCTGTTGGTTTTTATCTCAATCACCACAGAAACCAGAGCTGTTGTGTGCTCCCGGTAATGGAGGAATCTCTAAAGTTGCCAAATGTTTTGCCGTAGAACCCGAAGATATTCAAGGACTAATTAAATTAGCCAAATCAGAAAAAGTAGATTTAGTGGTTGTAGGACCTGAAAAACCACTTGCTATGGGATTAGTCAATGAATTCCAAAAAGCAAATATTGCAACGTTTGGACCAACTAAAGAAGCAGCAACAATTGAAAGTTCTAAACGTTATTCTAAAGAGCTGATGCTCAAACACAATATTCCTACTGCTCAAGCGGTAGTGGTACGATCATTTAATGAAGCTATTGATCAATTGAGTGAAAAATTCCCCATTGTGCTTAAAGCCGATGGGTTGGCTGCAGGAAAAGGAGTTTCAATTTGTAGAAATTTTGAAGAAGCAGAAGCGGTTTTAAGAGATTGGTTTACCGATAAAAAAGGAAAAGCAGAATACGAACAAATTTTAATCGAGCAGTACTTGGAAGGTGAAGAATTATCCTTGTTTGTGGTTACAGATGGATTATCCTATCAGGTATTGCCACCGGTTCAAGATCACAAACGACTGTTAGAAAATGATTTGGGCTTTAATACTGGTGGTATGGGTGCTGTGGCCCCTACACCCTTGTTGACTGATGAACTGTTGGATGAAATTGTGGTCCAAATTATAGAGCCCACATTGAAAGCACTTCAAAGCGAAGGCAAGCCATTTCAAGGAATTCTATTTTTAGGTTTAATCATCTCTAATGGTAAACCGTATGTCTTAGAGTACAACGCACGATTTGGCGATCCTGAAGCCCAAGCATTGTTGCCGTTAATTCAAGTTGATCTGGTAGAGTTGTTTGATGCTTGTACACAACAAAAATTATCGGAACTGCAAAAAAAGTATCATTGGCAACCTCATCGTTGGCAAACTTTGGCAAAAAAAGGTTATTCTTTATGTGTAGTCCTTGCTAATCGGGGTTATCCGGGAAACTACGTCAAGGGAAGTGAAATTACACTTCCACCATTGGATTTAGATGTATTTTTATTCCATGCCAATACGATCTGGGATGAAAAAAGCAAAAAATTAACTGCATCCGGGGGTAGA
The DNA here is from genome assembly GCA_026417415.1 of bacterium. Lineage (GTDB taxonomy): Bacteria > Electryoneota > JAOADG01 > JAOADG01 > JAOADG01 > JAOADG01. Next base: position 32,250 of record JAOADG010000004.1, read on the forward strand.
GTTTTAAACGTAGTAGGAATTGGCAATGAACTGTTAGAAACTCGTGATCGAGTGTATCGGACTGCAAAAGCCATCCAATTTAAGGGGAAGCAATATCGTCAAGATATTGGAAAAAAAGTTTTTTACCATATTGAAAGTGAAGAAAGTTTAAGGTTTGGTGCTACCTTAACCATTTTGGGAAGTAGTTCTGGCAATCCATCACCGAATCGGAATACTTCTTCTTACTGGTTAGATGTTGATGGTGAAGGTTACCTTTTGGATTGTGGTGAAGGGACTTCGCGTTCCATTTTACAAAATAACATTGACGCATTAAAATTACGTGCGATTTTCATTACTCACACCCATCCAGATCACTGTGCTGGTTTACCGATGTTGTTGCAAATGCTGCATCTTTCCGAACGGCACGATAATCTGCCCATCTACTTACCATCGGATAAAATTCCTGTGATAGCATTGATGTTACAGCATATGTATCTTATACCGGGTAGATTGAGTTTTCAATATCTATTCAAACCGTTAGGGGATGAACCCTACGAAGATGAAAGAATACAAGTGCTTCCGTTTAGAACCAACCATCTTGAAAAATATCGTGAGTATGCTGAACCGCTTGGGATTGTTTGTAAAAGTTATGGTCTTCAAGTTCGTATCAGTGATAGAATGTTGTTGTATCCATCAGATATTCCTTCGCTTTTAGATGTCCCTAATGTACTGGATGAGATAGATCTGTTGTTGATTGAGTCCACACACATCCATCCGAATCAAGTGGCAAAAATTGCACGCGAACATAAAATTCCGCGTGTCATTTTAACCCATGTAGGAACCAATCGTGAAGAACAAGTTCCAGAATGGAGAGCATTAGGAATTACTCATCAGATACCATGGTTTGAAGTGGCCTATGATGGGATGGAAGTAACTTTCTAAAATGAAATATTGATGAAGATGAACGAACCAATAGATCCACAAAGTCAATTTGAAACTGTTGAACTGATTGGTACTTCGCCAGCAATTCAAAATGTAAAAAAACTCATTGAGCATGTGGCACCAATTGATGTTCCGATTCTTATTCAAGGTGAATCGGGTACAGGAAAAGAAGTGGTAGCCCGCTTGTTGCATAAGTATTCCAATAGAAATAAAAAACCTTTTGTACCGGTCAATTGCGCTGCAATACCGGAAGGGCTTTTTGAATCAGAGATGTTTGGAAGCGAAAAAGGTGCTTACACAGGTTCAGAAAAAACAAGAATCGGTTTAATTGAACAAGCCAATCAGGGGACGTTATTGTTGGATGAAATTGGTGAGATGCCTTTACAAATGCAAGTCAAATTACTGCGTGTATTAGAGACGAAGTTATTGACACGAGTGGGAGGGAACGAATTGAAAAAAGTGGATTTCCGATTGGTATCTTCTACCAACCGTGATTTACAAATTGCAGTATCTGAAGGTAGGTTTCGTTCCGACCTGTTTTATAGAATTCGTGCCGTTCAGATCGATTTACCACCTTTAAGAAAAAGAGCAGAAGATATTCCTTTACTGATTGAGTATTTTTCAAATCAATTTGCATTCCGTAATCACATCTCAGTTCCACAATGGACACGAGAAGCACTCAATTGGTTATCTGAAATGAGATGGGAAGGAAATGTTAGAGAATTGAGATGGTTTGTTGAAGGGTTTTTATCCCTTGATCGTGATCCGTCGCCAATCACTCGAGAAAGAGTGCAACCGTATTATATGCAGCTTATTCCTGCTTCAAAAAATTTACCGGTTTTAGTACAAAGACAGAATAGTGAAATCGTTTACCAACCATTGGTGAATGAACGATTTAGTTCAGAGAATATCCCCCATTTAATTAAACAATTGACACGCGAAATCAATGAATTAAAAGGGATGATCGCTTCAGTATTGGTTCGTTTTGATCAATGGCTATCAGAAGTCAAACCTATTGAAGTCGGAACGACTGAACCGCATTATCCCGTGGATCAAACGATCAAGGGACAAGAAAAACAAGCAATCCAAGCAGCACTCCAAAACACCAATGGCAATCGTCGTGAAGCAGCGAAACGTTTAGGAATTAGTGAACGAACCTTGTACCGAAAATTGAAAGAATATGGATTGTAGATTTCGTACCTTCATCAAGATCTTATATTTATTTCTTATCATCGTTCAAGTCGGTTGCTTCCGATATAGTTTTACAGGGAGTATGCCACCGCACTTAAAAACAGTGGCAGTGATTACTTTAGAAGATCGAACAGCAGAATTAGGACTACGTGAAAAGCTGACCGATGCAATTGTTGAAGCATATAGAAATGACAATACTTTACGAATTACAGATCCTACCTCAGCCGATGCAATTTTAAGCGGAGAAGTTTCTTCACTTTTAGAAGCACCCTATTCATTTACTGCAGCGGAAACTGTAACAGAAACAAGAGTAACCATTTCCATTCGTATCAAGTTGGAAGATAAAATCAAAAACAAAGTATTGTATGAAGGAGTTTTATCGGCATTTGGTGGATATGGTTCAGCCAGTTCCACCAATTCCAATCGTGATGCTGCAATTGATGAAGCCATAAAAAAATTGGCAAGTGAAGTGGTTACAAAAACTTTATCAGGTTGGTAATGAAATTTGATAATCAGTTAATCATTCAAGATGATCCTCTATCACTCAATCGAGCCCATATTGCTGCTATTGCTTCAAGGATGAGATATGGTGGTATTGGAATCATACCCATGGAAACCGTGTATGTATTGATTGCTTTGAGTGCAGATCACGAAGCGCGTGAAAGATTACGCAAGTTAAGAAATGATCCCAGAATCAATCAAAACATCCGTCCTTTAACCACTGTTGTAGGTTCCATCAATCATTTTCTCCAATTGGTAACGGCATTACCCGCTTCTGCGGTGAAACTGTTTGGTTATCTTTTTCCCGGTCCAATTACGGTAATCATTCCTAAAGGAGAATCGACTCCGCAGGAGTATTGTAATGCTCAAGGAAAACTACTGATTAGAATTCCACAACATCCGTTAACATTGTCATTAGCAAAAGAATTACAGCAACCCATTTCCATCGTACGTGCTTCTGTGTATCCGAAAGATGGACCGCAACAAATTCAACAGGTACCTGAGGAATGGAGAAACGAAATTGATTTTATTTGGGATGGTGGAAAAACACCAATGGGTAAACATTCTACTGTGATTGAGTGGAAACAGGATCATCTTCTTTTAAGAAGAGAAGGAGCATATCCAACCGAAGAACTGCAAAGATTATGCAACAATATGGGGTATCCATTAACCTTTGGTGAAGAAGAGGATCTAACTCCATTGAAAGTTCTTTTTGTTTGTACAGGAAATATCTGTCGTTCACCAATGGCTGAGTATTTGCTACAAGAAAAAGTGAATCAACAAGCCATAGGAAAAATGATTGTTGAATCAGCGGGGACCAATCCGCATCCAGTCGGTTCTTATGCTTCACCTGCAGCTGTTGCAGTTATGAAAGAGATTGGTCTTGATCTATCTAAACACCGTTCGCAACCCATCACACCTTCTTTACTAAGACAAGCCGATGTCATTTTGACGATGGATGATACACATTTAGATGTGGTAAAGAATCTTTTACCATCAGACACTACAAAAGTTGTTGAAGTACTAACCAGATGGAAAAAGGAAAATCAAGAAGATATGGGTGGTATTCCAGATCCCTGGGGACTTGATATAAGTGTATATAGAAACTTACGGGATTTAATCCGTAAAGAAATTGATCGAATTTTTCCTGAACTTGTAAAATTGGCTGAACCAAAACGCTCTTAGCAGTTCTATGAGTGATAGACCCTCCAACATCTTATTTTGCAGACAAGACCGTTTGGGTGATTTAATTTTATCTTTTCCTTTAGCAGCAGCAGTAAAGCATAAGTATCCAGATTGGAAAGTGGGTTTTATGGTCTCGGAAGCAAATGCTGAAATTGCTTCAATGTGTGATCAAATTGATGAAGTTTGGCCTGCTAACCTTGGCACGAAATTAGACAAGGAAAAGTTAAAACAATGGGATACTGTAGTGGTGCTCTACCCAGAAGCATCATTAGCGAGACAGCTCTTTTTTGCAAACATTAAAAAACGCGTTGGAACTTCAAGAAGAAGTTACAGTTTTTTTTTCAATGTCCGCATCAATGTGCCTAGAAGCGGAAGTCATCGCCACGAAACGGATTTAAATTTTGATTTACTTTCTGCACTTTTCCCAGTAGATAAAAAACAACGTCCAACTTTTACCATTCCAAAAGAATCGACACAGCAGATAACAGACCTATTGATTCAGCTTGGAATACCACCCGATCAAAAATTGGCAATTCTCCATCCCGGATCAGGTGGTTCAAGTAGAGATTGGCCTGTAGAACAGTTTGCTAAATTAGCGAACGTATTACAAAATCGTGCAGATACTACAGTGCTGGTTACAGGTACTGAGGATGAAGTGAAACTTGCTAAAGAAGTCATGGGAAAAAATTCTAAAAAGATTTTTTCACTTGCAGGACAAACAACACTTTCCGCCTTAACAGCATTGTTAGCCATATCAGGGTTGTGTGTTGCTAATTCTACAGGACCACTTCATTTAGCCAATGCGTTAAAAACACCGTCAGTAGGTTTATTTCCACCATTAAAAGATTGTGATCCAAGTCGGTGGGGAGTTTTAGATTACCCAGAACGATCATTGACACCATTTTTTCCTGATGATCAGTGTCCATTCTGTGAAAATTTTGAGTGTAGAACGGGCGAATGTATGTCACTAATTGCAGTAGAACGTGTTTTAGAGGTTGCTGAGCCGCTACTGGAAACACAAAACTCTTGGTCGGAAAAAACAAAATTGTTATGCGTTGGTTGATAATTCAAACAGCATTTTTAGGCGATGTAATTCTTACTTTACCGTTGATTGCAAAGATAAACCAAATTGATTCACAATCTGAAATTTTGTTCATTACAAGACCAGAGGCAGTGAATGTGATTGAAACTGCAAAAGGGATCGTTTCCGTGGTCTCGTATGATAAACGGGGTGCTGCAAAAGGTTGGAAAGGATGGAAGGATATTCAAGAAATTATTCATTCTTTTCAAGCAGAAATCACTGTGGTTCCCCATCGTTCCTTAAGAAGCGTTGCGTTAGCAGTTGCATCAAAAGCAAAATATCGGATAGGTTACAATCGTGCTGCTTTATTTCCCGGGCTGACCCATCGTATTCGTTATCGTTATGATGCGCATGAAACTGCAAGGTTGTTGGATTTACTGTATCCTTTCACAAAAGAATGGGGTAAACCAACACAACCCAATATACAACTTACCGCAAACGATGAGGAGGTGGCAAAATTCCATTTAAATCAATTGCCACAACCCATCATTGCTATTGCTCCTGGTGCAGTTTGGAATACGAAAAAGTACCCTATAGAACAATATGAACAAATTGCTAAGCAACTATCAGAAAAAAAATACTCCATAGTGACGATAGGTGGACTTGCGGATCAAAGTGAATGTGAACGAGTTGCGAAGGCAGGTAAGGGAAGTTCTTTGGGTGGATTATTAACACCCAGAGAATCTGCAGCAGTGATTAAACAGTGTAAAATCCTTGTGACAAACGATTCAGCACCTCTTCATTTAGCACAAAGTGTTGGAACCCCAACCTTAGCCATTTTTGGAGCAACCGTTCCTTCATTCGGTTTTGCTCCAATTGGTGAAAAGGACATGATTGCAGAAGTTCATCACTTAGATTGTAGACCCTGTGCGATTCACGGTGGAAAAAAGTGCCCCAAGAAACACTTCCGATGCATGAAAGAGATTTCTCCACAATCCATTGTGGAACTGATTGAGCAAATGACTGCGAACAATCTGTAGTACGATGAAATCTGATTTACAATGTTTGTTCATTTGGTCACTACAAAACGAAAACGAAATTGAATACTGGATTTCCTTAGGGCGATATGTATCTTCCGCTGGAATTTATCCGATTTACTTCTTACCGTCTAATGCTTCTAGGCAAACATCATTGCTAAGAGAATTAGGTTTTCGTGTGCTGCAATATCAAAAAACCATAGATCAATACGATCAATATCAATCGCAACATTGGTCTTACCGAAATCTTTATGCTGTTTTTATGGATTCGACTCATCTACTAAAAGCTGTCCAAAAACAATTTGCTTGGCTTCTACCTTCCCAATTGGTGGTAGTGATTACATTGCAAAGATCCTTTCATTTTCGACTATATCCCTTTTCGCGAAAAATTGCTGCTCTTCCAGAGCATATCAAACGCGAAAATGAGATTTGGATACCCATTCAAGCCAAGCAAAAATTTATTTCTTTGGAGATGGCCGTAGAAGAGAAAAAAAAGTTTGCACTAAATCTTGATGGAAAAGTAGTAAAAGTTCATTTGGGTGATCCTTACCAATCCACCAATCTATCAAAACCAACTGCAATCCGAAACAGGTTACATTTTGTCATTTTACTTTTAGAAGAATATCTCAAACAGATTGAGTCCCATTCCAAGAATACGGTAGTGCTTTTGTATAAACCCAAAACAAGTAATGAGATGGTCTATGAAATAATTTCTACTCATTTATACCGCTATCTAAACAAGTGTTTTAGGATAGACGATTTTTCAGATACGAGTAGCGAATCTTTCGTGGATGCAGTATGGTTTTTAGGAACCGATAAACAAAATTTATACTTTTCATGGGTGACCTATGCATCTTTAGGTATCCCTATTTTAGCCACCAACGAAGAGAGCAATACCTTGTGGGTAGGTGCTGGTTTTGGTGAAGAAAGCAACCCGATTCACCTTTCATTGCGTTGGATGGAAAAGACCAATGAACTACTAAACAGACTGAATTGGGAGGAACGAAGAAAGCGAGTACAACAATATTGGCAAAGATATAGCAATGAGCAGCATGGAAAACGAATTGTAGAATGGATACAAAATCAACCCAAACACTAAATCCTACATTATCGGTTGCGATGTTAGCGCATAACGAATCTGAAGTAATTGAGAAGACGCTGCAATCAGTTCAATTTGCAAACGAGATTGTTTTGGTAGATGCTGAATCGACGGACAATACTGCGGAAATTGCACAAGCATATGGAGCAAAAATCATTACCAGACCCAATCTCAATAACTTAAATATCAATAAAAATATTGCCATTGATGCTTGTACCTCTGACTGGGTGTTGTATTTGGATGCAGACGAACGAATTTCCAAGGAGAGTCAAATAGAAATTTTAGCAGCAATACAAACGACTGAGTATAACGCTTATTTTTTACCGAGGTTAAATCGTATCCTTGGCAAACCATTGCGATTTGGAGGAGTATATCCTGATTGGCAATTGCGTTTAATCAAGCGAGGACAATTTCGTTTTCCAGAAATTCACATACACGAAAGAATGGTAGGAACAGGAAAAATAGGAAAACTCAAACATCCAATTCATCACGAAACCTATCCTCATGTTGATTTACTTATCCGAAAACTAAAATTCAATGCACAGTTTGAAGCAGAGCATGCTTGGAAAAACGGTGTACGTCCTTCTTTTGCATTAGCATGGCAATGGTTATTTTGGAAACCATTCAGTAGAGCGATTGAACGATATATCTTCAAACTCGGTTTTCTAAATGGATTTGCAGGTATCGCCTCTGTAACTTTTGATGCGATGAATTTTATTGTCCGATATTTGTATCTAATGGAATGGCATCGTTCTCAACCTCAGAATCGGTCAGTGAAAAAGGACTCTTACAAAAGGAATCAACCTTGAAAATTGCATTGGTACATGATTGGTTAACAGGGATTAGAGGAGGAGAAAAGGTACTTGCCGCCATCAGTGAACTGACTGGACCATGTGATTTGTTTACCTTGTTGCATGTTCCAGATAGAATTAGTGGAATCATTGCCGATCATAACATTCATACCAGTTTTCTCCAAAAACTTCCTTTTTCTAAAGAGTACTATCGTTACTATCTACCTTTTTTCCCGGCTGCAATAGAAAGTTTTAATTTATCACCTTACGATTTGGTATTATCCACTTCACATGCAGTTGCAAAAGGGGTACTATCACGTTCGGATGCATTGCACATTAGTTATATCCATACACCTATGCGTTATGTATGGGAATTGTTTTGGGAATACTTTGGTGAACATAAACACAGTACTCTTTACCGATTGGCGGTAACGGTGGCCGCTAGAAGATTAAGAGAATGGGATGTGATTAGTGCATCGCGGGCAGATCACTACTTGGCCAATAGTCATCATGTACGTAAAAGGATTATGCATCATTGGCGAAGAGAAGCTGAAGTGGTATATCCGCCAGTAGATACAGAGCACTTTACGCTTGGAAAGCATCAAGGGGATTATTTTCTTGTTGTCTCCTCTTTGGTGCCCTATAAAAGAATAGATTTGGCGGTTGGAGCAGCGAATCAATTAAAGTTGAAACTGATTGTAGTAGGTGATGGTCCAGAGAAAGATCGTTTACAAAAAATGGCGGGCTCTACTATAGAATTTATAGGGGCTTTAGATAACTACCAATTGAATGAATTGTATGGAAATGCAAAAGCGTTATTATTCCCCGGAGAAGAGGATTTTGGAATTGTTCCGGTGGAAGCAATGGCAACAGGTACGCCAGTGATTGCTTATGGAAGGGGAGGTGCTATGGAAACTGTTGTTATTCCGGAACGAGCGAAAAAAGAGATGTTACCTGTTACAGGAATCGGTTTTATGGAACCGTCAATCGATTCGTTGGTCAGTGCGATCAGAAAGTTTGAAACTTTTGAGTGGGACGTGGAAGAAATTAGAAAAATTGCATTGAATTTTGATAAATCCAAGTTTCTGAAACGCTATGCCTCTGCGGTGATCAGCCGTTGGATCTTACATGGCGGTGTTGCTTCCGATTTACCTAAAAATTTTCTCGTGGCTGCTGAGCACTCTGGGAAGTGGCAAGATGTCAACTAAACTCGTAGGAACTGGACACGGTAGGACCCGATTGTATGCTATCCCTTTGCTTGCATTCTGTTGTGATGCTGTGGGAACTGCAATGGCTTTTTTAGCTGCGTACTGGTTCCGATTTTATAGCCCGCTAACCCAATGGTTTCCGGTGATACACGGAATACCACCATTTCAAACTATTCTAAAAGGTTATCTAATTGGATTTACATTTTTATTTCTCATTTTTGTAGGACGTGGTTTTTATCACTTTACTGCAGGACGTGGTTATCGTGATGATTTGCCGTTGATGATGAAGCAGATTTTTATTGCTTGGATTCTGTTAATTGCATTTAACTTCTTTTATCGCGATGATACGTGGTCGCGGTTGATGTACACGATTTTGTTATTTACATGGTTGGCTTCTATCGTTATCTGTAGGTGGTTCACTTTTCGTATTAAAAGAGCATTGCACCACAATGGGCGTGGAATGCTAAGATGCGCTTTAATCGGTAAAGGGGAAACTGCAGTGTTGCTCAATGAACGCTTGAAAGTTCTCTATCACAACGGATTAGAGTACCTTGGTTGGATCTCGGTGGGTACAGATGGTGACCTTCCTGAAAAAGATAAAATTGGGATTTTAGAAGATTTAGATACATTAAGAAAAGAGTATCGCATTGAACGTTTAGTTGTTTCTTTACCTGAAGAGGAACATGAAAAACTTTATTCTATTGTTCAAACTCTTACAGGAAAAGATATAGAGATTGCTTATGTTCCAGTGCGATTGCAGCAACTCACTTCACGTTTGGAAACAAGAGATATTGGTGGTATAACTGTTTTAGAATTGAAAGGAGTACCTTTAAGTGGTTGGCGTGCGGTATTTAAACGTTGTTTTGATGTGGTAGTTTCTTTAATTGCGTTAATGGTTTTATCACCCTTGTTTTTACTGATTGCTGTGCTGGTAAAACTCGGAAGTAAAGGGCCAGTTTTTTATGGACAAGAACGGGTAACTATTGGGGGGAAAATTTATACTTGTTGGAAGTTTCGTTCTATGGTTCAAGATGCTGAATCAAAAACTGGCGCCGTTTGGGCTGTCAAAGGAGATAGTAGAGTTACACCGATAGGAAAAATTTTAAGGCGAACCTCTTTAGATGAATTGCCACAACTGTGGAATGTTCTGAAAGGGGATATGTCTTTAGTTGGTCCAAGACCTGAACGACCGCAATTTGTTGAAAAGTTTGAGAAAGAAATCCCAAGATATCACGAGCGGCATCGTGTTCGCACAGGAATGACAGGTTGGGCACAAGTAACAGGTTTACGAGGCCAAGCACCTATTGCTATTCGCACCATTGCAGATTTGACTTACGTAGAGAATTGGTCTTTCGGTTTGGATATTAAAATTATTTTGATGACCTTTTATGCTGTGATTTGGGGAAAAGATGCTTACTAACTTCAAAACGTTACTTTATCTGGTTTTATTGAACGGACTATGTGTTGTTAACAATTGGGTTTATGCGAAAACACCTTTTGCAGCAACTCCTATTCAACGTCCTGTTGTGAATAATGCATTTGGTGTGGGTGAACGATTGATGTTTAGTGTTGATTTTGGTGCAATTACTGCAGGTTATGCTTCGCTGGAAGTGTTACAAGTGATTGAACTCGCTGGAAGGCGAACCTATAGAATTCGAGCCGAAGCAAAATCATCCAAAGGGTTTGATTATGTTTACAAAGTTCGTGATCGCATTGAAAGTTTTGTGGATAGCATTGATTTTTATACACTTCGCTTTGTGAAACGGTTACGTGAAGGAAATTATAAAGATGATAAATTGGTTACGTATGACCATAGTACACGAAAAGCTAAATTGCTGAGTTGGGGTAAAGAGGACGTAACCACTGATTTCGATTCATTGACTCAGGATGTACTTTCTGCACTCTATTTTGTGCGATTGTTTGATTTGAAAGTAGATTCTTCTGTGTATTTTCCTGTGCATGACATTAAAAAAAGTTATCCTCTGCGAGTTGAAGTGCAACGTAGAGAGAGAGTGAAAGTTCCTGCAGGTGAGTTTGATTGTTTGGTGGTAGAACCCAAATTGCAATCAGAAGGGATATTCAAAAGAAAAGGAAGAATTTGGGTTTGGTTAACCAATGATGAAAAAAAGATGCCAGTCAAAATGGAAAGCGAACTTCCGTTTGGTGCCATTAGTGCAAATTTGATAGAATATCATTTAGGTATTCCTCCAGCCAAGTTGACCTTGTATAATGATGGAATTCCAACGAAATGATTTTAGTTACAGGCGCATTTGGTTTTATCGGTAGTACCTTAGTAGCACGGCTGAATCAGTTGGGCTATACCGATTTAATTTTGGTGGATCGTTTTGGTGCTGGTTTCAAATGGAAAAATATTCTTGGGTTACGGTTTCAAAAAGTCGTTGATAGAAATCAACTTTTTGATCTATTACAAACAGAACGATGGGCTTCGCAGATAACGGATATCTTTCATTTCGGTGCCAATACTGATACTACACAGACCGATGCCGATTATCTTTATCAATGGAATGTGGACTATTCCATAAAGTTGTGCAATTGGGCAATTGCACGGGGAATACGTTTTTTTTATGCATCATCTGCTGCGGTGTATGGTGATGGTGCTTTAGGGTTTTCAGATGATCCGAATCTAACCTTTCGTCTTAAGCCCTTAAATGCTTATGGATTCTCCAAATGGTTATTTGATAAATACATTCTTGAAAATGACTATTATGAAAAAGTAGTCGGTTTTCGGTTTTTTAATGTTTTTGGACCAAATGAGTATCACAAAGGAAGGATGGCATCAGTCGTATACCATGCTTTTCCACAAGTGAGTAAATCCAAGAAAATGGTTCTATTTCAATCCCATCATCCCCATTACAAGGATGGTGAACAAACCAGAGATTTTATTTACATTGATGAAGTTTTGGATGCGATTGTATTTGCCTTTCAAAGGAAGGAAATGGTTGGCATTTTTAATTTAGGTACAGAAATACCGCATACTTTCTATCAATTGGCTGAAGCGGTATTCAAAGCATTAGAGACACCTGTAAACATTGAATACATTCCAACTCCTGAACATATCCGAGAAAAATACCAATACTACACTTGTGCAGATATGTCAAGGTGGTATCAATACAATTTTCCAAAATTTCAAGATCAATTTCAAAATCATATAAGTAATTATATTCAGAATTACCTTTCACAAGGGAAATATTATTCAGAGAATCTTGGGTTATGATGAATCAAAATAATCATCGCTACATCAACTTGTTAGATCGTTGTGTAGGCGTTTCAGTGGCTGTTGTTGGCGACTTAATGCTTGACTATTACATCACAGGTAGAGTAGAAAGGATTTCGCCTGAAGCACCCGTTCCAATCATTGACGTAGAAAAGGAATACTCTTTACCGGGTGGTGCAGCCAATGTTATTCAAAATGTAGTCGCTTTAGGTGCCCATGCGATTCCTTTTGGTGTTATTGGAAACGATTTGCATGGTGAAGAAGTGTTGAAACTGTTGCAATCTTTACGATGTATGATGGATGGTGTGATTGTGGATCCCCATAGACCCACCACCACAAAAACCAGAATAATGGCTGGCTCGCATCATATTGTCCGCGTAGATTATGAATCAAGACACGAAATTGATGATTTGGTTCAACAAAAATTGATGTCGGCTTTTCGTGAAGCCATAGAGGCCGATCATATTCGTGCAATCGTGATTCAAGATTACAACAAAGGGGTAATGAGAGAAGATGTAATTCGTGGAGTAATCCAAATTGCAAAGGAATTCAGCATTCCAGTGTTGGTAGATCCAAAACAAAAAAACTTTTTTGCATATCAAAATGTGTCGGTTTTCAAACCCAACTTGAGAGAGACAGCAGCAGCGTTAAATAGAACCATTGAAACGGATAATGATATTCAGGAAGCAATTTACTCACTCCGAGAGAAAACCCAAGCAGAGAATATCTTATTGACCTTAGGTGCTGCTGGAATGACATTATTGACCAATCAACAAACCTTGTATATTCCAACTACTGCAAGGAAAGTTGCAGACGTTTCAGGTGCAGGGGATACTGTGATAGCGACTATGGCGACCATGATGGCAGCAGGTGGTGATCCTATCGCTTCGGCAAGAATAGCCAATTGTGCGGCAGGAATAGTGGTCGGAGAAGTTGGTGCGGTTCCTGTGAATAAAGAGCACTTGCGAACGGCTGTCAAACAGTTGTAAACTTATTGGCTAAGTTTTTCTACCAAAGGGCGCTTAGCTCAGCTGGCTAGAGCGCTGGTCTCACATACCAGAGGTCACTGGTTCAAGTCCAGTAGCGCCCACAACTCCTTTACTTGCTCTCGGAGTAAAGGAGTTTTGTCTTGTTAAAAAAAGGATTTACAAAAAAATGGTACTCACATTAGAAGAAGCGGTACGAAAAAGACACCTTTTAAAACTAATAGGCGAAACCTTGGTGATGACCAATGGTGTCTTTGATATTCTTCACCGTGGCCATATTGAATACTTAGAAAAAGCCAGTCAATACGGCAAACAACTTTGGGTTGCTGTAAATTCCGACGTTTCAGTAAAAAAAATAAAGGGTGAAAAAAGACCCATTATTCCGTGGGAAGATCGAGTCGCAGTACTGTCTGCATTACGGTATGTGGATCATGTTCTTCTGTTTGATGAAGATACACCATTAGCATTGTATAAAACACTTCTACCAGATGTTTTGGTTAAAGGAGCAGATTATACGATTGAACAAATTGCGGGTGCAAAGGAAATTCTTGACAATGGTGGAAAAGTGGTAACCATTGAGTTAACACCCAATCAATCTACCACAAAAATTATTGAAAAAATTTTATCCAATTTCTAAAAGAAGATGTTTGACCAACTTACCAATCGCTTAGAATCATTTTTTAAGAAATTAAAAGGAAGCGGACGCCTCACCGAAGAGCAAGTTCGTGAAACCTTGCGTGAAGTCAAAAAAATTCTTTTAGAAGCAGATGTTAGTTTGTCGGTGGTTCGTGACTTCATCTTGAGAATTGAACAGAAAGCAGTGGGTCAAGAAGTGATCGCTTCTGTTTCACCGGGACACCAAATTATTAAAATTATTCACGATGAATTGGTTGTTCTTTTAGGGGGTGATTACCGAACCTTGAAATTAAGTGGAACCCCTGCTGTCGTGATGGTTTGTGGACTGCAAGGTTCAGGGAAAACCACTTTTTGTGCAAAATTGGCTTTGTGGTTAAAAGAGAGAAAACGATTTCCATTGTTGGTTGCCGCAGATGTGTACCGTCCTGCAGCCATTGAGCAATTAGTCGTTCTTGGAGAAAAAATTTCTGTACCGGTTTTTACAGGTGATCGTAAAAATCCATTAAAGATTGCGCAAGAATGTATTGATGCAGCACGTGAACGAAGTTCAGATGTGGTGATTGTAGATACTGCAGGTAGATTGGCAATTGATAATCAAATGATGACCGAATTGGAAAAAATTAAATCCATTCTTTCACCTTCGGATATTCTTTATGTTGCAGATGCAATGACTGGTCAAGATGCAGTGAATACCGCCTCTGAGTTTGCAAAGCGAATCAATTTCCACGGAGTTGTATTAACGAAAATGGATGGTGATGCCCGAGGTGGTGCTGCATTATCCATTCGACACGTGACAGGTAAACCTCTGCAATTCATTGGTACAGGTGAAAAAGTGGATGCATTAGAACCCTTCCATCCTGATAGAATGGCTAAGAGGATTTTAGGAATGGGTGATGTGGTTACCTTGGTGGAACGGGCACAAAAAGCCGTTGATGAAAAAAAAGCCGCCGAGTTAGCCGAACGAATGCTGACCAATACTTTTACATTAGAGGATTTCTTGGAACAGTTGGACAGTATTAAGAAAATGGGATCTTTGCAAGAGTTGATCAAGATGATACCCGGAATTGGTTCCAAAATAAAGGATACAGAAATTGATGAAAAGGAATTGGTGATTGTAAAATCCATCATTCAAAGTATGACCAAAGAAGAGCGAAGAAGACCTCAGATTATTGATCTTTCCAGAAAACGAAGAATTGCTTTAGGAAGCGGTAGATCTATTCAAGAAGTTAATCGGTTACTCAATCAGTATGAGCAGATACGAAAAATGATGAGCAAAATGGGTGGTGCGCAATTGAAGAAAGGTAAAATCCCTTTTGCATTTTAACCGTATCATAATCAAGTTACAACAAAAATAAGAATAAGGAGAAAAATGGTTAAAATTCGTTTAGGACGGTTTGGACGTAAAAAAAGACCGTTTTACCGTATTTTAGTGACAGATGCACGTTCGCCAAGAGATAGTGGATTTATTGAAAAAATTGGTACCTATGATCCTCTTCATCCAATCAGTAAAGTAGAAGTCAACATTGATAAAGCATTAGAATGGTTAGAAAAAGGTGCTCAGCCTACGGATACTGTGCGTTCAATCTTCTCCCAACAAGGAATTATGTATCTTTTTGATCTGAAAAAGAATCAAAATGCTACACCTGAACAATTGAATAAAGCGTTGGAAGAATGGCGGGCAAAACATCCTCAACGATTTCCCAAGAAATCAGAAGAAGAATAGTTTGAATCATTGATGATGTGGTGTGCAATCGGAACGAATTACAATAGGTAAAATCATTAAACCGCACGGGATCCACGGCGAATGTGTGGTTTTTTCTTTATCAGATATTGGTAAGCATTGGGTTAGAGGAAAAGTATTTTTCATTAGTTGGGATGACCAAAACGTTCACCAAACCGTTCCAAAGGTTACCATTGAAACGGTACGATACAGCAATCAAAAATTGCTAATCAAATTTGCAGAAATCAATCAGCGTTCAGAAATAGAACGTTTGGTAGGTTCCTATTTAGAAATAGAAACTCGGACACCGATAAAACAAAAATGGATCTTTTACATTGACGATTTGTTGGATTGTCAAGTTTACACGGAGACACTGGATTACATTGGTGTAGTGGTGGAAGTGCTTGAATTGCCGGCGAATCATTGCATTGAAGTGAGAAATGAGTTGGGCGATACGGCGATAATACCATTTCTAAAAAAGTTTGTGAAGAAGGTAGATATAGAAAATAAGAAGATTATCGTTAAACCGATTGAAGGTTTAATTGATTGGTTGGAGTAATCTCAATATGATGCTGATTGAAGTGGTAACCCTTTTTCCGGAAATGGTAGATGTCGTTTTGAAAACCAGCATTTTAGAACGTGCTGAAAAGTTTTCCAAGGTTGAGTATCGTGTCCATAACCTTAGAAAATGGGCAAAAGGAAAACACTTGACTGTGGATGATGTCCCATTTGGTGGAGGTGCGGGAATGGTACTAAAACCGGAGCCACTATGTAATGCAGTGGATGAATTAAAGCAACAAGCATTCAAATCGGGCTATGAACCTTATGTAATCTTTCCGTCACCGGATGGAGTATTATTTTCTCAAGAACGTGCAATCCAACTTGCAAAACGAAAATATCTTTTGTTTATTTGTGGTCGCTATAAAGGTGTAGATGAGCGATTTCGGCAGACACGTGTGGATGAAGAGATAAGTATCGGAGATTATGTTCTTTCGGGTGGTGAACTACCAGCACTGACCATTATTGATGCAATCGTACGATTACAAGAAGGTGTGTTAACAGATTTTGAATCTGCCACGGTAGATAGTTTCTACCAAACTCCTTTACTTGATTGCGCATGGTACACGAGACCTTGGGAGTTTGAAGGACTTACACCACCAGAAGTATTGAAGAGTGGTAATCACAAACAAATTGATGAATGGAGACAAAAAAGTAGAGAAGAAAAAACCAAAGCAAGAAGACCCGATTTGTGGGAAAAATGGTTAGAATTACAGAATAAAAAGGAAGAGGATTAAAATGAGTTTTCAATATGCTGTGACGTCAAGCCAAATGAAAAAAGTACAAGACCTCCCTAATTTTCAAGTAGGTGACACAATTGTGGTGTATGTACGCGTAATTGAAGGGGACAAAGAGAGGTTGCAAGCATTTCAAGGAACTGTGATTAAAAAACGTGGGATAGGAACTTCTGCTACCTTCACGGTTCGAAAAATTTCAAATGGTGTTGGTGTAGAGCGGATTTTTCCACTTCATTGTCCTTCTATTTCAAAAATAGAAATCGTCAAGCATGCTAAAGTGCGGCGTGCGAAGCTGTATTATTTACGTGGATTAACTGGAAAAGCCACTCGGCTAAAAGAGAAAGCAAGAAAAGTGGAAGTTGTCATTGAATCTACACCAGAGGTCAATGAAACCACTGAAGAGAATGTGGTCAGTTAGCCGTTCTTTGAGAACTGTATAGGAATTTTTCTTTCTTAAACCAAACAACAGCGAAGTCGGTGAGAATCCGACACTGCCCCGCAACTGTGATTGGTGTATGCCATAAGTCAGGTCGCCTGTTTCATCAAACGTAACCTCCGTGGGGAGGGAGACGATGCCTAAAGAACTTCAAACCGCACAAACCAATGAACTACCGTTTCAATCCGTTGCACAGATTGCACAAATTGGTGTATGGTCCGCTGCGGTAGCCGCAGTGGGATATTTATTTTCGTTTATTCCTAACGTAGAAGCAGTTACCTTTACAACCGCATTAGCAGGAGTATTCTTAGGTCCAATCAATGGGGCTATTGTGGGTGGAATTGGAATCGCGATTTATTCTTTGTTCAATCCGTGGGGTTTTCCACCTATTCTACTGTTATTGGTTCAAATGGTAGCAATGGCTTCTATTGGTGGAATTTCTGGAATACTAAAAAGGTTCATACCGCATCGCATTCATTTCAGAATTCTTTTTTGGGGTGTTGTAGGTTTAATGGGTTCATTGTGGTATGACCTCTTGACTACACTGATTACTCCATTTTTAGCAGAAATGCAAGGACAATCGCTACTTGTGGTACTCGTTGCACAAATTCCCTTTACTGCGGTTAAAGGTCTTGCCAATATTATCCTCTTCGCATCACTGTTTGATCCACTGCGTTTGCGGATTGAGAAGATACGACAGACCTCGTTGACTATGAGGCACAAGTGAAAACCCGATGGTATTTTTTTGGTATCTGTTTTCTTTTTCAGGTTTTTGGTGTACTATCGTATTCAAAAGAAATACTTGAAAAAAAATCTCCCGAATCAAAAGACACCGCGAAAACAATACAACTTATAGATACCGTTCGATTGGATACAAGACCCCGTGTAAAAACTCGGGCAAACACTTTGCTCAATCGTGATACAATTTTGAAAGTCCCATATTCGTTTACAGTTTTTACTCAAGATTCGCTTCCATTTCAAAATCGCTTTTCATCCATTGAAATCGCACCAACGCATGAGCGTTCAATGGTCGATGCGAGTCACCATTTGGTAGGTATTTTCCCTTATGATTTAGGTGTTTATGGTCAACCTTCCGTATTAGCAAATCCAATTGATCCACATCAAATCCAATGGATTGCATTTGAAAGAGAAAATAACGATCCAATCCATTTTAGAACCTCCTCAGAATTAATCTCAGTAAGAGGATTGAATTACGCATGTTATAGTTTGTTTGAAGATGCGAACAATGTGATCTACGCAGAACCACTGATTTATAATCCGAAACACCCACTCCTCAAAGTAGATTATAGAAATGGATACTATGCGTTAGGAAGAGCAGATGTACGTTTTTTTCAACCGATTTCTGAAGCAACGCGGTGGGGTTTTGCTACAACTGTTTCACAAGGTGATGGACGATATTTAGGTGCTGATGTGAATGAAACCAATTTGTTTTTTCATTACCGCTATCTCCCAAAAGATAAAATCCATTGGTTTCTCAATGTTAGACAAAATCAAGAAAAAAATGGTGTTGCTTTTCGTAGTGCAAGAGATAGGAGTGAACAACGATATGATCTTGATCTTGCGATTCGATCACCGCAGCGATATTTGGATTTAGATTCTACTTCTACCACTTCTTCGGATAACTTCTTTGTACATCAAGTATTCAGATGGAGGTTCAATTTTTTTTGGACTGTAGTAGAAAGAAGGTGGTTCCGTAATCCGTATGCTGTTGGTAGAAGATTGGGGGCAAAAGGACGCATTACCTTACCAACCACGTTTGGATCTTTTTCGTTCATCAATTCATATCAAACGTTATCAGCACTATTACCCAATCGTGGCAAGCATCCATTCCATCTGAATGAAGCGTGTTTGCAATATGAAAGGGATGCCCCTTTTCGTTTCACGTTAGCAAACCACCTCTGGATTTCAAAACAATATCAACCGAAATACACGTTTTCATTGAACACATCCTTTGCTTGGTTCTCCAATTTGGAAAGCACGGTATCGTTTTCACAGAACATTCGCTATCCATCGTTTGAAGAGCGGTATTCATGGATCAGTGAACCGATTCTTGAACGATCCTTTGACAAAGTACTCTATTTACAAAACCCAAATGTTCCTTATATTGGAAATCCAAATTTATCACCGGTTCTTTCCAATCAATTGGCTTTTGCAACGCACTGGTATAAAAATCATCATTTGAAGATTCATCTTTACTCTGCTTGGATAAATACTCTACACTCAATTCAAACTCAATATGTATTAGACACTTCAGCAACAGGGTATTTTACTGCTATTCAAAGTTCCTCGGTTCAAAATTACAAGGTATTTGGAACTCAGTGGACTTCCAAAATTGATGAAAAATTTTTTTTCAATGGAACGATTAGTAGTGTTTTGGATCCAAATCGTAAAAATACCTTTGTACCTGACGTATGGGGTTTCGTGGATTTCGGGTTTCAAGATGCTTTTCAGGGAGATGCTGCAGATTGGCAAGGTAGAATTCGAATCAGGCATATAGGCGAAAGATATTGGTACAACGATCATAGACCTACCATTCATCCGAGAGTAACCCCTATTGATCTTTTATTTTCAATACGGATTTATTCCTTGCGCATCAATTGGGGAATATCCAATTTTGCACGCGAGACATATGAAGTGTTGCCCGGTTATCCTTGTATGCACCGTGAAGAAGTCTGGGGTGTGAATTGGAACTTATGGGATTAAGTTCAACAAAACTGCTGTGGATCGTTTTAATCTGTTTTAATTGGCTGCAAGTTGCATTTTCTACAGAAACCATAGATACTGTAAAATTTCCTACCTTAATGGTTCAATCAAAAAGAGGTTCGCCATTTCTTATTGATACTTCAAAATCAAAGTTAGATTTTTCCAAAGTATCAGGTATTTCCTTACGACAATACGGTACAGGTATGCCACTTTACCTTTCACTTTTAGGTGCCTCCATTTATGATACTCGTGTAGTTTACGGTTCTATTGAATGGAATGATCCAAGAACCAATGTGGCCAATATCCAAGAAATCCCTTATTGGAAATATCGTGAGGTGTCCATTGAGATGGATGAAAAAAGTGCAGTTCAAGGCGGAACGCTCATTATTTCACCACAAGATCCAATGACCTTTAGAGGTTTTGAAATTCAGCAATCTTATACTTCCAATGGCGAGAGAAAGTGGAAGGGTTTATTTTCATTAGATAAAAAGTTTTCAACAGGAATTAGTATAGAGGATGAACGTAAACCAAAAGGGAAATACCCTACCATCTATAGCAACGATAGAGCAAACTATGTCGGTTATGAAAAGACATCTATCTATTTTATACAATCCTTTTCCGTGAAAGGTTTACCTCTACAATGGCAATGCTTTGCATTCAAGCGACGAAACGATATCCCGGGCTTGGTAGGGCGTGCTATAGAATCTGAAACCAAATCCAGTAAACAACAATTTCGAACCATTGTTAGTTTGAAAAAGTATTTGGATGTGAGTATTTCTTACGTTTTAGATAAGGTTAATTTTATTAGACCTCAATATCAATTTTCTCCGAGTGGGCCTATTCCTTTTACACCATTTCACGAAGAAAGCAAAAGAAAAGGATATGCAATCACTCTCCAAAAAGAGGTATTAATACAGAACAAGTTGCTTTGGAAAAATCAATCATCTTTTCAGTCCGATGAGGTTGTGTT
Organism: bacterium; assembly: GCA_026417415.1. Classification (GTDB taxonomy): domain Bacteria; phylum Electryoneota; class JAOADG01; order JAOADG01; family JAOADG01; genus JAOADG01. Next base: position 53,206 of record JAOADG010000004.1, read on the forward strand.
TCAAGATTATTATCTTTTACCTGAATTTCAAAACAATATAACCGATAGAAAGATCTTTACTTCCAACCATGGAATTCGTTTTTCTCAGCAAATAGGAAAATTTTCCATTCGGCATCATCCTCAGTTTACTTATTTGCATGCGTATTGGAGATCCCATGCTAAGACCTATCATGCGATCTATCCTTCGTATTCTTTAGAGTGGCAACCTTTCTTAAACGTGACACAAACTAGCCGAATAGGCATTTCCCATCGTCTCCCATCTTTACAGGAATTGTTTTTAACCAATACTATTTTTTCCAAGGGTAATCCGAATTTACTACCGGAAGAATCAAAAGAATTTCAAATGGAGTTTCGTTATGAACCCAATCCATTTTTTTCTACAACAATGCTTGGATACTACCGTTTAGTTAACAACGGAATTGTTTGGAAAAGAAATTCACGTGGTCAATATACACCTTACAATTCGGCTAAAATCAAATCCGTAGGGGGTGTATTAACTCAGGTGTTTCAATTCCATCGGAATGGTCAGTTGAGTCAATCTTTTTCGTTAACAGACACAAAAAATAATGATCCAAAAGATATCAACTATCAAAAACAGATCCCGTTGATTCCTAAGTTTCAAGCATCTACCAACCTTACCTTAGGTTGGGAAGTACCCTTGAAACCGAAGGTAGAAATTAGTTGGTTTTATCAATCAAAACGACATTTTCTTGAATCCAATACAGAATTTCTATATCATTCAAAGAATCGTTTACCAGAAGAGTCAGTTGTAAATTTAGGTATTCATATTCAACCATCTCTAAACACGGATGGAACTTCAATTTATCTCTCTATTGAAAATATTTTTCAAAAAGAAAGATGGTGGATGGAAGGTGTACCGAACCAAGGCAGATTATGGAAATTAGCGTTTGTATGGAACAATATTCAGGAGGTTCAATGAAATGGCTTCTTTTGGTTCTGTTCTGGATTAGTTTTGTGTTTCTTGGTTGCACGGGTAGTGGGCCAGATATTATTGAAAATGTTGGCATACCCGGTGCAAGAGATTATTTGTTAGTAGTCAATGAGTTTTCAAGAACGCTTAGTGTTTTAGATTTAGAACAAGGTAGATTTTGGAACGCAAATACCAGTTTAGAATCAACACCAAATCATTTGATACGCAGACCTAATACAGATGAATACTGGGTTTTGCATTCCGATATTGCAAAAATTTATCGTTACCGCTTTCGTGCGGACACTTTGAACATTCCTACCTTTTTAGATGAAATTCCGTTAATTCAAGCAGGTGAAAACCCAAATCCATACTTTCTGGCTTTTTCTAATGATGGTAGATATTTCTATACCACCAATTGGTTGGACCATACGGTTAGTCGTTACGAGGTTGCTACAGGTATTCGTGAATCGAGAATCTATGTAGGTGAACATCCTCAAGGAATTGTTGTTTTACCCAACAACAATTTGGCAGTGACCATTACTGATTTTAGAAGCACTCGTCAGTTTGGAATAGGTGAAGTAGTAATAGTAGATAGTTTGGTAACAGATACTTTGAAAAGAATTACTGTGGATAAGAATCCACAAACCATAAAACTTCATAATCAAGTGTTGTACGTGGTCTGCACAGGAGATTTTGCAAATCATACGGGTAAATTATGGAAATTGGATGCAAATACTTTTATTCCACTTGCAACACCGATTTCATTTCAAGCATATGTTTCTGATTTAGCCATCGTAGAAGATTCTACCGGAGTGTGGGGCTACTTACCTGCATGGAGTATGGATCAAAATGCATTGGGATCCATTCAAATCGTGAGATTAGATACTTGGCAATATGATGGATATGTGGCGGTCAATGGTGGTCCAATTCGAGTGTGTTCATTACCTTCTGGTGGTGTTGCGGTGTCATTGATGGAAGCCGATCAAGTCATTGTGAAAAGTAAAAATAGAGATTGGGTGCGATTGACTGTAGGCGATGGTCCATCTTCTATCTTAGCAGTACCTAAATAAAAACTACCAAGATTTTGGGCGATAGGAAGCAATAAACAATGCAGTTAAACTGCTTATGGGCATCAAAATTGCTGCTACTAACGGACGTATATTGCCAGTAATGGCTAAACTTGCGCCTACAAGGTTATAGAAAAAAGCAACACCTAAATTGAAGTAAATTCGCTTCATAGTTTTTCTGGAGCTCTCAAGCAATTTCACAATCAGTTGAATCGCTTCTCGAATCAGAAAAACATCTGCAGCATCTCTGGTGATTTCTGCAGAATGGGCTGCACTTACACCACAATCCGCCGCAGCTAAAGCAGCAGCATCATTGACACCATCACCAAACATTAACACCTTTTTACCTTCACTTTGTCGCTGGAGAACGAGTTGCAATTTATCTTCGGGTTGAACTTGGCTATGGAAGTTGGTGATTCCCAACTCCTTTGCAACGCGAGCAACTGCAGAGTGGCTATCACCTGACACAATTTCTAATCCGTAACCCAATTGAACCAATTTTTGAACTGAACTCAAAGCGTCTTGACGGATTGTATCCCCTAAAAGGATGAGTAAGGAAAGTTTTTTGTTCACTGATACCCAAACGGGTATAAACGGTTCTACTACGGATTGGTATTGTTTTTGAATTTCTTTTGTTTGTTCTATACTCATCCCTTCCGTGACAAATTCAAACGAACCGATTGATAGTTCATAATCCTGCTGCTGATGATATACCTTTCCCCAAACACCTTTGCCAACGATATGGCGAAGTTCAATGAATTGATGGTTTTGAGTTTTCAATTTGGATAATGCTTTTCCGATCGGGTGAACTGAAGTAGATTCCATATCCGCAACAATCTTAAGCAGTTCATTTTTTTCTATAGGAAAAGAAGAATCCAGTTGGATTACCTCTTGAATTTGTAACTCGTTATGGGTTAAAGTTCCTGTTTTATCCAATAACAAGTGGTTGACTTTTGCAAGTCGTTCCAAAGCGGTAGGATTTTTTAGAAAGACACCATGTTTTGCATAAAAACCGATTGCCACAGCAAAAGCGACAGGCGTTGCAATTCCTAATGCACAAGGACAAGTCACCACCAACATCGCAACTGCATGCCACAACGCCGATTGTGGTTCAATAAAAGACCAGATGAATACAGTCAAAGCAGTTAAAAATAAAACTGCAAGAACAAACCAATGTGCGATACGATCCGTAACGATTGCTAATGGTGCTTTTTCTAAACGTGCTTTTTGCATTAAGTCGGATAATTTAGCAATACGAGTATTCAGTCCAACCGCTTGGGTTTGGATTACAAGATTTTTTTCAAATACCATTGAACCTGCAAACACAGGATCGTTTTGTTGGACTCGCACGGGAAGTGATTCACCAGTTAATGATGCTTGTGAAATGTACCCCTCGTTGGATAATACAATACCATCAATAGGAACAACTTCGTTTGCATACACAACGAGATGATCACCAACGCGCACTTCATCAAGTGGTTTATCAATAATTTCATGATTCGTTTGTACGTGAACCAACTTAGGCATGGAGTCCAAAAGAGAAACTCCTGCTTCTGTAGCCCAACGGTTGGCACGCACGTTGACATAGCGACCAATCAGCAATAGAAAAACAAACATCGTAGTAGAATCGAAATACACTTCGTTGCGATTTTGGAAGGTAGCATAGGTACTGGCAATAAAGCTCAAAATGATGCCCAGTGAAATTGGTAAATCCATTGTAGGAATTTGATTGCGGATACCTAACCAAGCACCTTTGTAAAATGGAAATGCTGAGTAAAAGATGACGGGTAACGCTAAGCCGAAACTAATCCATCTAAACAAGGTTGCAAATTTTTCTTCAATTTGACCATACTCTCCACTATAGAGAGCAAAAGCAAGCAGCATAATATTGCCTGCTCCTGCACCGGCAATCCCTATTCTGATGAGCAAATTGTGCTCAGATTTACGTAATGCAGTAGGAGTATTTTCTGAAATAGGATACGGTGGGTAACCAATCCGATCCAATGCTTTAGCAAAAGCACTTAATTGGTGAGTTTGTGGGTTGTACACCAGGGTCACGATTCTACGACCAAGATCTAACCGTGCAGAGATTGCACCTTCGCGTTCCATTAAAATTTTTTCAATGAGCCAAGCACAAGCAATGCAATGAGTTCCCTCAACAAACAACTCAACTTCTAAATAGCCACCTGCAAGTTTGCGAGCAATTCGTTGTAAAAAAATTGGATCATCATATCCTGAATAATCTTTTCCACTGACTTTTGCTGGAACACCTTGTCGTTCATCAAGCTCTTGTTTTAACCGATAGTATTCTTGCAAATTGCAACTTTGTAAAATTGTGTAAACGCTTGCACAACCACTGCAGCAGAATTCTTTATCTTGCTCAGGAACAATCTCACGAAATGCACCTATCAGTGAACTTGGGACAGGTGTACCACAATGTGAACAAAGCGTTGATTTCTGCATGGAGATTGGGTTTTCCATAAATACGTTAGATCGTTTTCATTCAATCAAAATGGGCGCACAAAGTGCGCCCATAGACAATCTAAACGGGGATTGATTAAGGCAAATAGACAACCTTTTGAGTAATTAACATTTCATGATTTTGTAAACGAATGAAATAAGTTCCCGAAGATACAGCTTCACCATTGTCGTTGAGACCATCCCAATGTACAGTTCCCGTTTCTTGTAAACCTTCGCCTAATGATCGTACAAATCTTCCTTGAAGATCAAAAACCGCCATTTCTGCACGTTTGCCAGACGGTATGGTATAGCGTATTTCTGTTGAACTGTTGAAAGGATTAGGATACGCTGCTTTCAAATCGTACCCTTGGACCTTCCCATAATAAGAAATGGGTTCTGAAACAGACGAGGTCACGAAGTCCATTCTTGAGCGTGGTGAAATTTGATAATACTCAAAATAGGGCGGTGTATAATCAAATTGGCCGGCTATTCCAGTAATTTGTGGTATCACTTGACCTGCAGTTGGGTGTTGTTCCCAACCATCTAAGTCAGTTCCTGCTTCAATACGGAGTGTGACAATTCCTGTTCCATCGTCAATGTTGATATTTCCAGATGAACCTTCGGCAGGCCAAGGATTGTTTGCACCTAAAGTGACATTGACGAAGCGTATCAACATTCCTTCGTAAGATTCACCGTCATTTCGCAGTTCACCTGTCGGGATCTGAATGGGTGGGTACTGAACCGAAGCAGGTCCATGATTGGTGACTTGAAAGTAGGGTCCAACGATTTGGGTTTTTCCATTGTAGTGCGAAACGTACCCTTGTGCAGTGATGGAATCGCCGATATTGACAGCAACCGTGGAGTTCCCACGTAAGGTGACCCCTGCTTCGTCATTTTGGATAGAGATATCTAATAATCCAGTATTCCACAAACCTGATGGGACATTGGCAACACCACTTACCCGAACATACAAACCGCTATCTACTGGAACACCATTAGCGTTGTTATTGCGTAATTGCAACAAGGTACGATTTTGTGGTGCAGGTGGACCTCCGGGGTTAGGTGCACCAGGCGTAATAGGAGTAATTTGAAAATCTGCAGCATTGTTATTTGAATCGAATCCATCAGGTACCCGTGATATAGAAGAGCCATCAAATGGATCAGGAGCACTGGCATTTCTATTGTTTGCTGGTTCACCCATCCAAAGGGCAGCGGGATCTGAAAAAGGACCATAACCAACAGCATCAACAATTTGACCATTGTACTTCAAGAGGATGTTGTCTCCGACACCTCCGCTGGCACCTGCTGCGTTTTGCCAATCTACAACGGTACTGATTTGGTTGTAATTAGGAACATTTGTGGTTTGTGCAATTACAAAATAGCCGCTCGCTGGAATCGTACCTTGCAGAGCAACACTGTCATAAGGTCCTTGGGAACTACCGGGGTTTCCGTTAACTCCAACTAACCAGTATCCCGCAAGATTCGTTCCGGGAGGACCTTTTAATTCGGTAAAACAGTTGGTATCTGTTCCGGGTGTATCATAAAGTACTTCATTGATCACGACTTGGCTAAAAGCCAATGAAAAAGTCATAAGAACAAGAATACTAACGAACAAAAGTTTCATTTCTCTCATCTCCGTTTGGTTGGAATATACTATCAAAAGAAAAGTGATAATGCAAATGATACAAAGAAAACATTAAACCGTAATTTTCAGTTAAGATAAAAAATGTTAAAAAATTATCAAATGAATAGTTATCTTGACATCTAAATCTGTTTTCTTAAATTGCATTTTTGAGGTTGATCTATGCCTAAAACTTTTCGTGATATCAGTCAAATCCAATTTCATCCAGAGCAAGGTCAAGTTTTACTTCAAAACAATCGCGTCCTTGTGATGACCGCAGATTCTATTGGATTATTGAGAAATGAAATTATTCAGTCCTTAGGATTAAATGATGCACGCAAACTTTTTTTAAGATTTGGATACCAAAATGGTTATGCAGATTTTTTACAACTCAAATTGATCAATCAAGATATTTCAGAAAAAGAGTTACTTCTATTAGGACCTGCAATTCATAGTTTAGAAGGAATTGTTTTAGCGATTCCAGACGAAGTGCGTTTCAATCGTGAAACTGGTGAATTCTATTTTACTGGTACTTGGAAGAATTCTTATGAAGCAGAGCAACATTTGCATTACAATCCACTCAGTTCAATTCCGGTATGTTGGTCATTGGTGGGATATGCTTCTGGCTGGTGTAGTGCATTTTGGGGAAAACCGTTATTGGCGATGGAACCCAAATGTGTAGCCAAAGGTGATGAACATTGTGCTTGGTGTATTCAACCTATAGAAAGTTGGGGAAATGAAGCCAATTATATCAAATCAGCCCTAAGTGCATTTTTCTAAGAGATAGCATGGCAGAAAAATTGTTGAAGTATTATATCTATATTGAAGAACAAAAAGGCATTGCTGGAAAAGCAAAACTAGCAATGATTACTAAAATTCCAATCCTAAAAGCTGCAATAGTTCCCGATAGCAAAGAAAACATTGAATTGTTTAAGCGTGCGATAGAAACAATCACAGGAAAAACTGCCCCAAATTTTTAAAAAAATCTTTCTTAGAATTTTTTCTTTCTTTAACCCTTTCTAATGTTTGCTTCGTAAGATTATTTCTACCAACTCTGGAGGTTGTGTTAATCGCATCGGAGGTCCCCAAGTTCCAATTCCTACTGAAACATACAAAAACCCATTCGTGAACCGATATGGACCACGTGGAAATTCCCAAACACCATCAACAATGAAGTTTGCTGGCCAGGTTTGACCTCCATGAGTATGTCCACTCACCATAATGGATACACCTTTCTCAAACGCCTCTTTTACATAAAGCGGTTGATGGGATAGCAAAATAATCGGAACATCGTATGTTCCGTTTAATGCTTTGTCTAAACGGATGCCTTCACCTCCAAATGTTTGATCCGTCGGATCGTTAACCCCTGCTATGATCAACTTTCCGTCAGCAATTGCTTGCCAACGGTTGTTTAATAATTGAAAATGAGTTTCTGCCATAGCTTGTTGAACGGTTTGTAAACCGGTATAGTATTCATGATTTCCAAGTGTCCAGAACACCCCATATTTGCTTCTAATCTGTTTAAGTGGACTAAGTTTTTCTTTTAATTGGTAGGGATCACCATCCGCAAGATCGCCCGGAATGAGAACTAATGAAGGATTGCGTTGGTTGATCGCATCCACGACTTTTTTTGCAAATGCTTGACGATTTACTGAACCTATGTGTAAATCACTGATGAGTACAATTTTGGTTTGATCTAAATCTGGCGAAAGATTGTTGAGGGGGACTTCAAAGGTTCGTACTACAAAATCACCTTTTGCTACACGAATGGCAAATAATGAAATAAGAATCGCAACCAACAATCCGCCGCCTGCAAACACTTGTCTAATAGTAGCGGTAGGAATGGATAGAAACCGATGGAGGTGAATGATATTGCTTAATCCATATAAAATTTCTGCTAAGATACCGAAAAGAAAAAAGTACACAGCAAAACCAAGCCAATACGATGCAAGTCGTAAATTGAAATCAGTAAACTCATTGGGAAACCTTCGTCCTATAATGACAGAAAGTAAATACCACAAAGAGAGGCATAAAAAAACAATTTTTAACCAGAGTTGATCGGGAGAAATGTTCCATGCAAATCGGAATTGACGGTAAACAATCCAATGCATTAAGAATGTGAAAAGCAAGACAGTAAGGAAAAAAAGTAGAAATCGCATAATTCTCCAAATCAATGAAAAAGATAATACGTTAGTTTTTGAATCTGTTGTTCCTATACTATTTTAAGAAAAAGGAGACCGTATGACTGAAGCATTAAGAGCGCTTTTATTGGATTGTATAGAATATGCAGGAATGTTCCCACCTGCAAAGTTGCCCTTTCAACAAGCATTTGATAACTATGTAAAATATCAAATTGAAAAAGAAAGTTGGATTCTATCTCGATTGATTTGTCCAATTCACGAATTGTCATCCTTACAAAATCAAGTAGAACAAAATTCTTTGAACGTTTTGCCCATACGAATATCGGTTTTGCTTAATGCGAACAACAGTGGAATGGCCAATGCTACACAAGTATTAGATGAACTACGAACCATAATTTCTTTTACTCAAGAAGTATATCCAAATATCATGGTGGAAACTGCTGAGGCCAAACTGTCCGAAGAGTTTGTACGTTTTATAATAAACGATATCCGACATGACCCACTTTCTTCTGACTTGACACCGTTTGCAGAAAGTATTATTCAATCCGTATCGGAACAGCAACATCCATTACACCACATCTTTTTTGAATTACCTTTTAATGGAACTTCTATTTCTATCTCTGTTTTTAAGCAGATGTTACTTGAATTGGATAAAATCAACTACTTCTTAAACCATCACGGATTTTCTACGAGAATAGGGATTAAGGTTCGCTGTGGGGGTTTAAACTCTATTCTGCCAACTTTAGCAATGAGTGAGGTGATTCTTGAATGTGCTAAGTTAAATGTTCCATTCAAAGCCACAGCGGGTCTTCACTATCCGTTTTTTGACATCAAGCGAAATGAAAAGTATGGATTTATTTCACTATTTTCCGCTTGTGCATATGCTTATTCTTTTCCCAATGAAACGTTAGATGTTATTCAAGCAATCCTTACTGAGAACGAGCCACAAAATTTTCTTTTTGATGATGAAGGATGGGTTTGGAAAAAACAACACTTTCTAACCTGTGAACAAATTTCCACTTCAAGAAAATTGTTTCAGTCATTCGGGAGTTGCAGTTTTGAAGAACCTATTCAAGAGTTAAAGCGATTAAAATGGTTGGATTAAACTATGGATGAATCAAACGATCCTAACTTACAATCTTTTCTACCTGTTGCTCCAACAAATGGATTTCCAATACAGAATTTACCTTTTGCAATTGCATCCCGTAAGGGTTGCTGCAACGATGAGAAATTTGCAGTTACCCGAATTGGGGATACCATCATTCACCTTGGCCAATTAGAAGAACTGGGATTTTTTGATGATACACCTATTGGTGGCCGTTCAATTTTTTCACAACCGTATTTAAATGATTTCTTAGAATTTGGAAACCATGCTTGGATTGAAGTTAGAAAAAAACTAATTGAACTTTTTAAAAAAGATAACTCTATCCTTCGTGACCACGAGGAATTAAAAAAATCAATTCTTTTTGAACTTCACGAAATAGAATTTCATTTACCTGTAAGGATAGGAGATTACACTGATTTTTATTCCTCTAAACAACATGCAACGAATGTGGGAATCATGTTTAGAGGAAAAGAAAATGCACTTATGCCGAATTGGCTCTATCTTCCCGTGGCTTATCATGGGAGAAGTAGTTCCATAGTGATAAGCCATACATCAATCAAGCGGCCATATGGACAGATTAAACCTCAAGATGGTGCACCTATCTATTCAGCATCTAAACGGTTGGATTTTGAGTTAGAGGTTGGAGCCATTGTTGGAATAGGAAACCCATTAGGACAACCGATCCCGGTGGATGATGCAGAAAATCATATATTCGGATTAATGTTGGTAAATGATTGGAGTGCGAGAGATATTCAGCAATGGGAGTATCAACCATTAGGTCCATTTCTCGGGAAAAATTTTGCAACTTCCATTTCACCGTGGATTGTCACAATGGAAGCATTAAAACCGTTTCGTTGTTCTGCTCCAATACAAGAACCAAAACCGCTTACCTACTTACAAGAAACGGAACGATATACTTACGATATCCAATTAGAAATTGAATTACAAACAAAAGATGACCATACAACCACTCAAATTTGTTCCACAAATTTTAATACTCTCTATTGGACACTTAAACAGCAAATTGCTCATCACACAATCAATGGCTGTAACTTACGAACTGGCGATTTGTTGGCATCGGGGACAATTAGTGGAGACCATGAGCATTCATACGGTAGTTTGCTCGAACTAACGTGGAACGGAAAAAATCCGATTCATTTGAATAACGGCAAAACAAGAACATTTCTTGAAGACGGAGACACCGTGATTATACGTGGGTATTGTCAAAACAAGGATTATACCATAAGTTTTGGTGAAGTGGTTGGTACGATAGTCAATTAAAGCGATGGAAACTGTTCTTACCGAAATCTTGTTTATTCTTTTTCTAATTGTTGTAAATGGCTTTTTTGCTATGTCTGAAATTGCAATTTTAACTGCGCGACGCGAAAGGTTACAACTGTTATCAAAAAAAGGTGATGAACGTGCTAAGACAGCATTAGAATTATCGGAATCAGATAGTAAATTTTTATCAGCCATACAAATTGGGATTACCTTAGTTAGTATTCTTGCTGGTGTGTACAGCGGTGCCACCATAGCACAGAAATTGAGTTTACTAATTACTCAACATGTGCGAATTCTTTCCGATTATGCTACCTTCATTGGCTTTTCTATTGTAGTGGTATCCATTACTTTTTTAACCCTGTTGTTTGGTGAATTGGTTCCTAAACAGATTGGAAGAAGGCATGCAGAAGTTGTTGCCATGCGTGTAGCACAACCGATGAAAGGGTTGCTTTTGTTAGTTTATCCTTTCGTAATGGCGTTATCCTCACTGACTACTTTGTTTATGAAACTCTTAGGTGCCAAAAACCAGAAACAAGATATTGTTTCCGATGAAGAGTTGATTTTGATAATTGAACAGGGAACCAAACATGGAATCTTTGAAGAAGAAGAAAAGAAAATGGTGGAAGGAGTTTTTGAGTTGGACGAAATTAGTGTTGCGGAGTGTATGGTCCCTGTAACCGACGTAGAGTGGATTGATACGGCTTCTACCTATCAAGAAAATTTGTCTATTCTTGTAAACACAACTCATACCTATTTACCGGTAGCAGAAAGATCGTTTGATCAAATTCATGGTGTATTACGTGTAAATCAAGCGCTGAATGAACTTATACAAAAGAATAAAGTAGATTTTTTAAGTCATTTAAAGCCACCCATTTTTATTCCTGAAAACACCACCTTACTGGATGCTTTGAATGAAATGAACCGACATCAATTTCATTTTGCTTTTGTGGTAACTGAATATGGATCTGTGAAAGGCATCATTACCAGCAACGATGTTTTTGAACAGTTGGTTGGTGGAGTGATCACTTTACAAAAAGAAGAGGAAGCCAATGCGACTTGCTTGTTACGGGAAGACGGTTCCTATCTTGTGGATGGTACCTACAATTTAGAGGATTTTGCGGAAAAGTTTAATATCCCCAAAGAGGCCTATGAATCAATTCCTGCAAATACGGTTGCAGGTTTATCGTTGTATATCCTTGAAAAGATTCCAAAGACGGGAGATAAATTTGAGTGGCATCACCTTCTAATAGAAATTGTGGATATGGATGGAAAACGGATTGATAAATTGTTAGTAAAATCTAAAACAAATTAAAAAGGCACTGTTGCCAGTGCCTCTTTAACTTCAATTCATAAAAAACTATTTTTTGAAATCCTTTAGAATCTTTACCACTTCGGTTCCAATTTTATCTTGTGCTTCTACAGTACTAGCACCAATGTGAGGTGTTACAGAAACATTTGGTAAGGATACAAGTTCTGAATTGAAATTGGGTTCACCAACAAATACGTCAATACCAGCACCCCGAATTTTTCCGTTTTTCAATCCTTCAATTAAGGCCGTTTCATCAATTACACCACCTCTTGCAGTATTGATCAAAATAACACCCGATTTCATTTTAGCGATCTCATTTGCTCCGATCACAGGGGGTTCACCTTTTGCAAGAGGAATGTGTACAGAAATGATATCAGCAGTGGTTAAAACAGTTTCAAAGTCGGTTTGCTCGATCATTGGATGCTGAATGGTAATGTATTTATCGTATGCAATGACCTTCATTCCTAAGGCATGACAACGGACAGCCAATTCGGTTCCAATTCGTCCGCAACCGACCAGCCCTAAAGTTTTACCACAAAGTTCCATTCCTTTAGCAAATGCTTTCTTTTCCCACTGTCCATTTTTCATAGTAATGTTTCCTTGGGGGATAAAACGTGCGATTGCAAACATATGTGCTAAAGCAAGTTCTGCAACGGAAACACTAGAAGCATTGGGAGTATTCATCACCTTTACACCAAACTCTTTTGCAGAGGCAGAATCGATGTTGTCTGTACCAACACCTCCACGGATGATTAACTTCAAATTTTTCCCTGCTGCGATCACTTCTCGGGTTACTTTTGTGGCAGAGCGAACAATGATAACTTCAACATCTGCTATGGCTTTGACCAATTCTTCAGGGGTATAGGACTGTTCAATGACTTCATAACCGATTGACTGAAGTTCTTTTACTGCACTTTTGGCTAATCCATCTGTAATTAGTACTCGCATGCTCATTCTCCTTATGCTTGTACATTAGTCGGTAAGGTTTTTAGAATGTCATCAATATGATCTAAAAGTTCTTTCATTTCAGCATCGGTAACATCACCCATATGTGCAATACGGAATGTTTTCTCTTTAAGATCGCCATAACCATTGGAAATTTGAAATCCTCGTTTGCCCAATTCTTTATTGAGATCTGCTACTACGATTCCTTTTGCATTTACAGCACAAGTCAACGTTTTAGAACAGTATTTTCTTTCAGGGAAAAGTGGAAATCCATGACTCTCCACAAAGTTGCGAGTCATTTCTGCCAATCGTTTGTGTCGTTCCCAACGATTGTCAAGGCCCTCGGCAAGGATATCATCCAACTGTGCATCCATTGCAAAAATTTGTGGAATAGCTGGAGTTGCAGGAGTTTGGTTTTTATCGTTGTATTTTTTCATATCCAGAAAATCAGTGTAGTATCCACGATATTTTACTGTAGCCGCTCGTTCAAATGCACGATTTGAAATTGCGGAAACCGTTAATCCTGCAGGTAAAGCAAACGCCTTTTGAACGCCAGCCAACACGACATCTAAACCCCATTCATCCGTGGGTATTTTCACACCAGCCATACAAGAAACCGCATCTACACAAAACATCACATCTGGATACTTTTTCATCACTTCAGCAATCTCGTCAATGGGTGATTCTACACCAGTAGAGGTTTCGTTCATCACCACGGTTAAACAATCAAATTCGCCACTTTGAAGTTTCGCATCAATCATTTCTGGTAAAATGGGCTTTCCCCATTCTACTTGCAACACTTCGTTGGGAATACCGTTTGCGGTGCACATTTGTGCCCAACGTTTAGAAAATGCACCGTTAACACAAGAAAGCACTTTTTTATTGGATAAATTTCTCACACATGCTTCCATAACCAATGTTGAACTTGATGCCCAAAGAAAGACATCATTTTTTGTGTACAATACTTGTTGGAGTTTTGGTAGAATGCGTCCATGTAAATCTGAATAATCTTTAGAACGGTGCCCAATTTGTGGAGTTGCTAATTTCGCTAATATGGAAGGGCGTACTTCGCTTGGCCCCGGGATAAATAGTTTCTTATGCATATGTACCTCATTATTGGTGGGAAAATGAAGAATTAAGGATCTCAAACTGTAACAAGTATTAGGTTCAGGAGATCCAATCACTGAACCTTGGGAGAAACTCTACTAAAAGGTAATATTTTTCATAAAATTTGACAAATAACACCCTGTTTGTTAATCAATTGGTTGAGTAGAATTCACCAAGAAAGGCAATCCGAATAAAACACCACGTGGTTCAATTCTAAATCCTTCCCATTGAAACAATTCAAATAGGAATCGTAGGATGGTAGCACCACTTGGCAATGTTTTGACACGATCAAGCGGTATCCCCGGTATCTGTTTTCGTTCTTCCTCGGGTAAGGTGACCAACTGATCGTAGATAGAATAAAAATCACTTTTTTGAACGATGGTGCAGTTTAGACCGTAAGGATCTTCTACCAAAGCACCTACCAGTAGTGAAGAAAATGCTACTGCAGTACCTCCAACAATTCTAGGCATAGTGGTTTTAGGCAATGCACTTTGTAAGGGTAAAAAATCATTGGAGTACAGATCAATCAATTCATAATAAGCACGGGTTGTGAGTGGATCTTTTTGAAACTTTCGTGTCAATACCGATGCACCTATTTGCACCGAATAGGAGACCACTTTTCCATTTTTTTTCCAAATAAATTCTGTACTTCCACCTCCCAAATCTATGATAACCTCATCATAATCTCTTAAGGAGGGATCGCCGACGCGGCTATGTGCGCCGTGCCAAGCGGCCAAAGCTTCTTCATCTGGTGAAAGAACTTTGGTGGGATAACCAAACTTTTGCTCTAAATCCATCATCCAAAGAGATCCATTCCGAGAGTTACGAATAACAGCAGTTCCTGCAAATAACCCTGAATGGGTTTCATCTTCTAACCATTGGTGTTTTTCAGATAACAAGGAACGTATGCGAGCTTCTTCTTGTTCTAATAGGACAGACGGAATTTCATTATGTTGATCTAAGCCAAGTCCAAAGCCGTTAGTCCAATAGCCGCGCTGTATTGGATGCACTGCATTCAACTCCATTTTTCCAATCATCCAAAGTGTTGTTTGTGTACCAATATCCAAATAAATCCCATTCATATTGATGCTCGTTTGAATTGAAGTTTAGAAAATAGATACGCTATGCCACCTATAAATAGCGATAACAGGGATATAACAAAAACCAATGATGAATACCCTATTTCATTAGTAAAAAAGTATTGGATAAAAAAACCGAACAAAAGCACGAACCCGCTAAAAAACATTGCTTTTTGATATGGTACGAAACCAATCAAAATGGAAAGGTATAAAAAAGAAAACATGGCAGTTTGGTAACTCCAGCCAAATCCTATCCCGAGTCCACATAGAATGAATAAGCATAATAGATTCAATCCATACATCCGATCAGTTTCAAATATAAATTGAAAAAGGAAGATACATAGAACAAGCAAAGCAATTGCTAAGAAGATCCATCGCTTTCGCTCAATATCTCTTAAGAGAGCAGGCCCAGAACAAAAGACACCTTTTGGAAGTAAATTTTGAAAGGATTGTTTTGGAAGTGGTGGATAAGCAATGATGATGGTACTTCCGTTTGGAAGTTGAAACAATTTAGACCAAGCGATGAATCGTTTAGCATCATAGTTAGATCGCGCTTCAATGGTTTCTTGCTTCATTCTAAGGTGACTGATAAACTGTTGATCGTACCATTTTACAAATTCATCTTGACTTAGGTCAGTAATTGCTTGTGCGATGTGGTGAACCGATTTCTTCTGATTTTGGAACCGTTCCCAAGCATCAAACAGTGGTTGATCATCCGAAAAAGTTTTTACCAAATTATCCAAACGATCATTCAAGCGATAGATTGAAGAAAGGAATGATTCTCGTTTGATTTCAATTTCTCGCTCACCAATCAATCGTTTTCTACGTAAGGTATCCAATGGTGTCCAGTTGGTTCTACCCGGTTTGAACCATTGCTTTTCTTCTTTACTTAGTTCACGTAATGTCCAAAAAAATGGGTGATACATTTCCAACTCAGGATATTGACTACGGAGCATTAAAAGGAATTCTTTATCTAATGTTGAAGAAACGGGTCCAATCCAATATGGTGTGATTTCAAAGGGATTGGTTTTATTTTCCGAATAGAACAATTCAAGCAGTGACCATTGAAAATGGTTTCTTAAAAAAAACAACATAACCCCAACACTTACAAAGAGAACAAGTAAACTGTAACGGATAGAAGGTTTAGATTTTTTCTGTGGAAGAATCCATTCTTGTTGTGGTGTGCTGTTAGAATAGATTTTCCATTCTGCAATAGACCAAAAAAATGAAAAAATACTTCCAAACCATATCCCAACGATACCTATTGCCAGGCGTGAAATTTCAGCATTGTCCAACACCATGATAGAGAGTAAAAAAATTATAGAACCAAGAAGAGGGTATTTCTTTTGTCTCACATATTGTTGAATATTACGGTTAGGATTTTGCGAAAGACAAAGACCTTTGGTGATGTTCGCCAGATACCAACCGAATAGAAATGGCAATGGGATCAACAATAAAAACAAGACATCCAACGGTTGTAAAAACCATTTCCAGAAAGCCAGCGTCCAAATACCGTTTGAAATCATACTGTACAGATAGACCCATACGGTTTTTCGATCTTGTCTAAATTGAAAAAAAAGAATTCCGATGAGTAAAGTTCCAACCCCTAAAAACCATTGGAACATAAACTGAGTACATTTTTGTGTTTGAGTAGATAATCCTTGAAAAGAAATCGCCAAAGAATTGTTTGCAGAATAGGTTGATAAAGGGGTTGGTTGAGGTAGGGAGGAAAACCGTAACATGATGCTATTTTCATGTTCGCGCCATGTATCCAATTTCATTGCTTGCCATAAACGTTGAAACTTATGATGGGAAGTGGATTTAGAGGATGTGTCCAAAGAATTCAACTGATCAAGTTCATTTTGAAGCATTTCAAAGTATTGAAAACAGGCACGAACAACTTCTCGTGGGGGTTTATGGGAATACTCGGTAATAGAATCAATCCAATCGGCAAACCAATGAAAACGCACTTCCGGTGGGTCATCTCCACACAGTAAACGAAAATTGAGGTAAGGTGCTTGATAGGTTTGAAGTTGGTATAACGTTTTGAATTCATTTTGAAATGGACTATGTAGATGGTTGGGAATTGTATCTTCGTAATTTTGAAGGATAGAATCGATGAAACCTGCTTGAAATAGATTGTTGGGATAATCTGAATCAAAAAGTAACAAACAACTTTCTTGTCCACCATTTCCTTGAATTGGACGTAATTTGTTCATACGGTCCCATTCGGGATGGTAAGTGCCTAAAGTTGCACCATGTTCAAAAGAAAAGTGAATTTGAAAAACCCAATACAGTGCTATGGTGGTGATTGTTAACAATGTATAACGAAAAACGTTTGGCCATTCAAGTGGGGCGACTAAAAAAAGATTTTCATCTTTAGGTTCTGTTGAAGTGGACATAGAAGAAAAAAGAATAGACATCACATTTGAAATGTATTGACAAATTGGAAAACATTGCAATGGTATGGATTGATATGTAATTTCAGAGACAAAAGGAATGATGAAATGTCTTCAAAAATAGAAAATAATCCAAAACAGATCGTAATCCACTATACCGATCATCTTGACTTAAGTAGAAAAATTGGAGCTGCATTAAGTGAAGAATTTGAGGTGATTCATTGGAACAAAGAGAACCTTTCCAGTGAATCATTGAAAAACGTATTACCTGCTATTTTTTTAATTGATCTTTTGTCAATAAATCCTGAACTAATAGTAAAACTTGTAACCTATCAAAATGAGAATGAACTAAAACATTTCTGTTTATTCACTTATCTTTTTTCACCCGCAATCAAATCAGATGAACATCTGTTTTTGAGTACATTTACAATGCAGCCGTTACCGATTTCTTTTCAACATTTAGGAATAAAAACCAAAGAAATTTTCAAACTATGTTTAGAACAATCTGAACAGAAAGATTTCATCGTACTTGAAGCCAAACAACAAACCATTCAGCAACTGACGGTTACATTGTCGCATCACATAAACAATTCATTAACAGTGATTTTAGGAAACATGGAAGTTCTCGATCCTAATAATGCGAATGATGTGGTTCAGTTTATTCATCACACAAAATTTCATATCAATAAAATTTTAGCAGTATTGGATACTTTACAACATATGGCTTATAAAGACCGATTAAATTTAATGCAACTTGTAGGGAAAAAAGATTATTTGTTTGATATTCAGGAAGAGTTAGCCAAACGGCTTGAAATGATGGGTGAAAATCTATCCGAAAACCTCACAACTTGGAAGTAATTGGAAAAAAGAGGGAATGTTGTTTTGGATCCCTATTGATTTACCCCCTGTAAAACATTATCCCGCAATTCAAAGCATTGTTGAAGATACATTACCTATTGATCTTACCTCTGTACAAGCACGGTTGATTTTATCCCGTTCTCCTAACCAATTGACAGCCCAAGTTCATTTGCAAGGGAGAGTTTTACAAGAAGGTGATATTGAACTACATCAAGAAAATCTTGGGATTAGCCAAGTGACAGGAACACCATCTCCCAATGCTTTTCAAGTGTTGACAGATCGTATCCGTATTCACTATTCTCCCCCCTTACAAACCAATCAAGAATTTTTACTCTCTATACAATATACAGTATCACCTTCACCCAATCTGTTTACTTTAGGATATCAGCATTTACCCACAATCGCATTTACTTTTAATGAACCTTTTGGTGCCAGAAAATGGTTACCGATCCACGATGTACCTTACGATCGGTTTCGCTGGTCTATTTCTGTATCTGCACCATCAGAATGGGTCACCGTTAGCAATAGCACACAAGCGATTACGGACACTTCTTATGGAACCACGAATTCTACCCTAGTTCCTTATTTGATCCATTTTGCATCTGCTGAATACCAAACTTGGAATGAATCGGTTACCACGCCACAAGGTAGCACCCTTCAATTGGCTTATTATGTAAGACCCAATTTTTTCAATGCTGCGCGAAACGATTGGCAACGGACACCTCAGATGATTCAAGTGTTTTCCGAATTAATAGGTGAGTACCCGCATTTGCTGGATGGCTACGGAATGGTAGAAGCACCGATACTTGGTGGGAGTGCTGCAATGGAACATTTAGCAATGAGTACGATAGGCAGCAATTTAATTACCGGTGATAGAAGATACGAATTGGTTGTGGTGCATGAATTGGCACATCAGTGGTTCGGTAATGCGGTTACTCCCTCTTCGTTTCAGCACATTTGGCTCAATGAAGGTTTTGCTTCCTATATGGAAAGTTTATGGTTAGAGCAGCTCCCTGATGGAAATCCGATTGAGCATCGCAAACGTCAAGCAGAAAACTATTTTCGTGAGTACAAGACATTACGTTTTCCTTTATCTCAACCCCCTCCAAATCATCTTTTTTCAGCAACTGTGTATTACAAAGGTGCTTGGGTGCTTCATCAGTTAAGAGTTCGTTTAGGAGATGATGAATTTATTCGGAGATTAAGACAATATTACCTTCAAAATCAATCCTCAACCAGATCCATTGCATCTACACAATCCATGATTCGATCGTTTACTTTTGATGGCAATGATGTAGAAACAGAACATTTCTTAACAGAGTGGATGGACAATATTGGACATCCAATTTTACGATATTCCTTTACAAAAGAAGCAAGCGGCACCAGAATTTTTATCCAACAAGTTCAGCCAACAGCTATCTTTTATTCTGGGATACCTTTGCAGATTGAGCATCGGAATAGGTTACAAAGCGAGTATAGATACATCTTATTGCGAAATAGATCCATTTCGGAATTTTGGGAGAACGTTCAACCTGAAAATCTATATTGGGTTTGGAACGATTCTGCACTGGTAGAGTTTGAAACCATACCGGATGAACGTGTTAGAACAGTGCCAACATCTGCAAAGATCAAACTCATTTCTAATCCTACTACCCATACGGCTACTTTACTGCTTTCTATTCAATTCAATGGAATTTTTGATGGAGAGATCGCCCTATTTGACCCACTGGGTAGAATGCTGATGATGCAACCTATACAAAAAATTTCTACTGGGGAAAGGTACATTCAATTTTCGCTACCCAATTTACCTTCAGGGTATTATGTTTGGTCGCTTCAAATAAGTAAATTCCATACAACTACACCAATGATCTATCTTAAATAAATCTTCACCAAAGGGAATAGAATGAAACTACGATTTCTACACTGGATTGTTTTGATACCAATAATAGCCAATGGTTCAGAGCTTCCCCCTACCATTGAAAAAGCATTTCAATCAAATCCAGAACGTCAATCCATCCCGATTTGGGTACTTCTCCCATTACCTGAAAACGATTATCTGAAAGATCTCACTTTCTTTCAAGTTCTACCGGAAGCGTCAAAGAATAGACGCATCTTACACAATTCCAAACCCGATTTTCGTGATCGTCCTATAACAAGAGAGTGGGTTGATAAAATTCTACAAACAGGTGCAAAGTTCCGAACCGTTTCTAGGTATTTGCAAGCAGTATCCGTAGAAGCCACTCGTGAGCAAATAAGAGAAATCCTTCAAATACAAGGAATTGTTGGTGTGCGGCCGGTTGCACAGGGTAGGAAAACCAATACGAAAATCCAAAAAATAGATGAACCTTCAACTATATTAGAACTTGATTCACTCCCCTACGGAAGAGCACGCGCACAAATCCAACAAATCAACGCGATCCCACTGTTAGAGCAAGGTTATTCCGCAAAAAATGTCATTGGTGGAATATTGGACACAGGTTATCGTTTAACACACGATACATTTGACAGTTTGACTATTTTAGCACAAAGAGATTTTATCTTTAACGACAACAATGTTGCCAATGAACCACAAGATACTTCTGAACAATGGGTACATGGGACAATTTGTCTCTCTGTGCTGGGAGGTTATACTCCGAACGAATTGGTTGGTCCTGCCTATAAGGCAACCATGATCGTTGGGAAAACAGAAAATGTTCGCAGTGAAACCCCGGTAGAAGAAGATTACTATGTGGCTGGTTTGGAATGGTGTGATTCTTTAGGAGCGAGGGGAGTGTCCACATCTTTAGGATACATTGATTGGTATACTTGGCAAGATATGAATGGAGATAATGCACTTTGTACCCAAGCCGTTGACATTGCTGCTTCCCGTGGAATGTTGGTAGCAACTGCAGCTGGAAACGAAAATGGGAGCGAATGGAACCACATCATTGCACCCGCAGATGCAGATTCTTGTTTAGCGGTGGCAGCGGTGGATACCTTGGGAGTAGTTGCTACATTTAGCAGTCGGGGTCCATCTTACGACGGACGCATCAAACCAGAAGTTGCCGCGTGTGGTGTTTTTACGAGGTGTGCTACTCCAAGTACCAATCATTCTTTTTCAAGAGCACACGGTACTTCTTTAGCCACGCCTCTTGTTGGTGGTGCGATGTTGTTGCTTTGGGAAAAGCATCCCTATTGGACTGCAATGATGATGCATCGTGCATTGAGGTTGACTGCCTCACAAGCATCTAATCCTGATACCATCTTGGGGTGGGGGATAATCAATGTGGCTGCTGCGGACACCTTTACTTTTGGTGGAAACAGATCTCCCCGTATCGATTCAATGGTTGCCATTGAAGGGATTACAGCAGGATATCGGTTATATTATGCAATTCATGATTTAGAAAACGATTCCCTGATTTTTGATATCACTGCTGTTTATGAGGTTTTACCAGAACAATTTTTAGGGCGGTTCTTAGTACCCAGTGGGACTTCTTTTATAGATATTCCTGCACCGAGCAACAGCCCTTTGTATTTAGAAGCAATCGTATCCGATAGAGTTCACATTTTACAAAGAATGGTCCCTATTGTGCAGACCACAATCAAAGAACAAAATCAATCATCAATACCGAAGAATTTTCGTGTATCCATATATCCCAATCCGTTCAACTCTACGCTAAAGGTTTTCATAGATATAGAACATCAAGATAATGTAGAATTCAAAATATATAACATTCAAGGAAAATTGGTCTGGCAAAAACATTGCACCAATTTGGATAAAGGAACAAATGAGATTGCTCTCAACTTTCAAAATACTCCAATTGGAAGTGGAATCTATCTATTTCAAGTAAAAACAGAAAAAGAAAATCAATTCATAAAATTGGTTTATATGAAATGAAACAGTTGCTTTTCTTATTCCATTCCGTTAAATTGCTTCGTTTAATTTTAGAAATAAACTAAATCTTTATGGTAATTTGGTTGTGTCGTGCGATTATTTCTTGCTGTTCCGCTCCCTGCTGAAGTTCAAAAGGCGTTGTCAAAATTTAGTGGTGCATTAAAAGAGATTGGTGGTGCAAAAGGGACTTATCCTAAAGCTACAGATATGCACATTACCCTCCAATTTTTGGGTGATGTGGATGAAGAAAAGAAAAATGGGTTAGTCAGCAATTTGTACCAAAGTTTATCACCCTATAAAAATTTACCAGATATTTCTATTGAACAAATTGGGGCGTTTCCGAATATGAAATCGCCGCGTGTGATTTGGGTTGGAGGTATCGCTTCTGAACCATTACTTCGTTTAATGGATACAATCAAGGATGAAACTAAAAAAATCGGGGTAGTACCTGAATACAAAACATTTATACCGCATGTTACCATCATGCGTATCAAACATATAGAAGATTCACGCAAATGGGTAGCAGGGCTGATGAAATTGCGCTGGACACCTCAAATTGTTCCATTGCAAAAAGTGGTTCTGTTTCAAAGTCAACTAACAGAACATGGCCCAATTTATACAGAACTCAATTCATTTGGTTTATAAAATCAAGAGGTTTTTTTATGGCTGAAAAGGCAGATAAATCTAAAGTCAATTCATCAAGCACTACTGATTCCGCGCAAAAAGAAAAATTGCAAGCATTAAACAATGCTGTATCGCAAATTGAGAAACAGTTTGGTAAAGGGACGTTAATGCGTTTAGGGGATCGTCCCAACAATGATTCTGTTTCGGTAATTCCTACGGGCGTGTTATCTCTTGATGCAGCGCTTGGGATTGGGGGTATTCCGCGTGGAAGAATTACAGAAATTTTTGGACCTGAAGCATCCGGTAAGACAACTTTAATGTTGTCTGTGATTGCTGAAGCACAAAAATTAGGAGGAATTGCTGCATTTATTGATGCGGAACATGCACTTGATCCATCGTATGCGAAAAGGATTGGTGTGGATGTAGATAACCTATTGATTTCTCAACCGGACAATGGTGAACAAGCGTTGGATATCGTAGAGACGCTTGTTCGTTCCAATGCGCTGGACGTTATTGTCGTGGACAGTGTCGCAGCGCTGGTCCCTAAAGCAGAAATCGAAGGGGATATGGGTGACGCTCACGTCGGTCTTCAAGCAAGATTAATGTCACAAGCACTTAGAAAATTGACAGCAGTGGTTTCTAAATCCAATGTTGCGCTCATTTTCATCAACCAAATTCGTATGAAAATCGGGGTGATGTTTGGAAATCCAGAAACCACTACAGGGGGGCAGGCATTAAAATTCTACTCAACCATTCGTTTAGATATTCGTAGAGTTGGTCAAATCAAAGATGGAGAAGAATCGACGGGAGCAAGAACTCGCGTTAAAGTGGTAAAAAACAAAATGGCACCGCCATTCAAAGAAGCAGAATTTGATATTCTATTCGGTAGCGGAATATCAAAAGTAGGTGAAATCATTGATTTGGCGGCTGAAATGCAAATTCTATCAAGAACCGGAACGTGGTATTCATACGGTGATGAAAGATTAGGACAAGGTAGAGACCGTGTCAAAGCTGTTTTAATTGAAAGGCCGGAACTTCTAAACAAATTAGAAACTGAAGTAAGGCAGCATCTGGGACTACCGTTCACAAAAACGGCGTAACCTTACCTTGTTCAATGATTCCCAATTAACTCAATGGTGTCGGAAAGAAAAGACAAACTCTTAAAAACGTTGGCTAAACAAGATCTGACAATTTGGCAAGCCAAAAAAAAATTGAGCGATTGGGGATTTGGTCAATCGGAAATTCAAGAACTCATCAAGGAATGTGTTCAAAAGAATTGGTTGAACGACTTTCGGTATGCAAAACGATTCATTGAAAGGAAATTAGCGAAAGGGTATGGAAGAAATCGTATAGAACTCGAACTTAGAACACGAGGGATACCCGAAGATCTATGCAAATCGGCATTTCGTGAGGTTCAAGCCGAGCAGGAACAATCAGAAGAAGTAACCTTGCAAAATGTTGCCGAAAATGAATGGAAGAAACTTGACCATTTGCCAATGGAAAAGCGGGTAAACCGATTGATAGGTAGGTTATTACGACGCGGTTTCTTGCATCATCAAGTGATGAATATCGTACGTTCCCTTGAACAAAGGGAGAAAAGAAACTATGTGGGAAGAAACGAACAAGAAGAAGGATGAAGAGATAAACAACGAAAAAAATGAATCTGAAACCAATAAGGAGGAAACTCAAAGGAACACAAACGAAGCACAGAATGAACAATTATACTCAGAAGAAATAGATAGCAACACTACGGCCAATGATAGAGAAATTCAGAGTCAAACGTCTGAAGAATCAAGTAGTGTTCCTGATTTGACACCGGTAAAACCGCAGTTTGAATTGCCATCGTATCTGACAGGTCAATTGTCGGAAAAACCACCAGAAAAGAAATCCATAGAAACTGAGAAAACACCTACACCGAATGTGGTTTTTCCGCCCGGCTTTACCCCTCAGGTCTCAATAGGTCCTATAGAGGGCCATCCATTAGAAGGGTTTGGCAAAAAGAAAATCCAACAACCTGAGCTGTTTGAGTTGGAGCCAGCGAGTTCTCCCAATACAACGGAACAACAAAAGGAAGAACAGGAAACGGCTTTTCAAGAAGAACAATTCACCCTAACCACCACGTCAAGCGATGAAATTGCTGACCATTTGGATGCTACACAAGAATCGGTGTCAGAAACAGAAACGATTCAAATAAAACCTGAATTTGAAGAGTATCCTATAGATTCTGAAACGATTAGCCAAGAACAGTTTGAATCTCCAATCAAAGAAGAATTCACAGAACCAGAAGAAAAAGAACCGATTAAAACAGTACCTACGTTAGCTTTTCGTAGTGACAAAACTGCAGAAAGTACTGAAAGTGGAAAAACCAACGGTCTTCAAACCGCAAAAACAGCACAAGCAACGAAGACGGGAACCACAAAAACCACTTCAGTTAAAGTGGATACCAAATCCCCTAAAACCGAAAAAGCGGATCAATCTCCATCACGTACAAAACCAAGAGAGGCCCCTGCGACGGTATCTTCTGCCTCAAGACAAGATCCAAACCAACTACGTGGTTCTACTCCAAGAAGTACTGCAGAGATAGGAAAAAATGAGGGTGTCATACGCAGCAATTTGAGCGGAAACGTGGGCGGCGGTCCATCGGATAAAAGCAAAACCACCTCACAACAACCTGCCTCTAAAGTCATGCAAAAAAAAGAGGTTAGACAAGATCGTTCCCGTGAAGAAAAAAGAGAGGTCCGACCTCGTGAAACAGAAGATATTTCGCTAGAAACTCTGAAAAGGCGAGTATCAGAATTGACACCTAAAGAACGAAAAATTTTAAATGAGATTTTATCCAATAAAAGAATTTCTCGCAATCTCAATGAAGTTCTCGAAAAGGATACTTTGGCAGCTGAAAAACTGTTTCAATGGTTTGGAAAAACTGTTTGGATTATCGTTTTTAGTTGTCTTATTATTGCTCTTGCTTTATATGGTTTAGTATTAGGTGAAGGGAAGTTGACGAGATTATCGTTATGGATTGCAGGGACTTTAGGTGTGATATGGATGTTGGTGATTACGGCAGGTTTAAGAGCGTTGATGATTCGAGAAGTGACGAAAGCAAAACTCGAATTTGAGGAAAAATTAAAATTAGAGCTTAATGTTCGTGCAATTACAGAACGGTTGAATAGTGAAATTGCACCGAGAATCCCTGAAATGATGAGTGCAATAAAGAAGATTTTGGAGAAGGTGTCTAATCGATAGTAGATCAAAAAGGCGGACCATCAAAGTCCGCCTTTCGAATTTATCTAAAATTAATAGGGCTTGCCGGTCCCAATACCGGGAGCATTGCCACGGATCCACTGATTGATTTTAATGCGATCCGCTTCCGATAAGAAGATGCCCATATCATTTTTGGGGGGCATTTTTTGATTAACGATCACGACTTTATAAATCTTCCAAATGTTCTTTCTTATCTGGTCTGGATCTTTCAAACTCAAGTTTTTTCTAATCATTGAGCCACCATGGCACTCAATACAACTAGCTTCAAAAATGGGACGTATATCTTCTTCCCACGTTAATTTGGTTTCTGCGTAAGGTGGTTTCGTACTACAGCCAACAAGAAAGAAAAAAGTGAAAAAAGCAATCACTGTTGTAAGATGAATTAGAAACATAGATGACCCCTTTGCTTCCTTAACCAATAAAGTAATCAAACAAAAATAGAAAGAAAAATCGTACTTGAATCTGTAAATTTGAAAAAATTATTCAAACACTTTGTTATTCATTGATAATCATCGTGAATGGAATTAATTAATTTTTTACTTCCAAAACTCAATAGTCCATCCCTTCAACGTATTGTAGAACGTTCGTTACGTGGGTTTAGCACCATCGTAAAAGCAGAGCCACTCTCTTTTCCATCCATTATCGCTGCCCTATTGGTTCAACAAAGTCAGTTTCGTTCTTGTAAAAAAATCATTCTCGTAGCAGAAAATCGGTTGGAAGCAGATGCCATCCACGACGATGCAAATGCTTTACTTGGAAAAAACGTGTTTTTGGTATCTCAAAGAGAAGCATTCCCGGGAGATGTATTAGGTGCGCCAGATAATGAGAAAAGCGAACGTGCGATTGCTTTACAAGCGTTCTACCAGCCAGATGAAAAGCATGTTCCTGCATTATTTGTTATGCCTGCAGTGGTGCTACTTGAAGGGATATCAAAACCTGAACCTCCAATCCGTTTTCAAGTAGGTGATTTATTAGATCCGGAAGAACTATCTGAAACTCTTGTCAAAGCAGGATTTGATAGACAAACCACAGCAACTGAACCAGCTGAATTTGCAAGACGCGGTGGAATCTTTGATATCTATGGTTGGGGACAGAACCAGATAGTAAGAATCGAGTTGGATGATATTGTGATTGAATCCATTCGTTTTGTAGATCCGATTACTCAACGATCGATTCAAGAAGTGAATGCAGCATCCATTCTCATTAACGATCCTACTCAATCCAGCAACGAATTTTTGTTGGATCAAATCAATCCTAACGAGGCCATATTCATTTTTTCAGATTTTACTAACATTCATTTCACTTGGCAAGATTGGGAAAAATCTGTTCAAGAGAGAGAGGATCTTGAACTTCCACCCTATCTTTCCGTAGAAGAGGTGTATAGTAAACTGAAACATTACACCAAAGTTCTATTTGCTCCATTAGAGTTGGATAAACAGATTTTCCAGAATTTAATCAACGGCGAAGAGATCCAAGAAGTAAAAATTCCTTATCAACCACTGGGCTACTACCGAGGCGATTTAGAAACTCTTGAAGGGCAATATCGAAATTCAAAAAAGCAAGGATGGAATTGCGTTCTTTTATGTGATACTGAGAGACAAAGAGAGCGTCTATACGATTTATTTGAGGAAAAAGAAAATAGTGTACTATCAGAAATTCCAATCGGTATTCCCTCTATCCATCATGGATTTCATTTACTGGATTCCAAATTAGTCGTTTACACAGAACATCAGATATTTGGGAGAACAAGGAGAAGAGGTAGGTACAAACAATTTATACCATCAAAAACAGAGATGAAATCCATTGAAGGAATTCGTCGTGGTGACTATGTAGTGCACATTGATCATGGAATTGGTCGTTTTGAGGGATTAGAAAAGGTTAGAATTTTAGATAGTGAACAAGAGTGTTTTCGAATTGTATTTGCGGGTGGTGTATCGGTGTTGGTACGAATGGAAAATTTTTCCAAAATACAGTTGTACCGCTCCGAAGATCCCAACCCTCCATTATCCAGAATTGGCGGTTCTGAATGGGCAAATGCTAGAACGCGTGCAAAGCGTATGGCAAACGAAATGGCAAAACAGATTATTAATCTGTATGCCAATCGTGCGATTGTTCAAAGGCCACCTTTACCGCCGGATGGTGCTACTCAACACGAATTTGAAATATCTTTTGAATACGAAGAAACACCCGATCAATTAACTGCTACAGAAGAAATTAAAGCCGATTTACAAAAAGAACAACCGATGGATAGGTTATTAATTGGTGATGTGGGATTCGGAAAAACTGAAGTTGCTATGCGAGCAGCATGGAAAGTCGTACAAGAAAATAAACAAGTTGCTGTCATCTGTCCTACCACAGTTTTGGCTGCTCAACATGGAAATACATTTCGTGAACGATTTCGTTTCACAGGTGCAAACATTGAAGTACTCTCCAGATTTACTTACCCAAAGGATGTAAAAAGAATTTTAGAAGAGTTAAAGCAGGGAAAAATTGATATTCTGATTGGAACGCATCGTTTGTTAAGTAAAGATGTACAATTTAAAAATCTTGGTTTATTGATTATTGATGAAGAACATAAATTTGGTGTACGCCATAAAGATGAACTAAGAAAAAAACGTTTGGAAGTAGATGTACTAACATTGTCTGCCACACCCATACCGAGAACATTACAAATGGCAATATCCGGTGTGCGGGACGTTAGTTTCATTCGGACAGCGCCTGCGGAAAGATTACCGGTAGAAACAGAGGTAGTTGCATACGATGAAAGAATTATTAAAGAGGCCATTTTAAGAGAAATTTCAAGAGGAGGTCAAGTTTTCTTTGTCCACAATCGTATTGAAACCATGCCGCAAATGGTAGAAAAATTGAAGCAATTGCTTCCAAATGTTTCGTTTGCAATGGCTCATGCCAAACTACCTCCACATCAATTAGAAAAAATTATGTTGGACTTTATCCAAAACAAATATCATGTTCTTGTCAGTTCAATGATTATTGAATCTGGAATTGACTTGCCCAATGTGAATACCTTAATTGTAAATCGTGCGGATCTACTTGGCTTGGCACAACTTTATCAATTGCGTGGAAGGATTGGGCGAAGCAATCGTCAGGCATATGCATGGTTGTTGACACCACCAGAGTCAATCCTTTCAGGAAATGCAAGAAAACGGCTTCGGACTCTGCAAGAGTTTTCAAATTTAGGAACAGGTTATGAAATCGCTTTACGAGATTTAGAGATACGAGGTGCAGGGAATTTATTGGGTAAAGAACAATCCGGAATGATCACAGAAGTGGGTTTAGAACTTTATCTTGAAATGTTGGAAGAAGCCATACAACAAATTCGAGAAGAAAGCAAGATTGTTGCTCAGGAACTTGAGACCGAAAGTACTCCGATTCGAATAGAGTTTGCAGGAGATGCCTTTCTTTCTTCGGATTATATTGAAGACATTCAAGAACGTGTAGAAGTGTATCGTAGGTTGGAAAAAATGAATGAGAGAAATGAAGTATTGGATATTCAAGCAGAACTCAAAGATCGATATGGGAAAATTCCCAAAGAAACGGAACGTCTTTTAACAATTGTAAATTTGCGTATTCTTGCAAAGAAACTCAAAATCTCCACAATAACAGTACAACGCAATTCTATATTACTGGTCGCAAATCTGGGAAATGTAGTTCCAACAGCACAAGATGAAAAAGTATTGGCTTGGATGAATCAATTCAAATCCATTTTAGATAGTAAAAATGCGTTTGTTGTTACTAAACCCTTTGGCATTCAGATATCTAAGACACTATCCCAAGATTTTGACGATTTTATCCAACGCACGATAAACGATTTATACTTTTGTTGCACATCAAGTCAAACGGATGCGGTTGTTCAAGAAATTGAAACAAAAGTTGTCCAATAGAATCCAACATGTTCTCTTCCGATCAACACATTCAAACGCTTGCTCAACTATTTAGGAATTATTTTCAATACTTGCCTACTTCAGTAGTTCAATTGAAAGGAGATGCGTCTGCCAGAACTTTATATCGGATGCAACATCGCAATCAATCCGTGATAGGTGTATATGGTCCAGATGTTTACGAAAATCGTGCATTTATTGGTTTTACAAAATCTTTTTTACAATGTGGTTTTCCTGTCCCTCAAATTTATACTGTTTCAAAAAACGAATTGTATTACCTAGAAGAAGATTTGGGTGATGTCACACTCTATAACCTTGTGCAACAAGTAAAACCGTCTATTTATACTCACCCTGACCCACAATACCTTCGTAGGCATTATGTTGATGCCATTGAATACCTCATTCAATTTCAAACCGAATTGGTTCATTGGATAAATTGGGAACTTTGTTACCAAACAAAAGTATTTGATGAAACGGCTTGGGAAACCGATATCAACAACTTTCTTTTCTATTTTATAAAATCTTTCTACACTTCGGATGATAATGAATGTGAAGCAATGAAAAAGGAGTTAATTCTACTCTATTCTTATCTCAGAAAAAATTCATTAGAATACTTTTTGTACAGAGATTTTCAATCAAGAAACATTATGGTAACCGGAAAAGGATTGTATTTTATTGATTACCAATCTGCACGTAAAGGGGCATTGCCTTATGATTTGGCCGCTTTACTCTATGATGCACGTGCAAATTTATCAAATGATTTTAGAGAAGAGTTAAAAGATTTTTATACGGATAAAATTTCGTCAAAAATTGCACAATCTGAGTGGAAAAAAATTAAGGAATCGTTTCCCTTTTACGCGATAATCCGTATTCTTCAAGCATTGGGCAGTTATGGACGAAATGCAAAGATTCATAAGAAAAAAGAGTATCTTGAATCCGTTCCGTTTGCACTTGCCAATTTAGTTTCAATCCTACAAAAACATTCATACCAAACATTGTTTCCAATTCTATGGAAATTCGTTCAAAACGGATTCACTCCACTGCATAGGTTAGAAAAAGAGATATAGCAATGCTACAAGATCTGCTTATCCGCATTTATAGTTTTAGTTATCACAACCAACATTTGAAATTGTTTGATCCTGCAGGGAATGGGGGTGGTTTTGTTTTTGATTGTCGTGCTTTACCTAATCCACATAGAGATGAACGGTTGCGTCATCAAACGGGAATAGATGAACCAGTTCAGCGATTTATGCTTTCGTATAGAGAGACCAACCAATTTCTAAACCACTCCTTTCAACTTATTCTTCAAACGATTGAGAATTTCAAAGGACGTGGATTTCAACACCTGCAAGTTGCCTTTGGTTGTACAGGGGGTAGGCACCGTTCTGTATTTTGTGCTGAGTGGTTGTCAAAAGCATTGAAAGAACAAGGGTATCATACAAAAACGGTTCATTGGGAATTGGAACAAACTGAGGTTCAGTATCGTAAACGTCGTGGCATGATCTTGGCTGCTGGCTTTGGAACACGGTTGTTACCACTCACGTCCTCTACTCCAAAAGCATTGATTCAAGTTGACTCCAAAACTATGTTGGATTGGACAGTTGAGGCATTATCTCAAGCAGGTTGTACCGAGATCGTGATAAATACACATCATCATAGAGAAATGGTTTACCAATGGTGGAAAAACGCAAAATTTCCAAATGTTTCAATGGAACTGTCCATTGAACCAGAAATTTTAGGGACTTGTGGCGGAATACGAAAAGCACTTCCATACCTACACTCTCCCAACCCAGTAATCATTCATAATTGTGATATATGGACGGACTATCCACTTCATGAACTATTTTCCAAGATAGAAAACCAATTTGACCCTTCATTATATGCTGTATTAGTGGTATCCGAAAGACCATCTTCCAGTTATTTTTTAGTTAATGATAATTATGAAATATGTGGAATTTCTATAAAAGAAAAAGTTTTCCAAATACGCCCCCTTGAAAGCGAGTGGAAGGAGTTTGCATTTTCAGGCATCCATTTCTTGTACCCACAAGCATTGGAGCAAATGGTCGCTTCCACTCATTTTAACATTATTGATTTATATATTGATTGGATCAAGCAAGGTAAAAAAATTCAAGTGCTCCCTGTGAATGGAAATTGGTTTGATATGGGAACATTTGAGAAGTTAGAAACATTAAAACAGTTTTTACAGTCAAGAAAGTAAAAAAACGGTGTGTTTCACACCGTTTTTTACTGTAATTCAGCAACTTTTTATTCTACCCAATCCGCAATAAATACATTTGTTTCACCAGGTTTTGAATGAAACCGATTCGAACAAAAGACCAATTTTTTCCCATCCTTGGTAAACATTGGAAAGCCATCAAATTCATTGTGATAGGTTATACGTTTTAAGCCGCTACCATCTATATTGATCATATATAACTCAAAATTTCTTGGACTATCCATATTTGAACTAAAAATGATCCGTTTTCCATCTGGATGGAAAAAGGGAGCAAAGTTTGCAGCACCATTATTGGTCACCTGTCGTATATTTTTCCCATCTGCATCACATACAAATAGCTCTAATCGAGTCGGTCGCACCAATCCACTTTCTACCAATTCTTGATAATCTGCCAATTCTTTTTCTGTTTTTGGACGACTTGCACGAAAGACCAATTTTTTTCCATCCCAAGAGAAAAAAGCACCACCATCATAACCTTTTTCATGAGTAATTCGTGTAACGTTGGAACCATCCAAATTCATGGTATAAAGTTCGGGATCACCATCTCTTGTAGAGGTGAAGACGATTTTATCCCCTTGGGGGGATACAGTTGCCTCGGCATCATAGCCCTTAACATTGGTTAACGGTTTAAGATTACTACCATCCGATTTTGCTACAAAAATATCAAAAGAGTCATACAGCTTCCATACATACCCTTTTGTACGATCTGGGGTTGGAGGACATTTTGGGTCATACAAATGTGTAGAAGAATATAGAATTAAACTATCACCGGGTAGAAAATAAGCACAAGTTGTCCGACCTAAACCGGTTGAAACCATCTTTTTATTAGAACCATCTACATCCATAGTGAAAATCTGATCACATTGAAGGTCGCCCACGGTTGCCTGAAAAATTAATTGGTTTTCTGAAAAAGAAAAGTATGCTTCTGCGTTTTCTCCCCCGTTGGTCAGCATTCTTATATTTTTTAAGTGCTGCTCTTCTGGAAATCGATAGGTATCTAAAATTAGATCTTCAGCACAAGCAACTTGTGAAATCACAATGTAAGCAAACCAAAGGAAAAATAGATTCAATTTCATAATTTAACCCCGTAAAGTAAGAAAGTAAATGTAATCCAAAGCAAGGGATCAAGCAAGTGGTTGATTTTTTAAATAGGTATAGGAAATTATAGAAAACAAGTTATACGATTTGGATAACGTAAATTGGATTTTTATATTGAGATAAATATAGAAGGAGGGCAAAGTGTCAAATACAAAAGAAATTACCTTGACCATCAACGAACAAGTCAATCAAATAAATGATCGAATCATAGATTTAAGCGAACAATTGCCTCAATTGCTTAGTGCGAGAAAATATAGTGAAGCCAAATTAACTGTGGATTCTATTTATGTATTACTTAATGTATTGGAAAAATTGAGTACTATAGAAAATGAATTGGCCAGATTACCAGAATTGTTAAGTTCATTAACGCAATCAACACAAGATATAATCCAATTGGAATCTAAAGAAATTTCTCCCAAACCGTCTAAAATTATAAAAAAACCAGTTAAAAAAGTGATCGTTGAAAAAAAATCTCAAGAAGAACTCGTAGCTACACAAGAAAAAAAATCAGTTAAAAAAGTATCTAAGAAATCTCTACGAAAAGGCAGACCTACCAAAGAAGAATTTGAATCTGCTGAAAGATTGCCAAGACACGAACAGAAAGATTTTTATTTTCCCATTTTGGAAGTTCTACAAGAAAACAATGGCAGACAAACAGGTGCTCTTACCATCTTAGGCATCAAAAACAAAATCGGGGATACATTTTTAGCAGGTGATTATGAATTTATCGGCTCCAATAAAGCGCCACGATGGCAAGTGGTCGCACGTTGGGCACAAAACAAACTGAAACAATTAGGATTGGTTACTTCGTTAGAACGTGGCATTTGGGCGTTAACTGATACAGGAAAAGCACTTGTCAATGGAAAAATTCAATTCACTCCTGAGCAAATTGATAAGATGAAAGTACCGATTACCATTTCATAACTCCATGTAAAGATATTTTTCGTTAGGGCGGGTACTATAACCGCCCTTTTTGATTTTGCAACTAAGTTACGTCTTTTGTACACTAACGATATAACCCAATCAATTCAACTGGAGTGTATATGAAAACAGTTTCTATCCTTTTAATCTTTCTGACTCTAAGTATGGCTACTTTCGCACAAAACAATCAACCTCCACAAATCAAAGGGATAGGATTATCTACCCATCCTATGACGACCCATTCGGGAACCAGTGGCATTTTATCTTTGTGGGGTAATCCTGCAGGCGTCGCTACTTATGGCGGTGCAGGGTTTGTATGGATGCTTCCGATGGATAGCACCAACTATTTAAAAGATTTTACGGCAGCAGTTAAATTAGGTGGTTTTGCATTCTCTGGTGAATGGAAAAACGATGTTCCACAGAATACACCAAAAACTGCAGTGTATCATATGGTTATGAGTGCTGAAATCAATGATGGAATTTATTTTGGATCGCGATATCGTTTCTCAAAAAATCTGCCTTGGCAAAATGAATGGAGCGTAGGTCTTCTAACACGCCCCTATTCGTGGCTTTCAATAGGTGCTACCGCAAAAAACATTAATCAGACAAAAGTACTTAACGAAAAGACAAAGCCATCCTACGATTTTGGATTTGCATTAAGACCTTTGGCTTGGATGTCTTGGAAACATAGTCATCGCATCACTTTGGCAACTGATGTCACTATCTATGAAGAAAATTCTACACTCGTAACCAATCGTAATCCTGTAAAATATGGTGATAAACTTAATCCAAGATTTTTTTTAGAAATAGAACCTGTTAACGGATTGAAACTTCAAACTCAATATGCAAGTGATGATAAAGAGTTAAAAGTGGGATTAGCTTTAGCAACCGATCAATCAGCAGTGATGCATTCGGTTCGCACGAAAGATGGAAAAATGGTAGGTGGTTATTCTGGTACTCTCTATGAAGACGAACTACTTACCTTACCTATCCATTTAGAGAAATTCTTAGTGAAAATGAAAGTACCCATAACATTAGAAGAAGAAAAAACACCATTTAGTTTCTTTTCAAAACCACAACCTCAATTGGAAAATTTTCTGAAAAAAATTCGTCGTCTATCTAAGGATCCGCAAGTAGTAGGATTGGTATTAGAAATTGAAGAGATTCAATATCCTATGTCCACACTTCAAGCGGTGATGCGAGAGTTGAAACAATTTAAAAAAGAAGGTAAAAAGATTTATGTCTATTCAAAATCAATGAGCAATCGTTCCTATGCATTGGCTACCATTGCGGATAAAATTTATTTACATCCTGAAGGTGAAGTATTTTTAATTGGGTTTGCTACAAGTGGACTCTACCTGAAAAAAACACTGGATAAATTAGGTATAGAAATGGAAGTTGAAGCAAGCGGTCCACATAAAACAGCCCCCAATATGTTTACTGAAGATCGAATGACCGAAGAAGACAGAGCACAACGAGAATGGTTGGTTGGTGATTTATACCGACAGTTTGTAGAAATGATTGCAACCAACAGAAACTGGACTATTGAGAAAACGAAAGAGATTATTGATAACGGCCCTTATTTATCAGAAGAGGCAATTCAAGTGAAACTGATTGATTCCACAATCTATGAAGATCAGATTGAGACAGTAATTCAAGAAGCATTTACAGGGAAAAAAGTATCGGATAAAGAATCGAAATTACTGTTTGTTAAAATGCACAAAAAAGATGATATAGAAATTCTAAATGCATCTGAATACTTTGAACAACCGGATATTGATCCACGATGGGATAGACCATTAGAACCAAAAATTGCAGTCATTTATGCTGTAGGTTCAATCACTACGGGCAAATCGGATCCGGGTGGATTCTTGAACACAAAGACCATGGGTAGTGAGACGATGGTAAAATTGATTCGAAACGCAAGAAAAAACAAACAGGTTAAGGCCATCGTACTACGCATTGATTCACCTGGTGGTAGTGGTTTTGCATCAGATGAAATCTGGAGAGAATTGATGTTATGCAAAACCGATGAGAAGACCAGAAAACCGGTCATTGTTTCTATGGCTAGTATGGCTGCTTCAGGTGGATATTACATTGCCATTCCAGCAGATACTATAGTTGCAGAAGAAGGAACCATTACCGGTTCTATCGGTGTATTTGCAATGAGGCCAGTGATTGATAGTACCTTGAAGAAAATTGGAACCAATTATGAAGAAATCAAATTTTCAAAACGAGCGGGAATGTTTAACATTATGAGAAGACATACACCCGATGAACGTAAAGTCGTGGAAACCATGGTGAAAGAATTCTATCGTAAATTTGTTCAGAAAGTTGCGGATGGAAGGAATATGAAATGGGAACAAGTTGATTCCATCGGAAATGGAAGAGTATGGACAGGAATGCAGGGTTACAAAAATGGTTTAGTAGATACTTTGGGTGGGTTAGATCTTGCCATTGAAATCGCAAAACAAGCTGCGAAAATTCCTGATCGTATCAAGCCGGATGTGATCGTTTATTCAAGACCTAGCGGTTGGGATCCTATGGTAGAAATGCAAACCTTAGTTTATCGTGCATTACCGGAATCTGTTCGTAGTTCTATTCAGAAAGCGCAAGCAATAAAAAACATAGAACAAGGTGGTGTTTTGCTGTTAGCACCCGATTGGGTTAGAGATGAAGTTATCCAAGAAAATGATGCTTTCTTCAAAAGATAAAAAGTATATGAACAAAAGGGAAAGAGTAGGAGTAAACTTCTACTCTTTCTTTTTCTAAGGAGATAAGGTTGAAACAAGAAGACAAAGGATTTTGTTGGACGATCTCAGAATTTCAACGATTTTTTACTACTGATCCTATAACCAAATTTTTATGGAAAAGTGATGATCCTTGGAGTAAACAAGCACAAGGTCTATTTCTTCTTCATCCTTCCTTATCACCAATTGAATGTAATGCGAATGAAATTGAAAGTTTAAGACAAGGCATCATCGCTTTATTGACACGAAAAAATATTTCCATCATTCCACTAAGAAAAGGTGAAATCACTTTCTCTCGCGATGAGAATGTGATTGGAATTCGTTATTCCACTCCAAATTCAATATGGCAAAATAAAAGTTTTAGTATTTATGATTTAATACTATTGGCTGATCAACTTTTTCCGACGAGTTTTTGTGTAGAAAGCAATTTACAAACCCAAGTTGTACTTGCTGCACCACATTCACCATCAGAATCTAAAGTCCATATTCTAGTTCGTGAGGTAGCAAAATTATTAAACTGCGGGTTTGTGATTGCATTTGGTTTTCGTGATTCAAAAAGTAAGTATTTCCCAACTCCAATAGGTCGTTTTATTCATGTCAATAGACCTTATGAAGTTTTACTCAATGAAAAAAACAGAAAGGTATCTGTAAAAACTCAACGTGCTGAAATGGCTTATCAACAATACATCCAAAATCTACAATTAGCCTCAAAATCAGAATTACCCATTCCATTTTTAGTCGAAATTCATGGCGCTAAAAATCGAATTCCAAACTATATTCAAATCGCGCAAAATGGTTTCAAAATGGTTCAAATTGAAAAAATAAAAGAAATCGCTGTTGAAGAAGCAAAGAACCTTTTACCAAAAACAATAGAGGTGATCGTAGAACAAAACGATGTAAATCTTTTTTTCCGTGCAAAACAAGCCAAAAAGCATGGTTCAATGCATCCATCCATATCCAAACAATCACTTCATATAGAAATTCCTAAAGCATTGCGTGAAGATCAGACCATTCAAGCAACCATAAATTTTTTGTTTCAATGTATACAGAAAATTATTCCATAGAGGTTATTGAAATTCATACAAACAAACTTGTTAGTGTATTCAATAATTTTTCTTCTTGTGGTTCCCACAAACAATTTTCTTGAACCCATTTTTGTCCAATAGAAACTTCTTGTTCAGTTTTATCCCAACTGGTCAATAGCGTTCGTATTTGTGAAGCGAGTTCTTGAGCATTTTCAGAAACATAATACAAGCCCGGCAAATGTTCAGGAAGAACTTCTTTTAGTGCAGTAAGAGGTGTAGAAATCACAGGTACACCCCAACCCAAATAGTAAAAGATTTTTTGGGGGATATTGTAGCGATAACGACGCATACTGGTAGGCATGACTGCGATCTTCGCTAAACTCATCAAATCATAATTTTCTTCTAAAGAAACGTATCCACGATGTTCAACAAAGTTTTGAATTCCACGTTTTGTAAGTGCTTCTTCCCATGGGATTAAGGAAGGATCAGATGGGGGAGGCCCAGTAAAAATCATTCGTACAGGAAAGTTGTTTTTCACTAAAATTTCAATGGCATCAAGAATAAGCATACCATTTCTTTCAGGTGTTAGAATTCCACCGTAATGAAGTTCAGGGTGTTGTGAAGGACGTAACGGTTTTTTTCTAAACATTTCATCACGAAAAGGAAAGTTCATTAAGGCAATACAATTTTGTACTCCTTGTTCTGAATAGTATCTCGCTGTAGGTGTATCACTTGTAAGAACTAAATCAACTTGTCTTGACCATTGTGGAATTTTATGATAGGTGATCCAATGAAAGAACGGCTTTCGTAGCCAACCACGAGCGTAAGATGCAAAAGGTAAGACGTCTGGATAGTATTCATAAGAATCAAAAATCACTTTACATCCTAATTTTCTTTTAAGAGAAAGTGACATTGGCAACATTTCAGGAGCATTGATTTGGATTATATCGGGTGCTTTTTTGAGCATCAGTGTTTGATACAACTTTATTCGCTGCAAACGTTCAGAAAAACTTTGTCCACCAGCAAACCCAAAAATTCTTATTCCATCCACTTCTTGATATTGAAACGATGCACGTGCATAAATTTCAACATCATAGATTTTCGATTGGGATCGTGCAATGCGCCACAACCTTATGTAATCCCAAGAAGAAATGGTCGCTAAATGTGCAATGCGTAATCTCATTGATTTGTAATGGTAGAATCAGATTGACGTTCAATTTCCCACATCCCTTTTGGTTTTACCAAAAAAGATTTAATGAGTCCATGAAGTGCAGCAAAAGTAACTAAAATGAAGTAGTAGGGAAGACCAAAAACACCTAATCGTAAATTTAGTCGTGATAAAAATCCACCCAATATTCCAATGATCCAGAATAAAGCAATCGCATGGAAAAATAAGAAATAGAAAGATGAATGTTCTTTAAGAAAATAGGAAAGTGGAAGTAAAGGAAAAAAGAATAAAAACGATGACCACCGTAAAATCTTGTGTACAAAAAGCTGATAGGTCATAAGAGGATGTCGAAAAAAATTCAAGTACTCAATTTTCCAAAACAAACTATAAGCAGATTGAAACACAATTCTTACCTTCCTCTTATATTCGGTCCGTATGTGTTTGCTACCTTGGGCAAATGCAAATGCAGTGGGTTCAAAAAGAACCCAAAATCCTTTTGAAGCAACCATCAATTGGGTGATAAAATCATGATTTAAAAAAGGTGGTATCTTATCTAACAACTCTCTCCGTGCAGCAAACAGATCACCAATGCCACCCACGAGCAACCGATATGCACGAGATTCAGTGAATTTCA
This sequence comes from bacterium, assembly GCA_026417415.1. Classification (GTDB taxonomy): domain Bacteria; phylum Electryoneota; class JAOADG01; order JAOADG01; family JAOADG01; genus JAOADG01. The sequence goes on from JAOADG010000004.1 coordinate 92,999, forward strand.
ACCAATTCTCAAAATTCCAATACACACTTTCTTGTTCGGTACCCGTGAATTGTTCACCTTTACCGTAAATAGAGTTACCACACACCATTCCAACTTTTGGGTTAGAAAAGTGTGCAATGATTCTTTTCAAACTCTGTTTTTCTAACAAAGGATCAGCATCCGTAAACACCACAATTTCCGATGAAGAAGCTTGAACAGCACGATTCAAAATTTCTGTTTTTCCAACCCGCGGACATTCTAAAAGTTCAATTCCCTTATCTTGAAAACTTTTTACAATTTCATTGGTGCGATCGGTAGAACCATCAGATGCAACGATTATATGAAGTTTTTCTTTTGGATAATCTAGTTTAAGAAGATTTTCTAATTTTTGCTGAATGACCGATTCTTCGTTATGTGCAGCTACAATTAAACTCACAGTAGGATAGTTTTGAAGTGGTGGTGCTACAATTTTTTTTCGAAATTGAGAGATGAGAACACTTGAAACTGGGTACCACAAATAAGTTATCAATAGTAAGGCAAGGCATATCCAAAACAAAATTTCTACCATAAAACACTCAAATCAAAAAACGATTCGCTAAAACATCGTTCACATAAATTTCTATCTTTTAACTTGAAAAAGTTGTTAATTTTTTGTTTCACTTAAACTTGTGGAATGTTTGGGCTGAACTTTTTCACTGGGTGAGATATAATGTTTTGCGTTGTTTACTGCAATGGCAGCTTCACTAAATCCAGTTGAAATTAATCGGATTTTCCCTGGGTGATAAACTATATCTCCAGCGGCGAAAATTCCCGGAATGTTGGTGGACATATCAAAATCAACGACTACGCCGTTTCCGCGGATATTCAATCCCCATTCTTTGATGGGTCCCAAGTTGGTTAAAAAACCGATAAAACATAAAATCGCATCTACAGGAAAAGTTTCTTCATCACCGGTAACATTATTGACAATGGTTGCTGCCTCGACTTTATCTTCGCCGTGTATGGCTTTTAATTGATATTCGGTTTTTACGCGGGCTGAAGTTTTCAATAGTTCACTTACATTCATTTCATGGGCTTGAAATTTTTTCATTAAGTGAATTAGTGTTAATTCTTTGGCATGAGGAACTAAAGTTAAACCCCAATCCACTGCACTATCGCCACCACCGATGATAAGAAGCCGTTTTCCATAAAATTGTTCAGGATTACGGATGATATAGTACACACCGCGATCTTCTAATTTTTTAGCATCTTGTATATCAAGTTTTCTTGGTAAGAATGCTCCTAAACCACAAGCGATAAGAACTGATTTTGCAAAGAAAAATTCATTCTGATGACTCATTAATTCAAATCCGTTTTGAAATGGACGTACCACATCAATTCTTGTATTTAAATAAAACGATGGGTTATATCGTTCTGCTTGTGTTTTTAAATTTTGAACCAACTCTTCAGCGAAGATAGCTGTAAAACCAGGGACATCATAAATCTTCTTTTTAGGATACAGTGCTTGAAGTTGACCACCCGTTTGTGCCATACTATCAAATACCACCGTGCTCATTCCACGTAAACCAGCATAGAAAGCAGCATATAGACCGACTGGACCTGCACCCACGATGGCAATGTCTAGAAATTGAAATTGAGAATGGTCTCCATCTGGCATATCAATTCTCCTGATATAGGTAACGGTCTAATTCTGCTTGAAGTAGTAATTTATGTTTATTTTCTTCTGCTGCTAATTCTAAAAACATCTGACGTGTTGCAGGATTGGTCATGCGTTGGGCTAAACGCAAATAGACACGTTCAGCATCAATTTCGTGGTTAAGAGCCCACTGAATCGCTTCAATTGGACTAGCATCAATCGGCGGTTCGTTCATAAGAATCCTCGTCTTATTTTTTGAAAGTTAACTTATTCAATTATATTGTGCAAATACAATAATATTCAAACGGATTTCTAATTCAAACACACAATTTCTACAAAACTTAAAACAAGAAAAAGGTTAATGATGCAACAAGTACGTGTGAGATTTGCACCTTCGCCAACGGGATATTTACACGTGGGAGGAGCAAGAACAGCCCTTTTTAATTGGTTGTGGGCTAGGCATACGAATGGAAAATTTCTATTAAGAATTGAGGATACCGATCAATTACGTTCCACACCGGAAGCAGTGGAAGCCATTTTAGTTGGAATGAAATGGCTTCAAATGGAACCCGATGAACCTGTTTTATTTCAAATGACAAGACATCAAGAACACATTGATCTGTGTTATGAGTTGTTAGAAAGAGGTGCTGCATATGCCGATTTTTCTGATCCGGAGATAGAAAATCAAAAACGAGAAGCCATGACAAAAGCAAAATTGCAATACAAATTTGATGGCTCAATGTATAGATCTATTCCTATATCGGAACAAAAAAAACGCATGGAAAATGAACCTGGCAATTTTGCAATTCGATTGAAAATTCCTGAAGGTAAAACTCAATGGAATGACATTGTTCATGGGTCTATTGAAATCAACCATGCAGAATTAGATGATTTTGTAATTTTAAGAAGAGATGGCACACCTGTATACAACCTTGCAGTAGTATCTGACGATCATTTTCAACAAATCAATTTGGTGTTAAGGGGTGATGATCACATTTCCAATACTCCCAAGCAAATTCTTATCTATCAAGCCATGAATTGGGAAGTTCCGAAATTCGGACATTTACCTATGATTTTAGGAACGGATAAAGTCAAACTTTCTAAACGGCACGGAGCCACTGCTGTTGGCGATTATCAAAAATTAGGGATACTACCTGAAGCAATGATAAATTTTTTAGCCTTATTAGGATGGGCACCCGGTGATGATACAGAAGTAATGTCTATTGATGAGTTGATCAATAGATTTTCTTTAGAAAGAATCAATGCAAAAGCGGCAGTATTTGATTTGCAAAAGTTGTATTGGTTAAATGGTCAGCATATTAGCAGAACACCAACAAAACAACTAATAGACAAATGTGGTGGTATTGATCAAATCAAAGAAACCACAGGAACTAGCGAATTAACTGTTGAACAAATTACCAAATCGTTAGAACTTTGGAAAACCAGAGTCAAAACGTTAGATGAGTTGATTTCGTATGCACAAATCATTTGGAAAGACCCATTAACTTATGACCAAGAAGGGTTAAAGAAACAATTTCAAGATCCAAAAGCAATCAATAGATGCTTAGCACTTGCCAATGCTTTTGAGAAATTAGAAACCTTCACTCACGAAAGTACAGAAGCCGTTTTAAGAAAGTTGGCAGAAGAAGAAAGTCAAGCGTCTGGTGAAACCATCCCTGCGGGTAGGTACATTCATCCCTGCCGTTTAATGTTAACCGGTTTGACGGTAGGACCAGGTTTATTTGATTTAGTTGTCGCTATCGGAAAAGAAGCGGTTGTGCGAAGGTTGAGAAAAGCACAACAATTAACTTAGAGAAATCATTTCGTTTTATTTCATTCCAATCACAATTTTTAGTGTGATCGGCTCATTGTTTCGCAACACAACCATTGTTACTTCATCACCGGGGTGATGTTGATCTAAAATGGTCATATAATCTTGTAACGAATTCACAGGTTTTCCGTCAAATTCAATCACTTGATCACCCGACTGAACACCTGCACGATGGGCAGGTGAATGTTCGGTAGCACCCAACAAAAAAAACCCCTTTTCAGTATTTTTAAAATCCGGAATAACACCAACATACACGTGAAACTTGTTGGATCGTTTTGTTACAACTTTTTCTGGGAGAGGTGTAAAAGCAATGGCTTCTTCAATTTGGCTTAATTCAATCACCAATGAAGTGACCCATTGCGAGATCATTTCTATCCCTTGTGAATTGATTTTTGTTGCCACATCAGTCGGACGGTGATAATCGGTATGTGCACCCGTGAAGAAAAATAAAAATGGAATGGATTGACGATAGAACGGCAAATGGTCTCCTGCTCCGAAGCCATCGTTAATTTTGCTTAACTGGAATTGAAAATCTAAATTCCTTTTCTCTAAAAGCGGTTCCCATTGTGGTGATGTTTTTGTACCATACACAATTAAATTTTTTAAACTATCCAACCTACCTACCATATCTAAATTGATCATTGCGACAATGTGAGTATTGGATTGGAGAAATTGTTTCACCAATGCTTCTGAACCTTTCGCGTTCCACTCTTCTGCATCAAATGCAACGACAAGTACACTTCGTTTCAATGCATCTTTTTTAGATTGTAAAGAACGTGCAATGGTCAATAACGCTGCTATTCCAGAAGCATTGTCATCTGCACCCGGATGAAGTACAGAGTCACGTGATTTTAAATAAGATAATTTTCCACCAAAACCAATATGATCAAAATGGGCTCCAATCACAATGTATTCATTTTTTAAAGAAGAGTGATTTCCACGAATGATGCCGACTACATTATTGCCTTGTATGGATTGCGTAGATATTGTTGAATCAAGTACACAAGTAAATGGTATCAAAAAATCTTTTTTCCGTACTTTTGTTTCATGATGATCATTTTTTTGAAAGGGTTCTAATCCTAATTCTTTGAAACGATAACTCAAATAATCTGCAGTGCGTTCAGCACCAATGGTTCCAGCTGAACGGCCCATGAAAAAGTTAGAAGAGAGAATGGACACTTCTTCCAAAATGGGATCTGAAAATGAGTTTCTACTGATAGCAAAAATGCTAGTCAAGAGAAAAAAGAAATAGATATATTGTTTATTCATGCTGATTTAATTTCTGCTGAATTTTTTCTAAATCTTTTTTTAATCGTCGTATCATTTCTAAGCGGTGTTGAACTTCAGTATGAGAAAGATCAAATGCATTTTTTTCCACAAGTTCAGCAACCAATTCCCCTAATGCTAAATAGGCACGATCTAAACGTTGGTTGGCTGCTGTGAGTGATAATTTCAAACGAGTTAACGATACAATCCGATCGGTTTGATGAAGAATAAAATCAGCAAGGTTTCCTGATTCAAGTTCTTTCTTTTTTGTGGATTTCATCAATCTTACCAAGTAAAATGATAATCAAGTTGCAAACGAAAACTCAACTCTCTATTGGTGACATGATCACCACCAAAAGGTTTTGCATAGGGTAATGTTCGTGGATCCTCATTTGCACGCGAAGGTGGGTTGTTGTTTCTTCTAGCTTGAACATTGGTAAGGGGAAATTGTCGTTCGGATGTAATTTTTGTTTTGATAGAAAGGCCTTGACCTATACGTGAACCAGTTGCAAAGTACAATCGTAAACCATTTCCATCACGTACATAGAAATCACCTTCTTCGTAATTCCAAAAGAAACCATCATATATCGTGGCACCACCACCAAACCAAAACGAACGATTTACATGATGTGTAAAATCCACACCAAATGCTTCTGAAGGAGAAGCACTTTGACCACTTACAGGTGAACGTCCATTTGGAGAAGTTTCATATATTAAACGTGGACGTGGTGCAAAACGTGTAACAGCGTAGTTATACATCAAACGAATTTCATCAAAATTAGAGAGTCGTACACTACTTTGTATTCTGCTTTGCAAGGCACGATAATACATTGGGCTTTCGTGATTCAAATAATCTCTGGACTGATCCGACAAGCGAATGTTGAATCGAAGCGGAAAAATCGGACGATATTGTAAACGTACCACCCAACGATAGTATTCTGCTTGGTCACTGCGGCGCGTCCATTGATCGAGTTCCCAACTGGTGACCAGCTGTCTCAAGAATTGGTAACGCCCACTAAACATCCATCCGCGTTCAGGTTGTGGTTGAAATGAATTGTCATACAATTGACCCAAAGTTACGTCTCGCAAATAATATTCGTCTTCTAAAATTGATCCTTTGTACCTTGCGTAATTACTGAAACCGCGGTCAAAGGGATTGTCGTAACCAACATCACGATCACGATACAACAACAATACATTCAAAGAAGAATACTGTGCGTAAAGAGAGGTAACAATTCCTTTCGGATCATCTCCCCAACGAAAATAGGAACCATCATTTTCTAATTCACCATACTCACCTTGAAAGGAAAAATTGTTGTAAACGGCCTGCCAATCAAAACCATAAACCCGTATCTTTGATTTTGCTTTTTTCCAAAGTTTACTAGTAGAACGATTTGCATAGCCCAAAAGAATTTCTTGATTGGCGCGATCGTCATTGATTTCATCCACTTCTTTTCCTAATACCAGCGTATTGCTGTCTAATATCGGTGCGATCGGCCTGTCGTAAAGTGCTTCTACCCAACTAGTACCCAAACGAATGCCTGTAATTGGTAAAATTGCAAGATTACCTGCAAAAATTGTTTCACGCGTATTGTCTAAATACGTTTGAATACCCGGGTACTTATCTAACAACGTGTCTTCAAGAGCACCATTACTAGGATTAATCCAAGTAGAATCCATGGGTGGACGTGAATCGTAGTGAATACGTGGAGATAACACAATAAAACGATTGATACTACCATCTGGGTTGAGTACTGCGTCTTTCCAATCACTACTGTACAACATTGTACTCTCAAAAAGTTTTGTGCGTGCTTCAAAAGCTAACCCACGATAGGTAAATTGTTCATTAGATGATAAATCGCCATGAATGCCTGTTATGTTTTTGTTGTAACCGAATCCCGTGTTTCTGGGTGCAAAATAATCTCCACTTGAAAACACCACACCTTGTCCAAATCCTGCTTGATAATTTCCTACAATCAAGCGTTTCAAAGTGATTGGACCGAACTGAAGATACTCACGTTGAAAATAAATTTTACCTTGAGGAAGAGAAATTGAAGCAATTGGATGTTCGTATAAATATCGTTCGTATCGCCCTTTATGAGTAGAAATTCCAAACTTCCAATGTCCAAAACCCAATCTTAACTTCACTTGTGTATCCGTTCGATTTTGAGGTACCACATCTTCACGAATAGCACTCATATTATCTGGTAGATAAGGGGTATCAAAACTACGTATTTGAAAGAAACCACGAATCTTTTGTGGTGCCTCTACCGTTTCATAAGTTAAAAATGATCTTGCGTTTGTATAACCCCAGTAAGATAGACCGGGTGTTTGGCGCAATTCACGTTGACTTTGAATTAAATTTCCGCTTTCCACTCGTTTACGAATGGCTACTGCATCTACGGGACTTACATTTTGAATATCCGTCAACTCTTCAATGGTGGCAGTATTTACATTGATTGGTTCAAGAATTTGATCCGCCAATTGATCCGCCAACCCTTCACTAAATCCATCATCGCTAACCAATTGTTCCATCCGATATGCATTGGCTTCACGACGCTGTAAAAATGGATCGTCTAAAAAAGGTGATCGTACTAGAACTTTACCACGTAATTTTTCCACAGCATTGCGAGAAAGACCGTGAGTGTCAAATAGGTCAAAGAAATTTTCATAGGGGCCTTCATATAAAATCCGATTACGAATGGATTGAATTTCATCATCCGTTAATCCCAACTGTTTGAGTTCTTCATTCGTTGCTGAATTGAGATCCAGAATAGAAGTTGGCTGTGGAGTAGAGGTAATAGCAGGGATTGAACTTTCAGTTGGTTCTTCGCTTCCATATTGAGCAAAACCCAATGGAATACCTAAAGAAAAAAGAATGCTTAATAAAAGAAGTAATCTAAAAACCATAACTAATGCCTACCAGATGTGTAGCAGCGAGCGAAGGATGAGAAACGAAAGTATAATCCATTCGGAGTTTTGAAAAATTCTTAAGACCAAATCCAAGTGCAACACGATTTGGATTGGAACGAATTCCCAATCTAATATCCAAATAGGGATTGATCTCAAATTCTGAACCTGCTTTAACGATTTGGTTGCCTCCAAGTGTACGCTCTAACTCAATTCCAGTATATACTCCACGATAAGGAGAATAGCCAATAGTTCCACGTACAACACTCGGTAACTCATTTTCAACTACAGATCCCATCGTCGGGCGGTTGAGATTGGTGACATGAAAACCCACAGCGGTTCTTTGCCAAAGTAAACCATACACACCAGCATCAATACCAAAAGCTTGATTACTTCCTAAAGCATGTCCATTCATAGATGTACCAAAAGATTGGGAGTAATACTTTAGAGTATAACCGAATGCCAAACTGGTCTGAATATCTCTTTGTAGATAAAATGCGTGTGAAAGTGCAAGAGCAGTTTCGTTTGATAAGGAGACGTTCGCATACTTTACACCACCATTGAGCAAACCAATTCCACCGACTCCATAAGATTTTGGAAGTGGCATTGCAAAGTTTGAATGATAAAGTGTATAAAAATTTTGTTGATATGGTCTTGTGAAAGCGGCACTTGCACATAAGGATTGGATTGTAACCAAAGCAGCTGGATTTTGAAAGACGTGAGACGGATCACCTGCTAAAGCACTTGTAGCCCCGATTGCACCAAATCTAGGTGTTGGTGGCTCTACATCAGTAAACACTTGTGAAAGTGCAACATGGGTATAAACAGAAATATGAATGAGAATAAAAAGTATCGTTATTTTTTTCATAACTTAGTTCCAATAACTATAGGAGCAACCGCTTGTTTAATGGTACCATTTTGGTTTGATTGAATTTGCAATAGATATGTACCTAATGGAAGTTTTCTACGATATTCATCTTTTCCATCCCAAAGAAATTCACCAACACCGACACTGGTTTTATCAATTAAGGTAGCAATAAGTTGACCTTTCATATTGAATATGCGAAGTATAATTCTACTCCCTGAAGGAGCGCCATAGCGTATGGTGACCTGTTCATTCCAATCCGGTACTAAAACTTTGGCAGGAATCTCAACGAAGGTACTCACTGCTTCACCTAAACTGCGATCTTGTTCAATAAAATCTTCTGCATAACCTGCTAACATTTGAAAATCGTTGTTGTATTGAGACGCTACGCCGCGAATTTGAAAGACGCGTCCAACTAACTGAGTCAATGGTAACGAATCTCCACTTGCAACCCGCACTTTTCGTAAATTCATACTATCCCAAATGCGGATGATCATTGTTCCTGAACCATCATCAATTAACATATTAGTACCACCGCCAACATTTGGATCAACAGAAACAATTCTACCCGTGACCTCTACGAAACTTCCTGATGCATAATAAGCAGGATTGCCAGTCCGTGTAAGTTGTCGTTGTAAAGGATAATCACCTGTACGTAATCGTATCGGATTTCTAAGTCCGTATCCAGTATCAATGGCGGTCATTGATGCAGCACCGCTCACTTGCAATGCACCACTATATTGACTTACTGTAGCATTCATTCGTACTAAATAACCACGTTTTAAATTGGGAAAATTTGCTGGTCCCGCCGCTTCACTGATGTACAGACCAATGCCGCTACTTGTATCTGCAAGATAAGCGTCAGTTCTCATACTACCACTGGAGGTTGTTCTACCTTGAATGTAAACAACGACACCCTCTACTTGAACAGTTCGGTTCATTAAGGAATCTGGGTTGTCAATGATAAATTGAATAGGGACAATATTGTTGGGAAAGTTAACTGTAAAGGTACGTTCTGCAGTGGATGCAATAGCACCTAAAGCATCTTTGGCTAAAATCCGATAACGTACGGTTGTACCCCACCACCAAGGTCCCATAGTCATTTCATATTGTTGGTTTTCAATAAGAGGAATTGGAATCGAATCTGTAGGTAAGTTATTCACGATCCGATTCATCCAAACCGCAACTACACCATCTTCATCAGTTATTGTAGCACGAACGGTAACACGTTGGTTAGGAAGAGGTTGTACTGGATCCTGAACCACATTGGTAATAATTGGAGGATTGTTTCCGTAAACTTCAAAATCACTATCAGATCTCGGTTCAAGTTGATATACGTTGCTAGAAATTTGACGTAGATTCCCTTTTACCCACCGAAACGAATCTCCAACAGCATAAGTTTGATTCCATCTTCCTCCACTACCATAACCTTTTACGTTGATTTGATGAGTACCATCGGAAATGGTGATTCCATCAGGTAAAATAGCAGATACTGAAACGTTTGGTACACCGATAAACATTCCTTCATAAGGTTCAGCAGTGCTTTCATTAACCAATAAAGCAATGGGTACAACACACGGAACAACAGACCAAACATTGCTTGATATTACACGAACGCTATCGTTGGTGAAAACTGCCAATTGGGTTTGGTTATTGGATTCTTGGACTGTGCCTTGAATTAGAATGGAATCACCAACTGCGAGGGTCAGTGTACGATTGGTTCTTACGAATAAACCGTGATAACCACTTGTGTCCCGATCTTGGATAAAAAAACTTCTCGTTCCACCAGCACCAGCATTTATTCCAATTCCGGTTACAATGCCACCAACCTGCAAACGTTGATTTACGTAGGGCGACGGTCCACCAGGAATGAATGGGTTGTACTGTATGTCATAGACAGTATAAACTTGTGCATAAATAAAACTTGTATGAACAAGGATGTACAGTAAAGATAAAAATGTGCGTGTTTTCATTGCTATCCAGCGTAATTTGAATTTTACGAATATAATGATGGATTAAGTTTGAAAAAAATTTGAATGCGTTGAAAAAGCAAACACTAATCTAGCAAAAAAATTTGTTTCTTACTTTGGAGGTGAAAAAAATTCAACGGATAAGTTTGCAACGAAAAAAGAAAAACAATTTATCTTCTATACCGTTTTTCTTTTAAGTGGTTCGCTAAGTACAACGCAATTCCCAGTGCAAGCAACACCAAACCAAATCCCCAATCATCACCTTCAATAATGTTGGCAATAACAAAAGCAGCACCAACAAAACTGAGAATTAAGGGCCATTTGTATGGATTATAGGTAGTAGAGGTTTTTGTATCTTCTGTGATCATTTGAATAGCACGTGGATCATCAGGTAAAAGAGGGACACCTTTTTCAATAGCAGCCATCCGTTCTTGATGACGCAACTCATTTTTACGCATTGCATATTTAATAAAAAAATAGGTAATGAAACCTGCAACAATAAAAAATGAAATTGGAACAATTAAATTTTGCCAAGGTATGTTGCCAATCTCAATGGTTTTAGAAGAAGGAGTTTTAATTAAAATAGAAGGAGAAGTATCAGATTTAGTAATACTGATATCAGCAATTGTATCCCCTTTGAAAACAACAACTTTGCGATTTCCAACATCAACAGTTTGTGATGTAATTTGAACAGTATCTTTACTCATGGACACCTCTTTAACAATACCTTATTTGTTGCTAAGTTAGTGAATGTATGGTTAGAAAAGGTTGCAACCAATTGTAGAGTGGTTCAATTGGGATAACAAACATTATTAGAAAGAGTGCAACCAATGGTTCCATTTGAGATACTAAAGAAATAAAGTGATCCCTTTAGGTTGCATTATTCAACTTTGAGAATGAAACTTGGAATTATCTCCAAAGGAATTCGCAGAACTTGTCGAACGGGAATCGCCGAAATTAGCCACCTTATTGGCAAGGTTGATTCCAGTGCGTGATCGAGTGCCGGATTTATTACAAGATGTGTGGATCGCTGTGTGGAGAGGATTACCATGGTTTAGAGGTGAAAGTGCGATTACAACCTGGATTTGGAAGATTGCTTATCGTACTGCGTTAAAAGAAAGAAATCGCATCTACGGACGGTTGGACACAGTAGAACTCTTAGAGGAGATGGATAGTTCAAAACATACCTTATCTGTAGAAGACGAAATAGATAGAAAAGACACTTTGGAAAAAATGATCTCGTGTTTGTCACCTATACAGCGAACCGTGGTGACAATGTTTTACTTAGAAAATTTTTCTATTTCCGAGATTGCAGAAATCATTGGACAAGCAGAAGGTACTGTGAAAAGCCATTTATTTCGTGCCAGACAAAAAATGATGCAAACTATAAGCGAGTGAACTATGAACACGAATTTTCAAAATGAAAAACAAGAATATAGATTGCCACAAGAATTAGAAGAATATCTATCCAAACCACTTCCTCTTAAACTTCCAAACCCAAAGACAATGGCACAAAGAGCCATACAACTGGGCGATAGACGCACAGTTAAAAAATGGGAGATACAAATCACACCAATTTTGGCAACCTTAACTTTGGCAGCACTGCTGGAGTCAGTTTACAATTGGTGGTTAAAATTAAGTTTTACCATTAAAATACCAGTAGGTCCATTCTTGCAATTGTGGGATAATTTTGTCATCAGTCATGGTTTGATTTGGGTCATTCTTGCGATGGGCTCCATGTTCTATCTTGCCTTCGCATTTTTTACCAAAAAAAACTCTTAGAGGTAAGCCAAGTACTCTAAAAAGTGTGCATTTTTTGCACTACTAAGTGAAATTTTTGCAACGAGCTTTAATAGGTCTATTTTTCTTTAAATTTTGGCAATTTGATTATCCGATCACAACATACTATCTTTGCATTGCCTCTTTTATCGTATTTTTCAGAAATGGGCATTCATTTTGCGACCATTCTTAAGAAGTGAATTCTGAACTTCAACGGTATCTGCGAAATTATCGGGTGGGTTGAATTACAGAGTTGCATTCTATATTTGGTTGTTGTATCATAAAAAACTGTATGGCGATATCTGAAACGCCAATCGTTAACCGCAAACTTAGTTGGAGGTTCTATGATGAATAAGATCCGCAAATCGAAGGGCTTTACCCTTATTGAAGTTCTGGTGGTGGTTGTCATTGTGGCAATCTTAGCGGCAATTTCGGTACCCATTTATATCGAATATGTTCAAGGAGCACGTGCTGCTGATGCGCAAGCTACGCTTGGTGCGATTTTGAACGCTGCTAAAATGTATGCACAGGACCTAGGCGAAGACCCACCAAGTGTTGAAATCCTTGAAGAACTTGGGTATTTCACCATTGACCCATCTACCAAACGTCAATGGACATTCACCATTATTGGTGCTAATCCAATTACTCAAATTCAAGCCATTTCAACTGGTGAAATGAAGGGTGGTGCCGGAAAAACAGTTACACTAGACGTGGCAACTGGTAAGTTCTTCGGTTACGGCCTACCTACAGAAGAAGAATAAGTCAACACGATTATTAACGGTTGGTTACAGATGACCGGCGGGTGCAGATCTGTGCTCGCCGGCGTGTCGTAACCAAAAAACATTTGGAGAAACGAACAGTGGTAATTGACGAACTATTGCATTTTTCCGTTGACCAGGGCGCTTCTGATTTACATCTATCATCCGGATCTGTTCCTATGATTCGGGTGCATGGAAAAATGCGCAAACTGGCATTACCTGAAACTCCACCCGATGAGTTACGTGAAGCAATCAAAGAGATTTTAACCGAAGATCAATATGAACGACTCGAAGAGCAAAAAGAAATTGACCTGTCGCATATGATCTTTGACAGCCCACAGGCACAAAAAATGATGCGGCCTAAAGCCCGTTTTCGTGTCAATATTTTCCAACAAATTCAGGGATTAGCCGCAGTTTTTAGAACCATTCCTGGCGAGATTAAAAGTTTTGAAGAGTTAGGTCTCCCAGAGGTGATGAAAGATTTGGCACTTAAAGATCGTGGTTTAGTGCTACTTACTGGACCCACAGGTTCAGGAAAATCCACTTCATTAGCGACAATGGTGGACCACATTAACGAATATAAAAACTTACACATTATTACCATTGAAGATCCCATTGAATTCTTTCATACTTCAAAAAATTGTATGATTAACCAACGTGAGTTGGGTGCAAATACGCATAGTTTTGCGAATGCTTTACGAAGCGCTTTGCGTGAGGATCCGGACGTAATTCTCGTGGGTGAAATGCGTGACTTGGAAACCATTTCTTTGGCTTTAACTGCAGCAGAAACAGGGCATTTGGTGCTGGCCACGTTGCATACCTCTAGTGCTGCGAAAACCATTGACCGTATTATTGATATATTCCCCTCAGGTCAAAAAACACAGGTTCGGTCTATGTTGGCTGAATCGCTTGAAGCAGTAGTTTCCCAAAAATTGTTGCCTAAAAAAGATGGTAGGGGTCGTGTCGTCGCACTAGAAGTAATGGTTGCTACAACTGCAATCCGTAATCTGATCCGTGAAGATAAAATTTACCAAATTCCTTCCGTAATTCAAGCAGGTGGGAAAGCAGGTATGCAGACACTGGACCAAGATTTGCAACGCTTGTTAGCGAAGGGGCTCATTGATCGTGAAACAGCTGCTCACGTGGCTGACAATCCTCGACTCTTTGAGGTGAACTTGAACGAATAAAATTCTATACGTGTCTCTTTGGTGTTTTGGAGGTGTTTATGATGAAAGAAAAAAAACCTATGTTCCTTCCGAAATGGCTAAAAAATTCAAGAAGCAGAGGCGGTTTAACATTATTGGAAGCCGCAGCCAGTTTCTTGATTTTAGGAATAGCATCCGTTGGTGCCATTAAAACCTTCACCATTGGGCGTGTCGGCCTCGAATCTGAATACGAATACAAAATGGCAGGCGAACTTCTGCGTCAAAAGACCGAATACATCATTGGTGTTGTCCATTCCATGATGCCAGAAGATTGGCCTTCTGAGTTGAACTACGATGATTTACGTGGAGAAGAGGTGGTCATTGACTATCGTGGGCAAGGTCAACGTGGTGCGGCGATTGGGAACAATCGTGATGTAATCGGTAGAATTCATTTTAGTGCGGTTCGTGAGTACGACGATCCAACTACTCCAATTATTAATCCGGATTGGTACAATGTTCATACCTATATTGAATGGATTGGGCCTATCAGAACGGCATGGCAAGACGGTTTAGCGGGTGGAAGGCCAAGAGGACAAAGAGAGCGCATTGATTTTTATGCACGTGTTGTTCCAACTTGGATTCAGTGAAAAGGGAGGGTTGTCAGATGAAAAAATGGTTTAGAAAACAAGGTGGATTTACATTTATTGAGATGGCTGTAACCTTTGGAATGGCTGCGTTTTCCTTAATCGGATTCGTTTATTTGTGGGCACAAATCGCAAAACAAGAAGCAATTAGCAGTAGAGAAAATATTGTAGATGGATATGGCAATTTTTTGATCTATCGCATTGCACAAGATTTGAAAAACGCTTATGACTATAGATTGACGGGACGATTGTATGGTTTGGACGGAATTGAATGTCGGATAGTAAACTACACCAATGTACTTCCGGAAACATTGATTGTGAGATGGCAGTTATTTCCTAATGGAGATGCTGAAAGGCGCCAAATGGGTCGTAACCAAATTACGGAAAGAATGTTTCGTGAATATGGTGCAGTATTACAAAGATTAAAACCAGAAGAATCCATTCGTGCGTCTAAGTTTTTGATTAAACCTGCAGGTTCTTTGTATTTACGACAGCGTGACTATGCTTTATTAGATTCATCTGCAGTACAAATTGAATTGGCGCTTGATTACACAAAGCAACCTACCCGACTGACCTCGTTTGACGGTCCTGAAGGTCGCATTCAAGAACCTTATATGCGAAGATTTCAATGGCAAACAATGCTGTATCTAAAGAACAAACACATTTACAAACTCAAACGGTTTGCTGAAGAAGCTGCAGGTCAATAAGAATAGGATGGAAAGGTAGGGTGATTATGAAAACGGTATTCAAAAAACAATCGGGTCATACCTTAGTATTTGCTGTCCCTATGGCGGCGTTGCTCCTCTTTAGTTCTTTAGCTTACTTGAAATGGCAAGTAGCTGCACAACAACTAAGCAGGCACCAAGTCGCTGCAACTCAGGCCTATTATACTGCACAAGCAGCAGTTATTAAAGTACCACTGGCTTATATGCGTATGCGTAGGCCCAACGAACTCCAATCTTATACAGAAATGACCTTTCCGGATGGTGTATTGGATGGTGGTTTTGGTGAGTACAAGAAACCGATGATCCAATCCTTAGGTGTTACCTCTTCTGGTGGGAATACTGGAGGAGGCCTATTAACCGTAGGAAGGGATTTTTTACTTTCTGCGACGGGTGTAGTGAGATATGAAGATTTTCGTGGTAGAAAAATTGAAGTACGAAGAAGAGCTCAGTTGTTGTTACGGAGACAACAATTTTCGGCATATTTCTATTTGACCAATTTTGAACAAACGCGTTTCGGTGAATTCATTTGGTTTTGGCCTCCTGATACGTTACAAGGTAGAGTTCATTCCAATTCAGTGATTGGCATCAATGGTGGTGTTTTCCATCAATTGGTGACCTCAACTGCATCTTATTGGGCAGGTAATCATACCAATGCAACGTACTATAAAGGTAGAAGGTTGAACGTTCCACCGGTTGAATTTCCCTTTACTGCAGAATACTTACGGGCAGCTGCTGCAGGTGGCGGAGTATTTTTATCTTCCGAAGGCGGTACACAAACGTATGGAATTCGCTTTGAAGGAAATTCAGGTGCAGTGTGGCGTTGGCCAACAGGTACCCCATCACCAATGACTCAAGGAGTTCCACCGAATGCAGGTTCAATTGCAATTCCGGGAGGGTCTGATCTTGCTATCTTCTGTGATGGTGAATTGTGGATTTTCGGACATGTTAACGGAAGAGTAGGGATTGGTGCTGCTGGAAATTTAAGATTGCTTGACAACATCACTTATTCAGGAACATTATACGAGAATCTTCCTTATCAAAAACCTTCCAATTCATTAGTTAGTATGATGACGCTGATTAGTGAAGCACCGGAACCAGCCGATCGTTCCGATCCGTGGACAGGGATTCTGATTGCAAATACTCGTGCCAACGGTCGAGGTGGTGGACGTGCTGCACCAGCAGGTTCGCAACATTTGCGTGATATTGCCATTTATGGACAATTGATTGCTTTAAATTCAAGTTTTACTTTTGAAGACCAAAATGACACGTGGGATCCATTTTTACAACCTCTACCTAACGATTATGGACAAAACAACGACGAACGTGGCACAATCTTCCTAAGAGGTGCGGTAGCTCAAAAGCGAAGAGGATATGTTCACCGTTCCAATCGTGGTGGTACGGGCTATGCGAAAGGTTACATTTATGATGACCGATTTTCTAGTGGTTTATTCCCACCACCGTTTACGATTGATGTAACCAATGCTGGATTTGCAAAATGGGATATTGAAGGATGGCAAGATATTCCAAGAAAACCGGGAGATGAACGGTACGAATAGTAATAGCATAAAATTGTTGAATTCGGTGCTCAATGGAGCACCGAATTTTTTATTAGTACTTGCCTTTCTTTTTACTCCTTGAGGTAATGCATTTTGATTTCTTTCATCTTTATACTATATTTCAAAATCAATGTGTAAAATGCCTTCCGTAGAACACGGAAACCAACGAACGAATAGGGATACTCAGAATTTGAAGACAAAAGTGGTTTCTCAACAGTATATGTTTTTCATTACAGCAATTTGAAGAGGTTCAACTCGCAAATTTCTTTGTGAGTTGTCTTGACGTTTTTTTTGTGTATATTACTGTGGTCGTGGTCACACGACCGTCTATTGTCAATTAGCATACTGAGTTGTGGGAGGTCCATCAGTTATGTCCTATAAAACCTCACAACGTTTGGGACTCGATATTGGTTCACACAGTATCAAAATCGTTTCCGCAGAACGTTCCCAAAATCGCTACCGTCTTGGTGTCGCTAAAATCATTCCGCTATATCAAGGAAATGAAATTTACGATTCTGAAGGACCAAAAAAATCCATTGTTCTTCCCAAGATCATGGAAGCATTTAATGAATTGAAAATTCAACCAAAACGTGTAAAAAGATTAGCATCTTGTGTTAGTGGAACTAATGTAGCCGCTAAAGAGATTAAAACCATCAATATGCCAGAAGAAGAAATGTCTTCTGCGCTTTTATCGGAAGCCAGAAAGCATATCCCATTGGATGGTACAGAATCGGTAGTGGATTATCAAATTTTAGGTGAAGATCCAAACGAGCTGGATAAAGTTCGAGTACTATTGGCAGCGACGACACGCAAACTGTATGATGCGCATATGGAATTGTTACGTGATTTGGATTTAAAACCCGGCATTGTTGATTTAGAAGCACTTGCAGCAATTAACAGTTGGATGTTTCTCAATGAGTTGCCTGAGGATGGTGTCGTATGCTTTTTACACATTGGAGCAAGAAGAACAAATTTATCTGTAGTAGGTACAAAATCTTTGTTCTTTACTCGTGAAATTCCTTTAGGTGGAAATGCGTTTAACGAAGAATTAATGAATAAGTATGGATTAAATTGGGTAGAAGCAGAAAATGCAAAAATTTCTCAGGGGATGGAACTCAATTTACCTGTTAAACAAAGTGATGATACTGGTGCTATCGGCTTACAACAACGTTCTACACTTGATCAATTGCGAGATGAAGTGAATCGTTCGTTGCGTTATTATGTCAAAGAAACAGGGATGAGTGATATCCGTGCATTTTATTTGACGGGTGGAGGTTCACGATTAAAGGGAATTGATGAATACTTCCATCAAAAATACAATATCCCTGTCGTCAAATGGAATCCGTTTGATATGATAGACGGTGGTGATGCTATCGCTCCTGAAACTGCGCCACAATTTGCAGTGGCTGTTGGATTAGCTCTGCGTGGGGACTAAACTATGGTACGCTCATTTGCAATCAATTTAAACAAAGGTGAAGGTCAAGCGGAACGCTTGGCAAGAAGACGAAACCGTAATGATTGGATGTTGCTTGGCGTTTTAACGATTGTGCTTGCAATCATTGCTTATTTAAATGTGAGGCAAGCAAAAGCGCTGAATGACATTGAAGATTTCAGAGTAAACAGAATTCAAGAAGTCAAAGCACGTCTTGTACAATTGACCAAAGAAGGAATGCATGTTAGCCGAGATGATGTAGAAAATCTCGCAAGAATTGATAAAGATAGAATTTTTTGGGCTGGAAAGTTAATGGCAATTGCACAAGTACTTCCTAGTGAAATGGCTGTAACGGGTCTTTTTTATCATAATCGCCAATTAAGGATTAACGCAATTTGTCGCATTAACAAAGAAGAGAAAGAATTTGACAAAGTAGCCACTTTAATTGAACGACTGAGATCTTCTGAATTGTTCTTCACCGATTTTCAAAAAATTCAATTTACAGAGTCAAAACGAATCTCAGTAGATGACCAAGATATTTTATCTATGTCATTAGTTGCTTCTTTGGAACCCGATCAAGCCACGAAACGGATACGAAGAACAGCACAAAGAGGAACACAAGCCAAAGTTGATGCTGGTTTAGGAGGTGCAACAAAATGAAAAAACTGATTGTTACATTCATTATAACTTTGGGCTTCGGATTGGGTTTTTGGTATTATTACAGTTTTTCGTTACCTGAAAAACCGAGGCAACTTTCTGCTAAAGCCAAACAGCTCCGTGATTTAAATGAACAATTGATTTCTGCTGAAATTTTAAGTCGTGAACTTGATTTAGTAGCAAAATTGATTGCAAAAAATCTTGCAACTTCTGCTCAAGATAGTTTGGCTGAAGATGCACATTTGGGCTTTATGAATTACATTACGGATTTGTTAAGAGCCAATAAAATGGAATTGGTGAAACTAGAACCCGGAAAAAAAGAGACCAAGCCCGATTATGTGCGTACTCCTTATACACTAATCGTGAATTGTACCTATAAACAATTTGGTGAATTTATCAATACACTTGAGAAATCTGAACGGCTAATTACCGTGACAGATTTTGATATTGACAATGATGTGAAGAAAGTAGCTCAAAGAGCAAAAGCAGGTGGGGATATTAATATACGCCAAATGCAAATGAAAATTTCTACATTAACCTTGATTAAAAAGAAATCGCAGGCGCAAATTTAGAGGAGCAAAAATTATGAAAGGCCGTGAACGTCTGCTGTGGTTGTTGTTAATTGTGATTTTATTCGGTTTGATTGGTTATGGTGGTTACAATACCTTCAAAACTTCAAAAAAAATCACTGCACTCAAGTTGGAAAATGAGCAACTAAAAATTATTGGTACAGATCCGAAACTTCAAAAAGAAGTTGAAACGTTGGAAAATAATTTGGCGAAAAGAATGGCGTTCGTTTTTCAACAAGGACCCAAAGATCCATTGAATTTATTAGAAGTGGTAAGAACAAGAAATTTCTTACAGAAACTTGGTATCAAAGGTAGTTTAGAAGATGAAAACAAAATGCGTCTGACCACTACTTTTCTGAATTCCAATGGAAATCGTGCTGCGATTATTAAAAAAGGTACCACTTCCCGTGTAGTTGCTCCGGGTGATGTGATTGATGGTTATACTGTTGCTGATATTACAGAACGAAGAGTTACTCTGGAACGTGGTGGACAGCGGATTCAGCTACAAAACGAACTTTCACCGGAAACGATTTTTGAAATGGAGATTATGCAACGGATGAATTATTAAACGTTGCATTCCAAATTTTAATGACTTGTCAGAAAACTAAAGGATTTACTGGCAAACAACTCAATTTGAAAGCTAACGAGTCGGAGAACATATGAAGCATTGTATTTCCCGTCAAATCAATTCGACCCTTGTCGTCGGACTGTTCATTTTTATCCTGTTTGGTCAAACAGGGTTGGTTATCGCGGAAACCAATGATGCGCGTTTAACGCAAAGGATCACTTTGGATGCCGATGATGCATATTTACCGAATGTGCTCGCAATCATGGCAGAAAAATCCGGTTTTAACATTGTTACCGGTCCAGGGGTATCTAAAAATGAAAAACTCACCATTAAATTAAAAGATGTCCCAATTGAGGAAGCAATGAATCTTGTTGTCCGTTCTGTGGGACTTTCTTATGAGTTGGTGGGGAACAGTTTCCTTGTGGCACAGCCAGAATACATTCGTTCTGATGCAGGACTTACCAGTTATGTATTAAACCTACAGTATGCCGATCCGCAAGCGGTTAAGCAAATTCTTGCACAGATGAAAGCGACCGTAGAAGTGGATAGTGGTAGCGGAAAAGTCCTTGTTATTGCTTCACCCAAGGTTATGAGTGAAATTAGACGCGTGGTTGAAGCCATTGATGTACCATCCCTTCAAATTATGTTGGCTACCCGTGTGGTTGAAGTGGCTGTGGAAAATGAAGAAGAGATGGGGATCAATTGGGGACGATTGTCACCCTTTGAAATGAAAATTGCTGAGGGCGGTGGATCCTCCATTAAAATAGATCGCTTTGATGAATTTGGTGTGTTTTATCGTCAACAACCGATCTTTGATTTTGCATTGGATTGGTTGTTGAGACACAACAAAGCAGAAGTGTTGGCAAATTCACAAGTGGCTACAATGAACGGTCGTTCAGCGGAATTAAGCGTTGTGGATGTATTCCCTTATCTTTACTCTACTACCCAACCAGTATTCAATCCGAATCAAACCAATGCGATTGCTACAGTTCCTACAGTCACCTTAGAGCGTGAAGAGGTAGGTGTAAAACTAAAGATTACTCCAAAAGTGAATAGTGATGGATACATTACTACTACGGTCACTTCTGAAGTATCTTCAATTTTTAGTTTTATTGGTAGAAATCAAGACATTCCTTGGGTGGTCAAAAGACAGGCCACCACTACTATCCGTGTAAAAGATGGCGAATCCATCGTCATAGGTGGTTTATTAGGGATAACACGAAAGAATACCAAACATAAAGTTCCATTCCTTGGAGATATTCCATATTTTGGTGGACTTTTCCGACATAGCTCGGAATCAGTAAAGAAGACCGATATGATTATTGAAGTGACTCCAACCATATTAAAAGATTCTCAAACCTTTACCATGACACCAAGAGTGCAAAAGGCATACGATTATTTGGATCGTGAACTGAGCGGTGAAAACAACGGTACTGAAAATGGTGAAAATATCGAGAATGGAAAAGAAGCACCAAAAGTGGATTATGAGGAAAATGAAGAAGTAAAACCATCTGAATAAACGGTTTTCTTACGGATGATTAAATTAGGTTCTTTTCTTTTTTTAATATTCATTTTGGTATATCCGTCTCTTGCACAAAAGCAAATTGAGATTGATACTCTAAGAAGTAGTTCAACACAGCTCTTTACGCAAAATGTTTTTGAGGGTCCGATTGATCCAGATAAATACATCATCGGACCAGGAGACCAGTTAACTTTACAAGTGATCGGTCCCTTAGAAAGTTCTTTGACAATTCTTGTTAGCCCAGAAGGGATTGCCCAAATACCGACGGTTGGCCAAGTGAATGTGGTGAATAAAACCCTATCTGATGTGGAAAATGCTATTGTAAAGTTAGCACAACCGAAATATCCGAATGCTGAATTAAAGGTGACTTTGCAAAAAGCACGAATGTTTTATGCGTCCATTAGCGGTGCAGTAAAACGTCCCGGACGGTACACAGTTTCACCTTCATTAAGAGTATCGGATTTGCTAGAATTAGCAGGGGGTGCTGAATGGAATTTAACACCACCAGATACGACTCCTGATGGTAAAATTATTCGGCTACCTTTAGAAATTGCACCGTTAAGAGGACTGCAATTGGTACGTCAAAATGGAAAAGACACTGTTAGAGTGGATATTGAACGTTTTTTCCGATTAGGAGATATTGAGCAGAACCCTTTTTTACTAGATGGCGACCGTTTGTTTGTTCCGTATTGGACAGATAAAATCGGAACCATTCGCATTGAAGGGGCAGTATATAAACAATTATTGGTACGATATTTGCCCACTGACTATTTAAGGAACATTTTCAATTTATCGGGTGGGTTGTTGCCGGATGCTCGGGGCGATGTCCAACTCATTCGGTATAATGAAAAAGGTGAAAGAACGGTTCAGACGTTTTCTCACGAATGGGTTCTTTCAGACGATTTAGGACCCAAGTTACAGCCGAATGATTTTATCTTTGTGCAATACAAAAAAGAAGTTGCAAGGCGTGGTTCGGTGATTGTTGAGGGCGAGGTACGTTTTCCTGGGGTTTATGCTGTTGATGAAAAGACCATTCGCTTATCAGACATTCTTGAGTTAACCGGCGGTTTTACTGAAAAAGCCAACTTATCTCAGATTGTAGTGGTACGAAGATCGTTTATGGTACAACCCGATCCTGAATTCAATCGTTTGTATGGGATGGCGCGAGTAGATATGAGTTGGAATGAAAATGAGTATTTGAAAGCGAAACGAAGGGATGTAGAACCGAGAATTGTGGTTGATGTACAGAATATTTTGACCCAAGGAAAAGGTTCTATTCACGATATCGTTCTTTTAGATGGTGACGTAATCCGTGTACCACAAAAAAATTTATCAGTCAAAGTATTGGGTCAAGTTGTGCAACCGGGCCTAATCCCTTTCAAAGAAAATGAAAATTACAAATACTATATAAAACAAGCAGGTGGGTACACGTTTAAGGCAAGAACAAGTAAAATCCGAATTATCAAAGCCAATTCTGGGCAATGGCTTAAACCGGGTTCTACAGAAATTGAAGCAGGAGATACCATTTTTATTCCGGAAAAACCTGAAGTTGATTGGTGGGCTTCTTCAAAAGATATAATCTCTGTGATTTCTCAAATTGCAACCATAGCATTAGTTATTTATACAATAAATAAATGATTTTATACTTTATACATAGTATTTTTCTATTTCAACAATTCTTAGGAACACCGAAACAAGTATTTCGGATTGATGAGTTAGGACGGAGGTCTCTATGAAATGGAATTCAATCGTTCTGGTTACCTTACTATTGGCATTGCTGTTGGGTAGTTGTGATCGCAATCCTTCCAGTAATCCTGGTGGTGCAGGAACCGGCAACATCGCCTCAACCATCTTAGTTACGGTCGTAGATAGGCAAGATTATCGTCTTGTAGATTTTCGGCAAGTGACCAAGACATTGGAAATCACTGCTACAGTCACAGATAATCGTGGTGCAGCAATTTCCGGCCATCGTGTATTCTTTACTTTAACCAAAAGGCCAACTACTGCAGCATCAATTGGTTATCAAACTGTAGATACGACCAATTCTCAAGGTGTAGTTAAAGCCAATCTTGTGGTAACCATTGATACCACCGAAACGATTACGGTGACAGCAAGAAGTGCAATTGATGACCGACTGATTGGAACGGGAAGGTTAAACATCATTTTGGCGACGGATGTGATTCGTAATTTAACACTGAACATCGATCGCAGTACCATCCAAGTTCGTGAAGGTCAACGAGATTCTGCGAGAGTTACTGCTCGAGTAACTGATTCTACCGGTGCACCCATTTCAGGTCTCACCATTGCATTTTCTATTGATTCATCGCAATATGCTTCATTGGATGTACCATCAGCAGTAACCAATAACTTTGGTGAAGCACAAGCGTGGGTACGAACAATTCCCAATCGTTATTTAGATAACATTGGAATTCGTGCGACAATTGTGGGTATGCCAACGAGTTCGCCAGTCGCTTCCCGAATTGTCTATCTTAATGTACGAGCACTTACTCGGGCTGCGAACATTATGCTTTATTGGGCAAATCCAAATGACACGTTGATTTACATTTATCCCAACGAAGTCATCAACAAAACCTTTGTGGTCGTGGTGACGGACTCTTTTGGCGTGGAGTTGCCCAATGTTCCTGTTTACATACGAATTGTGAACAATGGAATCGGATCCATTCCACAGATTTTAAGAACAGGTGCAACGGGTAGGGACTCAATTACATGGTCAAACAATGGAATGACAGGTTGGACCTATATTCGTGGTTCTATCGTCCCAGAAACTATGGGCAAAATTGGTTCATCTGAACCCGGTCCAGTGAGAAATGGCAATCAAACCGTTGCAAGTGTTGGTTCTAAACTTCCATCTATACTCGAACCGGAATACTACTATCCACTACTTGGTGAAGATGCTATGGATGCGCAAATTCAATTAGAAGTGCGTCAATTCCCATCCATTTCACCAACGTTACAAATGGCATTCGTCGGCGGAAATGCGATCTATGCTACAGGTAATGATTCATTAACGATAAGCATTTTGCTAAGAGATGGTCTTAATCAAGGTATTCCCAATGCAACCGTGAATTTGCAAGCAGCATACGGTGCGATTCCCTCTTCGGTAACGACCGATATTAGTGGTGCAGCGGTGGTGTATTTACGCGATATGGGACAAACCACACCTGACACGGGTGCTTTGATTACTGCAAGGTACAATGTCGGAAACGTTACCAATAATATTCGTTATTTTATCCGACCGTTACAAAGTTTAGGTGGAATAAGAATTTCGGGTAGAGATCAAGTCATTGTTAATCCAACGGATAGCGTTCAGTTTAACGCTCAAGTTTGGTTAGAAAATGGCGATCCCGCTTATGATGGTACAAGAGTAAGGTGGTTTGTTGTTGGTAGAGGTCGGTTTGTCCAGACCTTAACCTTTGTGAGCAGTGGCTCTGCTGTCAATTATCTCCAATTGAATCAAGGGCTGGGAACGGATACCATCCGTGCGATGGCTTTTACTGAAACGGATACAGTAACAGCTGAAACCTATTTGGTCCGCCGAACGGGTCAACCCAATTCAATCATCTGTGCACCCAGAAATGGTCAACTCACGGTTAATGGTCCACCGCTACTGGTTACAGCAGTTGTTCGTGATTCTGCGGGCAACGTCATTGCTAACCATCCTGTTACATGGGGTACAAGTGTTGGAACCATAACCTTTGCAGGATTTGATGATGTAGGAAACTCAACAGCGTTATTAAGCGCTAGTGGAGCAAATGCTTCCAGTGGATTTTACTGGGGCGTTACCACCAACAACATTTCTGACTCCGTAGGTTTCCAAATTTTAGCCGATAACCCAAGAACATTGCGATTAAGTGCTGATTCACTTCGCATTCAAGTTCGTGGAACAGGTGGTTATGAACACACCATCATTCGTGGTATGGTACGTGATGGTTATGGAAATGCGGTATCTGAAGGGGTACCTGTTCGATTTACCATTATCAATGGAAACTTGTTCGGACCATTGCCAGAAAACAGACCGTACTTCTCGCAACTGGGTATTCAAACGGTGGATGTTCGTACTGCCGGTAATGGAGAAGCAGCAGTCACCTTATCCTCAGGGAACAGACCCGGTGCGGTGTTGATTGAAGCAGCGGTTCTTGATTCAATCGGTGGTTCAAGTATAGGTATTGTAGCTTCACTATCCAACGTGCAAGTGGTGGCGGGACCTCCTGCCTATATTACGGTCAGTTGGGATCGTGATAATGGTACTGCCATTGGTGGTGGTATTTGGCGAACCAGTGCATCTGCTTTGGTTACCGACTTGTACACCAATCCAGTGGCGAATAATATTGCGGTGGCCTTTAGTGTGGAACCTGTTGGAATTGCTTCTATTGATGCAGGTTCAACGGGTAATTTAAATCCAAACGGTCAATCTGAACCCGGTAAAGCATACACCTACCTTACCTTCCACGGTTCTTATACCTTGGATACCGTTACTGTTACAGCCCGTTGCCAGAGTAGAGACACTTTGGGTTCAATCATTCAGGTTTCTGGAAGTCGGCGTGAAGCGTTACCATTGTTTAATGGTCGTCTTCAACTTAACGTTCAACCCAGAAACTTCCATTTTGATGTAAACAATACTGACCGTGCATGGCATATGGCTTGGGCGATTGTACAAGACGGTTACGGGCACTTAGTATCAAGAGCACCAGTGATTTTTGAAGTACAACGTGGACGATTGTTTGCCACTCAAGCAAACGCGGTTGCACCACCCAATGGTACAAACGCACTAGTACCTGCAAGAAGAAGAACTGGGAATTATCCGGGATATACAGACCCGAATGGTCCGGGTGCAGCTACCTTGTATATCGGTGCAACTGGTCCAAGATTATCAGCTAATCCACCTACCGGTGAAGTGTTCTTAGATCCACAAACACTAGAATCGAATAGTGAAGTCAATGCTTATGTTGAAGGATATTCCAATATCACTTCACAGCGTGTGGTGGTTTATTATCAACGACGTCAATAGTAGATTAGGATTGAAATCTATTCAATCTATAGTATCGTAGGTTAAACATAGTGGGGCACCACCTATAGGTGCCCCACTGCGAATCGAAATTTAGAAGATACAAATATGTTTGAAAAACTTGGCGAAATCCTTGTACGAGAAAAACTTCTAACTCAAGAGCAACTCGGCAGAGCATTAGCAGAACAAAAAAATCAGCGCGGTAAGAAAATAGGTGAAATCCTAATCAGTTTAGGATATGCCGTTGAAGAGACGATAGCAAAAGGTTTAGCTGAACAAAGCGATCGTGAATACTATCCGCCAGACAAACTTCTTGAAGCAAAAGAAGAAGTATTGAATCTTGTTCCAGAAGCATTTGCAAAAGAGCACTCCGTTCTTCCGATAATGAGTGTGAATGGCGAACTGATTGTTGCAATGTCTGACCCCGATGATATTGCTGCAGAAGATGGATTAAAGAAATTGCTTAATCAACCGATCCGCCCTGTTCTTTCTTCAAGCGCAGCAATCCGCAATGCAATTGATCAGTTGTACGTTCGTATTCGAAAAAGAGGCGAAGTAAAAGAAACCATTGGTGAACTCCAGTTCTTTGCTGAAGCGGACTCGGATGATGAATCCATGGTGGATATGACCAAGGCACAATCTTCTGAGGCAGATGCCCCGATTGTGAAATTGGTGAATCTGATCATTGGTGAAGCATTAAAAGAACGTGCAACCGATATCCACATTGAAGTGCAAGGTGAAAGAGTTGCAGTTCGCTACCGTATTGACGGTGTACTTCAAGAAGTTATGAGTCCACCAAAAGCTTCCCACGCAGGTATCGTTTCAAGAATTAAAATTCTTTCAAAATTGAACATTGCTGAACGACGTCTGCCGCAAGATGGAAGATTTTCCATAAAATCACCGGAAAAAGAAGTGGACGTACGTGTTAGTATTCTTCCTACGGTAAACGGTGAAAAAGTGGTATTGAGATTATTGGATAAAACAAGTTTCTCAATGGATCTAACTTCACTTGGTTTCGAGGAAGAAGAATTAAAAATCTTTAGGCGTACGATTAAACAACCTTATGGAATGGTGATCGTATCAGGACCTACGGGTTCAGGTAAATCAACGACCTTGTATGCTTCATTAAAAGACATTTTATCTTCTGAAGACAATATCACCACGGTGGAAGATCCTGTAGAATACCAACTTCCTGGTATTAATCAAGTTCAAATCAAAGAAAAGATCGGGTTAACATTCGCTGCGACCTTAAGATCAATTTTACGTCAAGACCCAGATAAATTGTTAATCGGTGAAATTCGAGATGAAGAAACAGCAGATATTGCAGTTAAATTCTCATTAACAGGTCATATCGTATTTTCAACCTTACATGCCAATGATGCACCTTCAACCATTACACGTTTAATTGATATTGGAATTCCTCCATTCTTAGTTGGCTCTTCATTATTGTTGGTGATGGCACAACGTTTGGTAAGAAGAATCTGTACTCATTGTAAAACCGAGTACCATCCTGATCCATATGAATTAGAAATGTTAAATGCTACACCACAAGAATTGGCAAGAATTCCAAAATTCTTTTATGGAAGAGGTTGCGTACATTGTAGAAATACAGGATATTATGGACGAATAGGTATCTTTGAATTGTTGCGTGTTACACCAAGAATACGACAAATGATATTTGATAATCAAAATCAAGAAGCAATACGTCAAGCAGCATTAGAAGAAGGATTGGTGACATTACGAGCAAGTGGAATAACGAAAATTGCAAGAGGAATTACTACGATACGTGAATTGCTGCGAGTGACTACACAAGATTAACGATTTTGTTTAATCGGAATTTTTAAGCTGTTAGGATAGGAGCAGGAATGCCTCGTTATGCATACATCATAACAGATGCTGAGGGTGTCCGAAGAGAAGATGTAATTCGTGCACCATCACAACACGCTGCAATGAATGCGTTAACCAAACGCGGTGCGCGCATTATCAGTTTGAAAGAGATTAAAACCCTTGAAGTTGAACGATTGTCTGTTGCAGAGGAAATACAACTCCAAATTTACAAATGGAGAACCCATGTACCGCTTAAAACGGTAGTGTTCTTCACAAGACAATTATCAACCATGTTCTCTGCAGGTTTAACCATAGAACGTTCAATTTCCAATTTGATGGTAGAAGAAAAAAATACCAAATTCAGAAAAGTGCTTGCGGAAATTGCGAATGATATCAAAAAAGGGATGTCTCTTTCAGAAGCATTGGCGCAACATCCGGGTGTATTTGATGGATTATACGTTGCTACTGTTCGCGCGGGTGAAGTTTCTGGTTCATTGCACGTGGCTTTAGAACAATTGTCAGATTATTTAGAAGCAACAGCAGAAACGCGAAGAAAAGTTGTTTCTGCATTAACCTATCCGATTTTAGCCATCGTGTTTATGATTTTTATTGTTACTGTATTGGTGGTGTTTGTTGTGCCCCAGTTTGCTGAAGTGTATGCAAAATTTGGTGCTGGATTACCCGGACCAACGCGACTTTTGGTTAATATTGCACAATTGTTATCCCAAAACTTTTTACCAGTTACAGGGATTGTAATCGCAATCATTGTTGCTATTTGGATCATTTCTAAAACAGAACGCGGTGCCTTTGTAATTGATTCGATTAAATTAAAAATACCAGTTTTTGGTGCATTAATTGAATACTCAATCATGAACAAATTTGCCCGCACTTTTGGGATCCTCATGGGCGCTGGTGTTCCGGTTTTGGAATCCTTTAATCAAGTTCAACGTGTGGTCAATAACGAAGTGATTGGTCGTGGAATCGTGGCTATAAAGAAAATGGTTAAAGATGGATTTGCGATTTCAATTGCATTAAAGAAATCGGGTGTATTTCCTGCAACACTGGTTCAGTTGGTCCAAACCGGTGAGGAAACCGGTGAAATGGATAAGTTGTTAGAAAAAGCTGCATACTTTTATGAAAAGCAAGTGGATGCCATGGTAGAACGAATGACGTCATTAATAGAGCCCATGTTGATTATTATTTTAGGTGGTGTTGTTACAGCAATCCTTGTTTCTGTGTACCTACCTGTGTTTAAACTCGGTCGTGCAATTGGAAGAATGTAAAATCAACACAAACAATTTTGGAAAGGGGCGATTGCGCCCCTTTCTTTTGTAATTTCTTGATCTAATGGCAGAAGTATATAAAGATTTTTTTCAAACTTATATATTCCTATTCGTCATTATTTTTGGTTTAATTTTGGGTAGTTTTGCAAATGTGTTAATTTGGAGAGTCCCACGAAAACTTTCCATCATCAAACCCAAGAGCCATTGTCCAAAGTGTAATCATCTTCTTAAGTGGTATGAAAATATTCCAATTTTGTCCTATCTATTTCTTAAAGGCAAGTGTAGCAATTGTCATACTTCAATATCGTTTCGTTATCCGATGGTAGAATTAGCAACGGTAGGATTAGCGCTATGGCCCGCACTACGTTGGCAAGGTGAACTGTTACCTATCGGATACGCTTTATTTGCTAGCCCCATTTTAATTGCGCTCATTGTCATTGATTGGGAGTTTTTAGAGTTACCCGATACTCTTGTGTTTTCACTAGGTGTTATTGGAATTGTAAATGTAGCAATTGCAAATGGAAGTTTGAATTTGATCGCTACCCTTGTGGTAACTACAAGTTTTTTACTAATTAGTGGACTTTTGTGGTGGATGTGGCGTCGTCCTTCAACACAAAATGAAGTTAACGAGGAAGAAGAAGATGAACATTTGGAACCATCTTTGAATGATCGATTATTGTGGGGAGGTGGTGCTTTTTTACTTGGCGCTGTAGCAACTGTTGGAAGCATCATCGGTAACATCCATTTTTCAAGTTTTATATCCTTATGGGGAATGTTAACAGGAAGTGGTTTATTGCTTACCTTGTGGGGCGTTTTTGTATTCTTAAAAGGTGAAGAATACATTGGTTTAGGTGATGTTAAACTAATGGGAGCACTCGGAATTCCAATGGGGCCCTATGTTATGTTACTAAGTTTTGTGATAAGCGCTGTCATTGGAATTGTAACGTGGTGCATTGGAAAATGGTTTAGTAAACATTCATCTACTCAACCATTTGCTTATGGACCAGCATTGATTCTGGGGGTATGGATTTCTTGGATGTATGGTCAACAATGGATTGAGTGGTATCTTAATTTTCTATTTTGATGTTTTCTTTCTTGACTTAAATGAATTGTTGTTGTAGTTTGCTTGTTACAGGAATTTACATTTGGGAATATTTTAGAAGGAGCTGAAAATGAATAAAACGCTATTGTTAATCGTGTTGTTGCTAAGCATTTCAGTTGCATTTGCGGTAACACACAAAGTTTCACCAGTTGTCAATCCTTATGAAAGAGCACCTCTGATTAATGGTGAAGAGACAATTGCTGTTGATGCTATAGGGGATCCATTTTTACCACCACCTCCAATGGTAGATACGATCGGAAATGTTTTTCGTGCTGGTAGAACTTGGTACGAAGGGCAACATAACGGTACCATTGGACGTATGTTAGAAATTGATACTGCTACAGGTCAAGTACACATGGTGTATATGCGTGGAATTGATTCTGGTGCAACCAACCGACACATTTTCTACAATGTGTTCAATCCAGCCACCAATTCATTTTTGTTTGGACAATTTGGTCAAAGAGTTCCACCAGCCACCATTTCAAGATCAGGTTTTACTTCTATGGGATTTTATGCACCATCTGCTATACCTTTTGCAGCATTTCATGAAATTAACCCACGAGCAACAGGTGCAACTTCCAACGTTTACTTTGACATTGAATCGGGTATTGGTGCGTTTGTGGCTGATGCACCTATGTCTTTGGCTTATTCAGGTGGGACGCAGATTACAGCGATTTGGCCCAGAATTTCAGTAGGACGAAATGGTGTGGTTCATGTCGTTACAACCCAAAGCACC
>JAOADG010000035.1 GCA_026417415.1 bacterium
TCAAGATAAACCTTTGCACGGTGTTCAAATTGAACACCAAATAAATTTTGGAAAAATTCCTTCAGTCCGCAATTTTTTTGTTCTTCATTATATTTTTGAGTAAGCCATACCCCCAACATTTTAGTTCTAAGATCGCATGCTTGTAAGGCACAAATCAGTTCAATTGCAATCACATTTGATGTGTTTTGTATCACAGAGCAACAGTGTCGTGCTGCATTGGTTGCCATAGATACATGATCTTCAGCATTAGAAGAAGTCGGAATCGAATCTACAGATGCTGGATGGCAAAGAATTTTATTGTCGGATACTAAAGATGCTGCAGTATATTGAAAAATCATAAATCCACTGTGCAGTCCATTGCCTAACAAGGTTAAATTGGCAGGTAATCCACGATTGTGATTCGAATCCAACAACAATTGGATTCTTCTTTCTGAAATGCTGGCTAATTCCGATATGGCGATTTTTAAGCAATCCGCAGCAATGGCAATCGGTTCACCATGAAAATTCGCAGCAGAACAGTGAGTCGTGCCAAGTGTTGAAGAAAATTCATGTTCAAAACGAGTATCTTGAAAAACGAAATCTTTCATTCCATTCCGAAGTATGGATGAAAAAAACAGTGGGTTGTCCGTCGCTGAGTTCATCTCTATTTCAACTTTTTCTTTTACACTTTGGATCGTGTCCCAAACAGCACCGTGAACCTGAGGAATAGCACGAATGCTGTAATCATCTTGAGCATCTTCTTCATAACCGATTCGATTGACCAATTCATTCCCTTGAAGAAGATTGAGCATTTGAAAAGAGGTCACCATCTGTCCAATATGTGGCCGTACCACTTGTGCGATTGGTTCAAAAGCACGTGTATGTCCAGAAACTGCTGATAAAGTTAGTGCACCCGCTTGATTGGCTGCATCATAAAGTAAGAGAGCATCATACACCGCATGGGCTAACAGAGAAGCTGCAACGGTTGCACCATTGGTCATGGCTAAGCCATCTTTCATCGTAAGATCTTGTTCTCGGAGAGGTTCTAATCCTACTGCTTTCCACGCTTCTTCACCGCGAAGCAATGCCAATGGATGATCAGATAAATACTCTTCTAATTGGTTTTGTTGTAAACCGAATGTTTTGGGATTAAGATGTAAAATCCGACAATCATCATTGTTATCTACTAAAGCATATTTAGCGTTTGTAGATGGAAAAGCATTACAAGAAGATAAATCCGTTGGCCTGCGAACTATCCATGCTTTTCCTTTTCCAATTAATACTAGAAATAAATGTGCGAGTGGAGCTAAATCACCACTTGAACCTACACTCCCTTTTTCAGGTACATATGGGATAATTCCTGAATTTAACATCTCTTCCAGTTTTTGAAGAACTTGTATAGAAACTGCAGAAAAACCCTGTGAAAAGGTTTTTAATCTAAGGAGCATTATTCCACGAACTATTTCAACAGGCAATGGTTTTCCAACACCAGTTGCATGGGAGTAAAGGATATTGGCAGAGAGCCAACCCGATTGGTCGGAAGGTAATGGATACCTTCTGGCAGAACCAAAGCCAGTAGTTACACCATAAATTCGTTTATTTTGTTTAAGATACTTTTCTAATTCGTTGCGTGTTTGGTATAGATTGGAATTGGGATCATCTATTAAATTTCGGTCAATTTCAACTTTTGGATAATAACCGTTTTGATCACCACGAGTACAGAAAATAAAATCTTCTAAAGATAGCCAACAGTTAGAATTTTCTCGAATCTTTTGTAAAAAACGATATACAATGGTTGGCACATCGTTGCTATTGAAATTTTCGCGCAATTGGAGATAAAGCTCTTGGAAGGGAATTTGTCTAAGTGTGATCGTTTTCAATGAACTATATTGCATATTTCCACCGCTTAACGAGTTCTGTTCAAACGTTTGATAATTTCTGCAACCATATTTTCTTTGGGTACTTCAAATTGGGCCGGTTGTTCTTGTCGCCATTCACTCCGATCGGAAATGGTATCACTTAATTGACGACCTAACTCCAAATCTTTGATTTGTACTGTCCCTTTTTCAAATTCGGATTCACCCGCAATGATTGCAAATGGAATTCGCAAACTATCCGCGTACTTCAGTTGTTTACCAATGTTTCCGCTTCCTAAAAACAATTCTGTCTTGATTCCCGCTTTTCTCAACGTATGAACTATTTGATGGTATTCTGTTGCGTAGTTTTTATCCAAAATGGTTACTAATACCTCTGTGAGTGATGAATGAATACGGTGACGGTTGAGGGTAGTCAAGGCAGCAAGCAAACGATCTACCCCAATGCTGGCACCAGTTGCGGGGACCTTCTGACCAGTAAAACGTTCCACCAAATTGTCATATCGGCCGCCACCAAAAACAGAGCCAAAGGATTTAATCATTCCATCTTCATCGGTGATTTGAAAAGTCAAAATCCCTTCATATACAGGGCCAGTATAGTAACTGAGGCCACGAACAATTAATGGATCAAATTCTACTTGATTGACCTCATATCCTAAAGCAGTTAAATGTCGATCGATTTCACGTAATTCAGAAATTCCTTCTAAACCGATAGGAGATTTACCTACGATGTCTTCCAATTGATCACAAACCAAAGCTCTATTTTCGCCGCGCGTTGTAAGATAACGAACCAAGGATTGAACCTCTTGATCTGAAAGTTGGAGACCGGGAGTAAAGTCGCCTGAAGAATCACGTCGTCCACTTGTTAACAGTTGAACCACTCCGTCCATACCAATTTTATCAATTTTATCAATAGATCGAAAAATATCATTTGTAGTAACTTCTTTGACAGATTTGCGTATGGACCCTTTTGCATCAACAATTTCTGATGTGATGACTTTAGAAAAATTGGTTAACCCTGCTGCCTCTAAAACTCCATTTAAAACCTTGCGATTATTCACTTTGACAATGTACTGACCTATTTCAATCCCTAAAGCAT
Organism: bacterium; assembly: GCA_026417415.1. Lineage (GTDB taxonomy): Bacteria > Electryoneota > JAOADG01 > JAOADG01 > JAOADG01 > JAOADG01. Next base: position 2,953 of record JAOADG010000035.1, read on the forward strand.
CAAATGTATCACAGATGACACAACAGATTTCAGCATCCGCAATTACCGACGAGGTTCCTACGGTATCAAAATCAAATTGATAAAATTCCCTAAAACGGCCAGGCCCCGGTTTTTCAAAACGATAGACCGGTCCCACCTGATAACGGCGAAACGGTTTAGGCAAATCGGGATACATGGAAACTACACGAGATAAGGGAGCAGTTAAATCGTAACGTAAAGCAATCCATTCATTATCTTCGTTTTTCCAAGAAAAAATGCCTCCTTCTGGTTGATCACTTTCGGGTAAAAACTTTCCTAAAATATCAACATATTCAATCGCTGGTGTTTCCAAAGGTTGAAAGCCATAGAGTTCATAAACGTTGCGAATGGTTTCAATCATTGCATTTCGTTGACGTATATCGGTAGCAAAGATATCACGAAATCCTTTGTAAAGACGTGGTTTGACGCTCATAACAAAACCTTTCTAATAGAATATTACCGATGGTTCAAAAAATAATGGTACACATATCTAAAGTAAGTTTTCGTAGAATCAGAAATGGTTTGGATAGATCGAACTTTTAGATTTCTTGAGTCAAATTGATTTTCAATTTTTATTTCCACAAGACCCTTTGGATTTACCTTTTGGATGAGAATCTCATTTCCATTTTCATCATATTGATAGGTCCAAGTAAACAACATTGCATCATTTTTATAGACCTTTTTAGATACCACATTGCCATTTTGATCGTATTGATAGAATACAGAGTCCTTTTGATTTTTGTCATTATACAGTTTTGTTGCACTAGAAATGAGACCATCCAACCCGAAAATTAAACGATAGTCAATGTGGTATAAAATTTTTTGATTCGAATCCGATTTAGTGAGGATAATACTTGTATCCATTGCATTTCTTTGATATTGAAAAAGTGCTACTAAATCGTTCTTAGAAGAATATTCTTTGTAGGAAAGCACTCTACCTAAATCATCGTAAGTATAAGTTGCGTAGTTTATCAACCGATTGATTGAATCAAGATTCTGTTGTTTGATCAGATTTGATTTGCGGTCATATTCTGCTATAATACGGCTTTCTGGAAGTTGATTGGTCCCATAAACCAAAAGTTCTACCAAATTCCCATTTGAGTCATATCGTTGTTCATAGTACTTTTGATTCAATGATTGAAAGGTAGAATCGGTGAAATAGCATACCACCAGTTCTATATGATGCTTTTTGTATTGTGCTTTTTCAGATAAATCTTGAATTTTTTGCGTGAGAGTAATAGCAGGTTCAAGATGGGCATATCCATTGACATACCATTGCAATCCCAAAAAGAAAACCAATTGTGTAAGTCGAAGCATCATTAGAAAAGGTTTTAACCATTCAAAGCAGCAACAAAATCACGAAGTTGGCTAACTCCGAATTGTTCAAAATGTGTTCCTACCACTACGAAATCTGCTCCGCTTTGAACAGCAGTGCGAATACCATCTTCGCTTCGTATCCCACCTCCCACAATTAAGGGGATGGTCAGTTCATTTTTTACACTACGAATCATTTCGCTCGGAACAGGATGTTTTGCACCGCTTCCAGCTTCCAAATACACCAACTTAAAACCTAATTGTTCTCCTGCTAAAGCGTGTGCAACAGCAAGTTCCGGTTTATCGCGAGGTATCGGTAAAGATCCACTTACAAATTCGGCAGTAGTAATCTTTCCAGATTCGATCAACAGATAAGCTACCGAAATGACTTCAACCTGTAAGTGCTTAATCATTGGAGCAGCAATAACATGTTCACCAATCAGAAACTGAGGATTTCGTGAGGATAACAATGATAGCAGCAAAATCGCGTCCACATTTTTTGTAACTTGGCTACTGTTGCCCGGAAAAAGTAATAGGGGTATAGTTACTGTAGATCGTATTGCTTGTAAACTTTCGTGAAATGTATTCCCACTTAAAAAACTGGTACCAAACAGCAATGCAGCAGCACCGTTTTGTTCGGCGGTTGTCGCAGTTTCTAACAGTTCAGAAATGCTTTTTCGATCGGGGTCTAACAATACAAACAGCCCAGGACCTACGTTTTTACGGTAGTCAAGAAGATATTGATAGGTCGAAATACCTTTCATAAATATTATCCGAGCATTGCTGCAACTACTTCAGGGACCACACGTAAACCGTCGTGAAGTTTTGTGCCATCTTTTGCACCGGCAGTTGCTAAATGTGCTTTACCACCACCACCACCACCAGCAGCATGAGCCACCTGTTTGATGATTTCACCCGCTTTAAGACGATGAGTAGAAAGTAAATCATCCGTCACTGCTGCAGCAAAAGAAGCATTTCCTGTATGGGATGAACCTAACACAATCACTACTTTTTCATAATCTGACCGTACAATATCGCAAATGACCTTTAGGGTTTCTGTGCTTGCACCTTCAATTTCGGCGGTTACTACTCGAACATCTCCAATCCGAAGCGCTTCATGAACCAATTCTTTTGCTTTAGAACGAGCCCATTTCATTTCCAACTGTTGATACTCTTTTTCTAATTGGCGTTTTTCTTCTAACGTTTTTTCTAATTTGTCCACAATATCACTACCAGAACTATTTAACAGCCACTCCATTTTCGAAAATTGCAAATTCCTTTTTCTATAAAATTCAAACGCTTTACTTCCCGTTAAAGCTTCAATTCGTCTAACACCAGCAGCGGCACCTGTTTCTGTAGTGATAACAAATATACCAAGTTGAGAGGTATGTTGTACGTGAGTTCCGCCACACAACTCTTGGGAAACAACTTTTCCCTCGTGGTCAAAAATACGAACCACACGTACCATTTCACCGTATTTCTCATCAAACATTGCCTCAATTTTTCCAGTTTCAATATCAGAACGTAAAGAAGCCATGGACTCTATTGAGGGGACAACGGTTTCATCCTTTAAGATATGATCATTCACCCATTGTTCAATTTCAACGACTTTATCCCATGGAATTTTTTCATAATGAGTAAAATCAAAACGCAGATAATTAGGATCGACCAAAGATCCTGCTTGATGAATATGCCGACCCACCACTTCCCGTAATGCTTGGTTTAATAAATGTGTTGCTGTATGATTACGCATTAAATCCAATCTGCGAGTTTCATTGATGCTACAGAAAACTTTGGAGGGAACAAATTCTGTCCATTCCAACAATCGGCAACGGTGAATATTCCCTAATTCGGAAGGTCTCACATCAAAAACTTCAGCGGTCAACCCCTCACCTTGAATCAATCCAAAATCTGCAACTTGTCCCCCTCCTTCAGCATAGAAAGGTGTTTCAGCGACAATTAACTCCAAAACCAACGTACCATCTGTGTTTTCATTCAATCGCCAACGTAGCACATCGGTTTCAACGGTAAAATTTTCAAATCCAACAAATTGACCTATTCCTTCTTGCACAACAATCCACTCATTCAGTGTAGTTTCTTGATGTTGAACCTTTGATGCACTACGTCCACGATTGCGTTGTTCTTCCAGATGTCGCATAAATCCATCGCGATCTACATAAAGACCAATCTCTCTTGCCATAAGTTCTGTTAGATCCAGCGGAAATCCGAACGTGTCATAAAGTTGCCATACAACCTCGCCGGATAGAGTATCTCCTTTACGTAACTTACTTGCTTCGGTTTCAAAACGTTCTATCCCAAAATCTAAAGTTTTTGAGAAATTTTGTTCTTCTGCACGTATCACACGTATAATATGTTCCTTACGAACGCGTAGTTCTGGATAAAAGTCCCCCATTGCTTCATCCAAAACAGGAACCAATTCACATAAAACTGGTCGTTCTAAGTGCAATTTTCTTGCGTACCTTGCTGCGCGACGCAACAATCGCCTTAAAACATATCCACGACCTTCGTTGCCCGGTAATGCACCATCTGCAATAGCAAAAGAGAGTGCACGGACATGATCTGCAAGAACTCGATGGGGGATACCGCGATCATCTTCATAATAATCCATCCCTGATAATTCAGAAACTTTTTGAATCAAAGGAACAAATAGATCAATACTGTAATTTGAACGAACATTTTGAAGAATGGAGGAAATGCGTTCAAACCCCATTCCTGTATCTACATGTTTGGAAGGTAATGGGTGAAGTTCACCGGAACTATCCCGATTGTATTGAATAAACACCAAATTCCAGATTTCTAAAAAGCGTGGGGAACCTGTATTTACACCAGCAGAAGGATTTTGATCAAATTCAACACCGCGATCAAAGTGAATTTCGCTACAAGGTCCACAAGGACCTACGTCCCCCATTTCCCAAAAATTATCTTTTTTACCCCACCTTGAAATATGGGATGAATGAATATCAGTCACTTCACACCAAAGTTTCTCTGCTTCATCATCATCTTCATACACAGTAGCATAAAGTCGCTCTTTAGGGAGTTTCCAAACATCGGTTAGAAGTTCCCATGCCCATTGTATCGCTTCACGTTTGTAATAATCTCCAAAACTCCAATTTCCCAGCATTTCAAAGAACGTATGATGGTAAGTATCCACTCCTACCTCTTCGAGGTCGTTGTGCTTTCCTGACACACGGATACACTTTTGAGAATTAACTGCACGTTTGTAAGGGCGACTACCTACACCTAAAAAAACGTCTTTGAATTGATTCATTCCAGCATTGGTGAATAATAGAGTTGCATCACCGCGAGGAATTACAGGGCTACTCGGAACAAAAGTGTGTGCCTTTTGCTCAAAAAAAGAGATAAACTGTTGTCTAATTTCGTTGGCTGTCATCGTTACTAAAGTTAGACGTTATATTTGATATATTTGTTAAACGATGAATATGCAATTTGAAATCACATCTTACAAATTTCATTCTAAATTAGAAAAAGGTTGTACGTGTTATCCGTCACGAGACCATTTGCGTAATAATTTTCTTGCGATTTCCCCTTCAGGGCTATTCGGAGAAAACTTGATGAGCATTTCTAAGTCACGAATTGCTTGGGCATAATCATTTTGTTGAAAATTCCGTTTTGCTCTTTCTAAAAAAAGTGAGGGTGCTCTGGCATCTGTTAAAAATTTGTCTTCAATAGTATGAAACACTTTTTCCAACAAGAAATTTAAGGATGGATTGGAATCGAAACGCGTGAATGCATCATTAGCAACACGAAAAAGAATTTCACGTTGAACTTCGTTAGATGCATTCTGAGAAAGGTTAAGAATAGTTTGGGTAACTTGAATGTAAAGCGTATCCGAAATTGGCGTTTGGTGAATGGTACGAAACCAGGTTCTAAAAGCAGGAATGAGATTAGGAGTTTCTTGAAGTGTATTCCAGAAAATGCGTTCTTGTAATGCTTGAGTACTAATAGGATCAGCAAATGGAATTTGATTAAGCGAAGAAATGGATTGAAGTAAAATCGAATCAGTGACTTCTGGGTGAAGAACTTGAAGAAGAAAATTTTGATAGATAATCGTCCCTCTCCAAAGATTAGCATCATTTGCTGTTAACTTGGATGCAAATTGGATTTCTTTGGATGCTTCAAGGTAATTGCCAGAACGATACAGTGCTTCAATTAACAAGGCACTCGTCTCCATTAGCTTTGTGCGGTGAGTTAAAGAATTCATTTTTCTCAGAATGGAAATGGTTTCTTTAGGATTCTTTAACAAAAAACTTCTTGCTAATCGCAAAGCAGCTTCTTCGGAATGAACCTCATTGGGATGATGGTAAAATGCACGAGACCAGTACTCACGTGCTTTGGTGATATCACCCTGTTGTTCTGCAAGTTTACCCAACAATAGCAATTGATATGCTTGCTCAACACCACTTTTCCGCTTGGCATATTCTAATGCGAGTGCTGCAGGTTCATATTGATTTTCTGCTAATAAACGATCTCCAATCTCATATAAACGTTCACCCTTTCCATTGGCCAAAGAATCTGCAAGGATATAATCTTTTACGGCTTCCATAAACATCGCACTATGAAATTTGATACTACCTAAAACTCTATAGAGTGCAATTTTTTCTTTCAATGAAAGACCTCTTTTACGCAATTCAGTTTCAACTGTTGTAATCATTGAAAGTGTAGTTAAAGAATCACCTGAAAATCTTGCCAATTGTGCACTCCATTCATTTTCAGAGTTTGGGTTTTGCCGAATTTGAAAGAGTACCTCTTTCAATGCACCGTCAGGATTCATCGTGTAAACATACAGATCAAAGATGAGGCGAGATAAAAATTGATAAGAAGGATTGCTCTCCCGTTTTTCTAGAAAAAATCGCAATAGTTCTTCATAGATACCATATTGAAGGACACTATAGTACAAGGTCTGAAATGTTGATTCGTTTGGTTGATCAGAAACTGCCGCTTCCCACTGGCTACGTGTTCCAAGCACATCGCCTAAATACCAAAGCGCACAACCCAACTCCGCATGCATTTGAGTACGAATAGAAAAGGGAGCTTTCGGAAGTTCAACACTCCATTTTGTTTTTAATTCTTCATATCGTTTTAGTCGCATAAGCATACGACTGGTGCCTAACCAAGCGTCTGCTAAATTTGGATTGATGTTACGTGCTTTTTCAAAAGCATCTAATGCTTCTTCAAATCGTTGCAGTCGCTCAAACGAATAACCTTGTTGAATCAGTTGATTAGCGATGGGATTAACGGATTGAGCAAGAACCTCAACCATAAAAATGAAAATAAACAGAAATGCTACAGTACACAGTTTCAATGTTTTCATCGGGTTGTGTCCGGTTTACTGCTTACTTCAAAATACTGCCAATATTCACGAATTCGCTGTTGCCAAACGGGTTCAAGCCCCATTCTAGACATTTCTAACAATTTCCCTCTTAACGAGTTTTCAATCATCTTTGGATCATATTCAATAGTTACGCGTCCACCAATTGATTGTCCGGTTTTTGATTCGCGTTTTTGTGTGTAATCTTGTTTTTGCAAGGAACGTTGTGCGTCCAATAATCGGGTTAAAATTCGTTGTTGTAACCGCTGTGTCCTTTCAGAAACCAATTTATCTTGAAGTTGTTTTTCCACTTCACTCATTTCCTCACTTAAACCTTGTAAGCGACTTGTAAGTTCACGCATTCGTTCCGATTGTTGTTCCAAACCTTTCATCATATTGGCTAATGCACCTTGTTCAGCAGCCAATTGTTGCAAAAGCCCATCAGTACCTCCGGGCATAGAACCGCCGGATAAATCCATCGGTGTTCCATCAGGCATAGGCAAACCTCCTTCACCCATCATTTGGTTGGTTTGATCATTTAGTTGTGCTTGACGACGTGCCATTTCAGCTAATGCCTGCATCATTTCTTCATAGCCGGTACTAGAGTTGCTTTTCTCTAAATCCCCTAATGCTTGCATCAAATGTGCAGCTGCTTCATTCATCGCTGCACGTGCTTGTTCTTGTTGAAATTGAGCACCACCCATGCGCTCAGTAATCAAGTTACGTGATTGAACCATCATTTGATCTGCACGTAATAAAATAGAATTCAATCCGCGTGGTAAAAAGAACGTCTCTTTTCCTAATGTTGCTAAACTATCTATCACACTCAACAAGTTTCTACGAATGGCTTCTTGTTGTTCTGCAAGTGAACGTGCTTGTGGTGTGCGTACATCCAAGGGCGTATATTGTTGTTGAAGATCCATTTGAAGTTTGGATAGTTGCAACAATTCGCCAATTCTTCGTTGAATTTTATTGGACACATCTTGTTTGGACTTTTCTCGTAATTGTTTATTCCAATTGGCAATTTTTTGCGCCAACGCCTCGGCTCGTCTGGCTGCTTCTCGTGCGGTCATTTTTGCATTTTGTAAATCTTGGGAAAATTGTTTAGCAGTTTGTTGAAGTGGTACAGAAGCTGCTTGATTGGGTTGTGTAGCATGGCTCATATCTTGAATATCATTTTGATCAAAATAGGGGCTTTTTTTAGCATCCTCTGCTGTTGCGGAAACTTGTTGTTCTAAAGATTTACTTTCGTTTGCTAATTTAGAATATACTTGACTTAAAGAATCCGTCAGATGCTCTGATTTTAGGGTATCGGTCTGCATTTGATTGCGACGCGCTTGTTCAGCAACTTGTTTGGACCACTTTTCTAACATATCCAAACGTCGTTCTAAGCGAATTTGTTCAAGTAGTGATAAAGTTCTATCCAATTTTTCTAACCATTCTTTTTGGCTTAACTGGAATTTTTCCATAGCGGCTCTTATCTGATTCTGATCCATTTTTTTTAGTGCTTCTTGAAGCTCTTGAAGTGCTTGCTTAAGTTCTGGAGAGGCCAATTCATTCATCAATTCTTGTAGTTTTGAAATTTTTTCTAAGGTTTGTTGGGCTAAGGTTCCACTTTCTTCTAACTTTTGGGACAATTCACGCAGTTCTTTTGCAGTTTTTTCTACTTGTTCTGCCAATTGGAGTTGTTTTTCCAAAGTGCCGCGCATCTTTTCCCGTTCTTCATAATTCAATTCACCTTTTCGTTTCAACTTTTGTGCAAGTTCTTCTAAGGATTTTGCGACCAGTTGTCCGCTTTGACTTAAACTTTGTAAATCACCCGAAATAGAAGTATGCAATGCCTCGCTTTCTTGGAACCATTTTTCTAAGGAAGGAACTAACATCTTTCGCAATACGGATACACCACGGTTAGGACCTGTAATATTATTTTCATCAAATGCAGATAGATAGAATTCCACCCAATCATCAGGAAGTAGATCATATCTTGTAACATCCCATTCTATGGCACAAAATACAGAGGTTTGAGAGGAAGTATTGGTGGATGTTTGAAGAGGCAGTGACAAAGAATCCCAATCACCAATAGGACGATTGCCACCAAAGCGATAAACCAAATACATCTTGGCAATTCCGAAATCATCTTCAGCACGTCCGATAACAGGAAACCGAAGATTGCCGGGAATGTTCTGATCTTTTTCTGGTGTTAATAATTGAACGATAGGTATTTCATCGTTGGATAACTGAATGTATAAAGGGGTTGGAAATAAACCGTTACGGTTTTGAAGATCTTTCAAAATGATATTCAAAGTACCACTTTGTGTAATTGTAAATACACTACTGGCTTTTTTGCCTATGAGTTTTATTCCTATCGTATCATTCCGAAAAACACCAAACAATTGGCTTACATTTCCAACCACGTTAGCTTGAAACTCAATCCTTGTTCCAGGAAGCACTGTCAAATTTCCACCTGTAGAAATACTAGGTGGTAAACCCGTATAAAGAGGGGGCTGTAAGGTGTACATTACGTTTTCTAAACGTACTCGGTGAAACGGTGTGAGTTCTAAAGGTGGACTTTCAATATTACCCAGTTTTGCGATAAAAGTGACTTTGCCCATTCGTGGCTCTGAGCGAACGATTGCACTGTCTCCTATGAAAACAATGGGATAGGTTTTTAATCCACGAACTCCTTCTTCTTGAACTTTAAGAACACCTTGAAATGTGGTCGGTGGAGCAGTGATAACTTTTATCCGAAGAATGCGTTCAATAGGTTCATTTCTTGCAAACTCGCTATCATTTTCATCCCAAATGAGTTGATAGGGTGATTTAGGTCCAAAATCTTTTGTAGGCATTAGTAATCGCGCAACTGCTTGTCCGCCTTGTGGAAGGATTACGATAATACCCAGAAAAATCATTGCAAGTATCGTTCGTTGAAAAAATCGTAAACGTTCTTGATCTTTTGTAAAAAGAGAGAAGACAGACATTTGTGAGAGTTCTTGTTCTACTAACTCAATGGCATATTGAGATAGTTCAGAGGTATCCTGCATCAATTCTAAAGCATTAAGTAATCGTCCATTGCCTTTAGGGCGTCTTTGAAAATCCTTTGCAAGCAAGTAATCAGAGGGATTCTTTTTAAGATATGAAATGAAAAACCACAAGAACGGAAAAAGCAGAGGGACAATCCAAATCAAAACCAAAGAGGCAAAAAGAAAAACTCGTACTTTGGTAGAAAAATTCAAAATTGATTCTAATAAAATGATGATACTCGTAAAGAATGCTGCTAAGGGCAAAGTGAACGAATACAATTTCCAGAGACGTACGGTCCACCACTCTTTGCGATAACGGTTTAACCAAACAGATAGGATCTGATTCATAAATGAAGAAATTTGAATTTAAGGGTTATACTACACATACGTTTTTTCATGAACTGTAAAATGATATCGTATTATTTCTTTTACAATAGGATGCTTTATGATACAAAAAATACCTGCCAATTTACGTCATTTTAAAGATTTTGGATGGCTTAAAACCTATTGGTTGTTTTCTTTTGATCAATACGTTGACCCGAATAATATGCATTTTGGTAATCTTCGGGTATTTAATGACGATCTTTTTGAAGCCAAAAGTGGTTTTCCTACTCATTCCCATCGTGAAATGGAAATTGTAACCATCGTGCATTCTGGTGCGGTATCCCATAACGATAGTTTAGGCAGTATGACGAAAATTCAAGAACAAGAAATTCAAAGAATGTCAGCCGGAAAGTGGATCGCTCATTCTGAATTTAATCAAGAAAATCAACCACTTCACCTTTATCAAATTTGGTTTTTGCCGCATACAAAAGGAATAGACCCTTCTTATGAACAAAAAAAGTTTCCCATTGAGTTGCGCCAGAATTGTTTGCTCCCTGTTGTGGTAGGAAATCAAATCAAAATCACAGAAGAGATGCCCATCATTCCTATCCAAATGTATTCAAATGCAGCAATTTTTTTAGCCGAATGGGAGGCAAATTTTACGAGAACCTATTCCGTTGCAAAAGTAATAAATGGAAATAATTCCCAGCGCGGTGTCTTTCTTTATCTTAAAGAAGGTCATTTGCAAGTAGATGGAACTAAGTTAGAAAAAAACGATCAACTGAGAATTACTCAACAAACCGAAATTGAAATACAGTCAATCTCAGCAACGAGTTTTATCTTAATTGATGTGGAACTATAAAGTGTTCCGTGTTATCTGAACCGTTTGTAAAACAAAATTCTTCTACTATCTTATAGATTAGAACAATAAAATCATTTTCCCGAAAAAAGTGCTAATTCAGCAACTTATCAATGGAATCGTTTTAGGATGTGTCTATGCATTAATTGCATTGGGCTATACGATGGTCTATGGAATTATGCAATTGATTAACTTTGCTCACGGCGAAATCTATATGATAGGTGCATTTGTGGGAGTGATTGGATTGGGTTGGTGGGGTGCTGAATGGCTGATTACAACGAATCCGTGGATAGTGTTGTCAGTCGCTGCTTTAGGTGCTGCGTTATTTGCGGGAGGATGGGGTTTAGCATTGGAACGGTTGGCGTATCGCCCTTTACGTGGTGCAGGACGGCTCCAACCATTAATTACTGCTTTAGGGGCTTCAATTTTTTTACAAAATTTTGTGATGGTTTCTTTAGGTGCAAGAGAAAAAGTGTTCCCAGACCTTTTTCATGGTAAAGGAATACAATTAAGTACCATAACTTTGAGTGCTTCACAAATTGCCATTTTGGTGGTTGCTCCGCTTTTAATGCTGGGGCTTACGTTTTTAGTGAAACGTACCAAATTAGGGATCGCTATGCGTGCAACCGCTCAAGACCTAAAGATGGCAAGTTTGTGTGGAATTAATCCACAATCCATCATTGCAGTTACCTTTGTACTTGGTAGCGCACTTGCTGCCATTGCAGGCGTTTTAGTAGGTTCACTGTACGGAGTAGTTAGTTTCTACATTGGATATCAAGCCGGATTAAAGGCATTTACCGCTGCGGTGTTGGGGGGGATAGGGAATATCCCAGGTGCAATGTTAGGTGGATTTGTATTGGGAATGATTGAAGCGCTGGGTGCTGGGTACATTAGCAGTGAATATAAAGATGTTTATGCTTTTGTAGTGTTAATAATCATTCTATTATTAAAGCCGGGCGGTTTACTTGGGGAACGAGTTGCAGAAAAAGTTTAAACCAAACTGTTTATGAAAACCATAGTGGATATCATTGAACATAAACAAGCAGGTCTTGAACTATCAGATGAAGAAATAAAGAAAATAGTTCAAGAGTACGACCAAGGGTTAATTCCTGATTATCAAATGTCTGCCTTACTTATGGCAATCTATTTTCAAGGAATGACGCCCAAAGAAACTGCAACACTTCTTCAAGCGATGGTAAACAGTGGTGAACGACTGCAATGGAGCAATCTTAATGGACCTGTGGTTGATAAACATTCTACAGGGGGTGTGGGTGATAAAATTTCGCTAATGCTTGCACCTTTATTGGCTGCAGAAGGTTGTTATGTACCGATGATATCCGGTCGCGGTTTAGGGCATACAGGTGGAACTTTAGATAAGCTTGACTCCATTCCCGGTTTCCGAACTCAATTGACACTTGAAGAAATTAAAAAACTACTCCCTAAGGTTGGATGTGTGATGGCAGGGCAAACCGAAGAAATTGCCCCAGTAGATAAAAAAATGTACGCTTTACGAGATGTTACTGCTACAATCCGTGCCATTCCACTTATAACGACTTCCATTCTATCAAAAAAACTTTCAGAGGGATTAGATGGGTTAGTAATTGATTTAAAAGTAGGAAAAGGCGCTTTTGCTAAAGATTTTGAATTTGCAAAAAAACTTGCCGTCTCTTTATATCAGAATGCAACTGCATCAAACATTGCAACCAGAGTACTACTTACAAAAATGGATATCCCTATTGGTCAAACCATAGGAAATTGGTTAGAAGTGAAAGAGGCAATGGAATGGTTGCAAGGGAAAGAAACTAACCCTGAGTTATCTGAGTTAACCCTATCATTGGGCACAGAAGTTTTGGATGCAGTCGGTAGAGGTCCAAAAAATAAAGCGATGGAACGGTTGATTTCATTATGGAAAGGTGGATATGCCTTTGAAAAATGGTTGCAAATTGTAGAAGCACAAAAAGGTGACGTCTCGTATTTATTGAATCTAAATAAAATGCCTCAAGCCCGAGTGGTCTATTGTGTCAAAGCGAAAAAAGAAGGGTATTTGAACGGTGTAGATGCGTTGATATTTGGAAAGTTAGCCGTTTTATTAGGTGCTGGAAGAAAGGTGATGTCGGATACAATTGATCCTTTGGCTGGTTTTCGTTTTTTGAAAAAATGGGGTGATTGGGTAGAAAACGGTGAACCGATCGTTGAAATTCATACTAACCGTGAAACAATGGGAGAATTGATTTCAGAACAGTGCTATCAAGTGATTGAATTAAATGAAATTCAAGAGAAACCAACGAATTGGGTAATAGAACAATATCCAAATGAATAAGGAAAGTATATGAAAACAAAAACCAAATGGATTGATGGATTGCTCATGTTGTCGGAAGCAGAAACGGGTCATGGATTACCTCTTGCTTCAAGATTAAACGAGAGCGAAAAGCTGAATGGGATACGGCCTGTAGAACTGCTTTTGCATGCTTTAGCTGGTTGTAGTGGAATGGATGTGATTTCAATACTAAAGAAAATGAAACAACCTGTAGAAAAATTTTGGATTGAAGTAGAAGGTGAACGTGCAAGCGAACATCCGAAAGTATTTACGAAAATTCACGTTACATATTTTTTTCAAGGACAAGGTTTAGAACCAGAGAAAGTTGAACGTGCAATTCATCTCTCTCATGAAAAATATTGTAGTGTAAGCGCTATGCTTAGTAAATCGTGTGAAATCACAACTTCTTATGTGATCAATCCATCAGATTGAGCACTCTTAGAGTGTGAAAGAAACAAATACCTCTAAGAGTTTTTTAAATAGTAAACTCAAGGAAAAATCTATAGTTAGAAAAATATTTGATTCATATCACATCGAAAAAATTCAAAATTTGAATAATAATTCTTAAAATTATTTCTGAACGCTTGACATTATATGAAAAGAATCTTAAAATTTAGTCAATATTGCTAAGAGTGGGATTCATTCGATCATTTTGTAAAGCGCAGTTTTTGCGGATTATTCATTATTACTTAAGGAGGTAGTTCTATGAAACTATTGAAACTACTTAGTGTAGTATCACTAACTTTGTTGTTTACGGTCTATGCATTTGCTATTCCAACCAAGGAAGAAGCAGCAAAATTAGCCGCAGAAAACCAAAGTGAAGTGTTTACTGTGGGTCAAAGCAGAACGGTTACCATAGGGGATGAAGAATTACCAGTGGATGAAGCAGACGTCGCTGTTACCATTGGCTTCCCTGGTGCAAACTTAGGTCAAGCTTACCCAGTTTATGATTATTGGCATCAAGTCGCAAGTGTGGGTCTTTATCTGGCTTCTGAAATTACTGGCGCAGGTGGTGCTGCGGGCTTGATTACCCATTTGCGCTGGTATTGCCATACGACAACTTCGTGGTCACCTGGACGGCAAGTTTGGATTTATATCAAACCTACAACAGCAACCACAATTGCCACAGGTCAAAGTTGGGCAACCATTTCTAGTGGTGCGACCTTGGTATACGATTCTGGTGCTCAAAATTATCTTGGCCCCGGTGCTGCTGGATCTTGGAAAGAATGGGATATTACCGATTTTAATTGGAATGGGACGGATAATTTATTGATTATGATGAGAAGTTACCGTCCTGGATACACTTCAAGCACTGCTCCTTGGCGTTATCAAAGTGGACAAACCAACCGCCATTGGTATCGTCAAGCTGATGCCGCTGATCTTGGAGCAACTGCTGGAACACTTACAGCAAATAGGCCTTCAATTCAATTTGAGATTCAAACTGCACCGGATGCTCCATCTAGCCCGTCTCCTGCAAATGGTGCTACCAATATTCCTACCAATGCAACTTTAACTTGGACGAATGGTGCAGGAACCAGTTGGGTGGATGTTTATTTGGATACAAACAATCCGCCCACAACCATGGTCTATGACGATTTAGTCGGTAACTCTTGGTCTCCTCCCACCAATTTAAATCCGAATACGATTTATTATTGGAGAATCCATGCATTTAACAACCAAGGGAATACTTTAGGTCCAGTATGGTCATTTACTACTGGTGCTGGTGCTTCTCCTAATGCTCCCAGTGGAGGTACCATTACTAATGCTACAAATAGTAGTTTGACATTGGGTTGGACCGATAATTCCAATAATGAGGATTCGTTTAACATTCATTATTCAACCAATGGTACCACATTCAATTGGTTAACCGATGTGGGTGCAAATGTAACTACTTACATCCATACAGGGTTAGGACCGAACACTCAAAATTGGTACCGAGTGTATGCTACTGGAAATGGCTTCCAATCTACTGGTTTCGCCAGTATGAATGGTTGGACGCTGTGCAACACACCGGGAGCGCCAGGCGTAACAGTCCCTGCAGCACCGACAGGTTATACCGGTGTAACCATTACAGGTTTACCAGCAGATGGAAATCCAGCAACAACGATTTACCGTGTGGGTGTAAATGACGCCAACAATAATTTCTTGGGATGGATCCTTTCTGGTGGAAATCCACGTGAAGCAACAGCTGCAAACTGGGTCAATATTGCTGTTTCTGGGTTATCTTCAAATGTAACTTATAAATTCTTTGCATCTGCGAAAAACGGTGCAGGGGTATTTACTAATGGTCCTACAACTACTATCACTACTCTCAATTACCATATTGGTGGACCTGATAATTACACTTATTACTATAAGAGCAGTAGTGGTCCAGCGGGAGATCCAACCGTCACATTCAATTGGATTACTTTAGATAATCCGACTGAGTTAGTGTTAAGTGGTGATGATAATGAAGCCAACATCAGTTTTGGATCTTTCTGGTTCCCGTTCTATGGCAATATTTACAACGGTGGTAGAATGGGTACAAATGGTGCATTTGCTTTTAATGTTTCAACTGGTGATATCGGTTGGTCAAACACTACACTTCCTACTTCTACTACCAATATTTCAAACAGTCAAGCTGCAATATTCCCATTCTGGGATGATCATGATTGGTTAACAAGTAATCGCTGTCAGTATCAAAATTTTGGTTCCTATTTTGTTATTCAAGTGACCAATAGCCCAAGATACAATGCAAACACCGAGTTGATCTCTTATCAAGTCATCCTCTATGCTGATGGACGTATCAAGTACCAATACCAAGGTATTGTGGGAACTGGATGGACACCAACCATCGGTATCCAAGGACATTCTACATTAGCAAATGGATTGTTCCTCCAGTTTGCTGGAGCACAAACCACGATGATTCCACCAAACAACTATGCAATCCTCTTCTATCGCCGTGCGAATCAACCATACGTTTCTACTCCTCCAACCAATGTTAGCGCAGGCGGTAATTACAGTGCCAATGGTGCTGTAATTGATGGATTCAGTTTTGTAGGTACACCACCGGCAGGTAGCTACGTTTCTTCTACGGAGATTCTAAATCCAAACTATTTTGGAATTACTGGTAGTTTACCGGGTGGATATACTCCGGGTTCCGATCCAATTGCTGAGGGCTTGGCAACTGGTGCAGTCGCAGCACCCGTGATTGTGCAAATTTCACATAATATGACAGAACCATTTAGTGGATTCACCGCTTGCTTGACCTTTACTGTTCCCAATGGTGTAAATCCGAGTACAGTTCGTGCTGCATGGCGTCCACGCTCCGGAATAGGTTGGACCATTGTTCCGAATGCAGCTCCGTATTCATACACCTTTGGTCCAGGTCAATCAGTAACGGTTTGTGGCTTAACACACTACTCTGAATGGTTGTTATTGAGTGAAGAAGTATTGTTACCAGTACAAATGAGCTCGTTTACCGCTTCAGGTGGAAACAGTCAAGTGATCCTAAATTGGAGAACAGAATCTGAAGTGAATAATCATCACTTTAACATCTATCGTTCAGAATCTGAAAATGTCGTAGGTGAACTGATTGCTACAGTACTCGGCCAAGGAACATCTACATCAGGTCATATCTATCGTTACATTGACACTCGTGTCATCAATGGGAAGACCTATTACTATCGTATTGCCGACGTGGATGTGGATGGCATTGAATCAATGTATCCGTATGTAGTTCATGCTACACCGGTTAGTATTATTCCGAATAAGTATGAATTACAACAAAACATACCGAATCCATTTAACCCAATTACTGAAATCCGTTACTCTATCAAAGAAGCGGGCAAAGTGGAATTATCGGTATTCGATGTAAACGGCCGTGAGGTGGCACGATTGGTTGACGATTATCAAACGCCGAATGTATATTCAGTAAACTTCGATGCTAAGAATCTTCCAGCGGGTGTGTATTTCTATCAACTTCGAGCTGGTAAGTTCACGGCTGTTAAGAAGATGATGTTAGTGAAGTAAAGTTTTCAAATCTTTTTCAAAAGGCATCCCGAATGGGATGCCTTTTGTATTTGGTATTTGCTTAAATTAATACCAAGTTGTATTTTTCATTGAACAGACGATCAACCGTATGGTTGA
>JAOADG010000028.1 GCA_026417415.1 bacterium
TACATTTTAACAAGTACTTCCCTTCGGTTTAGCATCACTAAACGTTAGCTTAGCACTTGTTGAAGGATTTATTCCCAGTAGTAGAGTTGTTGAAGTACCGTAGTTAATGGATAAGAAGGTGGTGAAAACTCTCTTAAACGATTGTCATAAATGTAATTTTTTAAGTACCCAGTACCCGGCGAACCCATTTGCGCAACAGCACCTCTTCTTGCTTGAGTAATGCCTCCGAATACTGTTAAAGTACCTGAAAGAATAGTATTGTAGGTATCTACGTAAAAGTTTGAAGTGACTGAAGTAGCACTCGTGTTCATGGTCATGATATGAGCATGAATGGTTCGGTTGCCACCTGCAACATTGTTGGTGACAATGCAATTCATTCGTGCGACCAATCCTAACATATCGGTGGAACTTGGGTTCGTTTGAGGGTTGTTGTTGTATACGATGTTATCGGTAATATAGATATTTCCTTGAACTGCCAAGGTCCATTGTCCACTCACCACACCACTTACATACACATTGTAAGAGGTACTGGTCCCGGAAGTTGGTCCTACAAAGATTACACCATTGTTTGGACGTGTACGTAGGGTCCACGCTCCGCTTGTGGAAGTACGAGTTTGGTAAGTACCATTTGCATTGAATTGGATATATAAGGTAGAGTTGGTAAATACAATCCCATTGCTTTGTGCTGCGGCACGTTGGGGATCTAAATTGGATGGCATAGGAATATTGGGTGCACCAAAATTGGTGGGTCCACCGAAATAGGGATTGGTTGCTGCATCATACTTGCGATACGGTTCAGTGGTCGTGTACCATAATGCACTGGATACTTCGTCCATAAAGGCAGGACGACCCGACATTCTAAAATAGTCATTGCTATGAATTGGTCCACGTATCGTATCACCCGTTGCAAACCAGATGTTTCCCTCTGTATTGCTCATATAGGAAAAGCGGCTAAACGATGGAAATTGAAGCAATACCATAGTTGTATCTCGCCGATTTCTCAATTGTACACTGCAGATAAGTCGTACTTGCGTAGGTCCCAACGTCGCATCCGTAGTAGGATCGAAAATTCTCACCCGAAAAGAACCCCCGAAGATATTCCCTGTAACATCGCTTCTATGGGTTGAATTTAATGTTAAAATTCCTAAGGCACGATTGACTGCAGATGCTGCAAGCAATTTTATTGCAGTACGTTCAACGGTTTGTGCAGCACGATCGGTAGCAAGTTCTTGAGTAGAACGTACACGGTAACCCACGTATCCATATCCGACTAAGAATGCCAATACCATCAGTAACGATAAGTTTCCCATAACCCCCTCCTACCGCAGGTTTCTCGGTCTATAGATTTTAGTTATCTGTTGGTATGGATAGATTTCAGTGTACAATCCCCCGGCTGTAACTCTTCTATCGGTTCGCCAAGGGCTTTCTGTCGTATAGGTAACACGCACCATTTTAATTCTTGCTAACTGGGCTTGAGGAACTGGTGCAGGAATTTCTGCACCATTTACATCAAAGTATTCAAATCGAAAGGCAGTAATATTATTCCCAAGTGCTTGATCCAAGATGCTGGTTGGACGATAGATTCTTCTTCTTACCTGAAGTAAGGTTCTTGTTGTACTGGTATCCCCAAATATCGGTGGGAGTGCATGATATTCTACCACAATGGAATCGAAATTTCCATATCTACTTGAATCGTACGCAAAACGAAGACGAGTTTCTTCTGCAATTTGAATGGCTCTTTGAGGCCAAATGAGACCATAGCCAATTTTTGGAATTTCGTAATCCAAAATTTCTTTAATTGCAAATGCCTCCACCTCTGGATAGGTTTCAATATAGGAGCGTTGCGCTTCTTGAGTTACTCTGCTGTTTAAATTCAATAAAATGAGGAGAAGCAATCCACCAATTAAGGTAGCAATTGCCATATCTAATGCTGTGTTCATTTGTATTTTCTCCTACATTTACTGAAACAGTCGCACATACGATGCAATGTACGATAGTGTTAAAGTATTATTCGCCAACGAACGTAAGTAAATACTTTGTACTCGAACTGTAACCAATTTATTGTAAGTTTGTGAAGTTTGAATTGTAGAAAGATCGGTATCACTTACGTAATTCACATTGACTGTGATGGAAAAATTCACACCATTAATGATAGTGGAACGCGTGAGATTGCGATAATCATCTACATCATCGTAATCTGGATAAGATTCACCTGCATCAGGTCCTAATGAAGCGTTGGCAACAAATTGAGAGGTGGATGTTGCATTTGGGTTTTCGTCATATCTCCGTAGCATCACTTCACTTATCATCCCTTCTGCTAAACTAAGAGCAGTCAGCGTAACATTGGCTTCGGTAACTTTTGACGTGGTTTCCAGTAACGTATTGTTCACCATCAATGTGATGGTTCCAATAAGTGCCAATGCACCGAGCACCAACATCGTTTGAGTATTCATATTTTGGTGAACCTAACGACTTTAGTAGAATTTAATGTGATGTGATATCACATCCCAATAGATGTGAAATGATCATTTAAACATATCTGTGATACATATCACATTTATTATAAAAAAGTATTCTCTTCACTTGATTTTCAGAATATCGGTCAAAGAAAACGCCGATCCAAGATGATCGGCGTTTTTAACAAAAAAAAGCAGGATTTACTTCATTAGAATCATTTTCTTGGATTCCACAAACGAACCTGCCTGCAAACGATAGATGTACACCCCTGTCGGTAAACTGCTCGCATTAAACGAAAGGGTATATTTTCCTGCATTCAATTTCGTTTGATTGACCAATGTTGCCACTTCTTGACCCATAGTATTGAAAATCTTTAGCGTAACCCTTTCCTCTCTTGGTAATACAAACCGAATGGATGTGTTTGGATTAAACGGGTTCGGATAGTTCTGTTCCAAAACAAAACCGTGGGGTAACGCATTCTCTGTACTCGTTGGATTGACGGTAGAAACCGTATCCACCACCATCGTGACAGGAATGGAAACCACCGGTGGATTGGCATTGGTAATAAAATCAATAGCCACACGATACACACCAATCGGCATAAAGTTGCTTGCTAAATTGACATTTACCACTGTGGAATCGCCGGGATTGATTGAACCTGCACGTGGCGAATATTGTATCCAAACGCTATTAAACGCTACCTCAAAGAGTGCAACTCGATCCGGTTGGCTAGAAGGACGGGTTAAAACTGTTGCAAGTACCCAAATTAATGGATTCCAACGTGTAGTAAGGGTCAAACCAGCACCGCTTTCACCGGTTTGACCAAGGGATACTACAAACTGGTGAGCGCCTGTTACAGGATCCACTTTGATGATATTGGCGCCAGAAGCATTGGATGGATCTCTGGACATTAAATAGAGATACTTTTGATCGGGATCTTCTGGATACCATGCCATTCCGTAAATGTCCCACGTGTTGTTCCCCGGATTGGTCAATGTTCTTAACAACACACCATCACTCCAACGAATAACATAAATGGGACTCACACGATTAGCAACATACAGGATACCATTGGCAGAATCAATTGCCAACGCTTTAACTGGATTGGTCGGAACAATACGACGCTCTACAATGTTGCAAAGGGTATCCAATTTATCTACATAGTTGCTTGATGAAGCGTATAAATAGGTTCCATCCCACGCTAAATCCCAATATCCATTGACAGATGATGTATCTGTTTGATCAAAACTAGTAATGAAGTTACCATTGCGATCAAACTTGTAAATTTTATTCGGATTGGACCAATTGTTTGCTCCGGTTACCCAGAAATAATTGCCGTCAAACTCAATCCCTTGCAACTGTGCATCCGTATTAGGTGTCCTTTGAGTAGCAGGGAATGTAAACACTTGCTGCCACGGATCATTGGGTTCATCGCCCGGAATGCCATATTGCAACTGGCTTGACCAAGTTAACACACCGTTGCCGGTATTTTGAATCACGATCTGATAGGTAGTGTCTTCACCAGACGGATGAAGTTGAGTGGTAATAGAATCTGGTCGTATAACCACACCCGGCGCTGTAAGCAAGAAATTAAGCACCGAAGTACTATCTTCATAAACTGTTACGGTATCAATGGATGGGTTGTAACCAGCAGCAGAACATCTTACGTTGTAATGTCCAATCAACACTTCTGGGATAGTATAGTGTCCAAATGAATCGGTAACTCCACTGTAACCACCACTTAAAACGAAAACCGTCGCATTTGGAATCGGTTGATTGTTGTCCGCACGACGCACTTGCCCAGTGATGGTGCCGGTAATAAAGTTTTGTGCGGTAGTGAACAAAATCGCTCGGTTAACATTGTTGCCATTGGGAATCGGTGCGCTACCCGCTGTGTAAGCATTGTTGAATGAATACTCAATCGCATTAATGTAGTCATAATCACAAATTCCAATGGTTGCGTAGTCCGTATCGTTGTAATCGCCCACAACATTGTTGAACCGCTTGTATTGGAATTTAATCATCGCATCGTTAGTATAAGTGGGCCAATACTGTTCATCATAAATTATAATTTGGAATTCATTGTTTACATTTCCACCGAAGGTAGTTCGCACATTCCAAGTAATGACCAAATAATGGTTGGTTGCATCATAATAGCGATAAACCCCTTCGGGTGCACTTCCGAACATCAAGTCATCCCAAAAGGCGGCAATGATATTTCGTGGCCCTTCACAAGCAGGCAAACGCCAGTTACGGAAATTACGATAATGCGGCTGCCAACCAAGTGCTACCCAACCGTTGCTACAAACAGTTAAAGTATCCCCTGCATTATAGGTCCTGCCATAATATTGAACTGCGAAGGGCAAAACATAGGCAATGTTGGCATCTTGATTTTCACCACCATCCGTCATATTCAATCTTGTTCCTAAACCGTTTGAAATGATTTCAATCCATTGGTAAGTGGGTGCCATTTCATAACTGGTGTCTGTGTTGTCGTATGCCAAATACCCATAATTGTCAGGTCCTGTAGGATGTGTAGGCGTTCTAGTACCAATATTGATATTAAAAAACACCGTATCTCTTAAACTACCTGACTGCATCGCCAAACCTAATGTCGCTACTGTTCCCGGTATAGTTAAAACATTCGCTGACACCTGAAAACGTTGGTTATTAGGATTGGTAATATCCACATTTAGCGGGAACGACGGATAGGTAGCATCTGCAATGTTAACCGACACATATGGAGACCTAGAAAACAATGTGCCTATGGTTTGTTGAGCAGCTATTCCACCAATGTTTCGTATGGATAAACCTAAATAAGCACTTCCACCGGGCTGAAGTGTAGTGGTGCCCCCAGATGCATTGTAAAAAGTATAGGAATTAAAACGAACATCAATCGAACGAATGGTCACAGGTATGGTCAACACACGATTGTTATTGGTATCTGTTGCGCTTACCGTTAAACGTAAATGGATCAACTCATTGTGGTTAAGAGTAGGAGCCAGTTGAATACGGAAGGTTCCATCTCCATAAGCACTATCATTCGGTGCTAAATTGGGATAGGCGCGAGTACTATTTATCACCGTAACTCGTGGATCCGTGGAAGCCAATGTTGCTGTAATTCCATCTACCGATGCGGAGGTACCACGGTTCCATAAACGAACGTTCAAATCAATGGTTTCTCCTGGCGAAGCCATTCCATCCCCGTTTCCAACGGTACCATTTGCGTTATCATCATCTACCGTATAGGATAAAAATGCAATGTTTCCTGCAGTATTCACCACAACAACAGTGTCAATAATAGGATGATAGTTTTCTAGCGCAGCGCCAATGACCGTAACAAATAGATTTCCAGGAGTTTGATTGGTTAGCAACAATACCGCCCGACCTTCGCTATTGGTCAAGGTACGATAATAGGTTTCATCATTATTCGTACCGGGTTTCCAAGCAGTTACTACTAAATTGGGTACTGGAGTATTGCCTCTACGCACAACAAATTCAAGGCGATTTTGTCCCAGTGGAATTGAGTTGGGAATATCCGCATTCAGCATTCTCGGCACACCTGACCACATATATGCACAGGGATCGCCCATTAAATTGTTCCAATTGGAAAAGTTGGTCACACTACTTGATTGACTAACGTTGTAATTTCGCCACAATTGATATTTCCCAGCCCAAGTCATCGGCCCGGGTTGGTGTAACCCTTGCGGTCCATATCCCCAATAAATCCCACCTGCAACCACATTATTGAAATTCACATGTGTACCCGAAGTAGCAGTAGCGACCGCACCGATGGCACCTCTCGGTGCAGTAGGTGTGCCGATGCGAATTAAACGTTCATTTATCCCTTCACTATTGTCCGTCCAGTTTCCTGTACTGCAGGTGATATTAAATGCAGCAAAAGGTTTATTGACATTTTGAATTCCATCTACATCACTTACACTGATTTGTCCTACCCAACCTGCACGGTGTGCCCAATTTACAGCACCGGGACCAAGACGTTGATTGATCAAAGAAGCACTCACTGCACTGCTGTGTTCATCATAAAAGGTATTGTTTACTCCATGCTGATTCATCATTGCAATGCAGTAACGAATGACATCGCGATTTGAAGTGATGCCGTTGGATGTGCCAGCGTAACCCCAACCTCTGGTAAACCATGTTGTATCACCGCTGATCATTGGGGTTCGTTCATAATTCAAGGTCCGATTAACCATAGTGGCCAACATAGATGAATTCCCGGGCGCGAAACTCAATCGCCCTAAGGTGACATCACCTAAAATATCATTGCCAGCAAGTTGTGTATAGGGGTGGTCCGTTCCCCCATAACCAGAAGTATGTGGCGGCATATCTTCTGAATCACCCACAATGACCACATGTTCAAGCGGAGGTTGTAACGTGTTGTAAGCGTTTTGTATCGCAGACATCACTGCAGAACTGGTGGGCATGGTACTAAAAGTAACCAGTGTGGTAGGACGGCCACTGGCTTTTTTCCAGTTCACAAATTGTTGAACCAAATTAAGGTTTTGTGTATTATCGCTTCTTGCTAATACTAAAATTGAGCCGGGAAGCGTTGGAGTGGTGCTATCTAAAGTGTTTACCTCATCAGCACCCAGTACTTCGCGGTAAATCCATTCAAAACTTGGCACACGACCCGGCGCATAGGTCAATTCGTTGATACCAACGCCGCCCGTGGGAACGATTTCTAAATCCACATAATTGTAAATTCGAACCGATCGTGTGACTGGATTGACTTGAACCGGATGCAAACCCAATACTGCTATACGCAAATCTCGTAAAATTGCAGGTTCGCCCAACACCGCAAGATCGTTTGGATACCATGCATTTGTGTTGTAGGTGTTTTCATCAAGAATGAAATCACGTTTTACATACCCACCTTTTTCAGAAAAATGTGGTAGATCTTGTTGTGGAAGGACATCTATATCGGTGTATTCCGAATAGGATGCATTGTGGACAATAATTTCAACATTGCCCAAATCGGGTAATCTTACCGAACGTGCGATTTGTGGTACCATCGGTTTTCCTACTTCCCACGTTCGCGTTTCACCTTCCATAGTGTAAGCAGTCCACGTGCGTTTATTGAGTTCCACCAATTCTGCACGAACGTCTGGATTAGAAAACGTTAATCGGAGATGTCCGGTGGATATGGTTTGAACTGTGATTTGGACATTGTTCGGATCAGGAATCCCTGTAATAATATCATCTTCTTCTGTCCATTCTCTAGAAAAACCTAACACCGCAAAAGAACAAAACATTACCACCATCAACAAGCGCATGAAGTTACTCATAGCTTCCCTCTCAGTAGAATTAAAAAGAAACTGCATCCTTTCCAATGGAGTGTATTGGAAATTCTTTTTTATCCAAAACTTAAAGATAAATTCAAAGAAACTGTTCAACAACCCTCCCCCCTTCTATAAAAATGTGTAATTCCCTTCAAAGTGTGTTGATAAAACTACTATTTTTTACGATTTAACAAAATAACATACACCCTCTAGCCAAGTTTGCACTACCGGTTGAAGGCTCCAATCGGTTGTGGGTGTATTTTGTAAGTCGCAATTGATAAGGATAAAATCTGCAGTGGTTCCAATGGAATGCTTTCCCAACGATAGTTTACAATGGTTTTTCCATCCTGCTCGTTGGTGTGGTGTAAAGGTAAACGCTTCTAATGCTGCATCAAAAGGCAATTGATGAGGTTGATACCAAATTTTTTCAGGATGCTCCTCTGAATCATTTTCAACCGCCATCTTTAGTCCAAGGATAGGGTTAAGGTCTTCTACAGGCCAATCTGAACCAAACCGCAAAAGAACTTTGGACTCCGAGAGTGGTTTGAATTGAAAACTCCTTTGACATCGCTTAAAGCCAATTTTCTCTCGCATCCAATGTCTATCATTGGCTAAATGAACTGGTTGCATTGACACGGTAAGACCCAATCGGGCAATTTTTTGTGCAGCGTTCTCTGGGAGTACTTGACAATGCTCTAAAGCGATTTTGGTGGTATTGAAATGCAATTTATCCAGCACTTCCGCCATTTCAATTGCCATTTCAACAGCAGCATCTCCAATACAATGAATTGCCAATTCCCAACCTTGACGGAGCGCTTCTTTGGATAGATCCAACACTTCTTCAAAGGTCATTAATGGCATTCCGCAATCGGATTGGTTTTCATAGGGTTCTTTCATATAAGCAGTTCTACTGCCTAAAGAGCCATCAAGAAACAGTTTTTGAGTACGAACTTGTAAGCGATGAGATTGATACTTAGAAAATTGAAGGGTACGCTCATTAGGTCTTCCTTCATTTAACCATAGGTCCACTCGCAAGTTCAATTTACCTTGTTGATCCCATTGTATATAATCTTTTGTTAAAAAAGTATTTGCATTTTCCCCAACTCCAACAATTCCGTAAGAGTGTGCCAGTGTTTCTGCTGCTTGATACCACTGAAAATGGTCTTCTGTTGTTGCTGGTGGGATGGCTTGTTTCACAAATTGCACCGCAAATTCTCTTAACCAACCGTTCGGTATCCCTGTTTCATCACGTTCAATGATGCCTCCTGGAGGATTTTGACACTCTTCCCACACCTTTGCACGCTCCAAAGCGATACGATTGGCAAAAGCAGAGTGAAGATCGTGAGTATCAATGATGCAAGGAAATGGACCACATGCTTGATCCAATTCTTCTCTGGAAATCTGAACTTTGTGCGGATCTAGCCCTAATCCGATTAACCAACCCCGACCGTATTGATGCTCCATTTGAGATCGCATATGTAAGATGCGTTGGATAATCTCTTGTTTGGAATGAATTTGATGAAAATTGAGTGGAGTGAGTGCTGAACCGCCCCAAACAAAATGGGTATGACTATCAAAAAAAGGTGGATACACAAACAAAGAGTTTAAGGAAATTGTTTCATCGCATTCTACGCTTGGCTCTTTTTCAATAAAAAAATCCACAAATGATCCATCTTCTACAAGAAAAGAATGGTATTGCGGTTCATTGCTATACTTGGGGCGATAGATATTGCCATTATAAAACAGGATTCTCATTTCACTTTTCTTTCTATTCTCTGAATGTGCAGCGCTTTTCCGCTTTGATTCTCAATTTCTATCCAAACACCATTAAGTCGTAAATCTCCTTGTGCACTGTTCATCTGCATCCGTGTTGGAATCCGAAACGCTTGGATCACTGATTCCAATTCCATTCCAATAACACCATCATGCGCGCCTGTCATTCCCACATCACATTGGAATGCAGTGCCGTTCGGCAATATACAAGTATCGGCTGTGGGTACATGCGTATGTGTACCCATCACCGCACTCACCTTTCCATCGTAAGCATGGGCATACGCTATTTTTTCTGCAGTGGCTTCTGCATGAAAATCAATCACAATCAAAGGTGTAATGGGTTGGATTTCTTTAAGCAAACGATCAGTTACTTGAAAGGGACAATCAATGGCTTGCATAAACAACCTACCCTGTGTGTTGATAACGGCAATGGTTTCACCATTTTTTGCTGGTACTAAAGTATATCCTTTTCCTGATGCTCCTTCTGGATAGTTAGCAGGTCGTAAAACGGTATTCGGATACTTTTCAAATACCAATCCGATTTTTTCTTTATCCCACGTGTGATTTCCACCTGTTAATACATTGACACCGATCTCAAACAAGCGATCTGCTTCTTTTAGTGTAATTCCACGGCCATTGTTCACATTTTCAGCATTTGCTATAACCAAATCCATTTCCAACTCTTGGTGTAATTTAGGCAGCAATTTTTCCACCACCGTTATACCCAGATGATTTACAATATCACCGATAAATAGAATTTTCGTGGTCATACTCAATTCTTTCAATAAAGAAATACGGCGTTACGATTGGTAACGCCGTCTATACTTAGACCCGAACAACTGCTTGTAGGTGCGAGAACCACTCCGTCACAATACGGTGGGTACCTCCTCCAATGTTTCTGGCGTCCCCTGGCATAATTCTTTCGAATTAAGGGGGCATGTCATAGACACTGCGACGTCAGGTTCCCGGTTCTCTTTTGATGGTTCCGCCCGTAAAAGGCAGTTGTTCGAGCACACTCGTTAATCAAAACTCACCTAATTCACGCGCCATTTTTTCAGAAAGCTGCTTGGCACGGTCTTCTAATTCTTGCCGCATTCGATCACGTTCTTCCCACGCCATAAACAGTTCATCCGTCAAATTCAAAGCAGCTAAAACAGCGATCTTCATTGGAGTACTTCCCGCAGGTAAGGTTTCTTCTACATCCCTCATCTTTGCGTCAAGATATTCGGCGACTTTACGAATATAGTCAGCATCTGCTTCTGCTTTGATGCCGTATTCTTGGCCGAAAATCTTGACTCGAACGACGATGGGTTCTGTTGACATCTGATTCCTTTCGGTACGTACTTCCATAATGATATACGTAAAGTAATTTAGTTTAAGCTATGAACGGGGTCAATACAAAACAATTACTCTATTGAATCTAATTTTTCTAAAATCGATTCCAAACGTTGTTTCAATGTATCATGAATCGCTTGATATTGTTGAACGTTTTGGTTTGCTTCACTAAGTTCCTTTTCTAACTGTTCAACTTTCTTCTGGAGTTCAGCAACTTCTGCAAGCGATACATTTAGTTCACTTCTCAACCGTTCTCGTTCTGCCGCCAATCCATTGTTTTCACGCATTAAGCGTTCTATTTCGGAATTCAGTTCATTTTTTTCTTTGAACAATTGTTCGTTTTCTTGACGAACGAGAATCAGTTTTTCTCTTACCTGTTCAAATCGTTTTTCTAAAGTTAATAAAAAATCTTGATCCATAAACTCCTCAAGGGTAAAAATTTACATTGCAGATCGCCATTGAACACCTTCTAAGGTACTTACTTTTTCTAATACTTTGTGAACTACATCATTGATTTCGTTTTCATTGAGTGTTTTTTCAAAACTTTGCATCTTGATGCGTAAACCAATGGATATTCTTTGATTTTTTTCATCGTGATGACGATCAAAAATAGATATAGAAATGGAAAAATTAGAATCTTCAATGGCACTTTTGGCTGTCTTTACAATTTTTTCTGCCGTTAAATGCTCCGGAATTGAAAACGATAAATCCCGCTCTACTTCTGGATATCTAGAAAATGGTTGGTATTGCGGAATTTTGAATTGAACGGGCAATGGTTCTGTATTGAACTCAATGATCCAAATGGGTTGATCAATATCAAAATGTTTTGCTATTGCTCTTACTTTTTCGGTTAATTTTTCTTTTTTAACCGCACCATCCAATTTTCCAGCGTAGCCGATTAAAGCATCTTGGTGGAAAATTTCAAATGCCTCTTCGAGTACTCCGAAAGTATCTTTCGGTCGGATCTCACAATGGATGTGTAACTGAAACAAACGTTCCAAAATTCCAACCACATCACTCGCAGAGTACGGTTTGGGCTTTGACACACTCCACCATTCCGCTTCGGAATTCCCACTTAAAGCAATTCCAATATGCCAACGTTCAAATGAAGAAGAGGGAATGAGCCCTTTTCCGAATACTTTTCCAATTTCAAAAACAGCAACGCTTTTTCTACCGTGACGAAGATTGTGGTTTACCGTGTGGATTAAACTGACCAACAAATTGGTGCGCATTGCTGATAGTTCTGAGGCAATAGGATTTGCAATTTGGATTGCCCCTTCCAAAATTTCAAGAATTGCTAAATCGTTCGGATCCACCATCGTGTTGGAAATGCATTCGGTTAATCCAAATTGACGTGCCCATTCATTCCAACGCATTCTGGCTAACCAATGTTCATTTTGTGGATTGGTTAAAGGGATCGTTGCTTTATCTTGTGTCGGTATCAACGAGTAGCCCTTCAACCGTGCCACTTCTTCAATCAGATCAATCTCTTGTTGTAAGTCATGACGATAGGAAGGAACCACTACCTTTAGAGTATCGCCATCAATTGGAGTGGTTTGACAATTCAGTTGATTGAAAAGATCACTGGCCTCCGTAAGGGTTGTGCTTTCGTATCCTAAAATCAAATGCAGTCGCTTCATTCGTAAGTTGATGGATCTTGGTGGAAGAGGTGAAGGATAGGATTCTGCAGCAGAAAAATATACTTCACCACCACACAACATCTGAATAAGCGAGGTGGCACGATCAAGTGCATAGACAACACCGTTTACATCAGCACCTCTTTCAAAGCGCTTTGAGGATTCAGAAGATATGCCTAATCTTCGAGAAGTATTGCGAATGGTGATGGGATCAAAATAAGCCGCTTCTAACAACAAATCTTTGGTGGTTTCCCGTATCTGACTGTTTAAACCACCCATAATTCCGCCCAGTGCTACTGCTTTCTCTGCGTCACGAATCAAAACATCTTGTTCGGAAAGAACACGTTCAACTTCGTCTAAAGTGTAAAACACTTCTTTAGGTTTGGCTTTTCTTGTTCCAATCACATTTCCGTATAAAAACTCTCTATCAAAAGCATGCAATGGATGCCCAGTTTCAAACATCACATAATTGGTCACATCCACTACAGCATTGATTGCACGGGTACCCATCCATTTCAATCGTTCTCTCATCCAAAATGGTGAAGGAAGATTGGCTGCGACATCTTTCATAACACGTGCACGATATCGTGGACAACCGATTGGATCATCCAATATCACTGAAATGATTTGGGAGGTAGGAATATTCAACTCTTGGATGGGTGTAGGCAATAAATGCAACGGTCGTTTGAATTTGGCTGAAAGTTCTCTGGCGATCCCTAAATGCGATAAACAATCTGCACGATTGAGTGTTACTTCAATTGAATAAATGGTGTCACTTACAATTCTTTTTTCTAATGGTTCACCCGCGGTCCATTCTCCATTATCTAATGTGCCCAATACCCATATTCCACTATGATCATCAGACCGTCCCAATTCACGTTCGGAACAAATGACCGCATCGCTTTCAATCCCACGGATAGTGCGTGGTGTAACCACAAAATCACGCAATTTTGCACCTTCTAATGCAACCGCGACCCATTGATTGAGTGCTACATTGGGTGCACCACACACAATCTTTTTCACTTCACCATCTAACCCAACTGTCACCCACTTTAATTTATCGGCATTGGGATGCGGCTCTATATTGAGGATATACCCTGCCACCACACGCTCTGGAACTGCTGGAATATGCTGCATTTCTTCTACTTCAAATCCTAAATGAGTAAGTACCTCACAAATGGTTTCCGGTGACTCAGGTAAATCAATTAAATCTTTTAACCATTGATAAGAGATGCGAACCATACACGTCTCGTCGTTTGTTGTTGAAAAAATTATGCAAATTGCTCTAAAAAGCGTAAATCGTTTTCATAAAACAATCTGATGTCATCTACACCATGCAATAACATCGCCAACCGTTCAACACCTAATCCAAAAGCAAATCCGCTATATTTTTCCATATCTACCCCCACGCCTTTGAGGACATTGGGATGGACCATTCCACTTCCACCCATTTCTATGTAACCGCTCTGTTTACAAATTCTGCAACCGTTTCCATAACAGAACGGACAGGTAACATCAACCTCTGCAGAAGGTTCGGTAAAGGGAAAGAAATGGGGTCTAAAACGTATCTCAATTCTGGAACCTAACATTGCACGATAAAATCCTAATAAGGTCCCTTTCAAATCAGCCATAGAGATTTTTTCATCCACACACAAACCTTCTACCTGATGAAATACTGGACTGTGCGTGGCATCGGGTTTATCATTGCGATACACACGACCGGGTGAAATGATTCGAATAGGAACGCCACGTTTTTCCAAAGCATGAATTTGTACGGGCGACGTTTCTGTTCGCAAAAGTTCATATTCGGAAGTACTATTAAGAATATACAATGTATCTGATTTCTCTCGTGCAGGGTGCCAAATAGGTGTATTCAAAGCATCAAAATTGTAATAAGCAGTTTCTAATTCTGGTCCCTCTTCTACTACAAAACCCATTCTGGCAAACGTGTCCACAATTCGATTCAAGGTTTGTGTGAGTGGATGAACTCTGGGATAGGGATACGGTTTTCCCGGAAGTGTCGGATCAAGTCGTTTCGGTCTAAGTTGAAATTCTACTTTTGACTTCAATCGTTCAATTTGCTCGGTAATCTCATTTTTCAACTCATTCAATGTTTTTCCATAGTGACGCTTTTCTTCAGGGGTACATTCTGCAAGCATGGCAAACAGTTCAGCAATAATCCCTTTTCTTGCCAGAAAAGTATTTTTTAATGTTTCCCACGCTTCGGGGGCTGTATCTTGAAGGGCTTGATGAAACTTTTGTTTTGCGATTCGGATATGCTCTTCTAAGTTTGACATTTTTGCTCCAATCTTAAAAATGCCACCTGAAACTGAAAAGGGGAACCTACCATTTAGGTTCCCCTTGCATCTTGCAAAAGTTTGTAGGATTATGCTTGGGCAACCTTAACCAGCTGCTCAAATGCAACCGGATCATTAAAGGCAAGATCCGCAAGTACTTTCCGATTCATTAGTATATTTTTTTCATTCAGCAAATGAATGAACTTGCTATAATTTAATCCAAATGGTCGAACCGCAGCGTTTATCCGTACAATCCACAAACTCCGAAAATCTCTTTTCTTTAACCTGCGATGTTCATAAGCATACAATCGTGCACGATCCACCGCATCCATTGCCATGCGGATACGAGTTTTTCTTGAACCCCAGTACCCTTTGGCTGCTTTTAATATTTTTTTTCTTCGTTGTTTTGATGCAACATTGTTTATACTACGTGGCATGCTCTCGTCCTATTCTATCCTACTATTCGTTTACGCCAAAATGAGCCGTTTGATTTTATTTTTCACAGCAGGCGAAACTTCCACTTCCATACTTAAATTTCGTTTTACTCTTGATGATTTGTGTGTCAATTTGTGACGCATACGACTTTTGCGACGTATAATTTTACCTGAACCCGTCACCTCAAATCGCTTGACAGCACCTCGTTTGGATTTCATTTTGGGCATGGTTTGTTCCTACTTTTTCATCAGTTGTACGCTCATACTGCGTACACCATCCATTTGAATTCCGACCTCTACTTTTGCCACAGAGGACATTGCTTCAATAAACCGTTGTAAAATATCATCACCCATTTCTCTTCTGGTCATCAAGCGTCCACGCAACATCACGATGGCTTTGACTTTATGTCCGTCCTTAATAAACTCTTTGGCTTGACGAACCTTCACTTCAAAATCGTTATCACCGGTAACCGGTGTAAAACGAATTTTTTTGACTTCCGAATGGGCTTGTTTTTTCCTT
This sequence comes from bacterium, assembly GCA_026417415.1. Taxonomy (GTDB): domain Bacteria; phylum Electryoneota; class JAOADG01; order JAOADG01; family JAOADG01; genus JAOADG01. Next base: position 15,757 of record JAOADG010000028.1, read on the forward strand.
GATTCACGATCTTTTTTGGCTAATTGGAATTTATACTTTCCAAAATCAAGGATCTTACAAACTGGAGGATTAGCATTTGGAGCAACTTCAACCAAATCCAATTCTCTTTCTTTTGCTAATTTCAATGCAGAAGGTACATCCATGATTCCCAACTGCTCACCGTCTGTCCCAATCACACGTACTTTATCCGCTTTGATTTGATGGTTCACACGGATTTCTTTTTCATCGGACGATTTCTGATTAACAACTGTCTTGATGCCAATTCCTCCGTTTGATTTTTTGTGGGCGGTATAGGACTTGAACCTACGACCTCTTGCATGTCAAGCAAGCGCTCTAGCCATCTGAGCTAACCGCCCTCACTTGCTTGTCCCTTTTCAATCGGTTGAGACCATCGAGTGCCGAGGACCGGACTCGAACCGGTACGGATTTTACTCCGAGGGATTTTAAGTCCCTTGCGTCTGCCTATTTCGCCACCTCGGCAAGGTAAGACAAAGAGGCGGCGATCGGAATCGAACCGATGAATAAAGGTTTTGCAGACCTCTGCCTTACCACTTGGCTACGCCGCCGGAAACCAATTCAAGTCAATTCAGGAAAGGAACCCCTTTGCTGTACTTTGAGGTATCGGCAGAAAGCCACTCACTTGGCTCCGTGAGTTGCAAGGGTCGCACCGACCCTACTGGAGCGGGAGACCGGACTCGAACCGGCGACAATCACGTTGGCAACGTGACACTCTACCAACTGAGTTACTCCCGCAGATTTGCAGTGGAGCATAGCGGGGTCGAACCGCTGACCTCTTGAATGCCATTCAAGCGCTCTCCCAAACTGAGCTAATGCCCCATCGCATTCAATTTATAGTACGAATGAAACCAAGTCAAGCAAGATATTGCTCGGTTTGGGATAGATTCTCTGGAAAAGAACATACCGACCATTCGTAAAGTACAAGCGACCCCACGGGGATTCGAACCCCGGTTGCGAGGTCGAAAACCTCGAGTCCTAACCACTAGACGATGGGGTCTTGTTTTGAAAAATAGTTTGCTAAGATAATGTGAAGAATGATTGAATGCAAATCCTACCCAAAATTACTTGAAAACTACGCTTTTATCCAATATCTTCAGCCCTTTTAAGGGAGAAACGCTTGACTTATGGCAATTGAACACTATACCACGCCTCAATACTATGGTATTCCAGAAGAAATACCGGATTTGAACTACGGAAAAATATCCCTCAAAGAGTACCGCTTGCTCTATCGTTTGATGCAGTTGGGTAGAAGAGTAGAAGAAACTGCAATTTCATTGTATCGGCAAGGAAAAATCGTAGGAGGTGTCTATCCGGGTATAGGTCATGAAGCCATCACCGTAGGAAGTGCATTTGATCTCCGTCCCGAAGATTGGTTAGCACCAATGCATCGCGATTTAACCGCTCAAATGGTCAAAGGTCAACCCTCCAAATTTGTTTTGGCACAATACCTTGGACGCTACACCAGTCCAACCCGCGGAAAAGATGGGTCGGTCCACTTATCCAATTATGATTACAACATTAACGGATGCATCAGCCATATCGGCGCAATGTTGCCTTTTATTGTTGGGGTTACTTATGCCGGTCAACTACGCAATAAACCTTGTGTTGCAGTGACCTACTTTGGAGATGGAGGTGTATCCATTGGTGATTTTCACGAAGGGTTAAACTTTGCTTCCGTACTCAAATCGCCCATTTTGGTATTTATTGAAAACAATCAATTTGCTTATTCTACACCTTTATCAAAACAATACAACCTCTTTTCCCAAGCAGATCGTGCGATTGCCTACGGTATTCCGGGGGTAATGATTGATGGCAACAACATTCTCGCCGTGTTGGCAACCACACGGTATTTTCTTAAACGCGCACGTAGCGGATTAGGACCCTCTCTTATTGAATGCATCACCATGCGCGTATTGGGTCATAGCGCCCATGATGCGGCAGATTATGTACCTAAAGAGATGCTGAAAGAATGGAAAAAAATGGATCCGATTCAACGATACAAACGTTATTTGCTTCGTAAAAACATACTCTCGGAGCAAGATATTGCTGAGATTGAGCAAAGCGTAGAAGATGAAATTGCAGAAAGTGTAGCATGGGCAGAAGCGCAACCCTTTCCTCCCGGAGAATGGGCAGGCCTCGGTGTTTACGCTACCAGTTTTGAAAAGCGTAGCAATAAAGCATTTGAATAGCAGTCAAACAATCTCTTCCGAACTTAACCCAACTTTAGACGTAGATTTTTAATCATGTCTATTGTCATTTTTTCCAAATCAAATTTTGGATTCCACCCCCAATCGTTTCTAGCAAGAGAATCATCCAACGATCTAGGCCAAGAATCTGCGATTTGTTGACGGTAATCGGGTTGATAATCCACCTTGAAATTTAGAATTTTTTTCACGATTGCATTTTCAAAATCTTTGGCACTGGCACTAAACGCTGTGACATTGTAAATCCTGGTTGAAAGACGATTCGAATCAGCAATTGCCAATTCCCAAAGTACATCAATTGCATCCGGCATATACATAAAGGGTAAGATGGTATCCTCACGTACAAAACAAGTAGCTGCTTGGTTTTGTACGGCTTTGTAATAGAAATCCACTGCAAAGTCGGTGGTTCCGCCACCCGGTTCTGTTTCGCTACTAATAATTCCGGGAAACCTCATTCCACGACAGTCCAACCCAAACTTCAAATAGTAGTATTCCATCAACAATTCACCCGTGACTTTCGTTATGCCGTACATCGTAGTGGGCCGCATTATGGTAAGATTGGGGGTATTGTCTCTTGGAGTGGTTGGACCAAAAGCACCGATGGAACTAGGCATAATAACCATTTTTACATTGTGATTACGACTAATCTCAAGCAAATCAAAAAATGCTGTTAGATTGACCCTCCACGCTAAAGCAGGGTGTCGCTCGCCTGTCGCAGACAGCAAAGCAGCTAAGTGGTACACTGTATCAATTTGGTTTTTTTGAATGATGGATTGTACTGCTTGGGTATCACATACGTCCAACAGTTCAAAATCGGCAAACGAAAGTACACTGGAAGGTGGAGTTTTGATGTCGGTAGCTAAAATCAATGCATTGGGTAGCTCTTTACGTAACTTTCTAACCAATTCGGTCCCTATTTGACCACAGACGCCGGTAATAAGAATGTGCTTCATAGTGTTGTCCTATCATTTGGTTGTGGAGAAAACTTGTGAAGAAATTACGATGAATTTGATTTCTTAGAAATATAAGAATAGGAAACTACAAATTCATATGGTCATTTTTTTGCGGTGTAAAGTGTAGCGATTCCACCTGTCAAAGGGTGCTGTTGAACTTCTTGGAAGGATGCTTCTTTCATTAGATTTACCAATCTCTCACCATAAGGAAATGCTTCCACCGATTTTGGAAGATAATGATACGCTTTTTTATCTCCACTTACAATTCCACCAATCCATGGCAAAAGATTGAACAAGTAAAACCGATAGATTTTTTTCCACAATGGGTTGGTCGGCATACTAAACTCTAAAATTGCAAGCATACCATTAGGTTTAAGAACGCGATAGAATTCTTGCAGGGCACGTTGGTAATTCGCTACATTGCGAATTCCAAAACTAATGGTAATCACATCCATTGAGTTATCTTGGAGTGGAAGATCGTCTGCAGAACCTAAAATCCAATGGACTCTATTTTGTGTATCTTTTTGCTTGGCTAACTGCAACATTTGTGGTGCATAATCCAGTCCAACAGGTTGAAGTTGTGGATACTTTTTTAATGCAATCCAAATCATATCACCAGTACCCGTTGCAACATCAAGCATGGACTTGTTCTGTAAATTACCTAATTTAGAAATGGCTTTTCGTCGCCAGCATTGATCTATACCAAAAGATAAAATGCGATTGGCTAAATCGTAGCGTCGGCTTATCCGATTGAACATTTGTCCAACTTCTGTTTGTTCACTTCCTTCTGCAACTCGATTCATTTCCTTCTTATCGCCCTCTTCATTGTATATTATTGCAGATTAATGGAATGATATTGAAAAAATGCAATTTACACAATTTCGTTGTGATATTATCCATCCTACTCAAGTCAATCAATGGGTTCAACAATATCCTCCTACCTTTCGTTGGATAAGTCGCAACAGCACTTCTGAACTCATTGGTTACGGAATTGAGATTGAAATTGATTCTATTTTTAAACTACGAAAAGTTCTTCAAGAGCTTTCCAACCAGTATAAGTTTGATTGTCCCATCTTTGCTTATACTGTTATACCTTTCAATTTAAGTACCAATGGCTTGCCCATTCGTTGGTGTATCCCAAAAGTTCAAATTTGGTTGGATGATCACTCTCGGGTGATTGTGCTAAATGATCCGCGCTCTTTGGAAATGATTTTAGCAGATTATTCTTGGGAAAGTTTTCCGAATGTTAACACTTATTTTCCTGTACAAAATTATCCCACGTTTGACACTTGGAAACAACAAATGGATCAAATCCAACACGCCATACATCAAGAAGTGGTAAAAAAAGTTGTGCTTTCAAGACAACAAGTTTATCCTACTACCCACTATCATCCGAATACCGTTTTTCAACGAATGAAGCGATTGTCCAGCCACAACTACAAGATTCAATTTCAAACATCATCAGGTTTTTTTCAAAGCGTCACACCTGAATGTGTATTAAAAGTGAATGGAAAAAAATGTTTCACCGATAGCTTAGCAGGATCAAAACCGATCGGAAACAATCCGATGCAACAACAACAACATACTAATCGTTTAATTCATTCAAGCAAAGAGCAATGGGAGCATTCTTTAGTGAGCGACGGAATTCTCCAATCCCTTCAACCTTATCTACCTCCGAATGCACAATTCTTCACAGAGAAGTATATTCTTACACTAGATTATATTCAACATCTTTATACGATAATTGAATTTGAAATTTTGGATGAAACCGTTTTGGATGCGGTGATTCATTCAATCCACCCAACAGCAGCCATCGCAGGATCTCCTCGTGATACAGCACTCCAAATGTTACAACAACTTCATGAACCAGATCGTGGTTACTATTGTGGATTGGCTGGTTGGTGTACCTTGGATCAGTTGGAACTTGCAGTCCTAATTCGCTCTGCAATGATTCAAGCAGAAAACACGATATTTTATGCAGGGGCTGGCATTGTGGAATCATCGGATGCTACTGCTGAGTGGGAAGAAACAGAATTAAAAATGAGTATCATGAAAAAAATAGTATTGGGTAATTGATCCAATGCAGTGCATCAATGACAATTGGTTTCGTTCAAATGTTCTTCTTGAACTACTCCATTTGCTTGGTATGAACCATGTGGTCATTTCACCGGGATCAAGAAATGCACCGCTTTCACATTGCGCACTCCATCATCCCAAACTCACCACCACAGTTCATATTGATGAACGTGGTGCTGGGTTTTTTGCTTTAGGCATTGCGAAAGGAAGTCAACAGCCGTGTGGTCTTATTTGTACTTCCGGTACTGCTGCTGCAAATTATTTTCCTTCCCTGGTAGAAGCCTATGCTTCTGACATTCCATTATTTGTTCTTACTGCCGATCGTCCTGCTAAGTTACAAAATGTAGGTGCTCCACAAACCATTCACCAAGCCCATTTGTATGGACGATATACACCGTTGTTTATCCAAGTTCCAGAACACATGAATGATGAATTGGAGTCGGATCAATGGATAGAACATTTTCTATTCCAGTATCAGCGTTTTTATCCCTATTATCCTATCCATTGGAATGTTCCTTTGGACGAACCGTTGTCACCTGTGGTAACGTATTCTGCAGAAGAAGTTCAAAAGAAAAATCACTATGTTCAAAATCTTTGCGACCGTTTTCAAACTCGCATCGCCAGCATACATCATAACGATCTCTCTGTACGTGGACATTTGGAGTTACCACGTGTTTCTAATGCTTTGATTGTAACTGGACCGTATTCCGTTCAAACAAAAACTGAACAAGATATTTTTCAAAAAATTGTTGACACCTTGAACTTTCCGGTAGTGTCAGACATTCTTTCAAATGCTTTCGGAAATAGTTACGGGTTTCATTACGGTGATCTGTTGTTTAGAACCAATTTTGGAAAAAAGTTAGAAGTGGATTGTATCCTTTGGTTTGGAAACTATCCCACTTCTAAGGTGTTCCAAGCGTTGTTGAAACGAAGCAAATGGGTAATTCGTATTTCAAGATCTGAAAAAACTGTTGATCCGGATCATTGTGTCCGAATACATTTTCATTGCACCTATCATCAGTTTTATGAATTCATTCATCCGCAATCGTTAAATATGAAAACTCATGCTTTATTACACAAATTGCGTCAGTTAGACAATAAAGTGGAGCATGGGTTGCAACATGATTTTGATCAACTTCCAGTAGAAGCCCAAGTCATTCATCTTTTATCTTCGCAAATTCCCAAAGAGATCAATATCTTTGTTGGTAATTCACTCATTATGCGGTGGATGGATTGGTTTTTTAAAAGAAATGCATCTTGTCAATTCTATGGGAACAAAGGAGTCAATGGAATTGATGGCAACATTGCCACTTTGGCAGGTCTTGCAAAAGCCACACAAAAACAGACCATTGGGATAATAGGAGATTTGGCTTTTTGTCATGATGTCAATAGTTTATTGCTTCTTTCAAATTTACCGATTATTCTTTTCATTCTAAACAATTCTGGTGGTGGTATTTTTCATTTATTACCGAGTTGTCGTGATATGAACGAATACGATACTCTTTATTCATCTGCAAAGCAAAGTTTTGAAACCTTGCAAGGAACTCCTCAAATTGTTTCTATTGAAGATCTTTGCAAGGGATTTCATATTGAATATCAAACGCTGGATTTATCTTCTCATGCTTTTTCTTCTATCCTGAATAGAAGTGTATCGCAACCACTGGTTGTAGAATTGAAAACCAATCGTTACGATTCATATTCACAATTGAAACGTATTTTTCAAAAATTGAAAACAGTGGATTGTTTATGAGCATTTACATTCATACCCAACGCTATGGTCCAAAAGACAAACCGCCACTCGTTATGTTGCACGGGTTTGCGGGTACAGGTCATTATTGGTCACCGCATTTTGAAAAACTGGTCCCTTACTTTCATTTGATTGTACCCGACTTACCGGGACATGGAAAAAGCGAAATTAGCGATGGCAATTATTCTTTTGAAGAGGCAGCAAACCTTTTATTGGATGAAATTCTATCCATTGAAAGTCGTCCTTTAGGACTTATTGGATATTCTATGGGTAGCCGTATTGGAATGTACTTTTTAACTCGCACAGCAGAACGATTTTCACGAGCACTTTTCATCAGTGGAGCCATTGGAATTCAAGATCAAACTCAACGAGAACAACGTTTGAAAGATGATATACTACTAGCGCAACAGATACAAGAAAAAGGAATAGAATGGTTTAGAGAATATTGGTGCAATTTACCCATTTTTGCATCCAGAAAACGGGATGATATTCTAAAACATTTGGAAACTTTGTGGAGTGAACAGAATAAAGATCAATTGGCTTTAGCACTTAAAATATTTTCTGTAGGCAATCAAAATTACCTTTTGCCTCAATTGCAAACCAATACCATTCCGATTATTTATGCTGCTGGTGAGTTGGATGAAAAATATGTAGAACTTGGAAAAGAATTATCTTCACAAATTCCAAAATTCTATTTGGAAGTGGTCAATGATTGTGGACACGACATTCCGAGCGAAAATCCACAATGGTTTCAATCTAGTGTCATTCGTTTTTTTATTAAGAAATAAATAAAGGAAAGGAATATGAACATCCCTTGGCAAGAAGTGAAAACTTATCAAGATATTCTCTATCATAAATGGGAAGGTATTGCGAAAATTACCATCAATCGTCCGGAAGTTCGCAACGCTTTTCGTCCTCAAACCATTTTTGAAATGCAAGATGCGTTTTTAGATGCACGTGAAGATCCAGAGGTTGGTGTCGTTATCCTCACCGGTGCTGGCGATAAAGCATTTTGTAGTGGTGGAGATCAGCGCATACGTAGCAATGCTGGATATAAAGACAATAGCGGTGTTCCTAGATTGAATGTTTTGGATTTACAAAAACAGATTCGTTCTTTACCAAAACCGGTAATTGCGATGGTTGCTGGATATGCTATTGGTGGAGGCCATGTTTTGCATGTCGTTTGCGATTTAACCATCGCAGCAGACAATGCCATTTTTGGTCAAACTGGTCCACGGGTAGGGAGTTTTGATGGAGGGTTTGGAGTAGGTGTGCTTTCCCGAATTGTCGGTATGAAAAAAGCAAAAGAGATGTGGTTTCTTTGTCGTCAATACAACGCACAACAGGCCTTAGAAATGGGTTTGGTGAATGCAGTGGTCCCCTTAGCAGAATTAGAAAAAACTACAGTGGAGTGGTGTAAAGAAATTTTAGCACTATCTCCTATCGCCCTTCGTTGCTTAAAATCTGCTTTCAATGCAGAAACGGATGGACAAGCCGGAATTCAAGAATTGGCAGGGAATGCAACGCTATTATACTATATGAGTGAAGAGGGACAAGAAGGAAAGAATGCATTTTTGGAAAAACGAAAACCAAATTTCAAAAAATTTCCTCGACTCCCTTAATTTGATTTTTTGTAAAGGACTTAAACAACGTTTACTCAATATACACCTTGGATACTCGCCAGCCGCCCGAAAACATTGGTGGCGGCTGTTATCCCGGTGTGGATAGGTTTTGCCTTAGCCACACATGAAACTTCGTTTCAATGGATTTGGGTTATTCCAATTCTGATTGCGACTTTACTTATCCAAATTGGTACCAATATCTCAAACGATTACTTTGATTGGAAAAAAGGTGCTGATACTGCTGAACGAATTGGACCCACTCGTGTAACCCAAAGCGGTTTATTATCACCGAATCAAGTGAAATTAGGTTTCATCATTGCATTTGCACTTGCTATTGTAGTTGGGATCCCTTTAGCATTACGTGGTGGATGGATCATTGTATTCATCGGTTTATCTTCAGTGTTATTGGGAATTTTTTATACTGCCGGTCCATTTGCAATTGCATATCGCGGATTAAGTGAAATCTTTGTCATTTTGTATTTTGGAATTGTTGCGGTTACAGGAACTGAATATCTGTTGACTCTTAGTTGGGATACACTATCTATCTGGTGTGGTATTCCAACAGGTCTATTATCTACTTCGCTGCTTATTATGAACAACATTCGTGATATTCCAACCGATCAAAAAAGTGGTAAGTGGACACTTCCAGCACGCTTCGGACTTCGCTTTGGTTTAATGGAGTTTGCTTTCTCTTTGATCCTCGCCATTGGAATTGCTGTTGGAATTGTGTGGATTCATTTTCAACTGCTGTATCTATTTACTTTATTCCCACTTTACATATACACCTATTTAATCATTCGTCGTGCTTACTTAGCACGAAGTCGTGAAGAGTATTTGGATTTACTTTCCATTACCGCAAAGTACCAATGGTTGTTTGGTATTTTGTTTGGATCGGCAATTTTACTTGGTACTCAATGAAATTCAGGTGGAAACGAGTTCCTCTTTATTTCTGGCAATTCCCGAATAGAACCACAGTCCCTGCTTTTGTCCGTGAAGTTCTTTTTCTTCAATTAGAAGATGAAAGTGGAATGGTTAGTATCGGAGAAATTGCACCGTTGCCCAATTGGGGAACAGAAAGCATAGAAGAAGCGGAGCAACTATTAGAGCGGGTTTCTACTCTTCTACCAAAAACCAATGTTCCAGCGTTTGGTTTTGAAACGCTTGTTTCTGAACTCTCTTTATCAACTTATCCAGCGACTGCATTCGGATTAAGTATTCTGTTTGAATTGTATTCCATTCGCAAACTTCAAACAGATGTTGAATCGTATTCCACTTCTGCACCAATTGCTGCTACCATTTTTGAGTTTGACCTGAAAACCATTCATAATACTATCGCATTTTGGAACACGTTGGGTTGTCATACCATTAAACTTAAAGTCCATTCAAAGCCCTCCACACAATTGTTTGAACAATTGTTTAACTTGGTAGAAAGTTATCCAAATAACCTATTTCGATTGGATTTCAATGAACGTTGGGATTTTCATTCTACCCAAGCGTTTCTTGTTCATTATTCTCATCCCAATATCCAATATCTTGAACAACCCTTAAAGCGTTCGCAGATTCACGAACTTTTGAAACTTTCCAATTTTGGCTCTATTCCAATTGCAGTAGATGAATCGGCTACAAACTTCAAAGAAATTGAGTTTTGGCTAAAAGAGAGCAATGGTATTATCGTAATGAAACCTTGTACCATGGGATCTATTCAACTGATTCGTAAATGGTTAGAAACGAATTCTGGTTATCATTCTCGGATTGTTTTGAGTTCTGGAATGGACTCGATTCTCTCTGCGTTTTGGTATGTTTGGATCCAACACTCATTTCAAACGCTTCATCAACCTTCTGGTATCGGAACTTTTTTCTATACTTCATCACCAATCCAAATTCCTTACCGAATAGAAAAGGGAATTTTACACTTTTCGGGAAATTGGTTTCGGGATTTTCATTTTCCTTCTGAAGTATTTCTGTGAGTAAGAATATGCCTTTTCCTCTGGAACAATGGGTTAGTAAAAAACCAGATGAAATTTTTCTTTATACCGAAGAACGTTCTTATCGTTTTGCAGAATTTCTTAAAAAAATTTTTTCTTATGCCTACTTCTTTGATTCTTTGAAACATCCTTACCTTCGTGTAATGTTTGTGGCAGAACCCACCATTGAATTGCTTGCTGCTGTAATTGCCGTATGGCGTGTAAATGGATGTGTTTTGATATTGCCGAGTTCTCTAACTCATTGGGAATTGGAAATCATTCTCTCTCGTTACTCTGCGAATTGTATCATAACTGATGAACACGCATTCCATCATTACACTGTTCTTCAACAAAAGAATACTTATCTATTCAGTGAAATGTTAAATAGGAAGTGTGAAGGTATTCTCTCCTCATTTCAATTGGATCAAATGCCATATTCACCTTGTTTAATGATCTTGACCAGTGGAACCACAGGTACACCCAAATTGGTCAAACACAGTTGGACTGCGTTAATGAATCATGCGGAAATGTCTGCTTGTCATTTGCAGTTGAGTGCTAATGATTGTTGGTTATTATCTCTTCCGTTGCATCACATTGGCGGAATTGCAAGTGTATTCAAGAGTTTCTACCGTGGTTTATCGCTTGCTTGGGGTTTACCTTTTTCTACTCACCTTACCATCAATCGGTTAGAAACAGCGCCCATCACAAGGTTATCAATGGTTCCAACAATGCTTCAAGATTTGACCAATGAGTATCCATCATTTTGGGAAAAGCGGTTTACTTCCATTCTATTAGGTGGTGGCTATATTCCCAAACAACTGGTAGAACAAGATCAACGTGTGCTCGCAACTTATGGTTTATCAGAAGCAGGTTCACAGGTAACCACTGTTCCACCCAATTCAGCATTATCTTTGCGTCGTACCTGTGGTTTGCCTTTGCCGAAGGTAACGATTCAAATTCGTGATGAAAAACAAGAAGTGTTGAATCCAAATCAAGAAGGAGAAATTTGGATTCAAACACCTGCAATGGCATTAGGTTATGAATCCAATGAAATTGAGACACAATTGACTTTTCAAGGAGAATGGTTACGTACCAATGATATTGGTTATGTGGATGAACAAGGTGCGTTGACTATTGTCTCACGCATTTCTGATAGAATTGTTACTGGTGGTAAAAAAGTGGATGCACGTGAAGTTGAAATGGTACTTTTGAATTTTCCAGATGTTCAAGAAGTCGCAATTGTCCCTGTACCTTCTAAGCGTTGGGGCTTTGAAGTGGGTGCTGCTGTTGTTCTGAAGGGTGTAATAGAAAACCCACAACAACAAATTGAAAATTATTTACGCAAACAATTATCTTCGTACAAAATACCTAAACAGTGGCTTTTTCTTTCAAACTTACCAAAACTTACGAATGGTAAATTGGATAAAAGTACCATCGTTTCAATGTTTGAAGGGAAAAGAGGATCATCGGTTTGATTATGGAAAAAATATCCATAGGATTTATTTTCTATTTCGGTATGATTTTGTATTTTTGAATTCGTATTATTATACCTTAACATACTTTTTTGTTTGATTGAATTTGTTTCTATGTCTTTACCTGAAATCAATTCTCGTGAACGGTTTAAGCCCATTTTATTTACCAACGATGCCTCCAATGAGTCGTACTACCGTATTTCTTTAGGCAATCTTCAATTCGGTGGTGATGAAATTGTTCTCATTGCAGGACCTTGTGCAGTTGAAAGCGAAGAACAGATTCTTCTAAGTGCAACTCTTGCAAAAGAAGTGGGTGTTAAAATGTTGCGTGGTGGAATTTTTAAGCCACGAACTTCACCCTATTCGTTTCAAGGGCTCGGTATGCCTGCACTTGAGTGGTTTAGAAAAGCAGCTGATAAGGTGTCTTTGCCGATTGTCAGTGAAGTGATGGATGTGGAACAAGTGGATCAATTTGAACCTTACGTAGATGTATTGCAAATTGGTTCACGAAACATGCAAAATTTTAGTTTGTTGAAACGAGTAGGCCAATCGCACCGACCCATCTTACTAAAGCGGGGAATGTCGGCAACCTATTGGGAACTAATCAATGCAGCGATGTATATCGCAGAAGAAGGAAACACTCAAATTATCCTATGTGAACGTGGGATACGTACCTTTTCAGATTTTACCCGAAATACCTTTGATGTTGCCATTATACCAAAACTGAAACAAGAATGTAAACTTCCTGTAATTGCTGATCCGAGCCACGCTAGCGGTGATAGCAAACTGGTGATCCCGCTTGCATTATCTGCCATTGCTGCGGGTGCTGACGGGATTATGGTTGAATTTCACCCAAATCCTCAACAAGCCAAATCCGATGCAAAACAAGCATTATCTCCTGAACAATTAAAGACGTTAGCGTTACAATTGAGATCGTTAGCGGTTGCCATGGGACGTCGGTTCGGTGAATGAATGATGCGAATGGAATCCGACTATATCCAGCAAAACGACCAATCTTAGGGACAACTGTTGTACCTTCAGATAAATCGGTAACCCACCGCCGCTTGCTGATTGCTGCGATAAACCACGTTGAAAACCAAATTCTTCTTCAATCGCCCGCAAACGATGTCTTTAGCACCATTACAGCACTACAAGCATTAGGGATCCACCTTCATTTAACGACGCAACAATACAAAACAAAGGTTATAGTACCCGCAAAGAAACGCTTTGTCTCGCCTGCTCATCCAATTGATTGTCAAAACTCGGGAACCACCGCTCGTTTACTCTGCGGATTGTTATGTAGCCAGAACGTTACTGTTCAATTGATTGGGGATGACTCGCTAACCAAACGACCTATGGAACGAGTTGCCATACCTTTACAAAAAATGGGTGCAAAAATAACTACAAGCAATGGCACTTTACCCATTCATATTCAACCTGCATCCTTACACGGAATCTCTTATCCACTTCCAGTTGCCAGTGCTCAAGTCAAATCGGCAATTTTATTAGCAGGACTGTTTGCAGATGGGATTACCACAGTGATTGAACGTTTTCAAACCCGAGATCATACTGAACGGCTACTTCAAATCGCTCCACAAACCGTGGGAGATGGTACAGCCCTACAAATTGACCATAACATCCATTTACCTGATTGTTCGGGTGAAGTTCCGTTAGATATTTCCAATCTCGCTTTTTGGATTGCAGCAGCAATTTTGGTAAACGGTTCTTGTTTGGAGTGGAAAAATGTATTGCTCAATCCGACACGTATTGCGTATCTCAAATTGTTGAAAGCGCAAGGTGCTCACTTGGATTGGGAAGTAACCCATACACAGTTAGGCGAACCGATAGGTTGGCTGGAAGTACGTTCAGGAGGCAATTTTCATTTTCGAATCGATTCTGAACTCCTTCCTTTGGTGATAGATGAAATTCCCATTTTAGCCGTCCTTGCTGCAGCAACACAAGGCAGTTTTGAATTGCACTCTGCAAAGGAATTACGTACCAAAGAAAGTGACCGAATCAAAAGCATTGTTGACAATTTACGACGAATGAATATTGAAGTAGAAGAGTATTTAGATGGTTTTCAATTTGAAGCAAAAGATCCTTTGCGAGGTGCGAAACTTTCATCCTTCCAAGATCATCGGATTGCAATGGCGTTTGCGGTTGCAGCATTGGTTGCCAAAGGTGAAACATGGATACAAGATGCTCAGGTTGCTTCGGTTTCGGATCGTATATTCTTTGAACAGCTCTTTTTGTATTTAAGGTAAAAGGACATGATCAAACTTGCACTCATTGGTTTCTCTATAACGCACTCTTTATCGCCTCGTATCCATTCCATTGCTATGGAGCATTTGAACATTGAGGGAACGTATGAATTGATTGATCTGAATACAAATGAAGAAAATGATCTTTCCATTCACTTGGAACAAAAACCTTCTAACGAAGAAACACAAATCGCCGATATTCTTGTTTTAGAAGCCATCAAACGTCCTAAACGCACTAGTTCTACACACAATGATAAGCAGTTTTTGTATTCAGGAAAGTTACATTACTTTTTCAACCTTATAAAACCTTATTTATCGCAAGATTATTGGGGTTTCAATATCACCTCACCTTTGAAAGAATACATACCCTTAGCCATTAAGCATATCAAAAATGAACACGCTTCCCTTAACCATATTGCTTCAAACACGCTGTTTCGATCAAATGGTCTTTGGACTTGTGTAAATACGGATATTTATGGAGCCCAACGAACCATCCAACAGTTACAAATCTCGGAAAATGACACCATCTGCATATTAGGGGGTGGTGGAACCGCAAAGACACTTCTTTACTCTCTCGTTCGCAGCAATAAGTATCAACGAATCTACGTTTGTTTGCGTGACGAAACCCAACTGTCCCCTTTCATTCAAATTATCCCTGTGCTTATTACTATTCCTATTTATTTTTGTTCAAGAGCACCTCGAGATTTGGTCCTTAATACTTACAAAAATTTTGCACGTATTTTTACTTTCCCTTGGAAAAAACGTGTGGAAGTAGCCCAACAATCCAGCGTCATCATCAATACGACAACCTTAGGTTTGCATGGTGAATCACCATTACCACTTGATGAAGATTATCCTTCTGTTCGGGCATATTTTGATATTTTGTATTATCCTTATGAAACGGCGCTCCTAAAGAAGTTCAAAAATGATGGAAAAATGGTGTTGAATGGAATAGATTGGTTTATTGAACAAGCCAATGAATCTTTTCACTATTGGACAGGAAAGCATTTTAATAAAACCATTATCAAGAAATTTTCAAAAGAATATGCTCAGTTGGCTAACCGCAGGTGAATCGCACGGCGAACAATTAACGGGGATTGTGGACGGAATTCCTGCCCATTTGCCGCTTGATGAAGAAGACATCAACTATGAATTGCGACGTCGTCAATTCGGTTATGGACGTGGCGATCGAATGTCTATTGAAAAAGACGAAATTCGAATCACTGGTGGTGTTCGTTATGGACTTACTACCGGCGCTCCAATTTCATTGGTGTTGTACAATAGAGATTATGAGCAGTGGAAAGATAAAGTGAGCATCACTCCCACAGAACATCCTTCTGCGCCACTTACTGCACCACGGCCGGGTCATAGCGATTTTGCTGGTGCAGTGAAATACAACCAAAACGATTTAAGGAATGTTATTGAGCGTGCCAGTGCGCGTGAAACTGCAATGCGCACTGCTTTAGGTGCTATTGCTAAAAAACTCTTGTCTGTGTTTGGAATTCAAATCGGTAGCCATGTATTGCAAATAGGATCTATCCAGACGTCTCATTCGTTTTCTCCATTAGAAGTTATTCAAGCATGTAAGATAGATCCGACTCCTTTACGCTGTTTGGATCGAGAAGCGGAACAAAAGATGATGCAAGCCATTGACGAAGCTAAATCTCAAGGTGACACTTTAGGTGGAATCATTGAGGTGGTAGCAATCAATGTTCCTATAGGATTGGGTTCTTTTGTACAATGGTATAGACGATTGGATGGTCGGATTGCACAAGCCATACTTTCCATTCACGCTATCAAAGCCGTTGGGTTTGGATCTCAAGTGTTTAGTTCTTCTCCCTTAATGGGCTCACAATTTCATGATGAAATCCATGGGAAAGATGATCGCCATATCTACCGTGCTACTAATTCTGCTGGTGGCATTGAAGGTGGAATGAGCAATGGTGAGCCCATTGTAGTACGTTTAATGATGAAACCATTGGCTAGTTTAGGACAACCCCTTGCAACCATTGATTTAGAAACTGGTGAAAAACGTCAAGCCCTCCGCGAACGCTCTGATGTTTGTGCTGTACCTGCTGCTGGTGTGGTCGCAGAAGCCATGGTAGCACTTGTACTTGCGGATGCATTGGTAGAAAAAGTAGGTGGTGATAGCATTGAAGAAATGAAAGCCCATTTTGAAAGTTGGAGAAGCAAATGGGACACCTCTATTTAACTGGAATCAGTGGCTCAGGCAAGACCACGATCGGAAGAATCCTCGCAGAAAGGTGGAAGGTGCCTTTTTATGATGTAGATGAAACCATTGAACAAACATATCAAAGTTCTATCCAAAAAATTGTTCAAAATTACGGATGGATTCAATTTAGACTTCGCGAACGACAAGTACTTTTGCATCTATCACGACAGTTGAGTGGTGTCGTTGCATTGGGTGGAAGTACCATTCTGTATCCAAACAATTATGCCCTTGTGCGCAACAGTGGCAAATTGTTGTATCTGCAAGTATCTCCCTCTGTTATTGCACAACGTGTTTTTCAATCCAATAAACTCCGTTTTCTTGAATGCGATACCTTTCAAGAAACATTCCATACTGCACAAATGCTGCATCGTGAACGGAACGCACTTTTTTCTCAATCCGATTTTATTATCACCATCCAAGACGAAAAAGAAAGTGCAGAACAAACGGTTCAACGCATCCTCAATCTTGTTGGTAATGAATTGGATGGCCTGTTTTCTTCAAACTTTGATCTTCTCAAGCGAACAAGTTCTGAACATACTTTGCATCATCATACTGAGTATTATTGGTGTGATGGTGGTTTGAAAGATGTAGTTTTTCAATTGCTTGAACGTTTACAACCCTCTACCGTTTTTATCATTACAGATGAAACCGTAGATGCATTGTATTCCTCGGTACTTTTGCAATCTATCCCTAAATCAGTGTTCTCAAAAAAAATTGTGGTCCCTTCTGGTGAATCTTCAAAATCATGGGAGATAGTAGATCGCTCCATTACTGATATACTGCAACGTCCGATGGATCGCAACAGTTTGTTCATTGGATTGGGAGGTGGTGTAGTTACTGACCTCTGTGGTTTTATTGCTTCAATCTTACTCCGAGGAATTCCATGGGTCGCTATTCCAACAACCATTATCGGAATGGTTGATGCTGCCATAGGTGGAAAAACTGCCATTAATGTTCCATTAGGAAAAAATTTAGTGGGTACCTTTCACCCACCGATAGCAGTCGTATTTGATCGTTCACTTGCAACAACACTTTCCTTAAAAGAAATTCAATGTGGTTGGGGTGAAGTGATCAAATATGGTTTGTTAAGTGGTGGATCGTTGTGGAATTCTATCAAGGATTCAGATTTTACAACTTTGCCCAATGCAGAGATACTTGCTCAATGTTTTGAATACAAACGTACCATCGTAGAGTTGGATCTATTAGAAAAAGGTGAACGGAAATACTTAAACCTTGGTCATACCAGTGGACATGCATTGGAATCAGCATTAGGATTTCAGCAGCTAAGCCATGGTGAGGCCGTATTGTGGGGTTTGGGTGTTGTTGCAAAATTATCCAAATTGTTGCGCTCTTTTCCAGAACATGA
This sequence comes from bacterium, assembly GCA_026417415.1. Lineage (GTDB taxonomy): Bacteria > Electryoneota > JAOADG01 > JAOADG01 > JAOADG01 > JAOADG01. Next base: position 33,673 of record JAOADG010000028.1, read on the forward strand.
ATATGATGAAGTTAGATCCATTCTTTCAAAGTTTGCTTTGCCAGCCGTGGATTGTGAAGTAGAAGATCTATTCAAATTTCTCCAATATGATAAAAAAAATTTAGGGGGTGTATCACGATGGATCCTTTTGGATACCATTGGCAAACCAATTTTTGATTGTCCAATTCCTGTGGAAACGGTGACCCCTATATTGATTGAACATTCACATTTTCTCCGCTTAGGAAAGGTTATCCAATGAAACCAACCATCTGGGTAATTCAAGGACCAAACTTAAACTTATTGGGTGAACGTGAACCTCAATTGTATGGAACGAAAACTCTAAATGAATTGGAAACTGAACTCAATCTTCATGCTGAACAGTTGGGCTACTCCTTACAACATTTTCAGAGCAACCACGAAGGTTCACTCATTGATAAGTTGCAAGAAATTCGGAAAAGTGCTGTTGGTGCGCTTCTCAATGGAGGCGGTTATACCCACAGCAGCATTGCACTCGCGGATACTGTAAAAGCCATCCAAATCCCTGTGGTAGAAGTACACCTAACAGATACTGGAAAACGTGAGTTTTTTCGTAAACAATCGTATTTATCCAATGTGGCAATTGCTACCTTTCAAGGAGAAGGATTTCAAAGTTATCATAAAGCTTTGGATTTTCTTGTCAAGTATATCCAAGGTGAAGTAGAGCGAGTGCTTCCTTTTCATCAATCATTCACAGTAGAAGAGTTGATCTGGTTGGATGATACCGATGCTGCAGGAATTCTATTTAATGCACATCTGTTTCGCATTTGTCATCGTGTTTATGAAAAATGGATGAACCATATTGGCTTTCCAATTGGTAAACTTTTAGAACAACGGAATTGGGGAATACCCATCGCACGATTAGAAGGAGATTTTATTAGACCTTTACGTACAGGAATGAAAATTTTCGTTTCCCTTCAATTGATTCGTTTGGGTGAACGATCATTTACCTTAGGATATCGTCTATATGATGAACTACAAGTACTTTATGCCACTGCAAGTTCAACACACGTTGCCACAGATGCATTGGGAGGAAAAGCCGATTTTCCAAAAGAATTCATTGATGCACTAAAACATTTTTTTTCATCATGCTGAGAATTTGTTTTTTTCGTTTATCTTCCTTGGTTTTCTTTGTTTATATTATATCAAACGATTAGGAGAGATGAATGTCCGTTCCTGCTCATATCTTTCGTGAATATGATATCCGTGGTATCGTAAACCAAGAGTTAACTGAAGAGGTTGCGTATCTTATCGGACGAGCTTATGGCACTTTTGCAAAACGTCGTGGTGCAACAAAAGTGGCTGTGGGTAGAGATGGTCGAGTAAGTGGTCCACTATTGGAATCACATTTGGTACAAGGTATTCAATCCACAGGAATAAATATCGTGCGATTAGGGATGCTGCCAACACCAGCGTTGTACCATTACACCAAAACAGGTGGTGTAGATGGAGGAATTCAAGTGACAGGTTCACATAATCCTCCCCATTACAATGGTTTTAAGGGGATGGTGGGTGAAGAGACCTTGCATGGACCATTTATCCAAGAGCTTTATCAACTGATTCAAAAGCAAGATTTTGAACAAGGAGATGGTACAATTGAAACGGTTGATTCGCTACCACGCTATTTAGATGATCTTTCATCCAAATTAAAACTTTCGCGTAGTGTCAGAGTGGTAGTGGATGCTGGTAATGGTGTTGGGGGAATGACTTTGGTTCCCTTGTTACGACGTTTGGGTTGTGAGGTGATTGAGTTGTACACGGATGTTGATGGAACTTTTCCAAATCATCCTGCTGATCCAACCGTTCCTGAAAATATGAAGGATTTGGTCAAAAAAGTGGTGGAAACCTCTGCAGAATGTGGAATCGGACTGGATGGTGATGGTGACCGAATCGGAGTAGTGGATGAATTGGGAAATATCCTTTTCGGCGATCGTTTGCTCATTCTATTTGCAAGACAAGTATTGAAAGAAAATCCAGGTGCTCCAATTTTAGGTGAAGTCAAATGTAGCCATCTGTTATACAAAGACATTGAAAAGCATGGTGGTGTACCCATTATGTGGAAAACTGGACATTCACTCATCAAGAAAAAAATGAAAGAAGCCAAGGTAAAACTTGCTGGTGAAATGAGTGGTCATATGTTTTTCGCAGATCGTTATTACGGTTTTGATGATGCGACCTATGCTGCTGGTCGTTTTTTAGAAATTGTAACTTCCAGCAAGATACCCGTTTCCCAACTTTTAGCAGATTTACCTCGTACGGTTTCTACACCCGAGATACGATTGGATTGTCCGGATGATAAAAAATTTAAGGTTATTGAAAAGGCCCAAGAGTATTTTCGGGATAAATATGATATGATTGATATTGATGGTGTGCGTTTAACTTTTTCCGATGGATGGGGATTGGTGCGAGCATCCAACACTCAACCGGTATTGGTGATGCGATTTGAGGCAGAAACTGAAGCACGATTGAATGAAATTCGTAATCTTATTGAAGTCCCGCTAAGTCAATGGGTTAAGGAGTAGAAAACATGGCGACCAAGAAAACGGCTATAAAGAAAAAAGAAGCGAAAACAAAACAAACGAAAACCGCCAAAAGAACAAATGCTGTAGGGAAAAAAACGACTGCGAAAAAAGCAGCGAAACCTTCACTAAAAACTGTCAAGACAACCGAAAAAAAGTCACCGAAAAAAGTTTCTCAAAAAACAACTGCAAAAACTTTAGTGAAAAAAACTGCTGCTAAGAAAAGTACAACGGTCAAACGCGTTACCAAGTCGCCTGCTAAAACCACTCAAACAGCAACGAAAAAAAGAAAAGCGACTTCCACCAAAGCCGTTTCTTCTAAACCGAAAGCAAAAGCATTAACCAAAAAAGTAACCAAACGCACCACGCTGAAATCTAAGCCGACTCCTAAACCCAAAAAAGTAGTACAGAAAAAGAAAACTGCAAAAATTTCTGAAAAAATAAAACCTATTAAAAAAGTTACCAAAGGTGCACAGGTTAAGAAAACCACAAAAGCAAAAGCAGTTGTTAAACCTGTAAAAAAAGTAGCAAAACTGAAAAAAACTACAGTACCCAAAAAAGCAGTTCAAAAAATTACGAAACCGAAAAAAGTCACATTCAAGGTGTTGAAGGTTGCAAAGAAAAAACCTCAACCCACGAAATCAAAACGAGTAACCAAAAAAGCGGTATCACCTAAACCGAAAAAAATTCAAGCAAAGAAAAAAGTTGCAGTTAAACCACCAAAGAAAAAAGTAGTTGCCCCAACGAAACGTCCGAAAGCAAAAACTGTCAAGAAACCTAAAATTCAGAAACGAGCCAAAGTTGTAGCAAAACCTATAGCAAAAAAGAAAGTTGTTCAAGCAAAAAAAGCAAAGGTTGTCGCGAAACCTAAGAAAAAACTGGTTCAGAAGGTTAAGAAACGCTTAGCCAAAGTTGCACCGAAGAAAAAAGTTGCGAAACTGAAAAAAGCTGCACCTAAACGAGCCGCAAAAGCACCAACGAAAAAAGTAACACGCAAACCCAAAAAAGTGGTTCAACCACAAGTCAAAAAACGAGCAAAAAAGGAAGCGGTTCCAAAGAAAAAACTGATCGCTAAAAAGCCAGAAAAATCTAAACCGAAAAAAGCGATTGGAAAAAAGAAAGCGGTTCTTGAGCCACCAAAGAAAAAGAAGACCGCAATTTTAGAAAAGAAATCTGTACGCATAGAGCCACGTAAAAAAGAAATAGCCAGAGCAAAACTCAAAAAAGAGATCATTTCATCTCTTGAGCCGCTTACAAAAAAAGCATTAACTCTTGAAAAGCAAGTTATTGAAAAAGAATTAAAAGAGGGACTTGCCACAAAATTTATCCATGAACATAAAACGTTTAGCAATGTCGTTCCTCAAACAGAGAAGAAGCCACGGAGCAAGAAGCGCAAAGAGCTTCCGTTTGATGAGGAATTGGATATAGACATTCTTCAATCAGCAGGAATTCCAGTACTTCATGACATTGAAGAAACCCCAAAAGTTCATCATCGTCGTCACCGTCAGCCCAAGGTTGCCGAAGCAGCACCGGGGTCGGGCATTTTCTGCAAGCATTGTGGTGTAGAATTAACGATATTGGAAAAGCCATACCTAAGTAAACAACCCGATTTAGAAGGAATGTACCACTGGTCTTGTTTTCGAGAATTGGTTAAAGAACACCAACGTGCAGCACAAATTATGATTGACGAATCAAGCATCTCTGCGGGCATCATTATCCCCGGTGGAGGTGAACACGACGGTTCAGATGTCGGTGATTAATCCAAACGAACCACTTTATCAACAAGCACTAACAGAAGTCCATCAGATTGCTCATCAGCATCAAGAAAATTTTGCACGATGGTTGTGGATCTTTTCAAAAGAGGTGCGGCAAGATTTGATGATCTTGTATGCATTTTGCAGATATGCAGACAATCTTGCTGATGCCAATGAACCTGCAGAAGAACGTCTTCAACATTTAGAAAACTTTGAAAAAAATTTTGCACGTGCCGCAGAAAAGATTCCGAAACCCATTTTTTTAATTGCAGTAGAAGAGTTGATTCAACGACGCAAACTTCCAAAAAAAGAATTTCACGATTTGTTGTATGCTTTCAAGTTAGATCAACTGAGGTCACAATGGGAAAGTTTGGACCAGTTGTTGGAATATAGTCAGTACTCGGCAAATCCTGTGGGTCGTTTGGTGTTGGGCATTCTTGCACCACAGTTATTAAAAAGTCCTTATCTTGAAGGTTCTGATGATATTTGCACTGGACTTCAACTTGTGAATTTTTGGCAAGATGTGGTGCGCGATTTTCAAAACCATCGCATCTATTTACCACAAGATTATCTTCATAGATACCATGTGACAAACGAGCAAATTCAATTCCGTTCTGTTACCGATTCTTTTCGTCAAATGATGCAAGCGTTATGCAATTTTACTGAACAAAAATTTCATGCGGGTCGTATAGCATTCCGTACTGTTCGTGGAACGGTTGGATTTCTAATTGATTGGTTTGCTACCAGTGGTTTACAACTACTCAAAGAAATCAAACGTAAAAATTACGACACTCTTACGGAACGTCCAGTACTAAAGACACATCATCGCATTCAATCTGCATTCTACAGTTTGTTACGCATATGAACGCATCTCTAAAATCCGACTATCAAATTTGTAAACAAATTTCACTTTCTAGCAAAGCCACATTTCCCAAAGCCTTTTGGCTTCTGCCCCAATCCCAACGAAGGGCACTTTATTCCATTTATGCCTATTTTCGTTTGTTGGACGACATTGTAGATGGACCTTCCGATAAAAAACAAAAAGAACTTCAACTCAATGAATTGGTTTTTCAGTTTCAACGTAGCAAACAACATCCTTCTCAACATGCGGTTTTACGTGCATTACAGAATACCATTCAACAATTTTCTCTGTTAGAAACACCTTTCCTAAAAATGGTGGAAGGTTTGAAAATAGATCTTTATTCTGTACCCATTTTAGATGAACAGGATTTATGGCATTATTGTGATTGCGTTGCAGGTACTGTTGGACTATTGCTTGTGCAGATTGCTGGTGTTCCATTTGAGGATGGTGCAGAATATGCTTTATACACGGGTCGAGCATTGCAGTTGACCAATATATTACGGGATGTACGTAATGATGCTCATCAAAATCGGATTTACATTCCGAGGAGTATGTTACAAAAACATGGTTTGGAGCCCGTAATGCTTCAATCAGAACCATATCCAACCGCAGTAAAAGACGTTTTGTATGAAATTGCAGAGATGATTCAAACATTGTTTGAACAGTCAAAACACGCTAAACCTGCACGATATACTTACGAACTCCGTTTTACAGAGACCTTGAGATGGATGTATCAAGAACTATTTCAAGAGTTGGTGAACGTTGAGTTTGAAGTCCACAAACTGAAAAAAAGAAACAAATTGGTTTTGTATTTTCAATTGCTTAAACATTATTCAATTCAATGAGTATTGAGGCGGAATATCCTGTAATCATTATAGGGGGAGGTATTGCAGGATTATCTTGTGCATATCAATTAGGTAAACATGGTATTCCACCACTCATTTTAGAAAAACGTCCATATCTTGGCGGACGTGCCACTACTCAACCGACTGTTCCACCTATGGACAATTCACCTCACCTTTTGAGTTCTGCTTACCGCCATCTATTATCCCTACTATCGGAGGTAAATACTTCTACATCTTTTCCTAAAGAAACTTCTGTTGAATGGTATGATCGGAATGAACAAAAGAAAAGAATCGTATTTTCCAATTCACGTATTCGCTTAGTGATTTCATTGCTGAAGAATTTTTCGCTTTCTACAGTGCTTTCTTTTCGTTATTTGTTTCAACTGGTTCATACCCTTTGTCCACCAATCAGTGTAGAAGAATGGTTTTCTGACAAATCAATCTCTGATGAGTTTCGTGATTTTATCCGATTCTTTACTCTTTCTGTGATGAATACCGAACCACGAGATGCTGATTTATCGTTGTTTCAGGTCGTGATCAAAGAAGCCCTTCTTCATCATAAAAGTCAGTTTTACCGAATTCAACCGCTTCAAGATTGCATCATTGAACCACTTGCCAAGGCAATTACCGCAATGGGTGGAAACATCCGATTACGTTCAAAGGTGGTAGAAATTCAACCTGCTCAAAGCCACGGTTGGGAAGTCCATACGTCTGAACATACCTACCGTTCCGAGCATGTGGTTTTGGCATTACCCTCAAGTGGTCGAGCCCAATTTCTTGAGGAACCAGAAGTACGTTATTCTCCAATAGTAACAGTACGTTTGTTGTATCAAAATCTACCAACCATGTGGTGGGGTGAGACAAGCGGTTTACTGGATTGGTTTTTTGTAAGCGATTCGAGCCCTCAATTGGTTGAGTGTGTGAAAAGCAGTGCCTTTGATGTTGTTCCACGCAGCAACGAAGAACTATTTGAAAATGCAATTCAAACCATCAAAAAACGGTATCCCAAAGGTATTTGGTTAAAATCGTTGGGTGTGGTTCGTGAACTTTATGCTACTCCATACCAAAGTTATCAGTGGCATCAACAACGACGTAATTACCAAACTGATCGGCAAGGGTTGTGGGTTGCTGCCGATGATGTTCAAACCAACCTTCCTGCTACGATGGAATCGGCTGCAAAAGCCGGAAAAACGGTAGGCGAACTTCTCTGTCAATCAATTCATAACAAGCTTTGATTTTTACTTGCAAATGAATAATATTCTTGTTAGTTTTGAACAGAGAGAATGCTTTTCTCACAGTAAATTATGATTACTTAGTCGGAGGTGCGCTATGAATACACGCATGAATAAAGTGATTCAATCTTTTTTAGGTTGGGTTAGTATCGTTTTTCTTCTTTTCTTCGCTTTGCCTAGTAATGCATCTTGGAACTTGCTGATGTACGAAGATTTTGAACGGGATGCAGACACTTGGCGTTGGGTAAATGCAGGCCGACAATGGGGTGTTGTTCCGTGGGGACCTCCACAGACGGCACCGCACTGGGGGATTCAAGATTTTATTTTCCGTCCACATCCGGTTTATCCTGAACGATATCGTCAAGGTGCGTGGTGTGATGCATCTACCTATCCTGGTGCAGGAGGACGAGACCCAGAATTTGACCGATACCGAACCAATATGCATACGGTAATGTATTGGGGCCCTTTTTCTACCATTGGTTATCGAGATGCCCGTGCCACATTCTATTGGGTTAACCACACTGCACCTGGAGATACTTTCTTTTGGGAAGCAGCGTGGAGTACTTCCACCACCCCTCCAGATCCAATCAATCAACGTAGTCGTTGGTTCAGAGCAGTTTGGCGTGAAACGAGGACCGATTCACTTGGGAATGTCTATGATACTTTAAAACGTGGTTGGCATACTGGACAAGCCAATCAATACTGGCGCTTTAGCACTACCAGTTTAGATAGCGTCGATTCTGCTGGAACCATCATTAGTTTAATGAACAAGCAGAATGTTTTTATTGGTTTTCGTTTTAAGTCCAATGCGATTATGGACAGTTTGATTGGTACTGTAGTAGAAGATGTTAGAGTTGCACTGGATGATGGGCTATTTGATTTAGAAATTGTTCGCATTGCGGTTTATGATCTACCTGATACCGTAGGGATCACCTATCCACAAGCACAAGATACTGTTCTCTTTTTCTGTGAATATAAAATCCGTGGAAATGGGATCTTGTACGATTCGTTAGGGAATCCAGTGCGTGCTGTGATTCAATGTCAGGTAAACAACGTTAATCCACCCTTTTATTCCGACACGGTAGTTGTGAATGCCGGTGAAGAGGAAACACGATATCGTGTATATACTCAACCGTATATTCTTCCGATTGAAGGACCCTACACGGTCACTTGGACTTTAGATGCCACCAATGTGGTCAACGAAGGAACCAATGAAGGCAATAATATCCGCTCGTTTGAGTTTCAGGTCGTAGCGCCAAATTATCCACCCACTCTTCAATTTGTTTCACCTTTGACCGATACGATTGTAACCCGAAATAGGATTAATCAATCAACTATTATTCCTTTATTGGTTCGTGCTTACGATCCTGATGATACTGCATCTTATTATTTATTTAACCATGCGGATACCATACCGGGAAGTGGCTCATTAATCCAGTCGAATCGAGTCCAACCGATTATGGAACGAGATACTGTGGACACCATCTATTGGAACTTACAAAATTATCCGGATGGAATTGTTTACTTATCAGCAGTCATTCAAGATCTTTACAACGAGCCGGTTTTTGTATTAGCACCCTTTTCGGTTTCTTTGGTAACCCTTTCTGCAGAAGAACCTAATTCTACCTATCTACCATCCAGTACCTCCATTCATTCTGCTTATCCAAATCCTTTCAATGCAGAAGTCAATCTTTCTGTTGGGTTAGCGAAAAATGGTGTTGCAGAAATCGTATTTCATGATATTTCGGGTAGGGAAGTGGATCGTCTAAAACTTCCGAACAAAGAAGCGGGTTGGCAAAATGTAACTTGGCGACCCAATTCACTTGCTTCGGGTGTGTACATCGCTCAACTGTTCTTGAATGGCCAAGCGATGCATTCTACGAAGTTAATGTATATGAAGTAATTTCTCTTTTGGATAAATGAAAATGTCGGGATTGAAGCATCTTTCCCGACATTTTCTTTTTGATCACTTTTCTATGTATACTTACTTGTTGGCTGTAGATTGAACTAATTTTGCTTTAGAAAGCCAGCTCTTGAGGATATTCCGATAGTATTTGATGGTTTTATCTGGACCGACTGCTTTGAAGAAATACGGTCCTGCTGGTGTTTCAATGATTGCACCGTATAATCTCCAATTGGGCTTATCTTGCGATAGTCCTCCCATTGTCGCAGCGGCTTGAATATCTCCCTTGGCTTCTGCAACCGTTACTTTCAGTTTTGTATCGGTAGTAAATGAAGAGGTATTCTCTTCTTTTCTATTGATGAATTGATTAAACCATCGGTCAATGTTGGCTTGGATGCTTCCGGCATTGGAACCAAAATAGAACACAGCCAATTCACCATCTTCATTGTCACCGCTTTGTCTTTTTAAGGTATACTGTCCGATTCTCATTGAAGAGGTTGCTTGAGTTTTTGTAATTCCAGCAGGTACGTTTTTTTCTAATGCAGCTAAATCTAATCCACCTTCTGTTGGAGTTTGAGGTGGCGGTGGAATCATGGAACTTGGATCTGATGGTGCATTTTTCCTCAACTCTTCCGGTGACGGAATACCTAATCCTTCGTGAGGATCTTTGGTTGGATTGGTTTGTGATGTTTCTTCTTTAACTGGCTTAAATTCTGATTTTCCTTTGCAGCCAACGAATGTAAACAATCCAATCAGTAGAATAAAAATGAGTTTATTCATATTGCTCCTTCTCTTTTTCAAAAGTGCTAATATACGTTTTTTTTTTGGTTTTTCATTATCCAAACCCTCCCAACGGAAAGTTGTCTGGATGCGTATTGTATATTTAATTCCTACCAATTTAGTAGGAATTGAAGATTTGAAATCAATCGTGAAGTTTACTATGTTTGTGGTTTTAATCAATAGGTTCATTTCATAAAATCAAATAAGAGGAGGAAATATGCTTGAAATCGGTAGCAAAGGCGAATACGCAACCCGTGCAATGGTTTATTTGGCACGACGTTATGGACGTCATACCACATCTTTGACCGCAATTGCAGATGAGCAACGAATTCCACGACGCTATTTAGAGCAACTGATTGCAGAATTACGAAAAGCCGGTCTTATTGCTGCAACACGTGGCGCATCAGGCGGATATACCCTCGCAAAAGATCCCGCAGAAATATCTCTTTATGATATCGTTTCTGTATTAGAGGGACCACTTATGGTTCAGGATTGCGTAGAGAATGGTCGGAATGCCTGCGTGTTTGCAGATGAATGTGCTGTACGAGAAGTTTGGACCGATTTACATCAGGTCATCTATGACAAATTAAAGAGTGTAACCTTAAAACAATTGGCGGATCGGGCTAACCAAATCCGCAAAGAACAAAACGCAAAGTACGCCATTTATTCAAGATATCCATCAGAAATGGTCAACTAAATTGTACAATATTTCGGATATTCAAGTATCCTATTTTGACAGTTACGAGACCGCAGAACTTGGTACCATTTACCGTTTCGTAGTACGTGCAGAGATATGGGGGGTATTATACCAAGTGATGGTGGATTATCAACTGAATTCAAATGGATCCGTACGTCGTATTGCACCCACCAGAGTTTGGTTAAATCATATTGATATAACCAACTTTGTGGATAGCAACGTACATTCCATTGCGACAAAAGAAATTATTCCTATGACTTTACAGAAAGGTTGACCAACGTTATGCCAAAAGAGTTGAGGATTGAAAATCTTCATGTTCGAATTGCGGGAACGGATACGGAAATCCTTAAGGGTTTGACTTTACGGATTAGACAAGGTGAAATTCACGCATTAATGGGACCAAATGGTGCTGGAAAATCTACGCTTGGTGCTGCCATAATGGGCCATCCGAATTATGAAGTTACGGAAGGGATTCTTGAATGGGATGGGAAAAATCTATTAGAGATGAAGACCGATGAACGTGCCCGTGCCGGACTGTTTTTAGCGTTCCAATATCCGATTGAACTACCGGGAGTAACGTTGTTCAACTTTCTTCGTAGTAGTTACAATGCGATTCACCCCCCCGCAGAGGGTCAAAAACCGATCGGTGCGGTGATGTTCCATAAAATGGTGTTGGATGCACTTCAATTGTTGGATATGGACCCTTCTTTTTCCCAACGATACTTAAATGATGGATTTTCTGGGGGTGAAAAAAAGCGTTGTGAAGTCATGCAAATGCAGATCCTTAAACCCCAAATGGCGATCTTGGATGAAACCGATTCGGGGTTGGATATAGACGCTTTGAAAATTGTAGCCAATGGTGTAAACCGTTTGCGGGGTGATAATTTTGGTGCTTTGGTAATCACACATTACCAGCGTCTTTTGGACTATTTGACTCCTGATTTTGTTCATGTGCTAATGAATGGTCGGATCGTACTTTCAGGAGATCGAGAATTGGCATTGGAATTGGAAAAACGTGGCTATGATTGGGTTCGTGAAGTAGTAGAGGCAAAGGGGGTACCGGCATGAGTGAGACCCACGATCGGGAACTTTTAGAGGGGTTGGATACTTACAAATACGGTTTTTATGATACAGCAGAACCGGTATTTAAAACCGAAAAGGGGTTGAATGAGGATGTCGTTCGGATGATCTCTGCCAAAAAGAATGAACCTCAATGGATGTTAGAGTTTCGTTTGAATGCTTATCGTGAATTCATTTCCAAACCGATGCCCAATTGGGGTAGTCCCCTGTTACAAGAAGTGAATTTTGACGACATTTACTACTATATTAAACCCACCGATCGTCAAGGGGATACTTGGGAAGATGTCCCTTCCTATATCAAAGAGACCTTTGACAAATTAGGGATTCCCGAAGCAGAAAAAACCATGTTGGCAGGAATCGGTGCCCAATATGACTCAGAAGTGGTCTATCACAACCTAAAAGAACAATGGGAAAAATTAGGTGTTACTTTTTTAGATATGGATAGTGGTTTGCGGGAATATCCGCAAATTGTCAGAGAGTACTTCGGGACTGTAGTACCGCCTTCGGATAATAAATTTGCTGCATTGAATTCTGCTGTATGGAGCGGTGGGAGTTTTGTGTATGTTCCCAAAGGGGTAAAGGTCGAAATCCCCTTGCAAGCGTATTTTCGCATCAATGCAAAAAATGCTGGTCAGTTTGAACGAACGTTGATTATTGCTGAAGAAGGGAGTTTTGTCCACTACGTAGAAGGTTGTACTGCACCGATGTATTCTAGTGACTCGTTACACAGTGCGGTGGTAGAGATCATTGTGAAAGCAAATGCTCGCGTCCGATACACTACGATACAAAATTGGTCATACAACGTATTCAATTTGGTCACCAAACGCTCAGTGGTGTATCGTAATGGAACGATGGAATGGGTAGATGGAAATTTAGGGAGCAAACTCACCATGAAATACCCGGCGGTGTATCTATTGGAACCGGGTGCACATGGTGAGATTTTATCGTTAGCATTTGCTGGACCGAACCAACACCAAGATGCAGGGGCAAAAGTGTTGCATTTTGCACCGCATACTACCTCAAACATTGTGTCTAAATCCATTGCCAAGGGGGGTGGTCGAGCAAGTTACCGTGGGCTTGTAAAAGCAGGACCCAATTCTAAACATAGCAAAAGTTTTACACGTTGTGATGCTCTTTTAATTGATGATCGTTCCCAATCCGATACCTATCCGGTGATGGATATTGAAGAGAACCAAATTGAAATTGGACACGAAGCGACGGTTTCCAAAGTATCTTCTGAACAGATTTTTTATCTCCAATCAAGAGGATTAAGCGAAAGTGAAGCCGAAGCGATGATTATTGCCGGTTTTATTGAACCGATTGCAAAGGAACTTCCTATGGAATATGCTTTAGAGCTGAATCGCTTGATACAACTTCAAATGAGTGGATCGGTCGGATGAGCGAACGAACCGCAACCATCACGCCTGTTCAAGAATGGAAATACAATGAAATTGCGGTGGGTTTACGACAAAGCGAGCCATCTTGGGCTTTAGAACTCCGCAAACAACATGTAGAAAGCTTCCTTAAACTTCCATTTCCAAAACCTACCGATGAACCCTGGCGTAGAACCCCAATTATGGGAGTCAAATGGAATGCTTACACTCCATTCTGGGATGCAATGGCAAACGGAGAAACGGTTGAAGCCCTAATCCCTCATGAAGGGTTCCAGCGAATTCATATTGGTCAAGGGACACAACAACCCAATGCAAGTTTGTTTTTATCCAGTTTACAGCGTACTTCCACTGTGGAAGGGTTTATTGTACTCCCCATTGGCGAAGCGTTGCATCGGGTGCCGAATCTAATTCAACCTTACTTAGTTTATGAACCTCCCATTTCCTTGGAAAATAGCATTGAAAAAATTGCAGCATCGGTCTTTGCCTATAGAAATGCAGGGGCTTTTGTTTATATCCGAGCGGGGACACAACAAACATTGCCTATTGGTATCGTAACTACCCTGTTTACTGAACCGAGTGCGCTTTTTACCCAAAATGTAATTGTTTTAGAAGCGGGCTCTGAATTAACTTTAGCGGAAGAGTTTGTTTCCCCTCCAGATCATCGGTCTTTATTGTCTTGTTCCTATACAAAAATTATCGTTTCCGAAAATGCAAAGCTACATTTTACGGGTTTACAGAACTGGGGCTTAGGGGTTACCCACTTTGGCATTCACCATATCGTCTTAAAAGATTCTGCACAGGCGGAGATTATTTGGGGTGGCGTTGGGAGTAAACTAAGCAAATCTCGTATTATCATTGAGTTGGCTGGATCAGGTGCACAAGCGCGTATAGATGGTTTTATTGCTGCAGGTGAGCGTCAACATCTTGATCACCACACCACCCAGCACCATCAAGCCGTTAAAACTCAGTCGAATTTGTATTTCAAAGGGGTGGTCAGTGATCGTGCACGGTCGGTCTATCAAGGAATGATACGAATAGACCGTATCGCACAAGAAAGCGATGCGTACCAAAGTATCAAACATCTGACTTTATCTCCCAAGGCACGTGTAGATGCTCTACCGGGTTTGGAAATTTTAGCAGATAACGTACGATGTACGCATGGTGCAACCACTCGGCCTGTAGATGAAGATGAAATTTATTATATGGCTTGCCGTGGGCTACCGCGCCGAGCAGCAGAAGAGTTGTTGATTGAAGCCCATATTGAACCTATTTTAGCTAAAATCCATCATCCCGATCTGCAACAACGGTGTAGAGAAGCGGTTACATTGAAATTAGTAGGTCATTCTTTAGAATAAAAGGTTTTTTCGATCATGTGGATCAACGTTGCTCAACTTGATGAACTTAATGAAGTGCGTCCGTTACGCATTCAAGTTAAGGATGAGTTTATGGTCTTGTTTCGGAGTGGCGATCACGTGTATTGTATGCGCGATGTTTGTAGTCACATGGAATATCCCTTATCGGATGGTGTGTACCATAGCAAACAACGCACCATTACTTGTGCTTATCATGGTGCAAAATTTGATGTGGAGAGTGGACGCGCACTTTCTATGCCGGCTGTTAGTTCAGTACCAACGTATCCCGTACGAATTATAGATAACGAAGTCCAGATTGATTATGAGGAGTAGATGTTTACCACTCCTGAATTAGAAGCAATTCGCAAGGATTTTCCCATCCTGTTTAGAACTTTAGCGGATGATCGGCACTTAATCTATTTAGACAATGCAGCATCTACCCAAAAACCAAAGCCGGTGCTACAGACCTTTCAAAAGTTTTCAGAATCTTCTTATGCAAACATTCATCGTGGTGTGTATCGCTTGTCTTTAGAAGCAACGGAAGCATACGATCAAGCCCGCAAAACCATTGCCAATTTCATCAAAGCAAAATCTGAAGTAGAAATTGTATTTACCAGAAATGCAACCGAAGCCATTAATCTGGTGGCTTATGGGTTTGCACGCAAGTACTTTCATCCGGGCGATGAAATCGTTCTTACTGAATTAGAGCATCACGCCAATTTGGTTCCATGGCAACAAGTTTGTCAAGCAACCGGTGCGAAAATCGTTGCCATTCCTTTTGAACCCGATGGTTCCATTGATGTTGAAAAAGTGATTGCTGCTTTTTCTGCACGCACAAAAATGCTTGCCATAACTGGGTGCTCCAATGTATTTGGTACGATTATTCCTTTGAAATCAATCATTTCTGCTGCAAAACAGCAACGGATCGTAGTTTTGGTGGATGGTGCTCAACTTGTGCCGCATTATCCCATCAACGTACAAGAGTTGGAATGTGATTTTTTAGTCGCTAGTGGTCACAAGATGCTTGCGCCTTCAGGAATTGGATTTTTATACGGACGACGGGAATGGTTAGCATTGATGGACCCAATGCTTTACGGCGGAGATATGATCAATGAGGTATGGATTGATCGAGCGACTTGGGCCGAGATACCCAACAAATTTGAAGCCGGAACACCCAACATTGAAGGGGCGGTAGCGTTAGGGAAAGCCGCAGAATACCTACAACATATCGGTTTAATGCGTATTCACCAACACTCAGAAGCATTGGCAAACTATGCTGCATCAGCACTTCAGCAATTGCCAAATACAAGAGTATTGGGAAGCAGCAATAGAAGTGGAATAGTTACGTTTTTATGTACCGATGTACATCCACACGACTTAGCCAGTTTTTTAGATGCTGAAGGAATTGCTATCCGTGCAGGACATCACTGCACTCAACCGTTGCATCGGAAGTTAGGAGTACCAGCAACCGCACGTGCCTCCTTTTATTTGTACAATACCCAAGATGAAGCCGAGCGATTGATTGAAGCCGTAGAAAAAGCCATACACTTTTTTAGTGGGAAAAAGGTTTTTTTTGGTCAACCTCCCGTTTTGAAAGAAACCTGATTGTATGTCGTTGGAGCATATTTATCAAACCATTTTGATGGACCATTACCAAAATCCGCGGAATGCCGGAACAATCAGCAATGCCACTTGTTCGCTACACGAGCATAACCCATTGTGTGGTGATGAAATTACGATTTCAATGAAACTTGAAGGGGATCGGATTTCAAAAGTTGCCTTTGATGGAAAAGGTTGTGCAATCAGCATTGCATCTGCTTCAATGATGACAGAACAATTACAAGGCAAATCGGTTAATGATGCAAAACAACTGATTGATACATTTTTATCCATTATGCGTGGTGAAAAAGAATTTGCGGATCACCCTGAGTTTGAAGATGCAATGGCGTTAGAAGGCGTGAAAAAATTGCATGCACGGATTAAATGCGCAACGCTTTCGTGGAATACAGCCAAAAAATTGTTATCTGAAAGTTAATCCATTTTTCGTATCATGTATTCAGAGATTTTGGATTAAAGGAGAACACATCTTTATGCCGATGTATGAGTATCAATGTCAACATTGCGGTCACCAATTTTCGGTTTTCGTGAGCTTGTCTAAACGCGATGAACCACAGGTCTGTCCGAAATGCCAAAGCAAAGAAAGCAAACGCTTGGTTAGTTTGATTAGTTCGTTAGGAAGCAGTAGCAGTTGCGGCGGTAGTGGACGTTTTACGTGAGGATAACCCTTGCAGTGCGTGTCACTGCATTTGCAATCTAATGAAATAACACACACGGGCACTTAAAAGCGCCCGTGTGGTATTTTAGAACGGTTTAATACTCAATCACTGCTGCAACACCAGCATCCCAATTTACATCGGTCATGGTGTTGTCATCGTTCAAAATCCATGCATTGATTGGGTTAGAAGACGGATCTGCATTTTCTACAGAAAATGCTATCTGTTGTGTACTGGTTGTCGTGGTATCGGTAAATTGCGGCATTACAGAAATAAAAAACTTATTCCCAGAGGTAATGTTTCTATTTTGATCGGATACATTTACAGTGGTCCAATTGTATTGACCCGTTGTATTTTCTATCACTTGCCCTGCAGGAATGGTCTTGGTAAATGCCGGTTGTGGTGTTGGCGTACCTGAAGAGGTTGCTGTATGGAAACCAACAATCACATTTGTCTTGGTCTTTCCTGTTTCCCAACTACCGAACATAATGTCCACTTTGATTAACTTACCGGATCGATCGGGATTAAACTCCACTACCAGTGCTGCATCTGTATCTGTAGGTTGAGGATTAATCCGATACGTCATATCATATTCATTATCCGGATCCGATTGCCATCGTGCTTGTTGCAAAGTTGTTGCGTTTGCGGAGTTACCCGTAAAAGTATTAGATCCAGCTTTAACTACCAATTGATAACGATATGTTGTACCGGGTACAACGTTCATATCATGGTAGGAAGTTGCTGAACCTGCCAATGCTGCTATACGTGAAAAGGTTCCACCACTGGCACCTTGAGCACGTTCAACAAAAATCGAATCTGCACCGCTAATGGCTGACCATGCTAAGTGTATTGAAGTACTCGTTGCGGTTAGAGTCGGTGTTGGTACGGTGATGTTTGGACCTGTAGGATTGGTAGTATCATCTTCACCACAACCAATCCAAACGAAACCAATAACAAACAAGAAAAACAGTAGAAATCGTTTCATATTTCGCTTTCTCCTTTTATCAATAGGTTAATGATTTTACAAATAGTATTTTTCAATGTAGATTCGATTTCGAATCTTTGGTAGTTGCAATTTAATGCTTGTATTATGGAGTTCCAAAACGAATCAAGAACTCAAAAAAATTTTTTGAAACTTCTTTCCATCTAGGTCGTATAATCAATACAAATCGTTTTTTGTTCACATACGTATTCTGAATTTAAGTTAAAGGAGAAATTATGAACATTCGCATTATAGTGTTGTGTTTTATCGTTGTCGGGTGGTTCACGGTAAGCCCTGCAGCTGAAAATCAACCACAAGTGCAACCCAACGCGACGCAACTTGGGGACAATCCTGCGCAGCCGATTAAAGGGGTGAAGATGCAAAAATCAAAAACTGGATTAGAATGGCAAGATTTGAAAGTCGGAAAAGGAACTTCTCCTAAAAAAGGTCAAAAGGTTTCTGTGCATTATACCGGTTGGCTAAGTGATGGGAAAAAATTTGATAGTTCCTACGATCGCAATGAACCGTTTACTTTCACCATTGGTATTGGTCAGGTGATTAAAGGTTGGGATGAAGGTGTGATGAGCATGAAAAAAGGGGGTAAACGAAGATTGTATATTCCACCAGAGTTGGGTTATGGTGATAAAGATGTTGCAGGTGGGTTAATTCCTGCCAACTCAAAATTGGTGTTTGAAGTGGAATTGATTGATGTAAAAGATTAAATGGATTTTTTTCTTAAACGTTTGTTCCATTTTTTATTTCGTTCGCTTGGTAAGAGTTGACAAATCTCTGAAATTTTAGTATAATGAGATTTGCACCATTTTCGGGGAGTGGCGCAGCCCGGTAGCGCAATTGCTTTGGGAGCAATGGGTCGCTGGTTCAAATCCAGTCTCCCCGACAATCATCCAAATCGTTCAATCAAAGTTGTAGCCAAACGGTTACAACTTTTCTTATTTAAACTTGTGGCAAACGCTCAAAATACACCCTCTTAGAGTATCTTGCTTACCATAACGATTGATTTACCAACAAAATAGAAATCGTGTAACTCACCATTATTATAAATAAAAGTAGAATTTTGTAGAAAATCAGCAACAATTTTTTCAAAAAAGGATCAAAATACTTGACATCGCGATTTTTTTCACAATCTTAGTTGCGTGCACGTTTTGTTGCTTTGTTTTTTCAGTCCGTTGAGTTTTTGCTTGCACAATGTCAACTTTCAAATTAGTTTAACTTTGAAGGAGTGAAACATTGAAAAGTACTTTTCATTTTATTCATGATAGTGGGCTTGATGGTGAGTAGTGGTTGGGGGTATGTTATAGAATTGTATGTAAATCAAAGTGATCCCCAAGATATACAGCGAATCTATCAAACATCACTACAAACACGATGGAGTTTTGAGGGGTTTGAAGAAGGGACTGAGGGAGCATACACAAGGTGTTACTATGATCTTAGTCCTGGAATTCGTCCCTTTTTTGAAAGATTATTTTATGGCTATTATGCCGAAGATTTTTATATGTTACTTCCAAGTGTACCCAAAATAGTGATTTTTGAATTAGAAATTAATCCCCATGGAGGACCACAGTTCGCTAAAGGAAAATACACTCAACATCAACCATGATTCCCAAATGAAAATAGTTTAAGGAGATTGAGTATGAAGCGTTTCAGCAAAATCGGAATTGGTTTTCTTCTACTCATGGTTACTCACCTGTCTTCAGGCACTATCCTACAAGTACCTCAGATGTTTCCTACCATTGTTAACGCAGTTCAAAACTCATTACCCTACGATACAATTCTAATCTCACCCGGAATGTATTATGAACAAATTGTAATCCGTAATCATCCGCTTACCTTCGCTGGAGCGTTTCTTTTTTCTAACGACACCAATGATATTCAATCTACAATTCTATTACCCCCTGATTCTACATTAGTAACAACCACACGGTCAGTTTTTGTATTTAATAATACACCATTTATTCAATTGATTGGATTGACCATTCGTAATGGGCAAGGAACTCGAGTAATCTTAAATCCGTCAAACCCGACGATGGGTACTTATTTTGGAGGCAATATAAAAGCAGATACAACAAATTTATGGTTGAATCATTGTCGTATCCTTCGTGGAATTGCTCATAAAGGCGGTGGTATTGGTTTACGGAATTCAAATTTGTACATCTACAACACTTTAATTGATTCCTGTTCGGGAACAAGTTTGTACAGAAATGGTGGCGGGATCTCAGGTGATCCATGCGACACTGTGATTATTGCTAATAGTACCATTCAAAACAATAATCATGCAAAAAACGGAGGAGGAGTGTATCTTGATGCTCAATATTGTATCATAACACATTGTCTTTTTTATAATAATGTTGCCGATACAATAGGAGGTGCAGGTTTTTTAACAAAAGTAAGAACGATAGAAAACAATGTATTTTTAGATAATAAAGCATCGCGTGCTGCTGTTTTTTGGATAAACAACTACGCCATTCCTACAAGTGAAACTTTTATATTTAAGAACAATATTGTATCTAACAGTTTTCAAACTCCGTCTTTAAGGCCTTCACAGCAAACGTTGGGAATATACTTCGATAACAGTAGTAATCATATCTGGCAAGTTGAAGATAATCTTTTTATAAATAACCATTCAAATTACTATTCAGGAAACCTCATTACAATGCAATTTGGTACAATTCATTTTAGACGAAATCAGTTTATCCACAACAGTGCTTTAACTGATGTGTTATTTTCTGCAAGACAAAATGTTACCGCTACTTTTGATAGCAATTACTTTTTCAACAATGCCTCCAATCCTCTTATGTATTATCAAATCAGTTCAATGAATGCAGAAAACAATGATTTTATACAAAATCAAGGTGTTCTACTTGAGGGAATCTCTATAACAGCTTCCGCCATCAACAACTACTGGGGACACCCTTCAGGACCAAGGACAGCGAGTAATCCGGGTGGGCAAGGGGATTCGCTACCACCGGGGATACCGTACATTCCGTTTCGGACCACGCCAGTATTTCCTGAACTGGATGTAAGGGATTTT
>JAOADG010000026.1 GCA_026417415.1 bacterium
ACTTCATCCACTTGTTTCGGATCAAAACCGACTATTTTTTGCAATTCGTTCAAAATGAGTGCCGATAAATCATCCGGTCGTACCGACTTGAGCACCCCAAACAATTTCCCAATCGGCGTGCGCTTGGCTTCTAAGATGTAAACTTCACCTAAACGCATGGTCTTCCCCCTAAAATAAAAATGTGAAAAGTAATCCATTTTCTCTCTTAAGGCAAGGAGTGGGAAAAAATTTCATGAATTGCACCAAAAACTCAATTTTTTGATAAAAACCTAACAATAACGATCAATAAACGAAACTAAAGGGGGTAATGGAATTGAGGCAAAAGAAAAAATCCAAATTGAGTTTTGGTAGAGAAATTCTACAGAAAAGCGCTTATTCCTTTTTTAAACTGATTAAAACTTACAGAAGAATTGTGATTAGGGTCCATATGGGCCGAAATCTTTTTCGCACAATCAAGTTTTTGTAAACCGTTTTTGTAGTAATTGTATTTTTGTAACATTCTTTCTAATGCTTTAGATGGTTTAATGATTGAATCTGGGTCTATATGTTGTTTTTTATTTCTCAATTTCCACGGAACTTTTGGAAATGCTGAATGGATTGCTTGAAAATCACCAAGAAACCATGCTTCCAATTCTTTAATCACTAATCTATTAAGCACTTGAAAATTAGGTTGATGGGTTTTGTTTGCCGTCGTTTTAGTTCTAAAACCCGCTTGTTCAGCCATATTATCAAGTTTTCGTTTCAATTGGTTACAATCTTCGCTATCTAGATCCACCAAAATAACTATACGCACATCTGAAGAAATGTATCTACGATAGGCCTTTAATTTTTTCGGTAACTTGTTTAGTAAATCTGGTTTTCCTTGATGTGGGTGAATTTGAAAGGTATGTTCAGAACCTATGATTTTGGGTAAAAGGTTTTTCAATGCTTCCTTAGCAGACGGTTCTTCTACCAAGATCTCTAAATGCAAACGAGATTCTCCTCAACGTTACATTTTTTATCCATCGGGTTGTTGAAATTATTTTAAGTTTTGAAAATGACCTTCCATCCACAGATATCCCAACAATGCACCCTCTTCCACAAACTCCTGAATCCCCTCAACTTTTGCGGAATTCATTGCTTGAGTATATCCTTTTTTATCTCTATTCAATATCCACAGTTCATTCGGTTTAAGTCCATTTACAAACTCAGGTGAATGGGTGGTTACCAAAATCTGCGATTTTTCTGATGCACTTCTGCACTCTTCTGCTAAACCATATAAAAATTGAGGGTACAATTGATTCTCGGGCTCTTCAATTCCGATTAATTTGAAGGGTTCAGGATCAAACAATAGCGTTAAATACGCCAACATTTTGAGTGTACCATCGGAAGCATATTTTGCTAAAATCGGCGTCTTAAAGGGTGCATCTTTAAATTTAAGCAATAGTCGTCCATCTTGAAGAAATTCAGTTTCAAATTTTTCTAAGCGGGGAACTCTTTTCACCAAGCGGTTTTGAATTTCTGTTAAGATCGCCGGAAATTGTTCGCTCAGATATTGGATCACATTCGGCAAATTATCTCCCGTGGAAGATAAATGCTCTTGCGGTCCTGCTTCAGGAATACTGCGTGTATGATCAGCAGTTAAATAAGAAAGGTGCCAACTGGTTATGAAGTTCCTTAGGGCATGTACGCGCGGATTAGAAGCAAGTTGACCTAATGCATTGACAGCCAGTACATCCGGCGATGTCAATTTTTCACTGATTTTATTGTCTTCTTTTTCAGGTTTTTCGCCGGTAATAACCTCACCTTCTCCCTTTCTAAAGTCAAGAAATTTCAAGGGACGTCCCTTACTTTTGCGTCTCCAACTCAACCATTCTTCTGCTACAATCGGGCTACCTTTTGTGTCTTCGTCAATGGTCAAGTGATAGGTGATGAGTGGCGTACCTTTTCTTTCACGATACTTGATTTCTATTTCTACTGCACCTTTCGAGCCACGCGTCCTTAACTCTTTTAACCGTCCTCTTTTGTCAAGTGCTTTCCTTAGACCAATGGAAAAACATTCGGATAAAAATGCAAATACATCAAAAATGGTTGATTTCCCGCAACCATTTGGTCCAAGAAACACGGTAAGTGGTGTTAAATGATTGAAGGTAAGGTCGCGCAAAGCACGATAATTTTTTACTTTTAATG
>JAOADG010000019.1 GCA_026417415.1 bacterium
ACCGATCGCATCGCCAAGTACAACCAGTTGCTTCGCATAGAAGAAGAATTGGAAGATACGGGAATCTATTACGGAACAATGTTTGAATACTGAACCCTTTGATTCCCATCCGAACGCATTCGGAAGGGATCATTCAAAATGTACAACTTAAAACCAACGGCGAACCTGAGGTTCGCCGTTGTGAAATTTGGAATCAATTTATTTACAAGTATTCACTACTTTTTCTTTGATAATGTACATCGGCTGCTTTGTAACAATGGTGCTGCTTTTCGCACCCATTTCTTTAAACCATTTATCCCAAATTGTCAATAGCAATTCTTCTTCGTCTATAAACAATTCTGTATGTGGATTAACTTCAAGGAGAATCACATTACAATTGGGATATTTTCTTTCTATACTTTGGATACCAATATCGTCTTTATTCATTATCTCTAAATAATTATGCTTCCTTAAATTTTGAATAAAATTCATACTATAATAACGATTTTTCTTTGGAGCAGGTCTTTTTACATCAGGTTCAAAATATAAATATCCATCTGTTAATATAATTAACACATTTCTATAGTTATTGTGATAATAATTCTGATAATCATATTTCATAAATGACCAGATATCTGCTCCGGAATAATCTTTTTTACTTTTAGAATGTTTTGCCTTTTCATAAATTTGATTTACAATAGGGCGAAATTGTTCTTTCTTTGACTTAAACTCTTTTTTCTTATCCTGTGGATTAAACTTATCCATTTCGATTCTAAAATTCATATTCTCTAACTCAATGTTTTTATTTTTCTGATGTGCAATGACAATAGAGAAACGGTCGTCCGATTTGATAAATAGATTGTTTCGTACCTCTTCTTCAAAGATTGCAAATAAAGTATCTAACACCTGTTTATCTCGTTGTATTTGATCTTTTAATAAGACTCGATCGGATAAATCCAAAAGGACAGTAAGGTTAAGCGGTGGCTTCTGAGCTACCCCAATTCCATTGATAAAAAAGATGGTAAAAAGAAAAAGGATGAATTTACCTTGTTTCATTTTCTTGACCTTTCTTTAAAATCCTATGGATATACTCTTCAATTTGATCAAAAGCTTCTTTGGTTCCTATACCCATTTGATTTAACCAATTGGTATATCCTTGGGTATAAGCACGCAACAACGCTTCTAATAATTCTTTATCTAATTGAAGTTTTATTTCATCTTTCTGCTTTTTGGTAATTTCAGTAATTTGTCGCCTCTTCTCTTTAAGCATTGTGATTTCATTTTCGATTATTTGGACTTCTTGTTGTTTTTCCTGCATGTGGATTTCAATTTTTTTTATTTTTTTATCTCTTTCTTTATCAGGTTGCTTTTTTTCGTGTTCCAACATGAAAAAATGATATAAAAAACCCCAAACAATATACGCACCAAAACCGAGTGCTAAAACCATGTAAAAATTGACATTAAAATAAAATGGTGCAGGGGTAATGTCCATACTAATCATTAAATTTGAAACTTTTTTTTCAATACTTATAGCAAGTAAAAAGTCCACGAAAAAGTTAAATGCCAACAAAAGTATTAGTCGAAAATACTGTTTGTTTTCAATAAACTTATGAATCAATAACCCTAAACCTACAAAAATAAATGGAAAAAGTATCAAAAATAGCCCTGAACCCTCTAACTTATTAAAAACTTTTGGATCAATAACACTTGTAAATAACAATTCAAAAACCTCATCTTTTGTCATGTCTTGAGTAATCTCGAACTTTGAAAAGATGGCTGTGTATCCTGCTGAGACATAAAAAACAATTAAATATCCAGTAAGTAACAACAGTACAATCAAAAAGACATAATAGTTTAATGCTGAAAATGGCTTGTCAAGTACATGTTCATAACTTTTTAATGTATCTTTTTTAATTCTTAACTCTTCTATTTCATTTTCGATCTTTTCTCTTTTTTCGTTATTTCTTTTTATTTTATTATCAATCTCACTAACTTCTTCTTCAATGTTTATGTTAGGAGCGTCATTTTCAGATTTTACAATAGGGGTAGCCAACACTTGCCATGCTTTTGCTTCAATTTGCTCTAAATTGTTGTAAACCGGTTCGATATCTCCATGATTACGTCCAGCATCCAAAAAACCGCAATTGGTTAATTTCTCATCTCGATCGTCTGCTGTAAAATCAATGGAACCTATAGTTAAATCTGCCAAATTTTCATTTTCGATAGGAATATTTTGCGATTCGTTCATTGTTCCCCTCATTAAATTGTAAAAATATACAAAGAACCATAACAAATATCAACTCAACCTCTTTGCAGCCGATACTTTCCTAAACCGAAGGTGGTATTTTTGCCGATGTGGAGGAATTCGCCGAGGGTGAGCAGTTGAACCAAAATGGGAGTGAGGTTGGATAACGTGAAAGAACCGATTAGCCCACCCATATTCAAAACCCTCTTTTGTTGACGGGAATACCAACTCACGTGCTTCCAATCACATTGGAATTGCTGAATTTCAACTTGTGCTACGAGTTGAAGGAGTTCTGCTTCTATGGATTGAATGGGTAGATTTGGTGTCAGTGAAAGAACTTTGCGTATCAAATTTTTGAAAAAGGCGATCACAATGGTTTGCGGTGGCATATGGCTGCGAACCAACCGAAGATTGCTGATCATACGCAAAGGGGTCACCAATTCTATACTTACCGTGGGAGTAAAATGGGAATGGATATTCATTTGAGCGGGAGTGGGAACTGTAAATTCATCGGAAGGATACTGATACAGAAGCTCATTGGAGTTGATCTGATACACTGCTTCTAACAAGAGGGTGTAATCCACCCCTTCTTCTTCTTTTCTACGTTTTCCCATATCGCGCCAAGCGATGAACAGCAAGGGGTACAATTCAATGGCTTTACCCCATAGGGTAATCTCCAGCGTCAGTGGTTGCTCAGGTTCAATGATAGCAGGTCCCTCGTGGGGGGTGTACAAAGCAAATGGGCGTGGGGCATCTTGAGCTTCTTTAGTATCGGCGGGGGTCTCCACAATCAAGCCGTACGCGCATTCCAAAGGTCTCTCACACACTCCCTTACAACGAATAGGATTGCGGCAACACAAACTTTTCATGGATTTGGCAAATGTCTCACGGAACCAAGCAGCAGGCCAAGGTGGGAGTTTCAACAATTGTTGAGCACTAAACTGTATGCGTAAAGGAATATACTGTACGGTTGAAATGGGCTGAAAAATTTCTCTTTTCACTCCAATGGGAACATCTTTTGCAATTGTTGAATCCATTTTTCTACTTGGTGGGATTCACACTTGATAACGACCTGCTGAAACCCAGAAGGGCAATAAGTATCCAGTGTTATTCCCAAGTCGTGCTTTTTAATATCGCGAATTTCAAAACGTTTTTTAGAAAAGTTTGGGGAGAATCGAGTGAATAACAATTCCTTCACTTGAAAACGTTCACATATTTCCAACATTCCTTGAACAAATAGCAAGTTTGGAACATCGGAAAGCACTCGGATTTTATCCCCCCAAAGTGTGGAATGGGTATCCCTTTCACCGGTATGGATTTTGATTTCCCGTGGTACAATTTTTTCAGTGGGACTAATTTCGTTGATAAACTCCCCTAAAACAGTTAGATGATAATCTACCTTTGAGTTGTTGGGATTAAGAAAATTCTCTCGCCTTTCAATTAACATTTTTTCCGAGGGAGTCAATTTGCTGTACAATTGATTAGCTTCTTCTTGACTGGAAGAATTTAAGATTTGGTGAATTCGCTTTTTGGTGTCCTGATTCCCTACAATGGTTAAGTCATTGGGTAAGGGTGGGAGTACCACCAACCTTTGAAAAAACTCATGGACATAAACCACTTCCGCTCCCAACAGAAAGCCCATGATGGATGCATACGCTGCTTCGGGTTTGAACCCACCGGTGGCGTTGATAATCACGCGATTTTCTGGCGAGCGGTACGCTTTTACAATTCTCGCTATTTCTTTAATCAAGTTGATCATCCCATCATCACCGAATGCTTTTGGATCGCGGGATTGCAAATTTTTAATCAGTTTTGCTTCTGTAATCACAAAGAAATTGTCATGATACCATTGGGATAGCACACTGGCACACAGTTCTCCCATGGGAGTTTCGCTATGTAGAAAAAAAAGATAGGAACCGCTCATATCCTTTTTCTCAGAGGGGTTGAACCCAAGCCAATAAAGAGCATGGGTTTCAGCAGATGCTTGAATTACGTTGGTGTTTGATAAATACTCCCACAATTGATGTTTCGTCGTTTCGTATGGATTAGCTAGATCCAGTTTATCCCCAAGATTTCGTTTGGCATTAGTAAATAAACTGGTCCCGACGGTAGAGATGATGGCGTGCATA
>JAOADG010000038.1 GCA_026417415.1 bacterium
TATAGAACAAATATAATACTCTTAAACTAATCTCTGAAAGAAATAGTTTTTCACCCAATTATAACATACTACAACCCTGGATTATGTTATGTATCAAAGGAATAATGATTAAAATGAACTAATTTATCACTCTTTAGAAAAAGATCGTGTTACACCCCGTACAACTCACCAAATTTGGTTTGTAGGTATTGCAAATAGTCGCTTGCGGATAAGGGTTTACCCGTAGCACGCAGCACCAACTCATCACGGGAGTAGCGTTGACCATAGCGGTGGATGCGTTCTCTTAACCACTGCAAAATTTCTTTCATTTGTCCGGCTTCAAGTTGCAGCTCAATGCTTGGAATATCGCGCTTGACCGCCGCCCAAAGTTGTCCCGCAATGATGTTCCCTAAACTGTAAGAAGGAAAGTATCCAAACAGTGCTGCAGACCAATGCACATCTTGCAATACCCCTTCTGCATCGTTGGTCACCGTCAATCCTAGATACTCTTCCACTTTCTTATTCCACTCCCGTGGTAAATCAGAAACCGAAATTTTTCCAGCAAAAAGATCGGCTTCTAATTCAAATCGCAAAAGGATATGCAAATCGTACGTGCATTCATCCGCTTCTACCCGAATAAAACTGGGCTCTACTTTATTGATGGCAAAGTACCATTGATCAAATGAAACATCCCACAGTTGTTCAGGATAATGATCTTTTAGACGCCTCCATTGTCCCTTCCAGAACCATTTGCTACGCCCAATGATGTTTTCCCAAAAACGGGACTGCGATTCGTGCACTCCCATAGATACTGCTTCACTTAAGGGAGTCCCATAGTATTCCGTCGGCAACCCTTGCTCGTACATTCCATGCCCTGCTTCATGAATGATCCCAAACAACGAGCCAATGGGCCAATTTCTAAAATAGCGGGTGGTAATTCTCACGTCTTGTGCACCCGCTCCCGTACAAAATGGGTGCACCGCAGTGTCCAGCCGACCACAATCCCAATCAAACCCTAAATCTGTAACAATGGCCTTTCCCAATCGTTTTTGAATTTCGGGATCATAATCTCTACTTTTCAAAAAACTCTGATCCGGCTGCTTCCCGCTTTCTTTAATTTTACGTACCAAGGGGACCAACGTTTCTTTTACATCCCCTAAAATGACACGATAGTACGCTTCGCTGGCACCTTGTTCAAAATTGGAATCGATCAGTGCATCATAAAGCGATTGATTGGGTTCAGCCAAATATTTTGCCTCCTCTTTGGAGATCTCCAACAAGGTCTCAAGCTTGGGTGCAAACAACCCAAAATCCTTTTTCGCACGCGCATTTACCCATATTTCGTGGGCTATGGTTTCTTCACGGGCTTTACGCTCTACCAATTCTTTCGGCAATTTATTTGCCAATTTCCAACTTCTTCGCATCTGTTGTACATTTCTTAACTCGTTATCATTTAATTCAGCCGATTCTGCATCCACTTTTTCAAACAACTCCCCTAATGCAGGATCGGTCATCAACTTGTGACGTATCCCCGCAAGGCGTTCCAAATGACGGGCACGGAGTTCGTGACCTTTGTGGGGAATATTGACTTGTTGGTCCCAACCCACAATAGCAGAAATGCCGTTAATGTCTGCAATTTCTTGAAATTTTTGAACCAGTAGTTCATACGCACGCTGTGCCATTTTTCCTCCCATTTGTCTGTGCTTTTTTCTATTCGTATAATATAATTCTTAATGGTTCAAAAGTGAAATGACCCAAAACGGATACGATAGCGATTCATTTTCTATCTTTAACCGTCAGTACCAACGTGAACGGACACTGACATTGATTCTATTAGCCGCACTTCGTCGGATAGCACCGGATTACGATTTGATTGTCAACCACCATTTTGCCAGCGGTTTATTTTGTACTCCAATCCGCAATATAGAGCATGGTGTGGAACGTGTGCAAGTGGATTTAGCACGATTAGAAAAAGAAGTTAGAGCCCTCACCACTGCAGGCATCGCCATTGAACCGGTTACACGCACTAGAACACAAGTGTTTGAACTATTAGAGCGGGAACGGTGGAGCAGTACCCTGCGGCTACTCTCCAAGCGTAACTTTCAAACCATTCAGTTATGGCGTTTAGAAAAAACCGAAGCATGGTTTTACGATAAGGTGGACATTGCTATCGGAAGTTATGAGCAGGTGACGTTAAAACCTTTTGCCAATGGTTTTGTGGCTTTGTTAAACGTACCCCCCGATGCTCCATTTCAGCCCAGTCAAAAATTGTTTGAAGCGTTGCAAATGGCAGAAGTTTGGGGAGTACGGGCACGTGTCTATGACTTAGGAACCCTACAAGAAGAAATTGAAAAGGACCCCGTAGGACTTATTTTAACCAGTGAAGCGATGCATAACTTGTACCTGTCAGATATCGCACGAATGGTGGCAGCAGGGCTTCCGGAACGACGGATTATTTTAATCGCTGGTCCATCCTCTTCAGGAAAAACCACCTTTTCACGACGGTTACAAATCATCTTGCGAGCCATGGCAATACCCTCCGTTCCCATTCCTTTGGATGATTATTTTGTTGATCGCCAATTTTGTCCCAAAGACGAACACGGAAAATACGATTTTGAGCATTTTGATTGCATTCATCGCACCCGATTGAATGCAGATGTTCAACGTCTATTGAGGGGTGAAGCGGTCCATTTACCGAAATTTGATTTCATTCAAGGCAAGTCGTTGGTACGTGATTACCCAACACAAATCAATCAACATACCGTTTTGATATTAGAAGGTATCCATGCGCTGAATCCAGATTTGTTAACAGAAATTGATACAAAAAACGTTCTCAAAATATTCGTTTCAGCATTAACCAACCTAAATATAGACCGACATAGCCGAATCCCTACCTCCGATATGCGTCTTCTTCGGCGTTTGGTGCGTGACCACCGCACCCGTGGACATTCACCCAATAGCACACTTTCCCTCTGGGATAGCGTTCGTCGGGGTGAAAATCGTTGGATCTTCCCTTTTCAGCAAGAAGCGGATGTTTTCTTTAACTCTGCTTTGGTTTACGAAATTGCTGCCTTAAAATCAGATGCAGAACGACTCTTATACTCAGAGCATCACACCGGAAACGCATTTGAACATTACGAACGACTCATCGCCATGTTAGATTGGGTCAAACCCGTCCATAGCAAATACATCCCATACGATAGCGTGATCCGTGAGTTTATCGGAGGTAGCGTTTGGGAAGTGTAAGCAAATTGTTATTAGAGAAATTTATGAAAAAAATTCTAATGCTATTTTTCGTTTTGTTTTTCTTCAGTCCAATTTTATATGCTCAAACGACGGACACTTTGCGGATTATGGCGTACAATCTTTTAAATTTTCCTCAAAATAACAACCCGAACCGCATACCCTATTACCGAACCGTGTTCCACAGTTCAAAACCGGATGTAATTGTGTTGGGTGAAGTGACCAGCAATGCGGGTCTCAATATGCTGCGTGACCAAGCGCTAAATGTTTGGGGCTGGACAGATTGGACTTATGCTCCATTTGTGGATGGCCCGGATACCGATATGGCACTTTTCTATCGGACTTCAAAAGTTCAGTGGTTACGAAATATCACCTTAACCACAGAATTGCGGAATATTCAAGTTTATCATATGAAAATTGCTGGCCGCGACTCGGCAAGTACCAATTTCTACATTTACGCAATGCACCTGAAAGCGAGTAACACGCCAGAAGATGCTGCTCAAAGGGGACGTGAAGCTGCAGTAGCACGCAACCACGCCAACTCGCTACCCTCAAATTCAAGATTCTTTTACTGTGGAGATTTGAACTTGTACACCAGTGCGGAAAACGCATACATCGTGTTAACTGGCAGCTCAAGCAATAACAATGGCAGGTCGGTAGATTTACTCCCCGCTGGGAACTGGAGCAGCAATTCCAACTATCGTTACATCCACACCCAAAGTACACGTGTACGCTCTTTTGGAGGGGGTACCACCGGAGGGTTAGACGATCGTTTTGATTTTATACTCCCGTCACCCAACTTTGCTCAAACCACAGGTTCCCGTTACGTTCCCAACAGTTTTCGTGCCTACGGGAATGATGGGAATCACTTTAACGATTCCATCAACAGCCGTCCCAATAATGCTGTACCGGATAGCGTCGCCGATGCTTTACATTATGCATCGGATCATCTACCTGTGTTTGCTGATTTTATTTTTGTTGGAAATACTACTGATATTTCTGAACCAATACCACTGCTCCCTTCTACTTTTCAAATTACAACCTACCCCAATCCATTTAATTCCGTACTTACGATGAAGGTTCAATTGTCTGGTCCTCCGACTAATCTGTATTGGCAAATATTTACCAGCAACGGAAGCTTGTTGTATCAGTCAAAAGATCTCTATTTCCCAAGCGGTACTCATATCCTTCAATGGACCATGCCACCCGACTGTAGTAGTGGTGTTTACTGGATCCAATGGTTGACTAAAAACCCTACAGAGAACTCGTCCTATTCATTCCCAGTATATTACATAAAATAATTTTTTTTAAGAATTGACTTTCTATTGAAATCGAAAAAAAGAATGATTAGATTGGTAGTTAGTTTATTTCATTCGTTTTGAACACGAATCTCGCTAAACATTGCTTCACTTAGGAGTCAGCAATGACTGCACTTTATACTTACGAACCAATCCAATCTAAGCCATTGCACTATATTCTTTATGGAACTCTGTACTTATTCCTTCTATTAATCACCAATCTAACTCACCACCACGAATTCGTCATTCCTGGATTAAGCCTTACCGTTGGTTATCTTTTTGGAATGCTTTTACTTCATCGTTACCGAGATTGGATTATTCTTGTACCAATGTTTTATTTGATAGTAAATGGCGTCAATACTGTGTTATTTGATTTTTGTTGGAAGTTTACTCTGAATACTGCCTTGGTGTTTCTGGCAATTGTGGTCGGTGTGCATCACACTCGGAAGTTTCGCATCACAATTCCAGATTTCACCAATATGAATGAGTTCATTTACTTTTCATTATATTGTATCCTTATCCTTTCTTTGGTCACATCATTTTTCACTTCCACCATTTACACCATTTTTGACCGATTAAATTTCAATTTCTTTTTCTTTTGGTTACACTGGTGGGCTGCAGATGCAGCAGGGGTTTTTGTGGTAACCCCTTTAATTCTTTTATCCAGAAAACTAATCGTTGAAAAAGAATTTCACTTTGAAAAAGGCCGTATTGTTGAACCCTTAATCACCTTGGCAGTTGCCATTGTTATCTGGTATGTGGTTTTCACTTCTAAACAACCGAATACCTTATTTAAATATTATTTGGGACTTTCTGTACTGTTTTGGATTGCTATCCGCTTTACAGTAAGAGGACTGGCGTTCTTCTCTTTGATAATGGCATTGATTGCTGTTTTTAGTCCTGATCTACATCACCAGAACAAAAGTTTATCAGAAATCTATTTTACCCATATTAACATCAATTTATATCTTATCTTAACCAATTTTTTAGCATATACTACCTCTGCCTTACTTTCAGAACGAAGAATTGCTTATACTATTGTTAAACAAAAAGAGGAAGAGTTTCACAATCTTTACATGAACACTCCCATCGGAGTTTGCCGTGCCTCTTTGGACGGCATTATTCAATTGGCCAATCCAGCGTTTTGTAAACTGTTTGGTTATGCCCATGATGAAATCATCGGGAAAAATGGTTTGGATTTAACTCACCCTGAAGACAAAGAAAACTTTTATCATCATATGCGCTTACTTTTAGATGGTGCTCAAGAAACTTTTCAGATGGAAAAACGATGCGTTCAAAAAAACGGTGGTATTATTTGGGCAGATGTAAGTGCCAATTTATTCAAAAATGAAGAAGGACTCCCTTTAGGATTTAATGTACACATTCAAGAAATTACTCAACAGAAATTGTTTCATGAACGTTTGTCAGCCAGTGAGAAAAAATTTCGCGAACTGTTTGAAAAATCCCCTACGGGTATTTTACGTACTTTTGCAGATGGGCGAATTGAGAGTGCAAATGAAAGTGCTCTAAAAATGTTGGGT
>JAOADG010000013.1 GCA_026417415.1 bacterium
TTTTCACCGGCGCACCCGAAATTGATGTTACGCCAACATCATACAACTTCGGGAATGTCTCTGTGGGACAAAATGCATCTACTACCATTACCATCAACAACACAGGTACTGCAAACTTAACAGTATCCAATATTCAACTTACTGGCGCTGGTTTCTCCTTGAGTGGTTTACCAGCATTCCCAGCTAACATTCCAGCGAATGGCAACCTTCAATTTACAGCAACCTTTGCACCCACAGCAGTACAAGGGTACAATGGAACAATTACCATTTCAAGCAACGATAGTGATGAACCATCTGTAGCCGTGAATTTAACTGGAAATGGTGTACCTGTTCCAGCCCCAGAAATTGATGTTACACCATTGTCATACAACTATGGCAATGTGACTGTAGGTCAATCGAACTTTACCACCGTTACCATTAGCAACATTGGTAACGCAAACTTGATCGTATCCAACATTCAAGTAAGCGGCGCTGGTTTTTCATTAAGTGGATTGCCAGTTTTCCCAGCAACCATTTCTCCAAATGGCAACTTGCAATTTACTGCAAACTTTGCACCGACTGCTGTTCAACAGTACAATGGAACGGTTACCATTTCTAGCAATGATGCTGATGAATCGGTAGTGAATGTTTCATTGACTGGTACGGGCGTACCTGCTCCAGCCCCAGAAATTGATGTTACACCAATGGCACACGATTATGGTAACGTAATGGTGGGTCAAACTGAATCGGTTACCATTACTGTAAACAACATCGGTAATGCAAACTTAACCATTCACAACATTCAATCAGTCGGCGCTGGTTTCTCTCTGAGCGGTCTTCCAGCTTTCCCAGCAACAGTTGCACCGAACGGCAATTTGCAATTTACTGCAACTTTTGCACCAACTGCTGTTCAACAGTACAATGGCACTGTAACCATTTCCAGCAATGATGCTGATGAACCTGCAACGAACGTTACTTTAACAGGTAATGGTGTACCGGTTCCAGCACCTGAAATTGATGTTTCTCCATTGTCTTACGACTTTGGTACTGTTACTGCTGGTCAAACAGCTTCTGTTACCATCACCGTAACCAATATCGGTAATGCAAACTTAATGGTGAACAACATTCAAATCAGCGGTGCGGGCTTTAGCTTGAACGGATTACCAGCATTCCCAGCAACAGTGGCTCCCAATGGTACACTTCAATTCAATGCAACCTTTGCACCTACTGCAGCCCAAGCTTACAGTGGTACGGTTACCATCTCTAGCAATGATGCAGATGAACCGGCTGTGGATGTTAGTTTGACAGGTAATGGATTTGTTCCCGCTAATCCACCAGAGGGAACCTTACCGAATCCCAATCCTGCAAATGCACCTTGGAATCCAGTTTGGGGCAATCACCCAGCTTTAGGTGGAGCATTCCCAGCATTTGAAGCATCGTTCGCGGGTGGTGCAGGTTATGACAACCCAAGCAGTTTAAACTTTGATCTTGACACTCCTGCCAATGCACACCCATCTATCCTTTGGGATTTAAGCAGATTAGGGAATGGTTACATTGGTTTAATGTGGGTGATTACACCTACTGGTGGTTCAAATTTCAATGCTACTTTAACCTTTAGATTCTTAGGTTCTCATTTACCCGGTGCTCCACGTGTCCTTGCACCAGGAACCCCACTCTATGCTCGTGGCTTTAATAGAAGCACTTTGGAATGGGGCTATCTCTTTGGACACATTCCAGGAGAAGTGACTTGGACGTTGAACGATCGTGGTAATTCTGACCCAATGGATGATATTTACACTGTTACAGTGAATGGCGTTACTTCATTCTCTGACTGGTTACTAAGTGAAGATGAAGATTTACCAGTCCAGATGAGTGGATTCTATGCAAACGCAAATGACAGCCGTGTGAATCTTTCTTGGGTGACTGAATCCGAATTGAACAACGCATACTTCAAGATTGAAAGACGTATTGTAGGTGGTACTTGGACGGAAATTGCACGCGTGAATAGCCGTATGAATACCAGTGCTTCACGATTAACCTATTCTTACATGGATAACAATGTCGTGAACAATACGACTTATGAATATCGCATTTCCGACGTTTCGTTGGATGGTGTAATTTCTCGTTATCCGAGAACGGTAACCGCTACTCCACGTGCAGAAGTTATTGAAGATTATGCTATCTCCAACTATCCGAATCCATTCAACCCAGAAACCAAGATTAGCTTTACACTCCGTGAAGCAGGCGCCGTGAAACTCACCATTACCAACGTAATGGGTCAAACAGTGGCTACCTTGTTGAATGGTGAAAGAATGGATCGTGGTACCCACAACATCGTTTGGAACGCTGGCAATCTTCCATCGGGTATCTATTTACTCCGATATGAAGTGAACGGTTTCAGCACGATGTCGAAGTTAGTACTTTCACGTTAATCGTTCCTTTGAACAACAAGCGGGGTCGCAGTGTTGCGACCCCGTTTTGTTTACAAAGATTGATAGAATCGCAATATTGGATTCTACACAATTTCTCGTATTATCTTAGTGATTAAGTGAACGATGATGAATAAAAAAACAGTTAATAAATACAATTTGTCTGAACGCCACATTGAAGTACTGAATGCGGTGGTGCGTCAGTTCGTTCTTACTGCGCAACCTGTGAGTTCTATAAAAATTGCAGGTAAACTGGTGGCGGCATCATCTTCTACCATTCGGAATGTGATGGCAGATTTAGAAGCTGCAGGATTATTAAGGCAACAGTATGCTTCATCCGGTAGAATTCCGACGGTAAGTGGATATCGGTGTTTTGTGGACAATATTACACCACCAAAAATTGAAACAGAAACTCAAATTGAATACGAAAAGAATACAGTAGAACAAAACGTCACAGGACAGCAGTTGTTTGAACGATTTGCTCAACTGTTGGCTTCAACATCTAAATTAATTGCTGTGGTATTATTGCCACGATTAGTCAATGGAGTTTTAGAGCGATTCGATATCATCCAGTTACCTGATGATCGCTTATTGTTGGTGGTAACGTTGCGTGAAGGGGTCGTAAAGACGATTTTAATTGAACTCCCACTAACATTATCATCTTACGAGTTAATAGGTCTTACACGGCTTTTAAACGAAAGATTATCCGGTTTACCCTTATCTAAGTTATCTGCTGAAGCAGATGCCCGATTGGCTGATACGGGTCTTCACCAGACAGAATTGGTAAGAATAATATTACACAATACAGAAGTGTTATTTAATCAAACTGAATCGGCAATTGCGGGAACTGGAAAGGTGTTGGAGCAACCAGAATTTCAAGATCCACAAAAAGTCAAAGCGATCATAGAACTGCTGGAAGGAAAAGATATTCTATTACACTTATTAGAAAGTTCGGATGATCAAGTGTCAGTCAAGATAGGAGATGAAATTGGTTTAGCGGAAACAACAGAAATCTCTTGTGTTGCAGCAAATTATCATGTAGGTGAACTGCATGGGATGTTAGGTATTATTGGTCCTACCAGAATGGATTATCCAAGACAAATGGCATTAGTAGGTTTTGCAGCAAATCTGTTAAGTAAACTTCCGATCAAACATACCTTATCTTAAAGTAAAGGAGAAAAGAAAACAATATGACTGAAGAATTGGAAAAAAATGAAACCCAATCTCAAGAATCGGTCACTCCTGAAGAAACGATCACTTCAGAAGAATATGAAAAATTAAAACTTGAACTGATTGAAACAAAACAGCAATTAGAAGCGGCAAATCAAGAAATATTGCGTAGAATAGCTGAATTCCAAACGTTTCAGCGTAGAAAAAATCAAGAAATCCAAGCGATCCGTAAATACGGTGCAGAAGAACTGATTAAATCCTTTATCCCTGCGTTAAATGATCTCGATCGAAGCGTGGCACACGTTGATAGCGCTTCAGAGAAAACGTTAAAAGATGCATTGGTCATGTTACAAAAACGAGTAGAAAATATTCTTAACCGATTTGGTGTAGAAAAAATTGCTCCACAAAAGGGCGATCGGTTTGATCCAAACCTACATGATGCTATTGCAAAGTTACCAACCGAGGAGGCACCTGAAAATACGATTATGGATGTTGCAGAGAATGGTTGGAAATTGCACGACCATTTATTAGATCCTGCAAAAGTGGTGGTTGCTACAGCACTAAAAGAGATAACAGTGGATACGAATTCTAATTCAGACGAAGAATTCCCAAAAACACCAGAGGAAAGTTAATAAATTATGTCAAACCGCGATTACTATGAAATTCTTGGTGTACCTAGAAACGCTTCACAAGAAGAAATCAAAAAAGCGTACCGAAAATTGGCGATGCAGTATCATCCCGATAGAAATCCCGGGGATAAAACTGCAGAAGAAAAGTTTAAAGAAATCGGTACTGCATATGCTGTTTTATCCGATCCAGTGAAGCGTCAACAATATGACCGATATGGTCATGAAATGCCCAGCACTGGTGGTGGTGGTTTCGGTGGAATGAATATTGATCCGTTTGAGATTTTTAGAGAATTTTTTGGTGGTTCTTTTGGTGGCTTTACTACTGGTTTTGAATCCATTTTTGGTGCACAGGATCGAGATGAAGTTTCTTTACACGGTGCAAACTTGCAAGTTACCTTAGATTTAGAATTAGAAGAAATTGCCAAAGGTGTAGAGAAAAAAATCAAATTAAGAAAATACATCACTTGCAATGCTTGTCACGGCAGTGGTGCACGGTCTGGTTCAGGAAGTGCCGAATGTAGAACCTGTCGCGGACGTGGTCAAGTCAGACAAGTTCAAAGAACCATCCTTGGTCAGATATCAACTGTAACCACTTGCCCTGATTGCAATGGGACTGGTAGTATCATTCAAGATCCGTGTCCTGTTTGTCAAGGTGAAGGTCGAATTCGTGGAGAAACCACGGTTACTGTGCAAGTACCTATGGGGGTTCAAGAAGGTCATTACCTAACATTGCGTGGTCAAGGGCATGCGGGTCGTCGTGGAGCGCCAGCAGGAAACTTGATTGTTCATTTTCGTGAAAAAGAACATAAATACTTTACACGTCACAATGACGATTTGATTTATGAATTGGCGATTTCATTCCCTAAAGCGGCATTAGGTGGTGAAGTAGAGGTGCCTACCATTAACGGCCGTGCAAAGATTAAAATCCCACCGGGGACACAAAGTGGCAAGAAACTACGAATGAAAAATGCTGGATTGCCTCATTTAAACGGATATGGCAATGGTGATCAAATCGTTGTGATTACCGTATGGGTACCAGAGAAATTGACTGCAAGACAACGAGAATTATTAGAGAAATTGGAACAAGAAAATATAGGACCCAATACCAACACAGATAAATCTTTTTTTGAAAAGTTAAGAGAAAAACTTTTGTAGGTTTTACTTCCTTTTATCTCTTTTTATTCCAGTTAGGAATGGATTGACGCTGACTGAGGGATAATAATCGTTCAGGGATGTTATTCGTTTTTTGAAGCCAATGCACTTCCCAAATTCCTATTTCACGTAATTCTTTTTTTCTTATTATTCCACTTACTCCTATAAAACGTAAAGTCAGTTTAGAAAACCAAAAAACCAATCGGTTATCAAATCCAGTGGAGACAATCCAAATGATACCACGAAACCCTAAACGACGCATTTTCCAACACATGGTTAAACCAGCACCGGGATGTTCCATTGTGATATCAGAAACGACAATCGTGTATGTAGTTAACTTTTGTTTGATTTCTTGTAATGCTTCAATAGAAGATTCGACATAGTGAAAAGGAATAAAATAAGAAGCAAATAAAGATTGCATCCAATTCGCATACATTTTATTGTCATCTACAAGTAAAATCGTATCGTTCATAAAATCGTTGTTTTCAAGTGTATCAAGTTATTGTACTTGACTTGAAAAAACAAAATTCGTACAATGCACCTTCAATCCTAAATAAAATACAAATCAACTGTGAAATAAAACAATTCATGTTCCAATGGCACAAGCAGATGTAACGATTGTCGGTGGCGGTTTATCCGGTCTTACTTGTGCACGTGTGTTGCATCAAGCAGGGATTCATTTTCATTTACTTGAAGCATCGGATCAAATTGGTGGAAGAGTTAAAACTCATCACTTGAAAGGATTTTTATTAGATCATGGTTTTCAAGTATATTTATCTGCCTATGAAGAACCCAAGCGTTGGATTGACATCCAATCATTGCAACTTAAATCATTTCTTCCCGGTGCACTTATTCGTAGAAATGGAAGTTTTTTTCGATTTATAGATCCGTTCAGAAACCCGCTCTCTGCTTTTCAAACGCTGTTAAGCCCGATAGGTTCTATTGGTGATAAAGTTCGTATTAGCAAATTGAAATCCAAGTTATTGGAAACCAAGAACGAAGATATTTTTTTAAAACCATCCTATTCCACCATAGAGTATTTAAAAAGGGAAGGGTTCAGTGAAAACATCATTGAAGCATTTTTTAGACCGTTTTTTGGTGGAGTGTTTTTAGAAAAAGAGTTAAGAACCAACTCACAAATTTTTGAATACTTATTTAAATTATTTTCTAAAAGCGAGGTTTCGGTTCCGGAAATGGGAATGGGCATGATTCCTATCAAACTCGCAGAGTGTTTACCTGCAGAGTTAGTCCGTTTAAATTCTAAAGTGGTAAAATTAGACGGCACATCCATTACTTTGCAGAACGGTGAAACCTGGAATTCTAAAATTGTCGTCATTGCTACTGATCTAAAAAATGCAGCTATGTTGCTCCAGCAAGATTCAAGACATATCGCTACCACTGAATCGGTCCATTTGTATTTTGCTGCCAATGAACCACCGGTTTTGGATCCGATTTTAATTTTGAACGGTGAAGGTAGAGGTTTAGTGAACAATGTAGCGGTGATGAGTCAAGTTTCTCCAAACTATGCACCATCAGGTGAAGCGCTGATTTCTGTTACCGTTATTGGCCATACGAAAATAGACAAAGAGATCATCAAACAACAAGTTCGACAGGAACTTCAAGAATGGTTTGGAAAGCAAGTCAATGTGTGGAGAAGTTTAGCTATATTTACCATTGAAAACGCTCATCCGCTTCAACTACCAGTTCTTCAGCCATTAAAATTTACACCTCAAGAACCTTACCAAAATGTGTTTATTTGTGGGGATTATTGTAACATTTCATCTATCAATGGTGCAATGACCTCGGGGCGCCAAGTCGGTGAAATGGTTCTTCACCGACTTGGTGTTCAAATGCCATCAAACTAAATCGTTTAATGTTCTGGATTCACCTTGTAAAGCACGATAAGGTGCAACGTCCTGATTCATTTCCACACATCCTAAATAATTTCCATGTTCATCCCGAACCGCATAATAACTGATGTATAGAAACATTTCACGATTTTCACCAAACGGAATCCAAAAATGTGCAGCATCTCGTTTGCCTGATTTCATTTCATTAAGAATTCTATTGACGATATGAACCGAATGAGGCGGGTGACACTGTTGAACAGATCGTCCTACAACAGATAAAGTTCGGGGAAATATTTTTTTATCGTTGACTTTATTGAAATACCGAACCACATCATTTGCATCTACGAAAGTTAGTTCAATGGGAAGTACATCTAACATCGCACGTAAGGTATTCGTGTCTAATGTTTTTAATAAATCAATCGGTCCACCAGTACTTTGTTCAATTGTGTGAAGCAAGGTTTCCCATCGTTCCACAAATCCTTTTCCTTGATAAGGCATTGTTGAAAGCAAATTTTCAAATGAAGCAAGAAGATGGGAATTGTCTTGTTTTTGTAGTACGCGACGACCCATCGGATACAATATATCATTCTCTTTCCAAATATGATCTTTGGTCAATGAAATGTAAGATACTAATGCATTGCGATAATCCTCTGTAATCGCAGTTTCCTTTTCTTTAATTTGTTGAGTTTCACGAATAAGACGGATCAAATAGTTTTTTTCCATTTCGTGTTCAGAAAGCATCACAGCAATTGGTCCGCCATGGGTAGGTATTCCTCGTTCTCCTAACAGCGGAAATAAGAACTGTTCTTCTTTTTGATTGTGGTAACGTTCACCATATTCAAAAAGAAATTCCAGCAAAGCGCTCACAGTCGCTGC
Source organism: bacterium (assembly GCA_026417415.1). Classification (GTDB taxonomy): domain Bacteria; phylum Electryoneota; class JAOADG01; order JAOADG01; family JAOADG01; genus JAOADG01. Next base: position 8,086 of record JAOADG010000013.1, read on the forward strand.
ATCATAACCATCCTTACGTTCTATTTGACGTTCAATCATGATTAACGCACGTTCAATTCGAGCATGGTCTTGCATTAGTTCATCTGTCCAATCGGTATGCATAAAGTTTCCTTTCTTGAGTTGATGCAAAAAAGTACGAATGAACAGCATCCATTTTTTTGATAGAAGTCAAAGTTTAAAGTTACCACCCGATTTTTGTTCTATGTAATGTTCCTTTCTTTTTCAATTCTCTTTCCTTTATGATTGCAAATAGAATTGGTGTGACCAGTAATACATGGATAGCAGAAGTCAGTAAACCGCCGATCATAGGTGTAGCAATGGGTTTCAGCACATCGGCACCTATTCCTGTACTCCATAGAATTGGTAAAAGTCCTAACATTGAAGTACCTACGGTCATCAGTTTAGGGCGTAAACGGAGGACACTACCAGCTTCAATTGCTTCATAGAGTTTGGTAAGTGTGATTTCGCCTTTAGAAATAGTTTGGTTAAGTGCTTCGTGTAAATAAACCACCATCACGACACCGGTTTCAACAGCAATACCATATAAACCGATAAAGCCAACCCAAACGGCAACGCTTAAATTGTAATTCATTAGATAGAGTAAAATCGCTCCACCTGTCAAAGAGAATGGGACAGAAAGCATCACCAAACTTGCTTCAAGCAAATCTTCAAAAATAAAGTACAGCATAACAAAGATGAGTATGAGTACAATAGGAAGGATGAAAAGCAAACGTTTTTGAGCGCGTACATGGTTTTCCCATTGTCCTGACCATTCTACGAAGTAACCTTGTGGCAACCGTAATTTTGATTGAATAGCAGATTGAGCTTCTTTGACGAAACTTACTAAATCTCGATCACGAACATTAACATAGACGGTACTTTTGAATTGTGCGTTTTCTGTGGTAATCATGGAAACGCTTTCACGAAGCTTTACATCAGCAATATCACCTAAGAGAACTCGTGTACCAGTTTTAGATACAAGAGGTATTCTTTGAATCTGTTCAAGCGCATCACGATAATCTTTGTGAAATTTTACGATTACGGAGTAACGTTCACGATTTTCCAAAATTTCAGTAGCAGTCATTCCGTTTGTAGCAAATTCAATTGCACTAAGTATTTCTTGCATAGTAAATCCATACCAAGCAATCAATTCACGTTTAGGGTACACATCAATGGAATTTCCACCACTTAATCGTTCAGCAATGACATCAGAAGCACCTGGTATTTGTTTGATCATTTGCTCGGCTTCAATGGCTAACTGTTCTAACGTGTTTAGATCTGTCCCGTAAATTTTTAATCCCACATCTGTGCGAATACCAGTTGCCAACATATTGATGCGATTGATGATGGGTTGTGTCCATCCATTGGTGACACCGGGGATTTGTAGTTTAGCATCCAACTCTGCGATGATATCCGATTTTGTAATCCCTTTTCGCCATTCCTTTTGTGGTTTCAGAAGGATGATGGTTTCTATCATGGATAGAGGTGCTGGATCGGTTGCTGTTTCTGCCCTTCCTGCTTTTCCTAAAACGCTTTTTACTTCAGGTACACTTAAAATGATTTCATCTTGAAGTTGCATTATGCGTTTAATTTCTTGAATGCTTGCATTAGGTAAGGTAGTTGGCATGAACAGTAAACTCCCTTCATCTAAAGATGGCATAAATTCGGTGCCCATAGAAAAAAACAACATACAAGTGAATGCAAGTACTACCCCATTGATAAATAATGTGGTCCATGGATGTTTTAGGCACCATCTTAAAATGGGTTGGTAGAATTGATAGAGAAATCTGTTGAAGATACTTTCCGTGTCTTTTTTCAAATTTCCTTTCAACAATAAACTACTTAATACCGGGATTAACGTGATAGCAAAAATTGCAGCACCAAGCATGGAAAATGTTTTTGTAAACGCCAAAGGGTGGAATAGTTTACCTTCTTGACCTTCTAATAAGAAAACAGGTATAAAAGAAATCACGATGATCGCAAGTGAAAAGAAGATAGGTTTTCCTACCGTTTTACATGAATGGTAAATGATTTGTAGCGATTGTTTTCGTTGCTCTTCAGTAGCATTTGAGAGATGGCGATAAGCATTCTCTACAAGGATAATTGCAGCATCTACCATAACACCGATAGCGATTGCTATTCCTGCAAGTGACATTAGATTGGAAGTAAGTGATGCAGCATTCATTGCAATAAATGCAGAGACCACACTCAAAGGCAAAGTAACAATCACTGCCAAAGCGCTTCTAAAATGCAATAGAAACAAGAACACGATAACGGATACGATGATCATCTCTTCTATCAGTGACTTGGTCAAAGTGTGGATCGCACTTTCAATAAGTTCACTTCGGTCATAAGCAGGATAGATGTAAACACCTTTGGGAAGTCCGTTTGAAAGTTGTTGAATTCTTTCTTTAACTCTGCGAATCACATCTCTGGCGTTTTCACCATAACGCATCACTACGATACCACCAACGACCTCACCTTTTCCATTTTTATCCAACAATCCTCTTCGGGGTGAGCCACCGACTTGAATATCAGCAATATCTTTTAATCGTATAGTAGCACCTGTAGGAGTAGTCATCACACTCAAGTTTTCTAATTCAGATTTATTTTGAATGTACCCGAAGCCACGAATCATATATTCCATAGACGATTGTTCAATTAAACCACCTCCTACATCCATATTTGATTGACGAATGGCATCTAGTACCATCATCCCATCTATATTGTAGTAGAGAAGTTTATCAGGATAGAGAAGTACTTGATACTGTTTCACAAAACCGCCAATTGAAGCCACTTCGGCCACACCGGAAACCGAAGAAAGAATCGGTTTGATGTACCAATCTTGAATAGTGCGTAAGGTTCCTAAGTCATATCCATCTCCTTCTACCGTGTACCAATAGACATGGCCTACACCTGTACCATCAGGTCCGAGCATGGTTTTCGAATCTTGCGGAACAGTGCTTGCTAGTTGCGCCAAGCGTTCGGAAACGCGCGTTCTTGCCCAATAGATATCTACATCGTCTTCAAAAATGACATAAATCATAGAAAGTCCGAACATGGTTTGTCCACGCACAGCTTTCACCTTGGGAAGCCCACGAAGTGAGGATTGTAAGGGATAAGTGATCTGTTTTTCTACCAATTCTGGTGATCGCCCCATCCATTCAGTCATCACAATAACTTGATTTTCAGATAAATCCGGGATTGCATCAATGGGTGTATTCTTGATAGACCAAACGCCGATGACACCCACAATCAGAGAGGCAACAATGATGATAAAACGATGTTTCAAACTAAACTCAATAACTTTTTCAATCATGGTTTGCCTCGCTTAGTTCTAAATTCATTCCACAGACGGGACATTTACCCGCTTGATTTGAACTTGAATTGGGACAATTCATCGGACAATAGTAACGGTAGCGTTGAGGCAAATTCGTTTCATTGGGATTCTTATTAGAAAGAGGAATATTTTTCAGATGTTCTGTAGAGTCAAAAGTGATGGATGTAGGAGAAACAAGGGCATTTAGTTTGGCTTCTGAATCCAATAAATAAGCGCCCTTCACAGCCACTTGGTCCGTTTCTTGTAACCCTTTTCGGATTACAATTCGTCCTTGTGTAACGGGTCCTATTTGAACAGATTTGGGATAGTACTTGCCATTTTCAAGTCGCACCCAAACACGATTGGATAATCCTGTTCGCAATACGGCTTCTTCAGGAACACTTAAAACTTTTTCTGGTGAAGAATAGATGATCACCATCTTAGCATATTGTTGTGGAAACCATTTTAGAAAAGAGTTTGGAACTAAAGCACGAACCACGATGGTTTTGCTCATCATTTCCAGTTCTGATTGTATCTGTCCAATTTTTGATGAAATGATTTCTTGATTGATTTCAATCTGAACACTTTGACCAACATAAACCTTTGAAAAATCAGATAAACTGAGGTTTGCAACTGCCCAGAGTTCAGAAATATCAGCAATTTCCATCGTAGGCATTCCATTCATGATCCATCCACCGATCTTTCCCATGATTTCCATCACAATCCCATTCACAGGTGAGTATAAATCAATCGTATCGTGTACCTTTTTTTGTGATTGAAGTTGTTGAAGGTGTATTTCACTTAAACCAAGAGCGCGAAGTTTTTGAAGAGCTGCTTGTTCTAACGGTTGGTTTCCTTGGGAGAGTATGTATTCGGATTGTGCTTGGATTAAATCGGGGCTATAAATTTGCATCAGAGGGTCTCCTTTCTGAATGCGAGTACCCACTTCAGATACATACAGTTTTACAATTTGAAACATGACTGGTAGTGCAATGGCAGCCATTTTCTCCTGTTTGAGAGCTAACTTTGCAGGTACTGAAACACTGGTCACTACTTGAATCCATTGCGGTGGTTCTGTGCGGACATTGGCTAACAATTCTTCACTGGGAGACAGATGAAGAAATTGAATCGTATCTGAATTCTGTTTTGATTTGTCAGAGATACTTTTTACTAACTTCATTCCGCAAATCGGACAATCATTTGGCCGATCGTTAATCACTTGCGGATGCATTGGACAAACGTAAACTTCAGAACTTTTTCCATTGGAAGAGAATGGATTTTGATTAAAGAACCAAATCAGAAAAACCAAACCGATAACAAAAATCGTCAATGACAATTGCACGGTTTTATTTCTTAAAAAAGAACTCATTGTCCAACCCTTTCGTTTATTGTATGAATCAATACCCAACCTTCTGCAAGAAGCATGGAGTAATCCATTTCATTCATGATCAATTCCATTTGAATACGAAAAACATCCGTTAATGTTGCCATTCCTATTTGAAATTGTGTCACAGTTTGTTCGTAGGTCTTATTCAATAATGGGAGGATGGTTTGATTTAAAATCTCTAACCGTTGAGAGATTGATTCAAATTTTTGGTAATCGTTAGATATATTTTGATATTCTTTAGAAAGAAGCGATTTACGTTTTTCTTCTTCTGATCGAACCATCCATTGCTTCATTTGAATGAGTGCATTTTGGTTGTTTTTGTACCATAGCGGAATGGACAAAGTAATAGCTCCGCTAAAGTAGTCAGTACGACGTTCAAGTTTCTTAAAGGTACTGGTTGTTCCGCTGTGAGTATTGACAGTATTGGAAGAAATCAATAGAGGCGGTGTAATGGAATAAGCAATCATCACATCAAGATCAGGAATCCAACTCTTTGTAGATAACTCCAATTCTGCTTTTGATTTTTCTATAATTTGTTCTTGATGTTGTAGAATAGGGCTATTTGAAAGTCCATCAATCAGCACTGCAAGTGGTTGTATTTTTGGAAAAGGTTGAAGTGATGTTCCGAAAAAATCAATTTCAGAAATGCTATCTTGAACAACATTACTTAATTCATTGAGTCGGATGCGAATTTGGTGATGATTATCAATGAGTTTTTGTTCAATTTTTGCTTTTTCAACGTTCATTAAAGAGTAATCCGTCACCATCATTTTTCCTTGTGCGATACGAAGTTCTTCACTCTGGATCATCAAATCCATTTGCTTTAGCAATTGTTCAAGTTTTTTTCTAATAGATAACAAACTGAGAATCTCGTAATAAGTCATCCATAGCATTTTCTTCATTTCAAATTGCATCAGTTTTAGTTGATAAGTTTGAATATTCGTTTCGGCTTCTGCTACTTTAAGCAGATTGTTTTTCGTCAACGGAATCTTTTGCATAAAACCCAACTGAATCATGGTCATTGGGTCACTGTTTAGACGAAAATTGTAGGTAGGAACATTCATAATTTCCATACGAAACATTGGGTTCATCCAACCGCTTTGCATTTTTTCGTTTAAGAAAGAAGATTGTCTCATTGAGTTCATGGATGACCACTCGGGATGGTTTTGTAACATCCGATTCATCAGTTTTAATAGCAGTGTATCTTTTGGGATTTCACTACAAATGCAAGGATAACTGATCAGTATCCAAACGATACATGAAAATAGAATTCTTAGGTTCATTGAAATCTCCGATTAGATAGACCAATCCATTCCATTCACTATGAACGCATAGTGAGTTAAATCAAAATCGGAATGAGTTTATGAAAGTAAGGGCAGAGTTCTGCCCCAAAATGAGGGAAAAATTGGTGGAGTTAATAAATTGCTTGGTAATGCCAGTACAGCGATACGATCGTTTTCAAATTCAGAGCAATTGATAACAATTGAAGTAACACTTTGAACGATTTGAAAATGGTTTTCATTATCCGACTTTGGAGTAATGCCTTTACCTAAGATGAGGTGCGAGTGTTCACAAAAATGTGTTTTTGTATGAGTTTGAGCAAATGAAGATTCGTTTTCCTCTTGCTCAAAAGATTTTGCTTCCGAACAACAGGTTTGTTTTTGTGGTGCGCGAGTAACTGAAGGAGTATCTGTCGTTGTACAAACAGTTTGAGGACACAAACAAGGAACGTACACTATACTTACGTTCCATAAAATCCATACCACTAAAAAAATTATCCGATAGGACTTCTGATCAGAAAATAATCTCATCATGAAAGTGTGCTTAAGATTTACGAAATAGAATATAAATGCAATATCCGAATAATAATAACACAATACTCCAACTGAGAATTAAAAACAACCAACCAGATATCTTCATAAATTTATCCTTTATGTTGCTTGGTTTTGGGTGTATAGTTTTTTCCGGCAATGTAAATCAATATCACCAAGATGATTCCTAACACAATTAAACCACCGCGTGCAATTAGTGTTGCTTTCCACACTTGAAGATCAACAATATCATCCATTACAATAGTAGGTATGTTCTTTTTAATCCAAAGAAAAAGCATAATTCCTAAGTACAAAGGAGTAATGTATTGAATAATCAAAACGAACAGTTTTGGTACTTGAATTTTACTTGCTCGATTGAGTTCTTCCCAACCCTCTTTTGCACCAAACACCCATCCGAACATGATGACCATGATGAAACCACTGACTACTGGTAGAAACGTTCCACCCCAAAAATCAAATTGGTCTAAGGTTCCCAGCGCGAGGGTGCGTTTCAAAGTAAAGGAAACAACCAAAGTAATACTTCCTACAATCAGTATTGCCTTTTTACGGTTCAAACCAATTTCATCTTGCAAGAACGTGAGAATAGGTTGGATAAGCGAAACCGATGAGGTTATCCCTGCTAAAAACAAAAGTGCAAACCACGTAAAACCGATGAAGTTTCCCAACGGAAGTTGATTAAAAATCATCGGCATGATCACAAAACCTAAGTTAAATGAACCACTTTTGACAACTTCTGCAGCACCAATGGCGCCTAAAAATACGAAAGTAGCCGGGATCATGATTGAAGCACCTAAAATTACCTCAGCAAACTCATTGGTACTTGCAGCAGACAATGCAGAATGAGCGACATCATCCTCTTTTTTTAAATAACTGGAATAAGCCAAAATAGCACCCATTCCGACTGATAGTGTAAAGAATATTTGACCTGCTGCAGCAAGCCATACATTGACATCACTTAATTTTGAGAAATCTGGATTCCATAAAAATCCCAATCCATTCATAACAGTTTGATCTGGAGCATTCGGATGTGCTGGAAGGGTAAATACGCGTACCAATAGTACTAAAGCCAACAAAAACAGGATAGGCATTCCGAAACGGCTTAGTTTTTCAATCCCGGCACTAATACCGCGGGACACTATCCAATAATTCACAAAGAAAGTGATAAAGAAAAAAACAAGTTGCCAAGGAAAATTGGGAAGTTGCTCTGGAGGAACTAAATTTTGAAACTCTTGCAAAAAATCTTTCAAATCAGCAGTATTGCTAATAGAGCGGTACATTCCCATGATGCTAAAGAACGCATACGCTAAACACCACGATTCAATCAGCAAATAGTAGAAACTGATCACCAAAGGAACAAACAGACCAAAAATTCCTAAATATTTTGCCCATTGTTTACCAGAAATCAAATGAAATACACCAGGTGTAGATCCATAACCATATTGACCACCATACCGACCTAAGGTCCATTCTGCAAAAGATAGCGGGATCCCTAATAGCAGAAATGCAGTAAAATAAGGGATCATAAATGCGCCACCGCCATTTTCAACGACTTGTGTAGGAAAGCGTAAAAAATTTCCTAAACCGATGGCGCTACCGGAAACCGCCATTATGATTCCGATGCGACTGCTCCAGTTCTCACGTGTTGGTTTCATTGGTATTCCTACCTTGATGTTGTATTTTTTTCAACGAATGCAAAATACAAATTGTAAATCTTGAATAAAAACTATGAAAAAACTGTTCACCATTTTTTTTCTACTCACGATTTATGAATGTGTAGCAATAATGGAATGCAATGCATCGGAAGAACTGTTTCAAATTGAGCAGTTGAATTTGATAGTTCCAGTTACTGATGCAAGCATTGAGCAATTTTTCGATCGCTCAATATTGTATCGTCCAACGTTTATCGTTCAAGACGGTTTGCCCTGGTATGGTGCAATCCGCGATGATTGGTATCCTCATACAAAACCGAGAAAACATTATGGTGTAGATTATTATGCAGACACCATTTTCGTATTGGCAATGGAAAAAGGGACAGTATTGAAAGTTGGAAAAAATCGGAAAGCAGGTGGAAATGTTAGAATTCTTCATTCTGATTCCATAGAAACCATGTATTTACATCTTTCAAAGGTATTCGTATGGAATGGAAAAACCGTTCAAAGAGGTGACACACTTGGAATCATCACAAAACCTGAAGGAAATGCATATCAAACTCAACTTCACTTTTCTATAGTAAGAAAAGGAAAATTTATCAATCCCTTTGATTATCTCAAAACATCTATCCGTTTCCGGGAAACTGTTCAGCGACGTTTGATGGAGTTTCAGAAAACGAAAATAGAGCGAGAATGGGAACGTAAAAAACTTGTGGAAGAGTTCAATCGTTTCCAGACGAATCAAGTACCCTAAGGGTTCAAACCACCGTTCCTGGTTTCAATCTCCGCCACCACTGCTTAAACTGGTTTCAGGGATCTTTTTGAGCTTAAAGACCGTATCCAATACAGTTCCATCCACCCATTTAACAACAGCAATGGGTTGATCAGTAAATTCAGGTTTTTGGGGAGGTCCTCCACACAGACGCTCAATTTCTTCTTTAATTTCTTCAATGGGACGAATTGGTAATCCGCTGTTTTTTGTGGCTTGAATTAAATCGGTTCTTTTAGGATTAATAGCAATCCCACGTTCTGTAACAACAACATCAATCAATTCACCGGGACCAACCAAAGTGGTGACACGATCCACAATTACGGGGATTCGATCACGAACCGCAGGAATAGGTAAAATGGTGCATTTGGAAAACAAACAGTTTTGCCATCCTCCAATTCCGTGGAGGAGTTTTCCATCGCTATGGGAGACCACATTTGCATTAAATCCCACATCCACTTCGGTTGCGCCTAAGACCACAACATCCACCATAGTAGAAAAGTTTCCTTTTCCGTGCCAATTGTAGGAAGTAAAGGGGGTCGTGGCTACGTGATTTCGGTTTTCGCGAATCGAGCGCACCCCTTCTAAATCAAAGGTCTGACCATCAAGGATATAATCCGTAAGCCCTTCTTCTAACAAATCCACTAAATATTTAGTAGAACCTCCGCGTACAAATCTTGCTTTTATCCCTTTTTTCTTCATGAGTTCTTTGACATATATGGCAAATGCCAAAGCGGTTCCGCCAGCACCAGCTTGGAATGAAAATCCGTTCTGTAAGATTCCAGCTGCATCAATAAACTTGGCGGCTAATTCTGCAATATAAAGCCGATCTGGACTTCTTGTGAGTTGAGTGGTGCCAGAAACAATCTTGGATGGATCACCAATTTTATCCAATACCACAACATAATCCACATAATTCCCTTGAATTTGCCAAGGTATGCATGGGAATGGGACGAGGTTATCCGTTACCACAATCACATAATCTGCATACATGGAATCCACCAATCCAAATCCCAACGAGCCACAGGCAGAGGGACCGCGGTCACCGGTAGCATTTCCAAAGGGGTCAGCGGTCGGGGCAGCTAAAATCGCAATATCAATATGAACCTCACCGTCTTGAACCGCTTGCCAGCGACCACCGTGACTACGTAATACGCCTAATCCTTTCATTTTACCTTGGGTAACAAATTCTCCCAAAGGGCCATTCAACGAACCTTCTATATGATGGATGGTACCATCTTCTAAGTACTTGATTAGAGGAGCATGGCAAGGAAACGCTGCACTGGGAAACCAACGAAGGTTTTTCACACCCAATTCAGCACAAACTTCAAATACGCGGTTCATGACCAAGTCACCATTTCTAAAATGGTGGTGTGAGGAAATGGTGATGCCATCGCGAATATTACATTTCAACAATGCTGTTTTCAATGAATCAACCACTTTATTTCCGTCGGGAGGATAGTTGGTGCAACTTCTAACGGGAGGAGCTGCTTTCGTTTTATTGGGTTGATATTGATGGATACCTTGAAAGGGAATTGCGGGAGTTCCATTCACTTCCAAAGGAACAGGACGATTGACTGCATTGTATTGAAACACAGGAATACCCTTTGTTTAAACCAATACAATGTAATGGAATTCAGTAAGTTGTGCAACATCACAAATTAGATACAACTAATAAAAAAGCGGTAACCTTAGATTACCGCTTTTTTAAAAAAAATGAAAAAAGTGGTTCGCTATTGAACCCGATACAACATTCCCCAAATGTTTGCTCGATAGGGGGCTTGGCTATCGTGTAAAGTTGAATCTGTCATTACATCAACGAACAAGTGATGAACGCCAGGTATTGCATTGGAAGGAATCTTTCCTATTGCAACCATTTGGTTTGTTCCCATGGTTTGCATGACACGTCTAAGGATGGGAGGTGTTGTACGTGAACGAAAGTGGAGTTGCCCAAAAAAAGGACCGCTTCCATTGACGGTGACCTCTACTTTTATTGAATCGTTGGCTTGATAACTGGGCAATGAATCGCGTAATTGCCAATAAGAAAGTGGGTCTGTAATTGAGCGAACAAGTTCCCAACTATTTTGAAAGTTAGATTTACGGTACCATTGTACGCTCGCAATATCAACTTCGTTGCTATTAAGCGTTTGACCTTCAGTAGCGGTTACTCTTACTAATCGCCAATTCAGATGGCGATATCGTGTATGGCGACCGGTACGCACAAATATACCCTCACGGATGTAGCGATCGGTAAATGGTTTAGTAATTGTGTCGGTGGATAGAATGATTACAAATTGACCACTGACATCCCAAGTCACTTGGACTCTTGCAGTGTCGTTGTTGGTTGTATCAAAGGTAATTGTACGATTTACCGTGATATTGCGTATTTTTCTTCCCCAACGTAATGGGGTGATAGCAGTATCCAATTCATTCGCGTAAGCAGAATCTTCACTTACTAAATCCACAGAAAAATAGTTAGCTTCTTCGTTGGAGGTGAGCTCACTCAATTGTTGACTGTCGCTGGGAACCGCATCATCTACGCTGGTTGGGTTTTTGCTACAAGAATAAAAGAATAGAATAAGAGTGAAAACAGTAACGACATACGTAAGTTGCTTTGCCATAACACATACTCCTTTCATTTGGATGGCATAATTATGACAAACCGATATTGAAAAAGTTTAAAGGAGCGTTTTTAAGGTCTTGATTTTTAAGGAATTGTTTAGTACAATCGTAAAATGAAAGTTAAAATCGTACCTACAGCACTTGGTGAATGGAAAGAAACCTACCAAGTATCCATACCTGAGTTAGAACTTCCAAACGATCCACACTTCAAAGTAGTGACTGCAGAAATCGTTTACAATCAAACCGATAGACGTCTTTTAATGGACATTCAACTTTCTGTTAAGGCGAGCACGGAATGTTACCACTGTGGTGAACCGATGACCTTTTTGATATTTCCTTATTTGCATTTGGAATTTTACCGTGTAGAAAACCCGAATCGCGATAGTGGTGATGATGACATCAAATTTATTGGTTTATTGCAAACGGACATTGATTTATCTCAAGATTTACGGGATGCCATAGTGTTATCTCTTCCGATGCGTATCACTTGTTGCGATGAAGATCGGATGGAGCATATTCTTTTTTCTGGTGACTAACAAATTCTACGATTTCGTATATTTCTACGAATTTCCCGCCCGGAACTTTTTATTTAACCAAGATATTACACGATTATTTAAGTGGTACACATTTTGCCACTTCATAATAAAAAGGAGTCCCTATGAAAGATAAACAACTTTCCCTTACTGAAAGTGGTTTTTTGTTTGATCATAATTCAGGCCTCACCTATTCATTGAATCCAACAGCTACCAGAATTATGCAAATGTTGATGGATGAAGAAGACGCAGAAACCATCGTCCAAAAAATTCTTGAAGAATATGAAGTGGATGAAAAAGAAGCACGATTCGACATAGAACAATTCGTTCAACAATTAAAAAAATTTGACCTTCTATAAATATCTAAGGAGAAAGAATGAAAAAAAGTAAGCAGGGAAATGTACGTGCTGTTGCGGTTACAGGTTTACAGGCAACGGACAATCCTGCACCCGGAATTGCTGTTGCAAGGTCAATACGCGAAGGGGGATGGGATGGACTTATCGTCGGGTTAACTTACGATACTTTTGATACGGGAAGTTACAATAGCGATTTAATTGATCAAGTGTTCTTAATTCCGTATCCGAATACTGGCGCCGAAGCGACACTTGACCGTCTCCATTACATTCATTCCATCACACCCTTAAGTGCAATTATACCCAACTTAGATTCGGAACTTGATTTGTACAATACGATTCGAGACGATTTAACTGCGATGGGAATAGGATTATTCATACCAGATACTAGAACTTTACGAATGCGATCAAAAGCCAAATTGGCAGAGTTTTGTCATAACCATAACCTACCTGCACCCATTACCGAGTTGGTGTATGATTTTGCTGGATTAGAACGGGCTTTATCCAAAGTTGGATATCCTGCTGTCATTAAAGGGGTGTTTTATGAGGCCTATACCGCATATACATGGCAAGAAGCCACTATCCATTTTGATAAATTGAAGTTAAGGTGGGGATTACCAATTTTAGTTCAAAACGTGATTCCCGGTGAAGAATACAATATCTGCGTTGTAGGTGACGGAAAAGGTGGGACGGTTGGAGCGGTCCCTATGCGTAAATTGCGTCTCACTGAAAAAGGAAAAGCATGGGCAGGAATTACCATAAAAGATCCAGAATTAATTGAACTAGCAAAAAAAACCATGGAGGCATTGAAATGGCGAGGTCCATGCGAACTTGAACTGATGAAACACGAAGCCAGCGGTCAATACTACATTATTGAGATAAATCCACGTTTCCCTTCTTGGTGCTATTTGACTACAGGAGCAGGACAAAATTTACCTTATGCGAATTTACAACTTGCCCTTGGAGAACAACCGTTAGAACTTGCGGAATATCGTAGTGGAGTGACCTTTGCTAGACACGCCATTGACATCATTTGTGATTTGTCGGCTTTAGAAGGTCTTACCATGAAAGGACAAGTGATTTATCGCAAGCAACCAAAACACAAAGAATAGTATTGATACCAACGAAATTCATCCATGAGAATATCAGAAAAAATTTTGAGGAGTGATTATGTACAATCAATCAGAAGATTTAAAATCCACTAAACCAAAACAGTTTTGGGAAAAACCTACCATTGTTAAACACATCGTTGGATTAACAAACAAGTTTGGACGGCACCCTTCCACTTTACCTTACAATTCTATTGATGGGATTGCAGTGAGTGATTTGGTAGAAGAATTTGGTTCACCATTATACGTAGTTTCAGAAAGCACCTTAAGAAGACGCTATAGAATGTTTATGCAAGCATTTGCTCCTCGTTATCCAAGGGTTCAATTGGCTTACAGTTACAAAACCAATTATTTAGATGCGGTGTGTTTAACCTTGCATACAGAAGGTGCATGGGCTGAAGTAGTTAGTGATACCGAATACGAAATGGCTATCCGCAATGGTGTACCGGGTAATCAAATTGTGTTCAATGGACCTCAAAAATCAGAAAAAGGTTTAGAACGTGCCATTCAAGATGGTGCGATGATCAATTTGGACAGTTTTGATGATTTTTACTTAATGGAACGTGTAGCCGAAAGATTAGGCAAAAAAGCGGAGGTCGGCATTCGTGTTTCTTTCCAATTGAATTATCCACCATGGTCAAGATTCGGTTTCCAATATGAAACTGGGGACGCTTATGCCATTGCCAAACGAATTTATGAAAGCCCATTTTTAGAATTGGTCGGGTTGCATTGTCACATTGGTACCTATGTAGATGACCCCAATATGTACGCTAGTGAAGCAACGAAAATCGTAGAATTGGCTACGTTATTAAAAAATGAATTTGGAATAAAATTAAAGTATTGGGATTTAGGGGGTGGCTTTGCTTCAAAAAATACTTTACACACCGCTTGGTTACCGGGAGAACAAACGTGTCCCGATTTTAACACATACGCTGAAGCCATCTGTCCTATCCTGTTAGAAGGTCCCTACCAAGGTGAAGAGTTCCCATTGTTGCTGTTTGAACATGGCCGCGCTATGGTTGATGAAGCGATGCACCTAATTGTTACCATCATCAGTCAAAGACGATTGAATGGAGAAAAGAAAGCAATCGTGGTTGATGCTGGAATCAATTTGTTATCCAATGTCTATTGGTACAAGTACGATATGCGCTTAGCAAGAGATGCAGGAACATTGACGGAAGGCACCACTATCCTTGGAAATTTATGTATGAACATTGATGTTATCTCTCATGATACCGCTTTACCTAGTATGAAAACAGGTGAACATTTGGTGATCCGAAATATCGGTGCTTACAATTTCACCCAATCCACTCAATTCATTCATACCAGACCTGCGGTAGTACTAATTGATGAGCAAGGAAAAGCGCATGTGGTCCGTGAACCTGAAACAGTAGAATATTGGAAACAATTGGATAGGGTGCCTGAACATCTTAAACTGAACAAAATGTAAACTGGAGCGTTCTTCACAATAGACAATTAACCATCTATTGGAATACAACGATTTGATTTAATCGTTGGAAATGGAGAACATCTTGTAGTGTTCTTAACATTTTTTTTATAATTTTCAAATAGATTGATATGGGTCTCATTGTGGAGGAAATGTGCAAAAAGAAAAGATATTTGTGATTGAAGACGAAGAAGATATCGCAGAAATCATCCGCTTTAATTTACAACGCGAAGGATTTGAGGTAAAAGTAGTATATTCTGGAAATGAAGCAATTTCCAGAATTAAACAAGAAATGCCCAAATTGATTCTTTTGGATTTAATGCTTCCGGGCATTGATGGTTTGACTTTATTCCGTCTGTTAAAACAAGATGCGGCAACCAAATCCATACCAGTGATTATGGTTACTGCCAAAGGTGAAGAGACCGATATCGTGACCGGTTTAGAATTGGGTGCAGATGATTATATTCCAAAACCGTTCAAGATTCGTGAACTGATAGCAAGAGTGAAAAGTGTGATGCGGAAAAAGACAACCATTACACCATCAGAAACCGATGATATTCAAATTGGAGAGATACGTATTTTACCAGAAAAACACGAAATTTATGTTAATGATCAATTGGTTAAACTTACTCAAACGGAATTTAAAATTTTGCATGCAATGGCAAGAAAACCCGGTAGAGTATTTACAAGATATCAGATTGTAGATGTGGCACGTGGTTCAGATGCAATTGTTACAGACCGATCGGTGGATGTACATATTGTTTCCATTCGTCGAAAATTGGGTAGTGCTGGAAAACGCATAGAAACCGTACACGGTGTAGGTTATAAGTTTTTAGAATAATTTCAAATGATCTATCAATGGTTTGTTAGAAATTCCATCATCATTGGAATTTCTGTTTTTGTTGTGTTGTGGTTTGGTCTTTATTTTATCGCTGGATATAAAAATTATAAAACAATATTACTACTTTGGTTTGTACTTACCGCTGTTCTTTCTATCTTGAATGTTCTTTTTTTAAAAAAAGTTATCCAACCTTTTGAGCGGTTGATCGAAACTATTCAATCACTTCATCAACCATCCGACAATAAACCGCAATCTCTTTTACAAGAATCTTTAGACGAAAAGTTTAATCAATCTTTACGTAATCTCATTGAAAAGTTACAAGCCAATTATTCTAACATCGTTCATCAACGCAATGAATTGGAAGCACTTCTATCCTCAATGGTTGAAGGGATGATCGCCGTAGATAACCAAGGTTATGTGTTGCGAATTAATCGGGCTGCAAGAGAACTGTTTTCTATTCATAACGATGAGTTCAATGGGAAACTGTTAATAGAGGTAGTTAGAAACACCGATCTACAAAATTTTGTACAAAAACTGTTAACCCAAAAAACTACCCTTGAAGACAAAATAGTCATTTCTAAAATCCAGAAAACTTTACAAGTGCACGGTTCACCGCTTTATGATACGCAAGGAATGCAGTTCGGAGTGGTATTGGTTCTTAATGACATTACCCGTTTAGAAAAATTAGAAAAGATTAGAAGGGAATTTGTTAGCAATGTATCGCATGAACTAAAGACACCAATTACTTCTATTCGTGGCTATGTGGAAACAATTCGAGAGATCGGATTTGAAGATAGAGAAATGACCATAAAATTTTTAGATACCATTTTAAAACATACGGAAAGATTATCCGCCATCATTGAAGATTTGCTCAACCTATCTAGAATTGAAAGAGACGAAAGGGAAATTGAAAAAGAAGAGATGGATCTTATTCCAATCTTACGAAACCTGGTAGAAGAACTGGAACCACGATTGCAGAAGTATCAAATTCAAGTAGAGTTCAAAGTCCCAAATCAATTGATTTGTTTAGGGAACAAACTTTTACTTCGTCAAGCGTTTTTTAATTTACTTGATAATGCGATAAAATATGCTGCGGATGGAAAAAAAATAGTGATTCAATCTCAAATTCAAGATCAAAAAATCGTGCTATCATTTCAAGATTTTGGACCGGGAATTGACAAAAAGCATCACGAAAGAATTTTTGAGCGATTTTACCGTTTAGATGTTGCTCGAAGTCGAAATTTAGGCGGTACAGGTTTAGGTTTAGCCATTGTAAAACACGTAATTTTGGCACATCATGGAAATGTTACCTTAGAAAGTGAAGTAGGTAAAGGCACTACTTTCCAAATCCACCTACCTATTTTTACACCTAATGACCAACTAACTTGATTTTCCCAATCGCTAACCTTACAATTGAACTTGTTTTGAGAAAGGAACTTTATGCTTACAGGGATTATTGGTGCTGGAACGATGGGGGTCGGCATAGCAACGGTGGCAGCACAATCGGGCGATACCGTTTTCGTGTACGATACGGTGGATACTCAGTTGAAAAAAGCCATCCAACAACTGAGAAATAATTTTACAAAAGCGTATGAAAAAGGAAAAATTGAGAGCATTGAACAAGCCCTTTTACGATGCAACTTTGTAACACAACTGTCTCAACTTGATGGATGCGATCTAATCATTGAAGCCGTACCTGAAGTGCTGGAAATCAAAATAGAAACGTTTGAAAAAATTGAAAAACTAATTCCTGAAAGTACGATTCTTGCTACGAACACCTCTTCTTTATCCATCAATCAGTTAGCAAATGCATTAAAGAATCCGAAACGTTTTTTTGGACTTCATTTTTTTAACCCGGTACCTTTGATGAAATTGGTGGAAGTAATTCCATCGTTAAAAAGCGACCTTTCTTTCTTGCCATCAATGATTGAACGTATGAAACAATGGAATAAAGTTCCCGTACATACGAAAGATTCTCCCGGCTTTATCGTAAATCGGTTAGCAAGACCTTATTATGGTGAAGCACTTCACATATTATCCGAGAAAATTGCAGATATCCCAACCATTGATCGAATTATGAAATCCGCAGGTTTTAAGATGGGTCCATTTGAGTTGATGGATCTTATCGGGTTAGATGTTAATTTTGCTGCCACCCAGTCCATCTATAAGGGATTTTTCTACGATCCTCGTTTTAGACCTCATCCAATTCAAGAGAATATGGTGAATGCTGGTTTACTTGGTAGAAAAACTAAAAAAGGGTTTTACAATTATGAGGAGGAAAAGTGAATCCTTGGGGACTATTGGGTGAAGCAAGTGCGCGCACGAATTGGGAAAAGTTTTTACTTTCTAAAGAAATCCCTTTTTTAGCTATAGATCGCGCACCTATCAAAGAGTTAAAGTCCATTTCTTTAGTTCTCATTGTGGACAATGATTTTCGTTCAAAGTACACCAAAAAGATTTCGCTATTTGAAGATCATATCAACCCTGATGCACCAATCGTTGCGAATTTAATTGCCGCTTCGGCTGCTCGTCTTACAAAATATCTAAAAAGACCTAATCGAGTGGTAGGCATTGCAATTTGTCCACCTTTAGGAAAATACACCATTGAGTTTGCTACTACTGAAATCACCGAAGAAAAGATGATAGCGACTGCCCTTCAAGAGTTGAAGCGTTTGGAGTTACCAATAGAGACCATTGGAGATCGATGTGGTGGAGTGTTTCCGAGAACCATTGCGATGTTAATCAACGAAGCAACTTTTGCTTTACAAGAAGGATTAGCATCGGCAGAGGAATTGGATCTTGCAATGAAATTCGGTGTAAACTATCCTAAAGGACTATTGGAATGGGGCGACGAAATTGGAGCAAAATTTATTTTAGATGTCATTGAAGGCATACGTACCGAAACCAGAGATTCACGTTATCGGGCATCACCTTACCTGATTCGACACGCTGCTATGAATTTGCCTTTAATCAATTCGTAGAAGTATTCCAATGATAGATTTTTTTACAACTGCCCGCCGGTGGAAGTGGGGTAGTATCAAAAGGGATTCCCCATTTTTTAGCAAGATATTCTGCATAATGCAAATAGATAACGGGAACATTCTGTTGTAAAAACTCTTTTAACATAGAGGGCTCGTTTTCAGGTAGTTCAACTTTTTTAGTTAGTAGACCTGCACCAATTTCTTTATTGCGTGTG
Source organism: bacterium (assembly GCA_026417415.1). GTDB lineage: Bacteria > Electryoneota > JAOADG01 > JAOADG01 > JAOADG01 > JAOADG01. Next base: position 27,143 of record JAOADG010000013.1, read on the forward strand.
TTCCCTAACGCAGCGATGTTCCCCCCGACAAGAATCACAGCTTTTATCGGACCTTCTTTTTGTATGGCTTTTATTCTTTGTTGGATTTGTTTCCGAAAAGTTTTTTCCACCAACGGGGTTAGACCATATTTATCCATTGTTTCAGTTAAGATGGTAATTCCTTCTTTTGATAAGTTTCTACCTCGATCACTGCTTCCACCAAAAGTCACCAGTTTGGCTCTTTCCCAGTCAGGGATCTCCTGACAAATCGCATCTTCTAAATCAAGAATAGTAAATTGAGGGTTAGTCATACCCCATTCAGAGGAAGCAAGTGAAAGTTGTACGATAGGTTTCGCTCCTAAGGCACGTATTCCACACATCCCAGCAAGATAAAAGCCCGGAAAACTTCCGGTAGCTATGATAGCCACTTTATCACCGGCTTGGACGCCTGATTCATAAAGCCATCGGGTTACCAATGCTGCAAAGTCCGGGGTTAACGAAGTGCGTTTAGAGCTTAGTTGACCTAATGTAGAGACGATAGGACTTTCGTCTGGTCCAATCAAACCCGTGCGATTGGGATCAATATCTGAGTCAATTTCACCAATTTTTTCTAAATGTGCTTTTTGCGCTATCTTTAGAGTGCGCTCCATTTCTTGAGCAGCAGTGAGCATAATCTTTTGTAATTCTTCTTTCGTGTAAAGTCGTGTTTTTATTTTTAATCGTGAACAAGCGTCACTATTCCAAAAGAAAACCCAAACGATGAGGATAAAGTGTATCACAGATTTCATAAAATTATTCTTTTGATTGTTTTAACGGGATTTGTACCGATTCATTGGTTAATAGGATGTGCCTATAAAAAAGTAACGAAAACTACTGAACCGCCCAAATTCACCATCCCCTTTCAACATTCAACTCCTATTTCAACCAGTAAAGGTCTGGCGGTAACTGCTCATCCATATGCTTCTGCTGCGGCAGCAGAAATTTTAAAATCGGGGGGAAATGCTGCTGCCGCTGGAATTACCGCTTTAACAGTATTATCGGTTGCAGAGCCACACGCAAGCGGTGTCGGTGGTGGTGGCTTTGCGTTGTATTATGATACGAAAGCAGGATTGGTGCGATTACTTGATTATCGTGAAACAGCACCACAACTGGTTGACACTGCACTTTATTACCAACCTTCAGACACTTTTCGCATGCGGTTACAACACGGTGGATCTTCAGTGTTAACACCGGGTGCACCTGCTGGATGGCAAAAGTTATACCGTTCCTTTTCCAATCAACCATTGTCAAAGTTGCTGATGCCAGCAATTCAATTGGCAGATACAGGATATGTACCCAGTGAAAAACAAAAGAAAATGATTTTAGAGCATTCCGATGCTTTATCAGAAAATGAACTTCTAGCAAATCTATTTATTGAACGAAATGAGGAATTACAACCCATTCCCAAAAAGAAACTATTCTTTTCAGCATTATCCAAAAGTTATCAGATGGCAGCGGCCAGTGAAACCTTTGAAGTGTTTACAGATTCGGTTTTAGGAAATTCAATCGTAGAAACAGTTCAAAAAAGTGGCGGCGCATTATCCATCAATGATTTACAACAATATCAAGCCATTTTTAAGAAACCGTTAATCTTTACCTATCGTGGGTACGAAATCTATACCTTGCCTATGCCGTCTGCAGGTGGAACAGCGGTGGCAGTAGCGTTAAAAATTCTTGAAAAATATCCCTTGAAAGATTTTGGTTGGCAATCCCCCAAACATTTGCATATCGTTGCTGAGGCCATTCGGCAAGGAATGACCGATGGATTTGCTTGGAGCGGTGATCCTGCTTTTGTACCTACTTATACTGATTCCATATTATCCGAAAAATACATCCAAAAAGCCACCATCTTGCTTCCTATGGATTCTGTTAGAATGCGTGCCGTTCCTTACGACACTTCTACTTCCCATGGCAATACTACACACTTAGTCATTGCTGATTCTGCGGGAAATCTATTGTCGCTAACTCAATCTATCAATTATTTTTTTGGTGCAAAAGTGTATGATCCAAATTCAGGGATACTGCTGAATAACCATGCGGCAGATTTTGATTGGCGATCGTCAAATCGGAGAAATTCCATCGCTCCTTTACGAAAGCCAAGCAGTTGGATGGCACCCGTGATTATCTTGAAGGATAAAAAACCTTACTTAATTGCAGGTAGCCCAGGTGGTCCCAGAATCCCAGCGGTGATGGTGCAACTGATCACGGCGATGGTTGATTTTGAGTTACCCTTGAACCAAGCGATTGACGCACCACGATTTTTTCCTAATGGAAAACGTTTTGAATACGAACCAAGAATTTCTGAAACTACTTTGGATGAATTAAGAAAGTTAGGATGGGAATTAAAACCAAGAGAACAAGCAGATCCGTATTTTGGTGGTGCACAAGCCATTCAATTTCTTCCTGATGGTACAAAAATAGGGGTTGGTGATACCAGACGTGATGGCAAACCTGTGGCTGCAGAATAATCGGGTTGTTTAACTTAAGTTTTTGGTTGACTCCGAAAATTTGCGCGTTCTGCTTTCGTTTTTTCAAACCAATATCGGAACATATCTTCAATTTCCGTTACGAATACTTGTTTTCGTCTTGACATTACTATCTTTGCGGTTTCAATGGCTTTTTCCAATTGATGTTCCCGTAACCAATCAGCTCCCCCCCAACTGAAAGAGGGAACAACCGTTGGAGGAAAACCAGCACCAAATAAATTCACAGCAATGCCTGTAACAGTACCGGTATTAAGTTGTAACCCAATGGAAGTTTTGGTATGATCGCCGAGTAGGCAACCGATATGAATTTCACCCGTTTCAATACGATGACCCTGAATGGTAATGGTAATCGGGCCATAAGTATTTTTTAGATCCGAGTTATTGGTTCCTGCTCCAATGTTTACCCAACTACCGATCACCGCAGTCCCAATGTATCCATCGTGTTGTTTATTGGAGTAACCCATCCAAAGGGAGTTTTGGATTTCGCCACCCAGTTTACATATCGGTCCTATGCTACTTGGTCCATAGAGCCGTAATCCTGAACGCAATGTGCAACCTTCACCAATGGCTAATGGTCCTTTGAGAAACACTTGACTTTCAATCACTACATCCTTTGAAATCAAGATTGGACCTTCGCTGGCATCAAATACAATTTGTTCTCCGATTTGTACACTCGGGTGAATAAAAATCAAATCAGATTGAATAAAATGATTGCTTTGAGAAAAAGAAGAACTGCTTTTCAATTCAAAACCTTGTTGTACTGTTTCTTGAATTGAAGTTACCAAATGTTCGTCCAATTTTTTTAATGCATCAAAAGGATGTTGGATTAAAGGAATATGTTCTGAAATTTGAATGGTCTTAACACCAAGCGAAAAAAAACTTTCGTTTGAAAAACCATTTTCACTCACTTGACGTAAAAGTTTCTGCTGATTTGTTTCAGTGAGCATAGCGGCGATGATTTCTATACGATGGTTAGATTCCTGAAAGAGTATCCATTCCTCATCATCTTGAATGGAAAAAACAGGTTTAGCACGAACCATACGTCCGTTAAGGAGTAAACAGCGAGAGGAAACGGAAGTATTGACTTTCGTATTTGGATGGAGATGTTTTTGCCATTGTACCAAATGGGGACGAACCCAACGAACGAGTTCTCCGTTCCAACCAAAAAGGGAGTATTCCCTAAGTAAACCATTACCAAAACGAATAGCCCATATCGGACGGAGCATTCCAATGCCACCAAAAAAATCACAAAATTCATCTTCAAAAAGAATGATAGAAGTAGGTATCATAAAACCCTCACAAAAAAGAGATTGATCAACTAACGTTTTTTCATTTTGTTATTTTGTTATTGTATGGAATAAAATTTTATTTTATTATTATGAATTCATAATGAAACTTTTAGAATGAATAAAGGAGATGGTCATGAACCAAAAAGCGAATATCCGTATTTCTAAAAAAGACATCATCAATCGTGTTGCAAGCAAAGCCAATTGTGAAACTAAAGAAGCATCAAGGTTTACTGATGCGGTCATCAACGTTTTACGTGACTTGTTTGTAAATGCTGATCCGGGCACAAAGATCATCCTAAGAGAATTGGGCCATTTTCTAATTTACCAAACCAATCCCAGAAAATCTGCACATAATCCTAAAGCTCCGCATATTAAAATTCAAGTCCCTGCACGAAGAAGAGTGGTATTTAAACCCAGTAAAGTGATTAAAGACGCTTTACACGAACCCATGAGTTCAGAAGGGGCGGCTAGAGAACAAAAAGTCATTCTTTAAGTTAAGGCAATCCTAAAGTAGTTCCACCATCGCATAAAATTGTTTGACCAGTGATATAACTTGCACGCTCACTTGCTAGAAATGCCGCGAGGTATCCTAACTCCATAGGTTTCCCAAATCGTTGAACTGGAATTTTTGCAAGTGCGGCTTGTTTCTCAATTTCAACGCTTGTTTGATTTTTTTCGGCACGAATTTTTAACAAATGATGGATTCGGTCCGTTTCAAAAGATCCGGGTGCTAATCCGTTGATGGTAATCCCAAAAGGTGCCCATTCACGTGCTGCTGTACGGATAAAACCCACCAAACCACTACGCATCACATTGGATAATGCTAAACCCTGAATGGGTTCTCGCATACTACTGGATCCGACGATCAAAATTCTACCATGCTGATGATTACGAAAGATAGGGACAAAAGCACGACACCAGCGTATCACAGAACCGATTAACAAATCAAAAGCAGCGTGCCATTCTTGTTCAGAAAAATCCAACAAATTCCCAGCAGGAGGCCCCCCATGATTTAATACCAAAACACGGATTGAGGATAATTCTTTTTGAAAGAAAGAGATACATTCATCTACCGTAGTTGGTTGTGACATATCTCCGCTTTGAATCGTGATGTTAGTAAGTGGATACTGTTCTTGAAGTGTTTGTTTTGCTGCGATTAGATTGTCCATAGTTCTGGAAATTAAATGCAAATTCCAACCTTCTGCCGCCAATGCTTGGGCAATCCCCAATCCTAATCCTTTTGAACCGCCAGTTACAATTGCCCTTAATAGCTGTTGTTGCATTTGTTATCCTTTCAAGGTTGAAATAGAAAAATGTAAAAAGAATAAAAAAGATACAACAGAAAGTAGAATTTTGAATCAACGAATAGTATTTTAAAGAAAAGAGTATCATCATGTCTGTACATACCTATTTAGCACTCCCTGACGAAACGCATAAAGATTTATCGGTTACTTATGAAATCGTTAAACAATGGCCTAAAACTGATCTTCATTGCCATTTAGATGGTAGTATGCGTGTTTCAACCATTTGGGAGTTGGCAAAAAAACAACACGTGGACTTGGGTGTATCTACTATAGAAGAGTTGGAACAAAAGTTAAAAGTAGGTGAACGTGCACAAAATCTTCGTGAGTATCTTGAACCTTTTCATTTGGTCAATTTAGTCCTACAAGAAGAAGATGCTTTGGAGCGTGCTGCGTACGAATTGGCTGAAGATGCATGGAACGAAGGAGTGTGGTATCTTGAAGTGCGATTTTCACCAATATTGCACGTTCATAAAGGTTTGCGACTTACGCAAATTATGGATGCGGTGCTTCATGGTTTACACCGTGCGGAACGAGATTTGGGAATACGAACCGGTGTAATTGTTTGTGGGATACGGTCCATTGAACCTGAAACTTCTTTACGGTTGGCTGAGTTAACAATTGCTTACAAAAATCGTGGAGTGGTTGCATTTGATTTGGCAGGTATTGAGGACAACTTTCCAGCAAAGGATCATGCCGATGCTTTTTATTTGATTAGAAAAAACAATATCAATTGTACCGTGCATGCAGGAGAAGCATGGGGTCCTGATAGCATCAGTCAAGCACTACACAATTTATCTACTCACCGAATCGGTCACGGAACGCGTTTGAAAGAAAATGGGGATTTGATGAATTACATTAATGATCATCGGATTCCTCTTGAAATGTGTATCACTTCAAACGTACAAACCAAAGTGGTGCGTTCCTTTGAACAACATCCTATCCGCTTCTACTACGATTATGGGCTACGGGTATCCATTAATACAGACAACCGTTTGATTAGCAATACCAGCATTACAGAAGAGTTTATGAGAGCACACCGCTATTGCGGGTTAAATCGTTCTGAACTCGAAGATATTGTCATTATGGGTTGGAAGTCGGCATTTTTACCTTATCGCGACAAAGCTTATTTGCTAAAAAAAGTATTGTTTGAATTAGAAAAATCCAGAGTTCCTTTTTAGAACTTGTTCTATAGAATAGGAGGTTTTATGGCAAAAAAAGTAGGCGTCATATTAGCGGGATGTGGATACTTAGACGGTGCAGAAATCCAAGAAGCAATACTCACTATGTTGTATTTAGATCGGGAGGGGGCTGAGATTGTTGCCATGGCACCGGATAAACCACAAGCCCATGTGATTAACCACCTCACAGGAAAAGAAATGATTGGTGAAACCAGAAATATTTTGGTCGAATCAGCAAGAATCGCTCGAGGAAAAATCAGTACTGTAGATCCCAATATCGCAGCTACGATTGATGCATTGATTTTACCGGGTGGTTTTGGTGTGGCTAAAAATATCTGTACCTATGCTTTTGATGGGGTGAATTGTTCTGTAGATGAAAATGTGGCAAACTTAATCCAAAGAATGCATCAATTGAAAAAACCCATTGGTGCTATTTGTATATCTCCAGTGGTACTTGCTAAGGTGTTAGGAAAAGAAAATGTCTCACCTATCTTGACCATTGGTACGGATCCTAATACTGCAAAAGATATTGAAAAACTCAAGGGAAAACATTTGAATTGCTCTGTGTCTGATTATGTGATTGACAGAGAAAATAAATTGGTATCTACACCTGCATGGATGCTGGGTCCAAAAATTAGTGACATTGCCAAAGGGATTGAAAAGTTGGTGTTAGAAATACTTTCCATGTGTTAAGAGTACCTCTTCAGTTGAATCAAAAAAGAGGGAATTATCCCTCTTTTTTGTTTTGTTGAATTTACAACTTATATTTTAAACAAACGTTTAATTTAATTAAGTGTATGTTTAATAGGAAAACTACCCAAACCAAAAATACCAAAAAAAGTACGTATCCATACAAACTCCATCAATTCATTGAGCGTTTGAATTACAATAAAGAGCCAGAAATACAATCCCCCGCTTCAAAAATTCGTGAAACAGCATTTGTCTTATTTGCCAACAAGGGTTTTCACAATACCACCATTCGGGATATTGCTACTGCAGCCGATGTTAACCCAGCAATGATTCATTACTACTATCGGAATAAAATAAATCTTTACCAAAGCATTATGAAATGGCAGATTCACCATGGTTTCCAAAAAATCTTTCAGTCACTATTGATTGCTAAAAATGAGTACGAGTTACTTCAATCTTTACCAGAAAAAATTCTCCTCAATCTGCATGAGAACAGAACGTGGATAAGATTTATGCGAAGAGAAATTGCTGATGGTGGAGAAAACTTGAACAAAGTTTTTACAGAGTTAGGCGAAAATGGACCTGCAGGAATGATTCATCTATTACAAGAGCTGTTTGTTCATTTAGGATTAATTAAACCTTCTAAAACAAAGGATCGCACGTTAGTAACTATTTTTTTAAGTCAAATTTTTTCAATCCTCTTTTTGCAACCATATCTCGATACCATTAGTCAAACCGATGGTAACCAAAAGCATATCCTACTACAACGCTGTAAAACATTAAAAGAGATTCTTTTTCAAAATGCACTTACTTTAACAAACAAGAAAAGGATAAACCAATGAAATTTCCTTCCATAATAGTTTCATTGACTCTATTAGTTATTTATTTAAACAATGGTTGTTCAAATTCGCATCAATCCACGAGACCTTCTGGAATTCTGTATTCTAAGGAAGTCAACATATCCCCATTAATTAGTGGTAGAGTAATTCAAATTTTCAAAAATGAAGGAGATGCGGTTAAAGTGGGAGACACGTTATTGATAATTGATACTGAGTTGTACGAACTCCAGAAAAAACAATCCGAAAACCAAATGGAAGAAGTTCAAGCACAAAAACTTGTACTGGAAACACAAATTAAACAAGTAGAAGCACAACTCAAACACACCAATACCAACTTGAAGAGACAGAAAGAATTGTTATCATCGGGAAGTACTACACAACAAATCCTTGATGATTTAACACTACTACAAGAAACTCAAAATCAACAATTAGAAGCACTTAAAGCACAGTTACAAGCCAATTTCTCACTCTTGAAAAAAGTTAAAACACAAATTGAACTCCAAAATAAACAGATTGCTTACGGTATTTTGCAAGCACCTATGGATGGAAAAGTCATGGTGAGATCGATTGAAATAGGTGAAACAATATCACCACAAAGTGTTGCATTTATTCTAACCAATGACGAACAGTTAGAAACGAGAGTGTATCTAACGCAAAAAGAAATGGCTGGATTACACCTTGGAAAAGAGGTCAATGTTTGGGTGGATGCTTTTCCTGATCGTGCATTCAAAGGAACCATTGCGTTTATTAGTTCCAAAGCAGAATTCACTCCGAAAAATGTTCAAACCAAGCAATCTCGAAGTACTTTAGTATATGCTGTTAAGATTGCTGTTCCCAATCCTGAGAATTTGCTCCTTAATGGTATGCCTGCTGAAGTTGAATTCAAATGAGTGTTGTATTGCAACTTTGGAACATTACCAAATCCTTCGGTAAAACCTTTGCCGTAAAGGATGTAACTATTCAAGTTCATGAAGGTACAATCTGTGGTTTGATAGGTGCAGATGGAGCAGGAAAATCTACACTGCTTAGAATCGCTTGTGGACTTATACCGCCTGATACAGGTAGTGTTCAAATTTTGAATGAAGAATTATCAAAAAATTTGAAGAGAGCACGTCAAGTGATTGGTTACATGCCACAACGATTTAGTTTGTATCAAGATTTATCGGTTGAAGAAAACATTCGTTTTTTTGCAAAACTTTTTCGAGTGCATAAAAAGGAAAGAGAACAACTTGAGCGAAAGTTGTACCATTTTTCAAAATTAGAACCATTCAAGCATCGCCGTGCTGGTGATTTATCTGGTGGTATGAAACAAAAACTTGCTCTTTCGTGTACTTTGATGAATGATCCAAAATTGTTATTGCTTGATGAACCAACGTATGGTGTGGATCCTATTTCAAGACAAGAGTTGTGGGAAATTTTACTGGAACTAAAACGAAAGGGGGCAGCCATTTTGGTTTCTACTGCATATATGGATGAAGCAGAAAAATGTGATTGGATTTATGGAATGCATCAAGGAAAAATGGTTTTAAATGGAACCAAAGAAAAAATCGTTTCGCAGTTTCAACAAAAGATCTTTCAGGTAGAAGATCCTACTCAACAATTTAGTTCTCTTTTTGAATTAAAAAAGAAGTTAAGTGGCTTTTTTGAGATCAAACAAATTTTCCAATTTGGAAATTCCTTACACATCATGCTTTCAAACTCGTTATCGGAAAACATCATCCATTTCTTTCACCAAAACAATCTTACCTATAAAGAGATCAACATCGGTATATCAGATGCTTTTTTCTTGCAAACAAAGAAACAAGAGATTGAGTAAAGCGTAAAATGTTTGCCATTGAAGTCCATGAGTTAACGAAACGATTTCACCAATTTATTGCAGTCAATCAAGTGACTTTTGCGGTAAGAGAAAAAGAGATTTTTGGTTTTTTAGGAGCGAATGGCGCTGGAAAAACTACCGTTATTCGTATGCTTTGTGGATTACTCACACCAACATCAGGGACTGCAAAAGTGAGTGGATACGATATCCAGCACGAAGTTTTTCAAGTGAAAAAAAATATCGGTTACATGAGCCAGAAATTTTCTTTATATGAAGATTTATCTCCCTTGCAAAATATCAATTTATATGCTGGTCTTTATCGTCTTTCCAATTCAATTCGCAAGGAAAGAATCGATTTCATTTCCCATCGTTTACAACTTATAAATACAAATTCAAAAAGAGTAAAAGATCTCCCTGTTGGCTACAAACAAAGATTAGCATTAGGTTGCGCGATATTGCATCAACCGAAAATTTTATTTCTTGATGAACCTACAAGTGGTGTAGATCCATCAGCGAGACAAATGTTTTGGGATATAATCTATGAAGAAGCCAACTATGGCACCACCATTTTGGTGACAACACATTATATGGAAGAAGCAGAATACTGCTCTCAAGTAAGTATCATGGATCAAGGAAAAATAATCGCACAAGGAACACCAAAAGAAGTCAAACAGTTGGTACATGCAAAAACAATGCAAGATGCATTTCTTAAGATCGTAGAAAAAGCAAGAAGTTAAAATGGATTTCCGAAGTATATTTGCTATTTCACACAAAGAGATACTCCACATCCTGCGAGACAAACGAACCTTGTTTGTTGCAGTTGCAATGCCTGTAATGATGCTACTTCTGTATGGATATGCCATTGATATGGATTTAAAAAACATTACCGTTGGGATCTACGATCAAGATCAATCCAATCATAGTCGCAAATTGTTGGAGCGCGTTTTAGCCAATCAAACATTTATTCAAACAGCTCATTTGACACACTATAATCAAATCGAACAAGGATTTCGTACGCAAACTTTTCGTGTGGCAATCATTATTCCTCATCAATTTGCCAATTCACTTGCTCAAAAGAAACAAACCCCAATTCAAGTGATCATTGACGGAAGTGATGCAAATTCTGCGAATATCATTATGAATTCCATTTCTGCATCCATTCAAAGTTTTTCATTAGAGTTTTTCCAAACTCAATTGAACACTCCAAACATACCTTTGATAAACATCCAATCAAGAATTTGGTTTAATGAAGAATTAAAGAGTCCCATCTTTATTGTTCCCGGATTAATTGCATTGTTTTTAGTGATGGTATGTGCACTTTTAACCAGTGTTGCATTAGCCAAAGAAAAAGAACTCGGCACCTTAGAACAACTTCTTACTACTCCAATCAAAGCACAAGAGATGATGATAGGAAAACTTTTACCATATACACTCATTGCTTCAATTGATGCGACTTTAGTTCTCCTAATTGGAAGATATCTTTTTCAAGTTCCTCTTAAGGGAAGTGTATTTGCTTTGGTGGTCTATAGTGCCATCTATTTACTTGTGGCCTTAGGAATGGGGCTAATGATCAGTGTGTTGGTAAAAACGCAACAATTGGCACTTATGTCTGCGTTGGTGGCAACTTTACTGCCAACCTTGTTATTATCTGGTTTAATATTTCCTATTTCTTCTATGCCGAAAGCATTACAAGTTATCTCTTATATCATTCCTGCGAGATGGTACATTGAGATTGTAAGAGGTGTAATGTTAAAAGGGATAAACTGGTTTCCTAAAAATGCATTCATTCTCTTTAGTATGGCGATCTTGCTCATAACAATGAGTACACGAAAATTCCATCAGCAATTGAAAAAGGGTGAGTTGACGACATGAGACCCCTGTTGGCACTTTGGAAAAAAGAGTTGTTGCAGATGATTCGCGATCCAGCAATGTTAAGAGTGCTGATTGCTGCACCCATCATTCAATTGCTAATCTTATCTTATGCAATCAATACTGAATTGAAACAAATGCGAGTTGCCATTGTGAATTATGATCAATCCAATGAAAGTAGAAGATTTATAGAAAAACTATTTGCTACCGATTACTTTGTACCTGTTTCTATTTACATTTCATCCTATTCATCAGCAATTCAGGCATTCATGCAATCCGAAGCAGAAATGGTCATCATTTTGCCAGAAAATTTTTCGCAACCCCAAAATGAAAATCAAAACATCCAAATTATTGTAGATGGTCAACACTCTAATGTTGCATCGCTTGGTTTAGGGTATTTGCAGAGAATGGTGGCTCAATACAACCTTCAACGGATAGAACAAATGAAATTAGACGGAAAACTTCCTTTTTCAATTTACCAAACCATTGAACCTGTGGTGCGTGTGTGGTACAATCCGAATTTAGATCCCAAGTGGTTTTTTGTACCAGGGATATGCGTACTTTTAATTACCATTATTGCAACATTGCTGTCAGGGATTGCTATCGTAAAAGAAAGAGAAATCGGAACCATTGAGTTATTGTTGGTCGCACCTATTCGACGTTGGCAGCTTATTATTGGAAAGATTGTCCCATTTTACTTTTTATCTTTATTGTTGCTTGGATTAGCATTTATAGTAGGACTTTTGTGGTTTCGGGTACCATTTATTGGATCGTGGTTTGATATTTGGTTAGGTGTAACGTTGTATTTGTTCTTTTTATTATCACTTGGATTATTCATTTCAACTTTATCTAAAACACAAGCACAAGCAATGTTTTTAGTTTGGTTCATTTTGATTTTTTCTATTTTAACCAGTGGCTTCTTTTTTCCGGTGGAAAATATGCCTAAATGGTTACAAACCATGACCATCGTGAATCCGATGAAGTATATGATGATTATTGTAAGATGTGTGATGTTAAAAGGTGCCAGTTGGATAGAACTGTGGGATAACTACATCATGCTTGCAGGATTAGGCCTCATCACTGCAATTGCCGCTATATTTCGATACCAACAAAAGTTGAATTAGTCATTGAAATAAATTGACTATCAAGAAAAAAAATTACGTAATGTTATTATACACTTGCTAAACGTGTCAAACGTATTGTAAAATTATTGAAAAGAGGATAGAAAGAATGTTGAATCGTACACTTAGCTCCTTGGTTACGGAACGAAATTCAAGAGCAGAACTGCTTATTGACTTAGGGATCGATTTCATAAAAGATGGAAATCTAACTTTATTAGAAGTCGCTGAACAACTCCAAATCGAACCTAACGAATTGGTAGAAAAAATAGCCAAACAAGATGTTATTCATACATCTCCAAAAGATACCGATTGGAACAAAGTAACGCTTCGTGAACTTATTCGCCATATCGTTACCAAATATCATGTACCCTTAAGAAAAGCATTACCAGAACTTACTGAATTAGCACAAAATGCATCAAAAATTTATGGTGATGATCATCCTGAACTCATTGAGGTAGAAAAAATCTTTGGGGCATTCCGTTTTACAGTAGAAGCCCATTTACTAAGTGAAGAAAAAATACTTTTCAAAACCATTGAACATATAGAAAGCGGAAACGTAAACTGGAGAAGCGATAGAAGCTCTAACGATGAGATCAAAATAAGAATTCGTGAACACGACAATTCGTTGGATGATTTTAAAATGATCAGAAAAATCACCAACAATTACCAAGTCCCTGAAAATACTGGCGAAACGTATAGAAAATGGATGGAAGCGTTGAAAGAGTTGGAGACCAACCTCTATTTACATATGCATTTAGAGAACAACATACTGTTTCCAAGAGCAAGTCAATTGGCTATAGAGCAAGCCAAAAGTGCATCAGCACATTAATCTAAACTAAAGTAGTAACCAATAAAAAAGAGATAATACAAGTTATCTCTTTTTTTCTTCACAAAACTTTAGAAACAATTGGTGAATGCGTACGTCAGAAGTTAATTCTGGGTGAAATGTGCTAGCCCATACATTGTTTTGCTCGACGAAAACAATTTCATCGTTAAATTTACCTTTGACTTGAACACTATCTCCGATCGAGACAATTTTGGGAGCGCGAATAAAAATTCCTTCAAATGGGGTTTCCAATTCACGGATAATTACATCTGCATGAAACGACTCACTTTGCCGTCCATAAGCATTTCGTGCAACTTCAATATCAATGGCTTCTAAACTTCGGACTCGTGGATCTGTTCCTTGTTTACCAAGCAGAATCGTACCTGCACATGTTCCCCAAACGGGGATACCAGAAGCAATAAGTGTTAAAATAGGTTGGTGAAGTGACGCAAACTCAATCAGTCGTGTCATGGTGGTTGATTCGCCACCCGGTAAGATCAAACCATCCAGATCTATTAAATCACTCGCTTTTCTAACCAAACGACTTTCTGCATTTAATCGTTTCAGCATCATTGCATGGGGTACAAAATCACCTTGTAACGCTAAAATACCGATCCGTAATCTCATAAATTTCAATCCTTGTCTTACCGAATAAAAGATAACTAAAGAAAAAAGGGGTGAAAAATCACCCCTTCAATCGTTCATTTCAACAATGCTTACCGTACCAATTGCAAAGGTCTAGGACGTGCTTTAGGTTGCGGTGGAGGCAAACGCGGATCTTCTTGAATTTTTTCCATTAGATAACGGATAGCAAAATCCAATTGTTTATCTTTTCCATGGATTAGACCATCAGGATCTAAGTCCAGTTCAATATCTGGATCTACTCCATGCCCTTCAACGATATAATCTTTTCCGCGTGGATCCCAATAACTAAATTCCGGTTGTGTAGTTGAACCACCATCTTTGAAATACTTATCACCACGGATTCCCACCAAACCACCCCACGAACGCGTACCAATCACTGGTCCAAGTTTCAACTCTTGAAAACCATTTCCAAAAGTTTCACAATCGCTTCCACCTTGACGATTGATCAAACAAACCATATGACCAGTGAATAAATTTCCGGGGCTTGTGTACAGATTGCCATGACGAGGCCTACCATAGGCAAGAATTTTACGGTTAAGATGCGATAAAATAATATCTGCCACAAAACCACCGTGATTCCACCGATCATCCAGAATTAATCCTTGTTTACGATATTGTGGGGGATAGTCACGCGCAAAGGATTGCATTCCACGAGAACTCATATCATACAAATGGATGTAGCCAATTTTTCCTTTGCTAACACTATCTACATATTTGCGAGTTTCGTTGACCCACGTACAATAACGTACCAAAACATCATTGGCTAATGGTTTAATGACGATGCGACGTGCACCATCTAAAGAGGGTTTGGTATTGATAGAAAGTTCAACTTCTTTTCCTGCACGATTCACTAAACGTTCATGATAATCGTGTCCTTTTTCTAATGGTACACCATCAATAGCAACTAACCACATTCCTTCACGGACATTCAAATCACCCCGCGATAATGGGCTACACCAATTCGGACGTGGGTAGTCCCCGTGATAAATCTTTTGGATTTGCCAAAAACCAGTTGCTTCATCATAACGTAAATCGGCACCTAACATCCCAACACTTAGCGATTCACCGCGCCGAATATCCCCTTCTCCCCATAAATAAGCATGACCGACATTCAGTTCCGAAATCATTTCACCGATTAAATCATTCAATTCATCTCGTGTGGATATTCTATCTATGAGAGCGCTGTATTGTTGATACACTTTATTCCAATCTACACCATGCATATTGGGATCGTAAAAGAAATCTCGTTGCATACGCCACGCTTCACGAAAAATTTGCCGCCATTCTTTTTGCGGGTCAACGTTCAAACTCCAACCACTTAAATCAATTTGGGAATCGTTGGCAGCATCCCCTTGAGGTGCTTCCATACTACCAGCACTTACCCGATAGAAACGATCCCCGCTACGGTACACCAAAACCTTTTTGTCCCCCGAAACCACATAGCCAGTGACGTTGTTGGATAACGTGCTTAGTTTTTCGTTTTCTATATCGTAGGTTCGTAGTTTCCAACCTTCATCTTCTTCCTTTGGCAAGCGCAATGGCATCATTCCATCTTCTTCCATTTCAAGAAAATGGATTTTGTTTTCCACAGCCACCAATCCAATATATCGTCCTAATGGAACTGGAATTTGAACGATACGAAATGGAAGCCCATCCCAATCAATTTGGATAGGTTCTACTTTTGTATCCTTGCTTGATTTTTCCTCTTTCCACTTTTTCTCTTTGGTATCTTTGTCTTTTGATTTTTCTTCATCTTCTTCAAGTTTCTTTTTTTCTTCTTCCGTTAACACATCACTTCTAATCGGAAATGGCAATTTCGTATCTTTTTGCAATGCAACCACGTATGGAAGTGTACTGGACATAACAATAAAACTATTGTAATGTTTTCCTAAATAAGGATTGATATGGTGATCCATAAGAAAGTACAAATACTTCCCTTTTGGATCCCAAGAGGGTGAATATGCATCATAATGTCCATCGCTAACGAAATGAATGCTTTTATCTTTACTATCCCAAATTCGTACCTGAGTTAAATCATTATATTGATAAGTGGTATAAGCTAAATAACGGCTATCTGGCGACCACTCATAATCACGCATTTCCCAACCTGAGGTATCCACCAAAATGCGTTCACCTGAAGATACGTTGACCGCCCATAAGCGAAGTTCTGCATCACCATACGCAATCCATTTTCCATCTGGAGACCAAATGGGTTGAAAATGAAAACCGGCTGGAACGTTTCCGATTTGCTTACTTTTTTCTGAATGATCCGATGAAACAAGACAAAGTTGTTCTTCACCATTGACTTCCATCCAACTGGCAATCCATTTTCCATCTGGTGAAAAGCTTCCATAGCGTACCCTTGAATCGCTATTTTGCGTTAATCTACGAATCAGTCCTTTTTTTTGTGTACGTGTGACGTATAGATCACCACGAGTGACTAAAGCGATCCGATTGCCATCATAACTAATATCCCAATCAAACAAATAGTCCATCGGATTAACAAATTTTTCACGAACTTCCATCCTATCCGTAGGTAACTGAATCTCTACTTTTTGATTCTGTTTTGTAGCAATATCGTACAACCAAACATCCATACCATATTGATAAACAATTTTTCCGTGGTTCATATTAGGCCAGCGAATGTCAAACTCTTCAAAGTATGTAAGGCGTTGTAGATCGCTACCATCCGGTAACATGGAAGCAAGATTCGCTCGACCCCATCGATCCGTTAGAAAATAGATTCTACCATCGGTATGCCACATTGGAAAAGCATCTTTTCCTTTGTAATCTGTAATTTGCTTCATTTGTAATGGTTTAAGAGTACCTACATAAATATCCTCAGCAAGGCCACCTTGATATCGTTTCCAAGTATGAAATTCTAAGCCAAACCGTTGATAAGCCACTCGATTGCCATTGGGTTCAAAACTAATCCACGCTGCTGGTTCAAGTTCAATCATTTCCGGCAAACCACCTTCCGGTGAGATGAGATACAATCGTTTGTCATTATGAGGTGTGTTGCGACCACTGCGAAAGATAATTTTATTATCTTGAGACCAACCCACAGGAATTTCTGTAAGTGGATGATAAGTCAATCGTTTTGGGATGCCACCGCTTGACGGAATTACATAAATCTCATCGTTCCCATCGTATTGTGCGGTAAAGGCAACCCATTTTCCATCTGGAGACAGTTTAGAAAACTGTTCATCTCCTTCATGAATAGTCAAACGTGTTGCCAGACCACCTGTAAGCGGAACCGACCAAAGGTCACCTTCTGAAGTGAACACGATATTGTTTTGACTGATGGTGGGAAAACGGTAAAATCCTGCTATCGGGGCACTTAATCCACGGATTGTGTACAAAAGAACAAAAAGAATAGACAAGACAATTCGTTGTAAACTCATAGTCACCTCGTTGAGAATTGAAAAAATAAATGTAATAAAATTGATTCAATTTACCGCTTTTGTGTGTACCTTACATTGCTTATAGATTGATAAAAGAGGACCCTATATTGTAGATTGTTCTTTATTTGTCACAAATCTAACCCATGAACAGAAAGGAGAACCTATGAATTTTCATTTTCCTTTAATTATCCTCAACGGCAGACCTGCTGCAGGAAAAAGTGAGGTGATTGATTACTTGAAAAAATGTGATGATCTTGATCGGATCCGAAGATTTGGGATAGCCCCTTTTGTAGAATTTGATGATTTCCCAATCCTCTGGGAGGATTTTCAGGATGATGATATCCGAGAAAAAATGGGGTTAAAACGTTTAGTTACCGACTCGAAATACTACTTTCTTGAACACGATTATTGGAATTTTTTAATTCGAAAACTTGCTTTTCGTGTAGATCTTGCTTTGGCAAAAGATCCTCAGTTTTTTGAAAAATACACGGCAATCGTGGAATTCTCTCGTGGTGGTGAAAATGGTTTTATGGAGGCATATCAGCATTTGTCAGATACTGTCCTTTCTCGTGCGGCTATTGTGTATATTGCGGTCTCCTACGAAGAATCTTGTAGAAAGAACAAACGTCGTGCGCGTCCCGGCGAAGAAGGATCTATTTTATACCATTCTTTACCTCAAGAAAAAATGGATTTCTATTACAAAACCAATGATTGGGATAAAATCTCTGAAGGAAAAATGGAAGGGTACATCAAAGTGCGTGACTTCAACGTTCCTTTTGCAGTACTACAAAATCAACCTGAAGTCACGGATACCCCAGAACACTTAGGACCTGCGTTAGAAGATCTATTCCAACGTTTAGCCAAAGTTACACGAAAATAGTCAATTGGTGAAAAAATGAGTACAGGCACGTTTTTTAACGTGCCTGTTTTATTTGTAGCATTTGAAAAAATTAATTTCCAATACCTACTTCAACTTGCCGAAACCGCGTTGGAGAGCTCCCATGGCTCATTTCAGCAACTTGCCCCGGTTGGCCCTTCCCACAATTGTGTACACCCCATAACGTCCAATACTTTTCGTTACAAATCGCATCACAGCTACGCCAAAATTGAGGAGTGATGCCTTGATAATTGGCATTTTTGTACAATTGTCCTCTTTTGCCACCTTTGATTTCCCATGCTGCTTCTACGCCAAACTGAAAGTTCAATCGCCACTGGTCAATAGACCAAGAACGATTGGTTTCTAAATACAGGCCACCTTCTGTATCTGCAAGCAAATCATCCAATTCCCAATTTCCCGGCATCAGGGATAAATTGGTTATCCGTACGATTGGAATATGACTCCAACCCATCGCACGATTATTGCCACTGGAGCGTGTCGCTCCTATTGTGTGTGCCAATTCCCGATTGAATTGATATCCTACGAAACGTCCATTTTGAACCAAATGCCAACGTTGTGCACGGACTCCATCATCATCCCAACCTAACGTTGCAAGCCCAGCGGGTACCGTCGAATCGCACACCAAATTTACGATTTCGCTACCATATTGAAATTGGTTCATTTTTTCTGTTGTAGCAAAACTTAATCCTGCATAGTTTGCTTCCATTCCAAGCACACGATCCAGTTCTGTAGCGTGTCCTACCGATTCATGTATTTGAAGAGCCATTTGTGTACCATCAATGATGATATCCCTTTTACCACTAGGGCAAGTGGGTGCTGTTAGTAGAGCAATGGCTTCTTCGCGGACACGTTCAGCATTTTCCAACAACTGCAAACTACGAATTAACTCATAACCAAGAGACATATATTGACCACGAAAACTATTCGGAAAACTTCTGGTTTGAATCTCTTGGTTTCCTACGGCAGTTACAGAGTATCCTACCCCACTTCGGATAAGCAACTGGTCAATGAAACTCCCTTCGCTAGTTGCCATCCATTGGTGTTCACTCTTGAAAGACATACTGGATTCAGAACTAGCAATTCTTGCATCTTTTCGTAAAATTTTATCCAATTGAAACAGCAACCCTAATTTTTCTTCCAATGGAATTAAGAAAGGATCTTCTACGATAGGGGTTTGCCACCTTTCATCTACAATTGGTTCCGGTGCTAAACGTACATCTTCATTCTTTAATCGAGCAGACGCTTTAGCAATGCGTACGGCATCTGCTGCAACTTTGTCAATGTTTTCTGCATTCAAGTGTGGGCTACATGCAAATCCCCAAGCACCGTCCGCAATTACACGCACCCCAAAACCAATGTCTTCACCTTGGTCAAGATCGCTTACTTTTCCGTTGCGTACGGTGAAATCTTGTTGACGGGTGTAAATAATCCGACAATCGGCATAACTGGCACCACGTACTTTCGCGGTTTCTACGGCTCGTTCGGCTAAGTTTCTCATGCAAATCCTCGCTTAATTTTCTGTCCCACTAGTAAAATGAAATCCTTCAATCTTCATGGCTGGAAGAACAATTCCTCCACCGCCCCAAAAAGTATCCGCTTTGTAAAGTGTTTTTGAAAGTGCCGCCACACGTTTCAAAGCTTCCAAAATCGATTCAGTGAATCGTAAATTTTTTACCCCTTTAACCACTTCACCATTTTCAATCAAGAATAGACCATCGCGTGTCATCCCTGTGATGGTTAAAGTCATTGGGTTAAGTAAATTCACGTAATGAAATCGGGTGACTAAAAGCCCCTTTTGGGTAGTGCGGATCATTTCTTCAAGAGAAGAATCTCCACCTTCTACAACCAAATTGAGTGGTACTGGTCCAAAACTATCTGGTTGAGGCATTGCATGTCCCGTATGGATGGTTCCTGCTCGAGCAGCTGTTCGCCGATCATGCACCACTGATTTTAGTACGCCTTTTTCTATTAAGAGAACCGATTGCCTAGGAAAACCTTCAAAATCAAACGGCATTCCACCTGAAAGTGGATGATAAACATGATCGTGCATCGTAATGTTTGACCCGACCACTTGTTCACCAATTTTTCCTGAAAAGCAACTCCGATTTTCTACAAAAGCCAACCCATTAAAACCGAACCAACATAGAAAAGTCATCAACTCAGAAACTGCTGCCGGTTCTAATACCACTGTCCAGGCGTCAGGTTCTACCACGATAGGTGACTTTGAATCAAGTGCTTTCTTAGCTGCGATTGTGGACAACGCCGCGATATTGATGTTGTGAACATCTTTTTCATTTGCTTCAGCCCAACCCGAGGAATCTTCGCTCATTGCACTTACCGAAAAAGTTGAAGCGGTACTTGCGTTGTAAGCCCACAACCCTTTACTGTTAGCAATTGCAAGATTGGAAGCACTGTTAGAAAATATGCCAGCACCGACCAATTGATGTTGACGAAAATGGCGAACCGCTTGTTCAACACCTGAGGATCGTGCTTCTGGTGTTAACTCTGCAGTGGATGGCACAAAATTGTCAATGGATTGATACTCTTGTGGATCTGCTAAGGGGAGTAAATCCGGATCAGTTTCATTGACTTCTAAAGCCACTTTTGCTGCTTGAATGCATGATTCAATACCTGATGGGCTGATATTTCCAGTAGATGCTTTTCCCATTTTACCATTTTTTATCAGGCGAACAGTCAGACCGATGCTTTCAGATGCTACATTTTGAGTGATAACATTTTCACCAAATCGCGTTAAAGCATTTTGGCTGCTTGAAAGCATTACCTCAGCTTCGTATCCACTACATTTGGAAAGGATTGTTTCAGATAATGTTTTCAATTCAGTTTCTGTAATCATAGAAATTCCTTAAAAGTTTGAAAACCCGCGAAGATTTTCTGCTGAAAATTGATATTCAAGTTCTGGATCTGTAAACTTACCATCTTTACGAATGAGTTTGCCATCAAACCAGATCTCGCCACCACCGTATTCTGCACGTTGGATCAATACCAAATCCCAATGGATTGCAGATTGGTTCCCATTGTATGCTTCATCGTAACACTGTCCCGGTGTAAAGTGGAGAGAACCCGCAATTTTCTCATCAAACAAGGTATCTTTCATAGGGTGCAAGATAAAGGGGTTACAAGCGATTGAAAACTCACCTACGTAACGAGCGCCAGCATCAGTATCAAAAATTTTATTTAACCGTTCTACTTGATTATCTGCTGTAGCATGAACGATTTGTCCGTTTTTGAAGGTAAGTGTGATGTTGTGATAAACAATTCCTTCGTATAGCGAAGGTGCATTAAATCGGATGGTACCATTTACAGAATCTTTCACTGGTGCAGTATAAACCTCTCCGTCTGGTATATTGCGGTGACCATCACACTTAACTACTCCAATCCCTTGAATAGAAAACTCTAAATCTGTACCGGGACCGACAATTCGTACGCGGTCCGTTGCTTCCATCAAGGATTTTAATTGATCCATGGCTTTGGACATTTTTTCGTAATCTGCACAACACACTTCAAAATAGAAATCTTCAAAAGATTCTTGTGAAGTTTCTGCCAGTTGTGCCATCGCATTGTTTGGGTACCTTAGAACCACCCATTTCGTTCGTTTTACTCTCTCTTCCATATGGACCGGATGAACGAACAAACGATTCCAAAGTTTGCGCTGTTCAGGTGGAATGTCTGCTAAGTCAAAGGCATTATCAGAGCCGCGAATCCCAATGTAGGCATCCGCACGTTTCATTAGTTCAAGATGCAATTCCGCTTGTTTTTCAAACTGGCTTTCATTGGCGTGATAAAGAAAATGACGTAACAAAGATTCATCACTATAGAACCAAAATGGAATCGCTCCTTTTTCTGTTGCTAAATGGATAATCTGTTTACCAAGTTCAAGGGTCTCTTTTCCTTTCATTTCTAAATAGAGAACCTCACCTTTTTGGAGGTTTGTGCTATAGTTAAGTAACAATTTCGCTAAAACTTCATTGCGTGGATCTTTCATAACGGTATCCTCATTTTTCATTGTGGGATGGAAGTGTAGAATCTTGATTCCCAAAATGGAAAGAGGGTAGATGCACTACCCCTTCAAGATTGATAAGAGCGTGCCGAAGGGGGGACTTGAACCCCCACTCTCCGTAGAGAACTAGTCCCTGAAACTAGCGCGTCTGCCAATTCCACCACTTCGGCGTTTCCAAAAACAATATACTTCTATGAAAATTTTATAGCAAACGGGCACTTTTTCTTTGTAATTTGTAACTTCAATTGGTTTTCCAAAGTTTTAGATTAAACAACAAAAGGTGGTGATCCAATGAAAAATCTCCAAATCACAATACTTCAAAAAGAACTTGAACAGTTGAATACCCTTAAAAAGAAGTTACAAGAAACATTTCCTTTCGCGACGATAGAAAATGTACAAGATGTAGATGAACTCATAGAGAAATTACGTTCTGAAACGATTTCAGAGATTATCCTAAAAGAAACTATTGATGCTAATGCCTTAGAAATACTGAATCAAATGCCGTATGGTATTTACAGAAGTACACCAGATGGAAAAGTTCTTTACGCCAATCAAAAACTTGCTGAAATTGTCGGTGCAAAATCGGTTGAGGAGATGCTCACTTGGAACTTGGAGCACAAAGATTCCCCCATTCACGTGGATCGAGTTCAATTCAAGCAATTGCTTGAGACCAGCAATAGAATAGAAGGTCGTGAATTTCAATGGATTACTAAAGACAAAAGAGTAATCTTTATTCGTGAAAATGCAAGAGTTGTCCGTGATGAACAGGGAAAAATTCTATACTATGAAGGTGTAGTGGAAGATGTTACCAAACAACGCATAGAACACGAAAAACAATACTATAAGCAACGTGCAGAGAGTTTAACGCGTTTTGTTCAGGGAATATATTGGGATTTAAATACCATTATTAGCCCGATGTTGTTAGCGATGCAACTTCTTAGTTACAAATCGTTTGATGAAGATACAAAATCCATATTATCCATGATTGAATCCTACTTGAATAAATGTGTGAGGTTATTGAAACAGATTAGTCCACATCCGACGGTTTCCAAAACCGAATCAGTTCCCATTTCCATGGATACAATTATCAATGAAATTTTGCGATTGGCTTTTGTAATGTTTCCTAAAAATGTAAACATTGAATTGTCCAAACCCGATTCTTTACCAAAAGTATTTGGTGATTTTTCAAAACTCTATCAAGCTTACGTGGATACTGTTATTACAGTTGCCAATACTATGGAAGAAGGTGGAGTTCTTAAAATGGTCATCAGCATAGAAGATGACAAATCTGTGAAGTTTGAAATAGATGGGCAAAACGCACATCTTCCTAATGATATTTTAGAAACAAAAATGGATACATTTTTTTCAATGCCCTATTTATATAATCCCTACAGTTTAGGATTGGCAGAGGTAAAACAAATCATTGAAAATCATCACGGGACCATTTGCCTTAATCGTTTAGAAGGTACAAATATCACCATTACCTTACCGATTTACAAGGAAGAAAAACAGGTCATTATTTCTGAAACTGAAGTCAGTAGCAAGTTACAAGGTCAAGAAGAAACAATATTGGTGGTAGATGATGATCGTGAAATTACCGGTATCATCAAATCATTATTAGAGGCACACCATTACAAAGTTTTGGTTGCATATGATGGTACACAAGCATTAACCATATATGCAGCACATCAAGAAGAAATCAAATTGGTTATCTCGGATATCATGATGCCCAATTTGGATGGTGCATTGTTGTTACACGCGCTGCTGGAACGTGAACCGAATCTAAAGTGTATTGCAATTAGCGGGTTAATTCACAAAGTAGAAAATGAAAAGATGTTCATTGAAAGAGGAGTCAAATTTCTTTCCAAGCCATTTTCCTTCAAGACCTTATTACAACTTGTACAAAACTCATTAAAAGGAATGTAAAAAACAATGCTCAATTGATATCACACTTACTTTCAATGATCTTTTATATGCTTGATGATGTTTTGAAGATAAATTGTGAGAATAGTGATGGGAATTAAATTTTTGATTCTGTTGAAACCGTTTCTTTGGATAGAAAGCACCTTCGTTGAAATCTTCATCTTTAGAATGTTCAATTTGAATCCGAATCACATCTCCATCACGAAAAATTCTAATCCCTTTTGAGATGCGTTTTGAACGCCTACTTGGATCTTTCTTTTCTTGAGTACTATCACCGAAGGTGTACACTTTAATTCGAATATCAGGGTCAATTTTCAGTGATTTTTTAAGTGAATCCAATTCAAGTTCAAGAATTTGTCGTAATTTTTCTCCCAATTCTTTTCCTAAAGTTTCCAATTCTTTTTCAATCTCTTTCCAATCAAGATTCAAATCATCTTTATCCAATTTTGGAATACGAATGAGGATTTCTTTGGTCTCATTCTCCTTTTTACTGCGTTCAACATTTTGATCCAACACATCTGAGATTAGCGTCCCATTTTTTTGAAACGTTAAAATTCTCTTTTCATCTTGAACTTGTAAAACAAGGATATAATGGATTGCATGTTGATCTGATTCTTCAATAGAAATTTTTAGTATTTTTCCGTCTGGATATTTTTGTTTAAGTGCCGATTGAACAGAAAGCGGCAATTCAGCAAGTAAATTGCTTTCTGCAATTCCTGAAGGATTTAATCCCAAAATTAAAAGAATTACACAACAAAATGTATAGATTTTATTCATCTTCTAAATGGATTGATTTGCCTTTTATCTGTTGTACGTAAGAACCTAAAAAAAGTTTCAACTGCTTAAAAATGAGATTGCGAAAGAAAGCACAAATGTATATATTCCGATGTGCAACTTCACTTGATTAAATACCTCTGAAAAATTTATTCAAATGTTGCTAACTTGATCTTCTTCAAAGAATGTTCAATAGAAAACAGAGGGACGGTTGAAGGTCAATCTTCCGACAAATCAAATTAATATTTTTACAGGCAATTACGGAAGCGGCAAAACTGAGGTCGCCGTTAACTTTGCGATAATGGCTTCTCAAGAAGACCTTCCGATTGCAGTGGCAGATCTTGATATTGTAAATCCATACTTTAGAAGTAGAGAAGTAAAGTCCCTTCTCCAGCAGTATGGCATCCAAGTTATTGCACCAGAAAATGATTTGCATAATTCTGATCTCCCTATCATTTTACCTCACATTCGTGCTACTATAGAAAATCCGAATGTAGTAACGATACTTGATGTCGGTGGAGATCCTGTAGGTGCAACAGTGCTTGCTTCTCTAAAGCCAGCATTTGAAGGTAAACCATATGAGATGTATTTTGTATTGAATCAGAACAGACCCTTTACTTCTACCATTGAGGGTGCTGTTCAACTGATTCACGAGATTGAGCAGGCCTCTACTTGTAAAGTGACAGCAATTGTATCAAATACCCATTTATTAGACGAAACAACGGTTGAAATGATTTCTGAAGGTACTCAATTTGCAGAAAGTGTAGCCCATGCAGTAAATGTTCCACTATCTTATATTGTAGTACCTGAGTCCTTGTGGGACAAAGTTTCACAAAAAAATTCATTGAAGTATTTGAAAATGAAAAGAACCTTATTGCCACCCTGGAAGTTAGGTTCCCCATACAGTACAAGTGGTCCAAGAGATGGTTTTGCAAGGTTAACCAAAAAAAATATAACTTAAAGATGTTCAACAAACATCTCTTCTTTCCGATTTCATTGAAATTATTCATCAAACAATACCCGAACTAACGGGAGTTGCTTATGCCAAGAGTGATTATTGAAAAAGATCGTTGCAAAGGGTGCGAACTTTGCGTACGTGCTTGCCCACAACAAATTCTACGAATGACCCGCGAAATTAATGTAAAAGGTTATTTCTTTGCGGAAGTGTTTGATCAACCACGTTGTATTGGTTGTACACTTTGTGCTTTGACTTGTCCAGATATGGCAATCACCATCGGAGCGAATTCGGTGGTTTATCGCTTCTTTGAAGTGTAGGAGGCAACGATGGCAAAATTGTTGATGAAAGGAAATGAAGCAATTGCAGAAGCCGCTATTCGTGCAGGTGCAAAGCACTATTTTGCTTATCCGATCACACCACAAAATGAGGTCTCTGAATACTTATCTAGACGTATGCCGGAAGTGGGTGGATGTTTTTTACAAATGGAAAGTGAAGTGGCTGTAATCAATACCTTATTTGGAGCAGCTGCTGCAGGTATTCGTGCTTTTACCACTTCAAGTTCACCAGGAATTTCGTTAATGTCGGAGGGGCTAAGTTACATCACTGCAGCCAATTTACCGACGGTGGTGGTGAATATGTGTCGTGCGGGTCCAGGTTTGGGCGGGATACTCCCTTCTCAAGGGGATTATCGCCAAATGACCAAAGGTGGTGGGCATGGGGACTATCATTTAATTGTATTGGCACCTGCGTCTGTTCAAGAAGCGGTTGAGTTAATGATGCTTGCCTTTGATTTAGCGGATAAGTACAGAAATCCTGTGGGTATTTTAGCAGATGGTTTGATTGGGCAAATGATGGAACCTGTTGACTTTGATGCTCTCCCTAAACCCACAGTTTATGATAAATCGGATTGGATTACTGATGGTGCAAAAAATAGAGAACCTCATTTAATCCGAACCTTGTTTTTAGATCCAGTACCCGGTGAAATAGAAAATCGTAAGCGAGCAGAAAAGTACCGACAAATCGAAAAAAATGAAACCAGATATGAAATCTATAACTTGGAAAATCATCCAAAGTTAGTCATTGTTGCCTTTGGAACAATAGCAAGGGTTTGTAAAACGGCGATTGATGAACTGAAAACAATGGGGATTGAAGTTGGGCTGTTCCGACCTATCTCATTGTACCCATTCCCTTATACTGAATTGATGCAAGTTGGTGAAAAAGCACAAATGTTGTTGAGTGTGGAAATGTCTAATGGACAATTGATTGACGATGTAAAAATGGCTATGCAAGGAAAAAAACCGATTCACTTTTACGGTCGTCAAGGTGGTATTGTACCAGCACCGGATGAGATTGTTGAAGAAGCCAAAAAATTGTTCAATGTTTCATAGAATTGAAGGTTAAATTATGGAACTGATATTTAAGAAACCTGAGTCACTTACCGATACAATTACCCATTATTGTCCTGGTTGTACTCATGGGGTAATCCACCGAATTGTGGCTGAAGTGTTAGATGAATTGGGATTGAGAGAACGGGCAGTCGGTGTGGCACCGGTGGGGTGTTCTGTTTTAGCATACAACTATTTCTATTGCGATTTTCTTGAAGCGGCACACGGAAGAGCTCCTGCATTTGCGACCGGTCTAAAAAGAGCCAACCCGAATTTAATCGTGTTCACCTATCAAGGGGATGGAGATTTAGCCAGCATTGGTGGCAATGAAATTTTGCATGCAGCAAATCGTGGAGAAAAGTTTACGACCATTTTTGTGAACAATGCGGTCTATGGGATGACCGGTGGACAAATGGCACCTACCACCTTACCCGGTCAAGTGACCACAACCACTCCATTTGGTAGAAAAGTGGACGATGTGGGATATCCTATCCGAGTTGCTGAACTTTTAGCCACTTTACGTACACCATCATACATTGCTCGCACCTCAGTGCATAATTCAGAAGGTATTATCGCTACCAAAAAAGCCATGCGAAAAGCATTCTCATACCAAAAAGAGAATGTCTGTTTTTCGTTGGTAGAAGTTTTGTCCACTTGTCCTACCAATTGGGGTATTCCACCCAAGCAAGCGGCTGAATGGGTAGGAGAACATATGGTGCCGTATTATCCGTTAGGTGAATTTAAAACACCGGAAAAAGTACATTAAAAAATCAGCGAATAGGTAAAGCAAATGTATCTTGAAGTGAAATTTGCGGGGTTCGGTGGTCAAGGGATTATGCTTGCTGGAAAACTGCTTGCGGAAGCAGCGATGATGGAAGGAAAGCAAGTGGTTTGGATCCCTTCTTATGGACCTGAAATGCGGGGTGGAACCGCTTATTGTACAGTTGTGATTGCGACCAAACCCATTGGGAGTCCCATTATTAACAATCCAGCCAATATCGTGGTGATGAATAGGCCATCATTGGAAAAATTTGCACCCATGATGAAACCGAATGGTATTTGTTTAGTCAATTCTTCCTTAATTCCAATTACAAGTGGAAGGAACGATATTATAGAGATTCGTTTGCCGTGTAATGATGTGGCGATTGCTTTGAATAACCCTAAAGCTGCCAATATGGTTGCTTTGGGTGGATTTGTGGGCTTAACCCAATGTGTATCAATCCAATCCGTTGAAATTGCTGTAAAAAATGAGTTTCATACCAAAGCAAAATTCATAGAGCCCAATATCGCAGCAATCCGTAAAGGTGCTGAACTTGCTGTGACCGATGAGGTTCGAGTGAAATACGAGGGAGTAAAAGTATGAGTAAAATCAATGAAATTTCTACTCCACCACCAGCACATGACTTTTCAAAATTAGAACAGATTTTAAACCGTTACCCTCGGGAAGAGGCCTCTTTAATCATGATTTTGCAAGATATTCAAGATGAGTACCGATACTTACCTTGCGATGTATTAATTGAAACTGCAAAAGCACTGAACTTGCCTAAATCTACGGTCTTTTCCGTGGGAACGTTCTACAAGGCATTTTCTCTTCAACCGATGGGTAGGCACAATATCAAGGTATGTATGGGAACAGCGTGTCATGTTCGTGGTGCAGTGATGGTATTAGAAGCGTTTCAGCGTGAATTGGGGTTAGAGCATACCGGGACCACTGAGGACTTAGAATTTACATTGGAAACGGTAAATTGTGTCGGGGCTTGTGGAATGGCGCCTGTAGTCGTGATAGATGAAAAATATCATGGAGAAGTTCAACCGGATCGAGTGAAGAAAATGATTAAGAAAGGGGGGAAATGATGGTCTTCCAATCTGTTGAACAACTCATTGCGCGAAAAAAAGAATTAGAAGCAATTCGTAACAAGGTAAAACGAAGAATCGTCGTTTGCGCTGGAACTGGTTGCGTTGCCGCAGGTTCTTTAGAAGTGTATGATGAGTTAACCAAGCAATTAAAAGAAGCAAATTTTGAGATCTCTACAGATTTAATGAGTTGTGCGCATAGAAATGGTTCAACTCATTTTGTATCACCTAGTGGTTGTCACGGTTATTGTCAGATGGGACCGCTACTTCAGGTGGAACCTGACGATATCTTGTACATGCAAGTCAAACCCAAAGATGTGGGTGGGATCATCGCAACTTTACAAGGAAAACAACCCCCTGATACAAAACTTCTGTACAAAGATCCGCATACGGGTGCTATCCAAAAAGGTAGAAATGAAATCAACTTTTATGCAAAACAAGAACGCATTGCATTGAAAAACTGCGGTTTTATTGATCCCGAATCTTTGGAAGATTATTTGGCAAACGGTGGTTACAATGGGTTGATTAAAGCTTTATCACTTTCCGGCAAAGAAATTGTGGACATCGTGACTAAATCGGGTTTGAGGGGAAGAGGGGGTGCTGGTTTTTCTACCGGCAAGAAGTGGCAAAGTGCTTTACAAGCTAAAGCAGAACCCAAGTACGTGCTTTGCAATGGTGACGAAGGGGATCCAGGGGCATTTATGGATCGTTCCATAATGGAAGGGGATCCCTTCAAAGTATTGGAAGGGATGACCATTGGTGCTTGGGCACTTCAATCCCAGCGTGGATACATCTATGTTAGAAAAGAATATCCCCTTGCTGTCAAGCGTTTACAGAAAGCCATAAACGAACTTGAGAAAGCAGGGTTGTTAGGGGATAATATTTTAGGAACGGGATTCTCTTTCAAAGTGACCATATCACGCGGTGGGGGAGCGTTTGTATGTGGTGAATCTACTGCGTTAATGAGATCAATTGAAGGAAAAGTGGGTGAACCCCGCGCCAAGTACACCCGTTCGGTTATTAAGGGATTGTATGATTGTCCCACGGTTCTGAACAATGTCGAAACGTGGGCTTGTGTTCCTCTCATTTTAGAAAATGGGTGGGAATGGTTTGCTTCCAAAGGTACGAAAACTTCTACCGGAACAAAAGCATTTTCTTTAGTCGGAAAAGTAAAAAACACAGGTTTAGTAGAAGTTCCGATGGGGACCACCTTAAGACAAATCATTTTTGATATTGGTGGTGGCATTATTGGTGATAGGCCCTTCAAAGCGGTGCAGACAGGCGGTCCCTCTGGCGGTTGTTTGCCAGAGCAATTGCTTGATTTGCCGGTAGATTTTGATACGTTAACTGCGAATGGTTCAATGATGGGATCGGGTGGAATGATTGTGATGGATTGTAGAAATTGTATGGTGGATATCGCAAAATATTTCGTTCATTTTTTACTTGAAGAAAGTTGTGGAAAGTGCACTCCTTGCCGAGAAGGGTTAAGACAACTTCATTACCTTGTTACTTTAGTGACAGAAGGAAAAGGGGATGAAAATACAATCAAACAAATTGAACGAGTTTGCCATGCGATGAAAGAAGGGTCGCTCTGTTCACTTGGGAAGGATGCACCCAATCCGGTTCTATCTACGTTGAAATACTTTCGTGAGGAGTGGCTTCAACATATTCAAGAAAAGAAATGTGTTGCAGGTGTCTGTCGTGCGTTAATTACTTACTGGATTAATCCTGAAAAATGTACAGGTTGCTTGATTTGTGGTCGTGCGTGTCCGCAAGGAGCGATTATTGGTGAAAAGCAAAAGCCACATAGAATTGATCCAGCCAAGTGTGATAAATGTGGTGTGTGTTATACTGTTTGTCCTGAAAGATTTAGTGCTGTGGAAATCCACTAATCCAAAAGTTTAGGTAGTCCTATGAAAATCACCTTAAATGGAAAACAGATTGAAGTTAACCCCGGTGAGTATTTACTTTCCGTAATAAGGCGTGAAGGAATTGAAATTCCTGCGTTGTGTCATCATGATGCGGTTGAACCCGTGGGTGCTTGTAGGTTATGTATTGTAGAAATCACTCGTCCAGAATGGGAAGGTTGGTCACGACTGGTGACCAGTTGTCTCTACCCTGTAGAAGAAGGTCTCATTGTGGAAACCCACAGTAAATTGGTCTCCGATACGCGTGCAACCCTTCTTGATATGCAACTTGCACGTTGCCCAGATGCTGAAATCATTCAAAAATGGGCAAAAGAATATGGGATTGAAAAAACCAGTTTTCCGGTTCGAGAAGATGCTGACAAATGCATTCTATGTGACATCTGCGTGCGTATCTGTAATGCGGTGGGACGATATGCGATAGCACGTACTTCGCGAGGAATTGAGAAAGTGGTCGCTGTACCGCTTGAACTGGGTGAAGATCAAGCATGTATTGGGTGTTTGTCATGTGCTCATGCTTGTCCGACAGGTGCAATTGAATGGAAAGAGGATAGTAACACACGAACCATATGGGGGTTGACCTTTACACTCGAGAAATGCCCTGTGACAGGTGAAGTATTAGGGACACCTCAGCAATTGGACCACTTTGCGAAAAAAGCCGGTTTGTCTAGAGATTACTTTACCAAATCTGATAAAGCACATAAACATGAAACAGCGAAAAAATTTGTCAAGATCATCTAAACAATTGTGAGTGAACTATGAAAAAACTATTTGTTACCCCTCATCGTTGTATTGGTTGCCGTGCTTGTGAGATTGCTTGCAGTTTCGTACATAGTAAATCTCCTATGAATCCTGCACTTACAAGGGTACGAGCGTACACTTTTTCGCCAACGATTTCTTCGGTGGTTTTGTGTTTACAGTGCGATGATGCTGCTTGTGTTCGTGTTTGCCCGACCAATGCACTTCCACGTGATCCTGTTACGGGCGTTGTGTACACTAATCCAAACAAATGTGTACGGTGTATGATGTGTACAGTGGCATGTCCTTTTGGAAACATTCATTTTGATAGATTGGCTAATGAAATTGTCAAATGTGATACTTGTGCAGGTGATCCTGCATGTGCCAAATTCTGCCCTACACGCGCTTTAGAGTGGGCAGAAGTTCCATCCAGAGACCTTGCACCCGGTGAGCAAATTGAGGTTCCACCTTTACC
>JAOADG010000014.1 GCA_026417415.1 bacterium
AAATACTGAATTGATTCTTTTGAAACCTGTTCTTGATTAATCGGTTTGTTCTTGTTCTCATTCTTGTTTTTAAACTCAATCTCTTCAATACGCTCAATAGCATCCTTGTCACCTTGCTCGGCGGATTTACGATACCACTTTACTGCTTCTTTATTATCCTGTGAAACACCACGACCTTGTTCGTACATCCAACCAAGATTGTATTGTGCAGTAGCATGACCTTGCTCAGCGGCTTTACGATACCATTTTACGGCTTCCGCATCATCTTGAGGAACACCACGACCTTCTGAGTACATCCAACCAAGTTCGTTTTGTGCATCAGCATTCCCTTGCTCGGCGGCTTTGCGATACCATTTTACGGCTTCTTTGTAATTCTGTTGTACATCCTTACCTTCTTCATACAATTTTCCCAGTTGAATTTGGGCATCCGCATCCCCATTTTCTGCTCTTTTGATCAACGGTTGAAGTTTATAGTCCATCTGTTTTTGGGTTTCTGACTGCTCTTGGGCAACTTGAAGCGCCATTTGAAATTCATTACAAGACGCAAAACGTTCTTGGGGCTCTTTTGCTATTGCTCGGTATAATAGGTTTACAATCCCATCCGGAATGTGCGGGTAATAGACCCGTGGGTCAGGAAGAGACGCTTTAACTATTTTTTCCATGACCAGAAACTCAGAAGAGC
The DNA here is from genome assembly GCA_026417415.1 of bacterium. GTDB lineage: Bacteria > Electryoneota > JAOADG01 > JAOADG01 > JAOADG01 > JAOADG01. Next base: position 683 of record JAOADG010000014.1, read on the forward strand.
CATCATTTAAAGGCATTTTACCAGACAGCATTTCGTACAGGGTCATTCCCAACGAATAGATATCCGAACGGACATCCACCGCTTTTCCTAATACTTGCTCGGGTGACATATAGAACAAGGTCCCTAACTTAGTCCCCGTCTTGGTATGGACATGTGAGCCGGATAACTTCGCTATCCCAAAATCCATCATCTTTACTTCATCTTTGGGAGTTACCATGATGTTGGAGGGTTTTAGATCCCGATGAATAACCCCTTGCTGGTGGGCATAGTGTACCGCATCTAAAATTTGGTAGAAAATCGGCAACGCTCGTTCGTAAGGAATTGGTCCCACTTCTTGACCAATCATTGTGTCCAAGGTGCGACCCTCAATGTATTCCATTACCAATGCCAATTGATCGCCCACCTGCGCGGTTCGGTAAAGTTGCACGATGTTGGGATGACGCAACTTTTCTAACACTTGTGCCTCTTGACGGAATCGCTCCAATACTTGCACATTGGAGGTCAAATTTGATTGCAGCACTTTCAGCGCTACGATGTTCCCCAATTGGATATCGCGTGCCAAATACACTACCCCCATTCCCCCTTCACCCAATTTTTTCAATATTTCGTATCGCTCAAATTGTTGTATCATTGACCCCTCTTAAGGATTATTTCTTTTTTAGTAGTTTTAGAGTAATCTCCAAATACACCACCAACCAAATCACCAATGCTCCGATATCCAACCATAGATTGCCACTCTTCAAACCAAACGTTTCGGTTAATGAAGATGTTGCTTGGGCAGTTTGAATGGGTTCTACCGCTCGATCCGCAATCGCCATCACCGCTTCAAAACCCCACCTAGAGGGCATAGCAGCTGCCAAAACTTTGACCAATCCATTCATTTCATTTAACGTCACCATCAACCCCCCTAAAACCACCTGAGGAATAAGCATTATTGGGATAAATGCCATTGCTGCCGCTACCGTGCTGGAGATGGCTGAAATCAACAAACCCAACGCAGTCCCACACAAACTCACTAAAAACAGCACACCCAATAAACCCAACCAGTTTCCCGACAAGTCACAACTTCCATAAGTGATCGCAAGTAATAAAATACACTGAATCAAATTCAAGATGGACAAAGTGAATACTTTTGAAAAAAGATAAGTCCCAACCGTTAAAAATACTTTTCGCTCCCGTTGATAAATGGCACGTTCACCCACCAACTCTCTTGCAGCATTGGAAGCACCAAACCAAATAGCAGAGATGACCAATAAAAACAAAGGAGTAACCATGGGGAATGGTTTGGTGGGAGATGCTTCTACTCCACTAAACACCAAAGCGATCAACAAACCAATGATAGGAGCTTGAAACAAAAGTATGGCGGTAAGTAAGGTATCACGAAATTTTACTTCAAAATTTCTTTCTATTAGCACCTCAACCTGCTTACTGTCATCCGTTTTCTTTGGTGTAGGAGCAACCACTCCCGACGGGGTTTGTTTGTATTGGGACCATTGCTGAAGAGGTTGATGTACATAGGTTTGAAAGAAAGTAGAGGTTTTATACTTTTCTTTCCAATAGCTACTCTTTTGAGTTTTTAATTTTTCAAAAATTTGCTCTGGTTCGCTAACTTCAAAATAGTTGCACACTTGATTTGCGGGCCCATAATACGCCAGCATCCCCCCTTCCGCCATCACAATAATTTTATCCAAGTAACGAAAATTCTTTTCTGTAATGTTGTGCGTGGTGAGCACTACGGTAATTCCACTGTCCGCCAGTTTTCTCAGCAGTTTCATCACATCCGCATCACTCTTGGGGTCTAACCCCGAACACGGTTCATCCAAAAACATCACCAAAGGGTCTGCTACTAACTCTTGGGCTAAATTCACACGCTTGCGCTGACCTCCGGAGATCCCCTTTTTTTCGGGAGTACCAATGGGAACATTACGCGATGCAGTTAAATCCAACTCTTTCAGTGTTTTTTCTAACAGTTGTTTGCGCTCATCGGAGTTTAGATCGGGGTAACGCAAACGAATGGCATAATTCAAACTCCCTTCCACGGTCAACTCGCGATGGATAATGTCATCCTGGGGTACATATCCCAGCAATCCCTTGAAAATTTCTAAATTCTTATGTAAGTTGATTCCATTGATGTACACGTTCCCTTCGCTGGGTTGAAGTTCACCGTTGATGGCAAGCATCAAAGTGGTTTTTCCTGCTCCCGAGGGGCCAATCAACCCCACAAACTCGGAGGGACCAACCGCTAAGGTAATATCCTGGAGCAAAGTTTTAGAATGACCTTGATTGGTAACGGTTAGCGAAAGATTTTTCACTTCTATGGTGGCACGACCGCTTTTAATCCGTTCTTGCTCAAGCAGTTGAGGCGCTTCTTTCACTGCAAACAGTTGCACCAAATTGCCCGCTAACACAATTTGATTTTGGGGAGTGATCACACTTTCCGTGATGCGTTTTCCATCCACAAAGGTACCATTGGTACTTTGTAAATCTCGCAGCACCCATTGACCTTCCGATTGGAACACTTCTGCGTGTTTTCTGGACACACGTGGGTGCGTAATCACGATGTCGTTTGTATTATCTCGCCCAATGGTATAATGCGTTTTTTTGCCTTGTACAATATCAAAAGTAAACACTGAGCGACTTTGAAACGGACTTTTTTGCGGTAGCAATTCTTCATAAGGTAGATTAATCCACTGAATCAATATCGGATGCTTCCAGTCCAGTGCAACTTGATTGGCAAACATGATCACATCCCCCAACTGAATGGGAGTAGGCGTTTTGGGGGTTAAGCGTTGGTGATTGTGAAACGTGCCATTGGAAGACCCCACATCCTCAAGAAGCAATCCACGTAAGGTTTTATGCAAGATAGCGTGATGATTGCTTACCATAGGATGTTGGAGAACCAAGTCGTTGTCTGGATTGCGTCCAATGGTGAGTCGGTTTGGGTGCATGGACTTCCCTCAATTCACAAATGTTGCTTTCACACGCTTGGATTTTAGAATGTAGATAATTAAAGATATATCTATTAGAAATGCTCCAAATAGTAACTCTAATTCAACTCCACCTTCAAGAAAATTTAAAATTTCTGGATCTGATTGTTGAATCACATAAAAGAAAAATGAAGAAAATATGCTTAACAAGATAGTTATTAGATAAAAAGTGATAAATAACTTCTGTTCTCTTAAGAAAAATAGAAGAGTAAGAATTTGTAAAGTTATAAATATAACGCCGTTGATTATTGAAAGTGCTAAATAACCCTTAACCGATTCCGCAATAGACGGCTTAGAAAAATCTGTAATATCAAAAATAAATTGAATTATTAAAAATAATAGACCTGAAATTAAGTAAATTGCTATAAGGATCAGCCAACCTCCAATCCCTTTTAAATTATTCTTAGGTACTTCAGGAACGGTTGATTGTTCAATCACTCGTTGTAATTGTTCTTTCACAGTAAGGACTTGTCCACAATTGGGACAAAAAGATACATTTGATTGAATTTCAAAATTGCATTTAGGACATTGCATCTTTGCCTCCTAATTCAAATAATTTCAATTGACTATTTCCCCAATAACTGCTCAAGCCCGTCTTGCAAAGCATCCCCTTTCCAATGGATCGGGACCTCCGTCCGAAAGGATGCAACCTTTACCAAAGCACTCCCTTCAAATCTAAAGGTCAAAAAAACTCAATTTTATTTGTTCGTACTTTCAATTTTATTCAGAACTTCGCGAATCTTTGCTTCTGCATTGGTAATAATTCTAAATTCAACTCGTTTCGATCTTTCAAAATCCTCTTTTCCATCTTTTGTCCTCTTTCTTCTGCTAAACGAAAGACCATTTGCTGATATTTTTCCTTGTAACCATTTACTTTGTTCAACAGGCAAATTCAAACGAAGTAAAAAATCTAAGATACTTCTTGTTCTACTTTGTGACAAAGCCATATTATATTGATACCGCTTGATACTATCTGTTTCCGACTTCCACAACGAGTTAGTATGTCCCTCTATTCTAATTTCTACAATGTCCAGTTTATATTTGTAAAGAACATCTACAAATAGTGGAAAAAATTCTTTTAATATCTCTCGTACCGTTTTTCTTACTTCATCTTTTCCGGTTTCGAAAATAAAATCGGGATGATTAAACACTATTGATAAAGAATCTCTATCAATAACAGCTTCCCAAACCTTTAGTTTTTGACCTAACGCTGTGTTTAAATTTGTATATATACTATCTCGTGTTTCATTATAGGCAGAAAGAATATTGTGTATATCTCTTTCTCGTGCTTTCATTCGAATGATATTGTATGAAGTAAGAAGCAAAAAAACTACCAGAAGCCCCATTGCTACATCGGTGAAATGTAACCAGATGTTTTGATTGCTTTGTTTACTTTTTGCGATGATCATTGTAATTATCTCCAAATATTAACTGATGAAGTAAGGTTCGTCTTGGTGGATGGGTAATTTTTCCGATCTCATCTTTCAATTCTTCAATATTTACTAACATCGTTCTAATTACACCAATAGCTTCTTTGTTTTGTAATGTCAAGAAGGGTTCTAGTAATTTACATATCGTACGGATTATAATTTCGATTTTGTCCAAAGAAGTTTCAATAGACTTAGCTTGATCATTTGAAATAGCACATTTAGCTACTATATCTGATATACTATTTATACTTTCTAATAACTGCTTATTATATTCATGGTTTTGATTTTGTATGTCTTGAACTATTTTATTAAGATTATTGTTCAAATTTTCAATATATTGATAGATCTGTTGTAATAAATCTTGATTTGCACCCTGAAGCTTTTGAGCCGTATCAGATAATAAAGTTTCGTAGGTTTGGTTTTGATTTTGTAAACTTTGAACGATTTCGCGAAGTTCCTTAACCCTACTTCCCCAAAAGTCCTGGCTTTCATTTAAAAAATTTTTATTTGCATTCTGTAGATCTTGTATTGTACGAGTAAGAAAAGCTTGATAATCTTCTCCTTGTTGATGTATTACAGTACTTAGAGTTCGTTCTAAGTTAGATGTTGAGTTTTGAAATTCTTTTATAACACCATCAATGTTCTGTACAAAAGTTGTAGTATAATTTTGAACCTGATTCAAAAGTTGGTTAGTAGAAGTAACATTCTTGTCCACATCAACAAGTAAGTTTTTGATGTATTGAATAGTATCTTGATAAGTTGAATTCATGGTTTGAGTAATCCCTTCCACCTTTTTGAGCACAGATGTGACTTCATTTTGGATCTGCGGGAGTGAACTATTCAGTTGAGTGATAACGTTCTCGTGTCGATCCAAAATTCGATCAAACCGGTCTTGGGCACTTTTTGCTTTTTCTGTCGCAGTATTTAACCTTTCTTGAAAACTTTTATAAAAATCCCTTTCAAGCTTTAACTCACTCGTAAGTACTTTCATTTGAGACGACAGCTCCGTTATATTTTTAGTAAAAGTAACTAACGATGAAGAAAACTGTTTAAAATTGTCTCCAAATTGTACTTGAACACGCTCGTTAAATTTCTCTACTACTTTTTCTAATGCTTCAACATTTTTATTGGACAAATCGTTTAACACATTGACAAATGAACTTTCAATTCTCTTTTGTGTATCTAAAAGCTCTTTTAACATTTCTATTGATGATTCTTGTAGTTCATCTTCATTGTCAATTTTTTGATCCACTTTTTTGAATATTCTTACATACATTCCAAAAAACAAACCGATTATTGATGTGATAAATGCTAACTTAAAACTTTCTATCATTAAACGAATTTGATTTTCTATATTATCACTACTTGTGTCAAAATAGTATAATGCAAGAGTAATCCCCAAAAAAGTACCTAAAATCCCAATCACTGCATTAACATTGATAAGAGTGGATTTATCCCATTTTTTCCAAAACCGAAAAGTAACCAACATGTTTATCAAAGCAAAAATAACGATAATTACATACATTATTTCCTCCTAATCTTTATTTTACTTTTTACTTCCCAAACAACTGCTTTAACCCATCTTGCACCGCATTGCCTTTTAGGTAGATGGGCACCTCCGTCCGAAAGGATGCAACCTTTACCAAAGCACTGCCTTCAATTAGGTAAGTGTACCCTTTTTCACGTAAAATACCTGAAAAAAGCACGCCTAAAGCATCTTTTGTGCTAACATCAAATTGGTAATCATTGTTTACTTGTTTCCCTGCCGTAAGTTGAATAGGGTGTTTGCTTTCAATCATTCCCACAGGGTTGTTATTCACAAGTACCTTGCATCGTAGCGAATCAATTTCAATCTCAAACGGGTATGGGTTTTCTAACACCACCGTAGCAGCAAACTGATGTTTTTCCAATCCTACTTTCTCAATTCGTACCTTTTCCAGTTTCGGTGAAAACTTTTTCAATTCCTCTTTTGCCCATTTTTGGAATTCTTTGTAAAGGGCATACTTGGTTTTAGAAGTCATGGAAAACGTATGTTGAAAAATCCATTTTCTAACCGTTATCTTTGCAGGAATGCGCACCTCTACCGTATCCATTTTTAGTAATGCTGATTTCCAGTTTTCCCAATATGCAGAGGTGATGGTAAAAGGAATTTGAAGGGTAAATTTACTTTTACTAGGAATATTCTGTTTCTGCTCCCATTTTCCACTCCCACAAGGTTTCCCATCTAAAACAATCTGGTATTCTAATTTAGTAAGGGTGGTCCCTATCCGATTTGGGTTTTCAAATTCACCGGTAACCAGAACAGAAAGAGAGTCCTTGGATAGTTGCAGTAAATCAATGGCTTGTATTTGGTGAAATTTTGGTGCTTTGGGTTTCAAACACCCTAAGGAATAGCATCCAAAAAAGACGATTACAACTAAAAGTTTAGATGACTTCATTTTTCTCCTTGCAATCTTTTGAGTGCCGTTTTCACATGTTCCAAACGGGTCTTAAAATTGGGATGGCTTCGTAAGTACTCTGAAAGAGTGTATCCTAATTCTTCTATCACATTTTGGGGTGGATTGTAAACGCCGTGCTTGGCCTCCCACTCAATCATTTTTTGCATGAAAGTAATCATGCCTTGGGGATTATATCCCGCTTGCATCATCAGGCGGAGCCCAACCGTATCCGCCACCACCTCTTGATCGCGATTAAACGGGGTTTTCAAAAGGGAGTAGCCCACAGTCGCCAAATCTGCCGCTGCACTCCCGCCGACTTTTCCTGCTGCAATTCCCGCTTGCATTCTTGCAATGCAATGTTTTTCGTCCACGTGGACAATTTCGTGGGCTAACAGGGCTGCCAGTTCATCTTCATTGATAGTAAAATGTTGCATCGCTTGTAATACCCAAATGTGACCCCCTGCTGTAGCAAAAGCGTTCACATCTTTTCCTTGATCAATTAGATAAAAGTGGTATGGATGTATTTTTTTTCGCTTGACCTGTTTAGCAAGTTGATTGCCGATTTTTCGGATTCGTTCAAGATAATCGGATTTTTTGATCATTTTGGATTGTTTTCGGATCTGTTTTGCCAGTTCTTTCCCAACCGCAACCTCTTCGCTATCACTAACCGCTGTAACTTGTAAAAACACGGTATCCATTTGATTAACAACGGTTTGCGCGGAACGAAAGATTTCATCAAGCAATTGGGCTTGAGTGAGTATTGGGAACAGAATGTAGATTAGAAGTGCAATGTTTTTCATTTTGCCTCCATTTATTTGGGTGACAAACAACTAAACGGATAAAGCGGTATATTGCGTGCAATCCAATAGAGCATCACGACTCCCACCAAAATCCACTCCCGATAAGGTTGCCATTTTTGTGGGAGTAGGTACCACTTGCCTGAAAGTTGATAATAACTTCTGATTTTATCCCATCCAAGAAAAATCAGCATGGGGAACAGTATGGGATTGTAGGAAAATGCTTGCTTCCATTGGAGGTGAAGCAAAGCATGCAGCGCCCTACCGGTCCCACATCCCGGACAATACCAGTGGGTTAATCTATAAAAGATACAGGGTGGGTAAAATTTGGAGGTTAAGGGATCAAATCCATAAAGCAAAATTATCCCCACTCCCACCATCATTCCAACAAGCAGTGAAGATGCTGGTTTAGGAATCATAAGACGTGGAAGAATAGTATATTAGATATTTTTTCCTTCCAATCCGACACCGATTAACAACAGTATAGCATAGATTAAATATACAGCAATACCCACCCATAATCCGATATTAGCCCATTTATCCGCTTCAAAAGCCGAGCGTCTTGCTCCCTCATAATCACCCGCTGCCCACTTGGAATTGACTTGAGCTGCGTTGATAATTGAAATTATCCCAAAAGGAAGACAACAAAAGATAGTGACCAAAATGGCTTTAACCAATTTGTTATCCGGCGGCAATTCCGTTTTTGGGGGAGAGGAATATGAAGGGGATTGGAACTGTGGTCGCTGAAAACCAGTTTGGAATGTGGATTGCAAGGAAGCTCCACATTGGGTACAAAATGATACTGAATCTGAATTTTGTGCTCCACATTTTGGACAGTACATGTTTTTCTCCTTTATTTTAACTGTTGAATTCTTTTTGAATTGAAATTGTCAGCTGCCATAAAACCCCAAATGGGATATGCGATCCACAAAAGGTAAAATGCTCCTTTTCCTTTGGTAATCAATCCCCAAAAGATTCCCACCGCAATTCCCAAAAATCCCTGAACGGCTGAAACATAAAAGAGACCAAACCCACCACAGATCAAACTTAGTAAAGCCGCAATCCACGGACTTTTGAGTTGAACTTTGGGACGGGTTGTAGAGGTTGAGGGGTTTAACGATACGCTTTGCTGCGTATTCTTGGAAACTGGTAGGGGAGCACTATTATTACCAACATATACACTCGTGGGTGTTGATTGTTGCTCGTTGCTTTGCAAGGCAACCAAGGCACTTTTACAACTATGGAAGCGATCTTGAGGTTGCTTGGCAATCATTTGCATCACCCAATTGACTAACCATTCGGGAATATCTGGATAATAGCTTCTGGGATCGGGAAAGGAGCGATGAACAATAGCATCCATCACTTGGTATTCGGAGGAAGTCCCATCATCTAACGGCATTTTACCGGAAAGCATTTCGTAAGCGGTTACCCCAATGGAATAAAGGTCACTGCGTTGATCGGCTTCTTTACCCATCACTTGCTCGGGGGACATATAAAAGAGGGTACCTACTTTGGTCCCAGTTTTGGTCATCCCTTTTGAACCTGCAATCTTTGCTATCCCAAAGTCGGTGATTTTGATAATATCTTTGGGAGTAAGCAAGATATTGGAGGGTTTGATATCGCGGTGGATGATCCCTTGTTCGTGGGCATAATTCACCCCTTCCAAAATCTGGCGGATCAGGGGAATGGCACGGGTATGTGGAATTGGTCCCACTTCGCGACCGATGACTTTATCTAAGGTGCGACCATCTACGTATTCCATTACCAGATAAAGCACGTCGTCTTGTTCATTAAAATCAAAGAGTTGCACAATGTTCGGGTGAACCAGTTTTGCCATCAGACGTGCTTCGTTGTAAAACCGCTCCCGCAGTTGGGGTTCTTTCACCAACAGTGGGTGCAACACTTTAATAGCAACCGGGCGGTCCAAGTTCAAGTGTACCCCCTTGTACACCATTCCCATTCCACCTTCACCAATCAACCCTTCAATGCGATAATTTGGAATCTGAAGCATAACATTCCTTTCCCATTATCTTCGGTTTCTCAGTAACTTCAATCTTATTTTTGCAAATACATCCCCTTGCGCAGCTGCTTTTTCATACCAATCAATGGCTTGTTGGATATCCTTTGGAACACCACGACCTTGTTCGTACATCCAACCAAGATTGGTTTGTGCAGCAGCATGACCTTGCTCGGCTGCTTTACGATACCATTTTACAGCTTCTTTATCATCGCGTGGAACACCACGACCTTGTTCGTACATCCAACCAAGATTGTTTTGTGCATTAGCATGACCTTGCTCAGCGGCTTTACGAAACCATTTTACGGCCTCCGCATCATTTTGTGGAACACCACGACCATTTGCGTACATCCAACCAAGATTGGATTGTGCAGCAGCAAGCCCTTGCTCGGTGGCTTTACGATACCACTTTACGGCCTCCGCATCATTTTGTGGAACACCACGACCTTCTTGATACATCCAACCCATCATTAATTGTGCTTTCGCGTGGTTACGCGTCGCTGCACGTTGGATCATATTTACTCGTACAGTGTCCCAGCGGTCCCAATTGCTATTTCTGAGTAAAGAATCTATTGTTTCAGCATATTTCATTGCTGAATACGTAGTGTAGTGGTCATACAGATAGAAAATGATTAGGAAACTCAATATAGCGATGAAAAAACGTGTAACAACCAATGTCTTTTTCTTTACTCCCGATTTTGAAGATACAGATTGAGTGGCCACTTTCCTTTCAACAATAATGATCGGTTCAGGTTGAGTGGCTGAGGATTTTTTTTCTTCTTCTTTTTGCGCCTTGACTATGGATTTCGTCACCGCATTTTCCAATGCTTGTTTAAACGCTGCACAATCAGAAAAGCGATCTTCTTTCCTTTTGCTAATGGCTTTCATCACCACGTCTTCAATGGGCTTAGGAATCGCTGGATAAAAAGTGGAAGGGGGTGGGAATGCTTGTTCTACAACCTTTTTCATAATCCCATACTCAGTATCCTCTTCATTGAACGGAAGGCGACCTGCCAACATCTCATAAAGCGTGACTCCCAATGCATAAATGTCGCTATTGACTCCCAATTCCTTTACCCCTTGAATCTGCTCGGGGGACATATAAAAGAGGGTACCTACTTTGGTCCCAGTTTTGGTCATCCCTTTTGAACCTGCAATCTTTGCTATCCCAAAGTCGGTGATTTTCAATTGTCCTTCTTTGGTTACCAAAATGTTTGAAGGTTTGATATCGCGATGAATCACCCCCTTTGAATGGGCATATCCGACCCCCTCCAAGAGTTGCACAAACATCGGGATAGCACGTTCGTAAGGGATCGGTCCTGTCTCACGTCCAATCATCTGATCTAAGGTACGACCATCTATGTATTCCATAATCATCGCCACAGTGCTATCCATTTCATAGAAATCATACCACTCCACGATGTTCGGATGCTTTAGGTGCGCCATCAAACGCGCTTCGTTTTCAAATCGCAATTTGAACTGCGGGTCACGTGCCAAATGGGAATGCAATACTTTCACCGCAACCACGTTTTCCCTAATGCGATGTTTAGCAAGGTAAACTATACCCATCCCACCTTCGCCAATCTCGCGGAGGATGGTATAATTCGGTAATGAAGGAAAACTCATTTTTACGCCTCTTATTCTTTTTTCGTGTTGGCCGTATCCTGTTTACTCTTTTCTGAGGAACCTCCTGCAGGGCTTGATTGCTTGCCATTCACAGGTTTATGGGTAGTGCTTTTCGTTTTATGAGATTGTTTTTTCTCCGTTTTAGGTTCTCCTTTCTTTTCCGCAGGTGCTTGAGTCCCACCTGGTAAATTGGTCCCTGCTGTACTATCTGCTGAACCTTGTTTTTCCGAAGTTTCAGAGGTAGGTTTCTGTTCTTGCTGCTGCACACCCGAACTTTTGTCTTTTATACCTACAGAATCGATCGTGTTGGTTGGGTTGTTTTTTTTCGGATTATTGCTATGCATCCAATAACTCCGCGTAAACCACAGACCAACCACCAATATTAACAACGCCATTCCCATCGGAATCCATAGGATTGGTTTTTTGTAAAATGCTTTTTTCGTCACCAGTTCTCGTGTATCACTTTTCCGTGTCGCCTTGATAGGATCTGTTGAGGACGGTTTTGGTCCTTCTAATATATCCACTACTTGCACCGTAGCATTGTCTTCTCCACCACGCTCATTGGCTAATCTTACCAGATCTTCTGCTAACATCTGCGGATTTACATTACGGGAGTGATGAAGTATTTCTTTTTTAGCAATCGGCCCTGAAATCCCATCCGTACATAAAATCAAGCGATCGTTTTTACATAACTCAAAAACATCCACTTCTGGCTCTGCTGTCGGCTTTACACCGATTGCACGTGTAATGATGTTTCTTTCCGGGTGATGTGCTGCATCCTCTTCAGAAATGATGCCGTGTTTAACCATTTCCATCACTCTTGAATGATCTTGTGTAAGTTGATGGATTTCACCTTTGCGAATTAAATACAATCGGCTATCCCCAATATGAGCGCGCCAGGCCATCGGCTTTTTGCCATTGCGTATCAACACCATCACGCACGTAGTTCCCATTCCACGCAATTCCGGATCACTGATAGATTTTTCATAAACTGCTCGATTGGCAAATTGGATGGCATTTTGCAACAACTCCTTCGGATCCGATTCAGATGCTTGTTTGATGTATTGGATAATGGTATCTACCGCTAAACGGCTCGCTACATACCCTCCCTTATGTCCGCCCATTCCATCACAAACAATAAACAATTGTCCAAACTCGGTTTTATTGGAAGCGAAATAATCTTCATTGGCAGTTCGTACGCGCCCTACGTCGGAGTAATTGCCATATTCAAAAAATTCTGCCATAATTATTTTCCTTTGAATTGAAGTTCAGTTTGTCCCAAACGAAGCAGATCACCATCCCGAAGAATTGCAAACTGCACCCGCTGACCGTTGATATAGGTGCCGTTGGTGGATTGGTTGTCCGTATATTGAAATTGTCCATTGGCAAAACGAATGATTGCATGATTGGTAGAGACGGTTTGATCCTGCAAAACAATGGTGTTGTGCACTCCACGGCCAAGGGTGGTTTCTGCTCGCGTGATAGTAAAGATTTGGCCCTTTTGTACACCTGCAGTTACCAATAACTGACCCGACGTATAGTTCGTACCTATAGAACTTCCCACCATGGTCTTGCTGCTGGCGGGAGGTGCAGGTTGGAAAGGCGTTTCGGCTTTGGTGGCTGGTGAACCTTGCGCTGAAGCCAAAGGCGTTTGAGGCGGGTAACTGGACACTGAAGGTGGAGATGCATTTTCTTTTTCTGAAAGCTGTCGGCGCAGCTCTTCTTCTCTACGTTGTGCCTCTTCGGCTTGACGCTTGGCTTCTTCTTCTTTACGGATTCGTTCAGCTTCTCGTTCACGTGCTTTGCGTTGCGACTGCAAAATGAAAACCACCGCAACACCCAAAAGGATAACCACGCCTGCTCCAATCAACCAAACATAGAGCGGAACGGATGTAGATGGTTGTTCTTTGTCTTCACCGAACTCTGTCCCTGCTGGCAAGGTATGTTGAAAGGTAGTTTGACCTTGAAAATTGGGCTTTAGCACCACGATTGAATACATTCGTGGTCTGCCATCACGCACCTCTTTAGGAGGAAAAATCCGCAATCCGTATTGACTCTTTAGCACTTCCAGCGATTTGTTGAACCCTTCCCGAATGACGCTCGACTCTTTGGCACGATAGTACCGCCCTTTGGTACGCTCCGAAATGGCTTCCAAGTTGCGTAAGTACTTTTCATCAATTTTTGTGAAACCGACGGAGTAAATGGGCACATTGAAGCGATTGGCTTTTTGCACACATTGTTCAAGATTATATGCACCAGTTCCTTCATCACGTCCGTCTGAAATCACTATCACCAATTTGCGTTCCGGGATGTTGGGCGTTTGATTTAAGTGATCCAATGCTTCATCCAACGCATAGTACAATTCAGTATTGGTGCCACCTGCAACGATACCATCAATCTTTTTTTTCAAATACTGGCGATTCATAGAAAAGTCAGAAACCAACTCCACTTTGCTATGGAAGGATAGTATCGCTACACGATCTTGCGAACGTAAATTGTCCAAATATTCCTTTACCGCAATTTTACTATCTTCTAACGGTTTTCCTTGCATCGTTAAGGATGCATCTATACAGACCATTACCGCGACACCTTTTTCTGATTGATAGAAATTGATAACTTGTTTAGGAAGCATCTTCCGTTTTTCGCTTAGAAACACTTGAAAGTTTGAAGAATCTAGTCCTACAACTCCTTCACCATTGGCATCCAAGACCGTGACCGACAGCACAATCGTATCGGTATTGGTGGTATCCCGTTGGTCAATGGTGATGGTCAAGGGTTCTATAGCCGCAGAAAACGTAGGAATTAACAAAAGGCAAAAGAATATGATTGCATACATAAATCCCTCAATCTGGTTAGATTAAATGAACTTGTAAGATGGTGTTTCCTATTTTGATTTCATCTTTATCGTGCAACAGAAATGCGGTATCGCTAATATCTACACCGTTTACATAGGTTCCATTGGTAGAAAAATTGTCTTTGATTTTCAGTTGTCCGTTCTGAAAACGAATTTGTGCATGCTTTCCGGATACCAACACGTCAGGCAAAACGATATCATTGTCCGCATCCCGTCCAATGCTCATCTTGCCCTCGCGGAGTTTGAAATCCTCTCCCGAAGGGTTCCAAGTAAAAGTTACCAACCAGCCCACCAATTTGGCTTCTTTTTGCGGTACAGCCCCCGATTTGCTGGCAAAAGGATCGGAGGATTCAGGCGGCATAATTACCGTCTTCCCTTGGGCTACTGGTCCTGCAGGGGAAGCAGAAGGAGGAGGTACAATTTGGGTTTTACCAGAAATTTCAGAAGGTGGTACCGCAGGCGATTGGGGCGCAGAAGGCGAATCGACCATCGTCGGAGCATTCAAAGGATACTTGGGACAAAAAGGGCACTCCTTTAGTTCAGATAGATAACGATGACCATTAGGACAAATCTTAGATGATTCCATAGCGAACTCCTCTATTGAATTCATAGAAAAAGAAGAAACCTGAAGAATAAATAGATAGTATTGTTTGATTGAAAATCGCAAAATAAAAAAGAAACTTTCGCAATGCAATCCATTGAAACAATAGAACCATTTTTTTCCAAATCCTTCTTTTCTCTTAGAGTTGAAGCGT
>JAOADG010000021.1 GCA_026417415.1 bacterium
TTTTTCCAACTCCCTTACAAACCTTTCGCCACTTTTTCCGTCCAATTGATACAAATGCCTTTTGATGGCCTGCTCCATTCCTTGAAAAAGTGACTCACGGGCATTTTCATTGTGTAGTGCGTGATGGAGTGCTGCAGGAAGTTCTTCGGTATGATAAATCGGAATACTAGCGCCATATTGATAGAAATCTAATTCAAATCCTGCATCCATATACTTCAATTGAATAATAGGTAAACCCTTAAGCAAAGCATAGTAGGCAACAGTAGAAGATGCTACCAGCATAGCATCAAAATCATCCAACAAATCCACCGCATCCCCTTCGGTCTGAAGTTGAACTTGATTTGACTCGATTAGAGGAGATAATTCAGTTCGCAAAATGCGATCAACTTCATCAAAATCTTTTCTTGATTTGATAAACAAAAAGTATCCCTGTTGGGTCACGGTAATTGCAATTTTGATAATTTCTTTTGCTAAACTATCTGGGTTTGTGTACTTTACAGAAATCTGCAATGGATAGATAATTCTATTATTTAAGTTAGGTTTCAAGGTGCGGGGTTGGATAGCATGATCCATCATCACAGAGCCGATCAATTTCACGCATTCAGGTGGAAAAAACTTTTCATAGTATTCTTTTGCGATTGTACCGTAAACAAACACGTAATCACAATCCAACCCTAATGCATAAAACCAACGAAAAGTTAAGCCATACCACCGATATACGACCGCATCAAAAAGATAACTCTTCACTCTTCTTAAAAATTTGCCCAAATTTTCTTTAACATTAAAGGTGGTTAACCCTAACGAACCTTCTTGATAATATACTGTAGGAATTTTTTTCAATTTCGAATAAGCAACTACTGGGAACGTAAAGACACTGGTATCATTGCACGTGACCAACACATCAATATCTAAATTTACTTTCTGTTGCAACAAACGTCTTAGATTCTTAAACTTCCATAATCGTTTGAAGGAATAGGATCGCAAATTCGGATAATCAATGGGAAGTCGTTGAATAGGGACCCCTAAACCGGTATAACTTTTTTCGTATTCTTGTTTGGTTTCCGTTGCGAAAAAAACGACCTGATGTCCATGGTGAAGCAACAATCGGGCAAGTGTGAGTATCATTTTTGTGGTCGCCACATTTTGAAAAATAGGGATCCCTACCTTCAATGGTTTTGGTATGGAGCAAGCATCTTGGTGCATGGTTCGTAATAAGGGTTAAGATGTAATTCTAATAGGTTTTGCAGGAACACCTACCACAGTTTCTCCATCCGCCACATCTTTCACTACAACGGCACCCGCTCCCACAATCACGTTATTTCCAATATGGATGCCTTGCCGAACGGTAGAACCTACCCCAATCATACATCCTTCTCCAATTTGAACCGCTCCACTTAGCGTTACACCGGGGGCTATATGAGTATGCGCACCAATATGGCAATCGTGATCAATATTTGCTCCTGTATTCACGATTACATTTTCACCGATAACTGTATAAGGGTTAATAATTGCACCTGCCATAATACTAACCCCTTCACCTAAAGTGACACTACTTGAAACGATACTTTTTGGATGTATCGCTTGGATGGGAGTCAATCCCCAACGTTTTCCTAATTCGAACAATTTTTTTCGTTTTTCAGCACCTTTCACAGTACCCACACCTAAAAAGAAATGTGTGACTCCCATAGAAGCAGCGTTTTCTAACCAATCATCGTTCCCTAAAATGGGAACCCCGTCAAGCATGTTAAGGGAATCGTCAGGAGATAAAAGCCCGACGATTTCTAAATTCTGGTGAAACCGTAAGATTTCAAGCATTACTTTACAATGTCCACCTGCTCCAAGACCGATCACTTTGGTGTTTGGTTTCAATGGTTCTCCCAACGAATATCATAAAAAGTTTTGCGAAGTAGTTTTGTATCAATCGGTATTTTTTTAATGGTCTCAACGATTATATTTGAAGCATTCCCATTTCCATAAGGATTTGTAAGATCAGTAAGTGAGTTCCGAAATTCTTCTGAAGTTCCGTAAAGAATGGCATTAAGAATGGATTCGGTATCTACATCACAATCAAGAACATTTTTAGCACGTATTCGCCCTGCCTGACGTTCTCCAATGTTAATGACAGGCAATTGGAAGGTTGCAGCTTCAATAATCCCACTGGAAGAATTGCCTACCATTGCACGTGCATGTTTCATCATGCTAAAATAGGCCTCATTGCCTAAATTGGGCTGGAAAAAGGCGTTGGGATGGTTTTGAACATAGTTTAGAATAGCATGGTTAATGAACTGCCCACCCGGATCAGCATTGCTCATGGTGAATACTACTGGAAATCCAGAGCGTTCAATCGCTTGCAAGAAACAGTGAACCAACGTTTCTATTCCATTAGGGTTCATGGTCTCTGGATGCAAGGTTGCTAAAAGAAATTTTTCGGGAAGGGGTTGACCGAGTAAATTAGACAATTGTTCTCGACTCAATAAAACCAAATCGTTTAAGGCATCCAATGAGGGTGCACCACTAACATGCACTCGCCAAGGTTCTTCTCCCATTTGAATGATTCGCCGTGCATATGCTTCTGTTGAAGCAAAATGGAGATGACATAATTTTGTTAACGAGTGTCGCAAAGAATCATCAATTGCACCAAAAGTGAGTTCGCCACCATGGATGTGTGCTACCGGAATATGAAAGGGGAGTGCTGCGAGGGCGGCGCAATACATATCAAACCGATCACCCAATACGATCAACAAGTTTGGTTTCCTAAGTTCAAACTCACGAGCAAAACCCAACAATCCTTGTCCCATTGTAAGAGCAACACCACTCGGTTCATCATTTTCAATAAGCGAAGGAATTTTAACCATATCGCTATATCCATCTTGTTCTACCATTTGATAGGTAGAACCATATCGTTCGGATAAATGCATTCCAGAAATGTAAATACGAAGGTGAATATCTGAAAAAGCACGGAATTTTTTAAGGATGGGGGTATAGATACCATAATCAGAACGGCCTACAGTAACTACACCTACAGTTCTCATTCCAAATCCTCGTATCGCAACATACTTCCCATTGGTAGATCTCGCAGTATTCTTTTACCCACGATGGACTGAAGTTCCGATGGAGGAATACCTGTACCCGGCCGTCTCGCTATCAAACAATCCGATGTTATAGTACTTCCTTTTTTTAATGGTTTAGATGTAAATAAACTTTTTCTAGCAACTTCGGTGACATCTTTTTCAATCGCATGCGGTCTTTTTATACCATCTCCAAGAGCGATCTCTACGGAACGAATTCCCTGAACCATTGCTTTTAACTCAATGGGTGATAATGAAGCTTTATGATCAGGTCCCGGTAAATTGCGATCTATAGTAAAATGTTTTTCTATGATACAAGCACCAAGCGCTACAGCAGCGATAGGGATATGAATCCCTTCCGTATGATCTGAAAAACCGATGGGAATCTGAAATTCCTTTTCTAAAGTCAGCATTGCCCTTAGGTTAATTGAATCGTAAGGTGCAGGATAACTGCTGGTGCAATGTAATAGTGCCAAGGGAGGATTTCCATTTTGGAAAATGATTTGAACGGAACGTCGGACTTCTTCTAAGGTTGCCATTCCCGTGGATACAATTAAAGGAAGTCCCATTTTAGCTAAATGGATTAGAAAAGGAAAATTCGTCAATTCACCTGAAGGGACCTTAATTGCAGCCACTTTTAGTTCGTTCACTAAGAAGTCCGCACTTTTTTCTTCAAAGGGGGAAGATAAGAACACCAACCCTTTTTTTTCAGCATATTCTTTTAATTGAAAATAGATGGGCAATGGCAATTCCAACTGCTTGAGCATTTCCAATTGGTTGATGGTTTCACCTACCGTTTCCTGTTGGTATACGGCTTTAGGTGCATTTACATCGGCTAAATCTTCGGCACGAAAGGTTTGAAATTTGACGGCATTTACACCTGCTTCTGCAGCAATATCAATCAATTGAAAAGCAAGTTCAGGATTACCATTATGGTTGACTCCCGCCTCAGCGATAATGAAGCATGGATGGTTTTTATCAATCATTTTGTTTTGAATAACGAACATAGATTATTTTCCACTTATCCAGGGGAGTACGATTTTCCTATTCTGTAAAAGAAATTCAGCGTACTCAAAATCTTCTAATGTATCAATATCCACTGAACGAAGAGAGGGAACTACGTAGATTAGATTTTTCCCATTTCTCCAAGATTTTTTTTCAGAAAGAAGAAAATCACGCCGCCAAAGAAAGTACATTCCATTTAGCATATATATAGTAGGTAAATCTTGCCTACGCAAATAGGTTTTTGATAATTCAGACAATTCAACAAGATATCCATCTTTTTGTTCAACACAATATCCTATAGGGTTGTGCTTTGGAATAGTGACACTGACAATGCCATCTGCTTCAGGTTGTTGTAGTAACATAGTATAACATTGTTCAAATTCATTTGGAATTCTAAACGGGCTGGTAGGTTGTAAAAGGAGTAAAAAATCGTATTGCAGTTTATCCATTTTCTCAATCTCGATCAATGCATGTTGCAAAACAGGTAGCATCGGTGTTTCGTCTTGTGCCAATTCACTAGGTCGTAAAAAGGGTACTTCGCAATTGTATTGACGTGCAATACCAGCGATTTCTTCCGAATCGGTTGAAACAATGGTTTTCGTAATGGATGGACACAACTTTGCAAATTCAATGGAATGTGCAATTAAGGGCTTCCCACCCAACAACAGAATATTCTTTTTTGGTAACCCCTTAGAACCACTACGAGCGGGAATTACCGCTAAAACGCCTTCCATAGAACACCTTTTTTTCCATAATCTATTTAGAAAAAGTACTTAACTTTACAAGAACAATGAGTATTGACAATGAATGAATGCTTTTTCCTTTCCCTCTTACCACATCGTAGAATGTTTAAGTATACTTTAAGAATGGTTGGTCAAAACATAAAATAGATTATTTATTGGTTATCAAAAAGGGAACAATTTGTACCAAAACTTCTTCTAATTTCCTTCATTAGATCGCACATTTGAAAACGTTTATTCTTGACCATGCCATTTCTCTAACACAATCCTTAGATGTCAAATACTATTAATTATGAATCGTGGCGATCGTTCCAATGGATTCACAAGTTTACGAATATAATGGTTTGTTAAAAATAATTCCAAAATTTAACTGAAACAGCACATTCATTTATTGTGGTTTGCGGGCAGTCAACGGTTAGTTATATTTCTTCAGATGCTTCATACTCCAAACTTGCTGTTGTGGTTTGCGGGCAGTCAACGGTTAGTTATATTCTCATCTCTCAACTCAATATCAACATCAAAG
>JAOADG010000036.1 GCA_026417415.1 bacterium
TGCTGGTGATTGGTCAACGATGGCTTCACTTACTTACACACCTGATGTGAAGTAATTTACTCTGAAAACCTCATAAAAAAACCGCATCTCCTCGAGATGCGGTTTTTTATTGAATTCCCTTTTGTTTTTTATTTAATCAAACCACTACCAACCGCGAACAGCTAAACGTTCACTTTCAGGGATTTGTTCCAACGATAAACCACGCATGGCTTCACCCAAACCAGTAGATACCTCTAATAGAATTTTTGGATCATCCCAATAGGTAGTAGCGCGGACAATAGCCGTAGCACGTTGTAATGGATCAGAAGATTTGAAAATTCCACTTCCTACAAATACTGCCTCTGCTCCTAACATCCTCATCAATGCAGCATCTGCAGGTGTCGCTACGCCTCCCGCAGCAAAATTAGGTACAGGTAATTTTTTATGTTCTGCAACATAGATTACTAAATCAAGGGGTGCACCCATTTCTTTTGCTTTTGCTACTAATGCTTCTTTTGGTAATGTTGTTAGTACGTTGATTTCTTCCATGACTGAACGCATATGACGTACCGCTTCTACAATGTTCCCTGTACCTGCTTCACCTTTGGTACGAATCATTGCTGCACCTTCCGCGATACGTCGTAACGCTTCACCTAAATTTCGACACCCACATACAAACGGTACTTGAAAATCATGTTTCCAAATATGATACTGTTCATCTGCTGGTGTAAGTACTTCCGATTCATCAATAAAATCAATTTCTAACGCTTCTAAAATTCGCGCTTCTGCAATATGACCTATTCTACATTTTGCCATCACCGGAATTGTGACTGCATCTTGAATCGCTTTAATAAGTTTCGGATCACTCATGCGTGCTACACCACCATGCACACGAATATCTGCAGGAATTCTTTCTAAGGCCATTACAGCAACAGCGCCGGCTTGTTCTGCAATCTTGGCTTGCTCTGCATTGGTAACGTCCATAATCACGCCACCTTTAAGCATTTCTGCAAGTCCGACCTTTACTTCCCAAGTCGCTACCTTTTTATCAAACGATTGATTGGATTGATTCTCTTGTATGGATTTGGATGGCGAGTCCATAGGAATGCTCCTTTTTTCATATAGTAATACGTAATCCTATCTTTTTCCAATTTGCTTAATGAATGTGCAAATGCTCATCATTACTAATATCTGTATGAATATGAACTTTTGCTTCTGGAAATTTGGTGGTGATGTCGGAAATTACTTTTTCTGCTAAAATATGGGCTTCTTGTATGGTAATGGTTTGATCCATTTCTAAATCTACATCAATGTAACGAACCGATCCAGACATTCGCGTTCTTAATCCATGGTAACCATTAACAGGTTTGGGTAAATTTTGAAAATAATGATGTAACCAATCGGTTTCATTTTGTGGTAAACTTATATCTATCAAGGCATCAATGGATCTCTTTCCTAACCGATAACATGCAATTAACACAAAAACTGCAACAATCATTGCTGCAATAGAGTCCACCCAAATATACCCAAAAGAAACAAAGCCCAAACCTAATAGAACCACTATTGAGGACCATACATCACTTGAAAAGTGCAACGCATCTGCCTCTAAAGCTTGACTGTTATACCTTTGTGCGACTTTGGTCAATGCTTTAGAACGACTAAGATCAACAAGGATTGAAAAAAGAATTACAGCAAATGCCCATACGTTGGGCTGTACATGGGATTTACCAGAAACTAATCTTTCCGTTGCTTCATAAAAAATCCATACGCAGGTAATGACTAGTAAAATGGTCTCAAATAACGCGGAAACATTTTCAATTTTTCCGTGACCATAATGGTGCTTCGCATCTGCTGGTTTATCTGAAAAATGAACTGCAAAAAAAGTCACAATCGCTGCTATCAAATCCAAAGCAGAATGTGCAGCTTCTGCAAGGATTCCTAAACTATTGGTTTGGATACCTACAAACAGTTTTGCAAAGGTAATGGAAATCGCAGCGAGAATTGACGTAAACGCTACCCATTTTTTATCCCGTATCTTCTTTTCTAATTGTTCGTTCCTTGTGCTCATTGGAAACAACCTACTGTGAATAAAAAAGCGGAACAATTGGAATTTGTCCCGCGGTAACTTACCACTGCAAGGCAATCATCCTCGCCCGACCGCATCAACCATACGGTTGATCGTCTGTTCAATGAAAAATACAACTTGGTATTAATTTAAGCAAATACCAAATACAAAAGGCATCCCATTCGGGATGCCTTTTGAAAAAGATTTGAAAACTTTACTTCACTAACATCATCTTCTT
>JAOADG010000024.1 GCA_026417415.1 bacterium
TCAGTGTATGATATTCAAGGTAGAGAAGTAGCCCAATTAACCAAAGCGAGATTAAATGCAGGGAAGTACAGTGTGAACTTTAATGCAAAGGATCTACCCAGTGGAATCTACTTTGCAAAACTTACTTCCAATGGAATGACATTGACGCATAAATTGACGTTAATCAAGTAATCTCTTTTGAATAGAATTCATCCAAAAACCGATTTTCAACAGAGAATCGGTTTTTTGTTTATACAGATGCCTTTTGTAATTTAGAAAAAATAAATTGGAGTACCCTTGAAAGAGCAACCACCTATCCTTCTTGAAGTTACTCGCAACCATCAGGTTGAAATGTATCATTGTGCTTCTATTGCAATGGCTAACGCAAATGGCGAACTACTTTTTCATCTTGGTGATCCTGAAGCAAAACCATTTACAAGATCATCCATGAAACCCTTTCAAGCCCTACCATTTGTAGAAGAGTGGAAGGATGAAATTACATTAGAAGAAATTGCGATAGCTGCAGCTTCACATTCTGGAGAAATATTTCACCGACGTGCGGTTGCTAAAATTCTAGATCGATTCAATGGTTCAATGAATCTGTTACAATGTGGAATTCATCCGCCATTAGATAAAGAGGTACGTCGTGATTTAGAGCGTGAGGGAAAAACACCTGATGTACTGCATCACAATTGTTCTGGAAAACATGCTGCAATGTTGGCAACTGCATTCAAGAAAAAAGAGACGCTTGAAGGATATTATGAATTGCATCATCCAGTGCAACAACGAATACTATCTAGAATTGCAAGGTTCTGTGATGAAAAAATGAACGAGATTGAAACAGGAATGGATGGCTGTTCTGTGGTAACGTTCGGACCAACATTAAGAGGAATGGCTACCGCATTTGCAAGGTTAGCAGAAAACACGACTAGATTTGGAAAAGAATTATCAAGAATTCGTGACGCGATGCTCACCTTACCGGAATACATTGCAGGCACACATGAACGAATTGATACAGATCTAATGAAAGCCGCTAAAGGGCTTATCGCAAAAGCAGGTGCTGCTGGGTATTATACTGTTGGATGGCATGATCAAGCAACCAATACCGGTGTAGGAGTTGCTTTCAAAGTTTGGTCAGGCGATCAATCGGCGAGGGATGCTATCGTTGTGATTCTGCTTGAAGCACTCGGATTGTTGCCCGAAAATTGGGGCAGTAAAAGCGGTTGGGGTGCAAGGACTTTGAAGAATTGGGCAGGTAGAACCGTTGGTGTTATTCGACCTTCACATATTTATAAACAAGCGCTAAGTCAATTGAATTCACCTGTACGTTATGAGTTGTAATACAGGGAACTTCAAATCCATTGATCTATCTTCTTATGCCTTTTTGATCTCTGGGATTTTCTTATCTGTAGTGCCTTTAATGAAATGTTGCTGAACCATTGTGGCGATATTGTATAAGAAGTAGTACAATACCAAACCACTGGGAAAACTATTAAAAATCACAGTCATAAAGATTGGGAAGAAATACATCATAAATTTTTGGTTGGGATCCGGGCTACTCGTTTGTTTTGTCATATAAAACTGTGAGATACCCATTAAAATTGGAAGCAGTGCAACATTAGAACCGTATAAGGGAATAGAAAAATTTAAATAGAAAATGGCTTCCGGTTGGGATAAATCCTTTATCCATAAAATGAAAGGTGCTTCGCGCAATTCTATTGTTGAACGAAACACAATAAACAAAGCATATAAAATGGGCATTTGCAACAACATCGGCAGACATCCTGCTGCAGGATTTACTTTATATTCAGCATAAAGTTTAAACATTTCTTCCTGCATCTTTTTAGGATTATCCTTATATTTGGTGCGTATTTCTTGCATCAACGGTTGTAACAAAGCCATCTCTTTCATGCTGCGAAATTGTTTAGCAGTTAAGGGCCATAAAACAATTTTAATAATGATGGTGAACACCAAGATTACTAAACCATAATTCGGAATGACAGAATAAAGTGTAGTAAGAATCCAAAGTACACCTTTGGAAATGGGTCGTATAATTGCCCAACCCCAATTCATTACAATATCTAAATTTTCTGCAAATGAACTCACATAACTTTGTTTTAATGGTCCCCAAAATACTCGTGTAGTATATTGATACTCCAAATTGTCTGAAGGAACGGTAATTTGTACTCGTTGTGTTTTCCATTTTGGTACAGGACCAATATCGGAATTCATTTGTACACTCAAACCATTTTTAATTGGAGATAGTGCTACTAAAAAGTATTTGCTTCGTTGAGCAACCCACAAGGTAACCCCTGTTGCTTCAAACTTTTCCATTTTATCTGCATTGGGAGAAAATTCTTCATGAGTTCCATTTGATGGTGTCCCTAACCAAACATGGCTCCCGACAAAGTATTCTTCACCAGTTTGAATCATTTTTGCGATTGCAGTCGCACGAGCATCTTCAGTGGGATATAAACCGGGCGAAAGAATCCAAACCCCGTTACCACTTGTCAATTGTGGGTTCGCTTGAAATGAGGAAGTCACTTGGAACTCAAAATGACCATCTTGAAATGTATAAGCTAACTTAACTGCACCAACTTCATTTAAATAACCTTCAAGAAACAATTGACCTTTTTCTTTATTTTTTAGTGTAATTAAAGTATCTGAACCTTTGTAGATGACATAGTCAGCACTTCTTACACCGCCATCACGAAAAACAATTCCAGGAGTAATGGAATATCCTTCAGGACGAACTGTTTCCACACTATCTTTTAAATATTTTCCGTTGGGATGTAATTTCCAACTAACAAAACGTGCTCCATCCCAAGCAATAATCGCCGTATAAAGGGAAGTAATTACTTTTGTCTTTCCAAAACTAAGATCAGTGGTTCTTTTATTCCAAGGAATCGATTCGCGTAATGGTGTGGTTGCTTGCGTAACAGTGGTATCTAATGCACGTAAAATCGGTTTGGTTAAGATAGCAGCACTATCCTTTGTTGCAATTGAATCCGTTGATTTCGTTGTGAGTGTATCGGAGAACCGTTCTACTTTAGGTGGTGGTTTAGGATAAAAAAGATCTTGCAAATAGGATGATAAAAATAATACTAGACCTATGAGTAATACGGCTATCCAAGCATTACGATCCATGCTTCTCCAAAGTTGTTTTAATAAAAATAAAGGTACTTGACGATTTTCTTACACGCAACTTCTTAGGGATTACATACAAAGGGGTGCTTGTTCTATAAAAGCACCCCTTGATATACATCAATCTAAGTTTAGTTAACAGCAGTTACCCGATAATACCTTCGTGGTGTATTCGTAATAACGTTTGTATCGGTATAAGAAGTTCCATTTATAGTGTCTAACAATTCCCAAGGTCCTGTTTGTAAAGATGCACGGTACACACGATAGAAGACAGCACCTTGAACGGGACTCCAGCTGATAGTGATATCACTACCACTTCTTGTAACCACCACTCCTGTAGGAGCACTAGGAGGTGTGGTTGCAGTGTAGGTGATTTGTACTGTTTGAGGTGTTGCTACATTATTATGAACATCAGCAATGTTACTTGCCACAACAGTGTAGGTAATACCATCTTGAAGTGGTAATGGTCCTACAGTTAAATACACTTCAGTGCCATTGGGTTGTAATGCAGCAGAAATGATTTGACGATTTCCGTCTATACTATAATTAGAAGCATTATTGGCTACTGTTTCAAGTAACGCTTCATTAAACTGTAAAGAAATTGTCGTCGCATTTATCGCACTACCGTTTAATAGTGATGGCGGTGTAGTATCGCCACCTAAATGCGGCAAGCCAGGGCTTCCATATTCACCATTAGCCATTAATACCGGTGAGTATTCCCAAGATGTTGGCAAAGTATTATCTAAACTTGGATCAATTAAAGAAATGGATCGCCCATTCATACTTACTGGCCATGGTGCTGTTCCGCTATATGTGACGCTATCCACCATTTCTCCATTCGCATTGTAGATGACTATCCGATCTGTTCCATTGGCCAATTGAATACCATTGACGTAGTCAAAGTGAGCAGTAATTCCATACGTTGCTAAGGTATCTACGTTGTAAGCAAATACTCGATATTGTCCAGGTTGAATCACGAAACTTGTTCGGATAGTATCACGTGCTGAATTGTCATTGAACGTCCAACCCTGTAAATCAATTGGTGCATTAGTGGAATTGTAAATTTCAAACCATTCCCCTTGTGGATCTGCAGGTGTTCCCGGATTGTACATAATTTCAGTAATCACAATAGGAGGTATTGGCGGTGCTGTATAGGTAACAGTAGTTGTATGGCTTGTCAACGTATTTCCACTAACATCTTGGATATTGCTAATCGTTAATGAATACGGTGTACCACTTATCAAGGGAGTTGCAGAATTTAACATTAAAATTACCGTAACATTATCTGCCTGTAACGTTGCAGAAGCAAGAGTTCTGTTTGGTGAAAACGAATAATTTGCCAAATTGTTCGCAGACGAAGCAAGAATCGGTTCATTAAAAATCAAATCTACACGTGTTGAAGTGATTACTGTAGCACTTACTAAATTTGGTGGTGTGACATCGCCACCACTATTGAGTGCTCCCGGTGTTCCGTGTAATGAGTTTGATGAATGCCAACTCGTTCCAAGGTTATTATCCATAGAAGGTGATGTCAATTCAATACTATAACCGCTTTGTATCACCGGCCAAGGGGCGGCATTCGAATACGCTACACTATCTATCAAATTCCGATTGGCATCGTAGATACGAATCTGATCTCCACCGTCATCCAAACCAAAACCAAATGAAGGTCCAATTAAACCAGTATAGTTTGGAAATGCATTTCTAAATGCCGCACTATCCTGAGCAAGTACCATATAACCGCCGGCTGGAAGAATAGTACCATAGCGTAAATAGTAAGTGCGATTTTGGTTATCTTGAACTAAAAAATAAGACAAATTTTGGTTGCTGCTGGTGTTATTGTACAATTCAAACCAATCAGTACTTCCGTTAGTCGGAGTGTACATAATTTCGTTTACTACCAAAGAAAGATCACCTAATACAGAATTTTGCACTCGATACCATAGATATCCTGATGCTGGAAAACGTGATGTAGTGGAACCGGGATTAGATGCTTCAACATAGAATTCTACAATACTTCCGTCAGCAAATGGTGGTACTTGTGCTACATAATTATTTCCAGACGATAGCGTCATTTGGACGTTGTTGGTAGGAAGCATTTGATTCACTAAGTAATACAATGTAACAGTACCATTATTAACATTGTTGACAGTGGCTGTAATTGTTACGGGGTCTGTGCTAGATGGATTTTGAATGTTTCGTACAACACCAACAATAGAAGGGGGACTTACCTGTCCACGTAAAGATGCAATCCAGTTACTATTTTCAGTGTTGTTGCCCACCCCAGGAGTGGCATCAGTGCTGGTGACACGGGTCCAATTGGTAGCATTGGATACACCAGCTGCAGTATTGGAATTATAAAATACTGCTTGATTAGAACCCGGTCGTAAAGTGTTCGCTATAAATGCAGCATTATCTCCTTGATCCCAATCGTGTACAATTGTATTTGATGCATTACGTAAAATTGGGTTATCGGTATTAGTCGTGTTGCTAAAATTTATCCAAGCTGTTTGGGCGAGATTACCAGCTGAGTTACTAGGCATAATAACTCGATAATCTGAACCAATAGTCAAATCATCTTCTGGTAACAAAGGATCACGTCCGCCATTGTTGTAAATTACAATCAATGTTCCTGCAGGAACACTTTGCCACATTGTACCAGAAAAGGTAATCACACCACTTCCGCCACCATCGCGAAGTGTCCAGTTTTGCATATTGAGGTTATCTTGAATCACTAAAATTTCTACCCACTCATTGGTTGTACCAGTTCCCCCTTGAGACCATTCATTGATAATGGCAGGTTGTCCATAAGTGATGCTAAAAGTGAAAGCAATCCACAGAAAAACGATAAAAATTCTTTTCATAAAATCCTCCAAAAATCAAAGGCGAGTATAAGGATAATGAATTAAAATGATATGAATGCTAATTCTAAGATATTCAAATGTACTTCAATAAATCACATTAGAGAAAAGTGATTAGATTACCAAAATACTACTTACTGATTCGTTTGATGGTACATCCAAAGGGACGTGTTTCAATACCATTGACAGCTTTACCGTGAATCAATTTTTCTATAGCATTCCGCAAATCATTTGACTTAACTTTATCAACCTCTTGATTGTCATCTATCCTTCCACGGTAAATCAACTTACCATTGGTATCTATTAAAAACACTTCAGGGGTTACTTTTACTTTCCAACTATTTACCAATTTAAACTCAGGATCACGATAAATAGGAAAACTAAACTGGTTGGTAACGGAATGATTTTTTACCTCTTCATCGCTTTCGGTTTCGTTCGGATTGACTCCTACGATGATCAGTTGATCTTTGTAATCCTGTGCAATGGCTTCCATACGTTGATTATAAGCATTGGAAACCGGACAACGGGTTGCAAGAATAAAAATCAACTGCGGTTTATCGTTTTTATCTCCAACCAATACTTCTTTTCCATCCAAACTTCGTACGATTACCGGTTTAATTTCAGCCAACGCTAAACTGCAAGAAAGTCCTAAATAGAAAACAAAAATAAATAATCTACTTGCAAAGTTCTGCATAGAGGGTTCCTTTTTAAACTTACAAAAAACAGTACGTTCCTATAGATTGGATTATTGGAAGGGATAAAAAAAGCGCCTTCCAAAGGAAGGCGCCTCTCAGAGTGATAAAACATCTTTACTTGAGTAAAACGACCTTACTAACACCTACATATTTAGCAGTTTCCATACGGACAAAATAGGTACCTGTGGGTAAATCAATTGCACGAAGCCCAACAGTATGAACACCTGCAGGCATTTCGGCATTAAAGAGTTCTGCTACCTTTTGTCCATTGATATTGTAAAGTGCAAGGTTCACTTGACTACGATCTGCAAGTGAGAATTTTACCTTGGTTTCTGAATTAAATGGGTTAGGATAGCTCCCCATCAGTTCATACTTCAGTGGTAGAGTAGTCGTGTTATCATTTGCAGAAGTAACTAAAGTGACTTGAATTGGAATTGTAATGATATCATCTGTCGGGTTCCAAGTAATTCGCAAATCTGCATTATACAAACCACTTGGATCATTTTGTTGAGGAGTAAAGGTAACCGACAGGATATTATTTTGTCCAGGGTTAACACTACCAGAAGTAGGAGTTAAACTCCAGCGTGTATTGGAAACACCAAACTCATAGACAAAAACACGATCTGGATTTCCTTGAACCAGTGCGACTAAAGTCCAGAAACCTGGAATCAATTCATCGCTAAGAGTTAATCCAGCACAGATATCTGTAGAGGCTGAACCGGGCAACGGAGAACGTAAAGTCAAAGTATCAAGGGTAGCCGTATTGTTTACATTCAATTTCGCCAAATGCGCTTGGTTAGCGCCATCCAACGCTACATACAACTTGTAGCCACCTTGACCATTCGGATCCCAAGCCAAACCACCTACACCACCAATATTCCATGTTGCAAGTACCGTTCCAGTTCTTGTAATGCGCTTGATATAATTGTTGGACCAGTTTCCTACAAAGAAATGATCGGTTTCCGGATCGTAGGCAACGCCTCGTGGTAAAGCAAAAGTGGCTTGAGTAAGTGGGATATTTGCAGTACTTACTTGTGCACCCGTAGTCGGATTAAATGCACGTAAGAAAGAGGCATCCCAACCACCGTAGATATAATCGCCATCATATGCCATATCACGAACGTTAAAGTTTGCAGCAGGTGCGCCACCAATAGTTAAACTATCAACTAAAGCGCCTTGAGCATTAAAGCGATAGAATTTTTGACCCGCACTGACATAGATATAACCATTTACAACTTCAACACCATAATTGTATTGGCTACCATTCAAAGGATCCACATTAATGGTTAATAATGGTTGCCATAAAGTATCAGGTTCATCTACTTCTGGAGGTGTTGTTGGTCTGGAAGAAAACGGCAAAGCAAACTCAGTTACCAAACGGAGTTGCTCATCACTCATCTGAGTAACGTTATTGGGTACAGACGGATTAGAAGACAAACTATTCCCCGGGTGAATTGCAGCATTCCAAGAAAGTGGTCCATCACCATTGTTTGTTAAAGTAACATTTGCAGAACCTGAATTTGGATAGTTCACTTGCATTTCAATAGAGGTTGGACTTGCTACTGCAATTGGTCGTGTCATTACGATGTTGTAAGTGGTTGTATCTGCACCGATAGTTACATTTCCTGTGAAAGTGTTATACCCCGGCTTGGTTACGGTTACAGGAAATTGACCTGTCAAGGATTGCATTCCATATTGTCCTAAAGTGTTGGTAAAGGTAACATTTGCTCCGATTTGGACGCGTGCACTATCTACTGCTTGACCTGCACGTGTGACGGTTCCTCTTACATAACTACCAGTTCCCGTAGTGAAAGAAAGTGAAAACTGATTGATGGTTCCAATATCACCAGATGCACCATCATATACCAACAACCACCAAGTTCCTGCTGAATTTGAACCATCCAAAGCACTTAATGGATTGGCAGGAATAAATGAACCTGTAAATGGAGGGGTACCGGAAGCAATCGGGGTTGTTGCTTCATCATCAAAAATGGTTTGTGTGAAATTGTCTCCGCTTCCACCCACGTTTTGTGCTAAGACAACATTAACACCAGTTGGCGAACGTAGAATAAGTGTCAAATCTGCATCCCATGTATGAGTAATATCTACAAGCACGTTCACATCTGCCACTAAAAATCCATTCGCGATCAAAATTTGTGCTCGTGCAGTATCATTATCTACTATATTGACTGGAACAGACGGTGAATTAAAACTTAAACCTTGTGTTGGCCAGTTGTGATTGCGGGTAGTCGTTTGCCCACCAGTAATGACGATTCCTGTATACACAGTATCAGGGTAACCAAATGCACTAAAACGAACGGAGTAAGTTCCCGGATCAACATTATTAATCGTATAATTCCCTTGATTATTAGTCATAGTGCTACGGTTGATACCCATAATGGTAACATTTGCTCCTGCTAATGGATTATTTGCTGCAGTAACAATACCAGTCAAGGTTCCATAATTTTGTGGGTTTGCAAGATTGATACGAACTGCTCTACCAACAACTGCATAAGCAGCATTGAAAGCAATCTGCAATCCTACAGTACCCGTAGCATTTTCAATTCCAATAGTGGCACTATTGGTTACTGAACCTAATGAATTATACTGGAAATAAATATGCCCAGAAGAAGTTAGAATAACTTGGAAAGTAAAGGTACCCGTTACTGAAGATGAAAATGCGCGTGTATTCCAAGTTACTACAAGTGTATCTGTTCCAAAATTTTGATAGCGGATATAATGTCCTACGGTATTATCAACATATAGGTCATCCCAAAATGGAGCAATTAATAAATTGGGTGTAGCAGCATTTGGAATTGCTACATTTGAATATGCGACAGAAGTTTCATTCGCATTCAATGTCATCCATCCATTGGTACAAACTTTAAATGAAGTATAATTCGTTCCGTAGAAACTAAAGTTAAAACCGATTGGATGAGCAGTCGTAGAAATTGCATCATCACCAGTAACATTGGTATTCGTACCAGTAGTAGAAATATCCCGCCAATTGTACACTGGTCCAGTTGGTTCGTTATCATTATCACGCCAAACATAACCAAAACCATCGGGTCCGCCTGAGGCATCTACAACCGGTGGATTAACAATTTCAGGTTCAATAACCTTTGCTTTGGAGGCAAAACTCACTGAACATAGACCCAATGTCAAAGCAAACAAGATTGTAAGCAAAGAACCTCGGTAAAAAAATTTGCGAAATTCCATAGAAAAACCTCCGAAAAAAATGAGAAACTAAGCAAAATGGGATAGTTGTGAGTCAAAAAAAGAAATCAAGACAAAGCCATTTCGTCTTAAGTAAAAAGATAAGTTCTTAATCTGATAGAAACAAATTCAGGTTAGGTGTTAAGCAATTTCTTTTCAATAGTTTCGTTATTATCTTATTTTGTTGAGTTGTATGGGTTCTAATGCTTAAGAAATTCATGAAAATTTCGTTTTCTTTACCAATAAAGTGGATGATATTCCTTTTCATTCTCATTCTTATGGGATGTGTTTCTAAAAAATACACAATTGAAGGAAAATTAGTTGCACTTTCAAGTGATTCACCATTAGCCAATGTTCCTCTTAAAATTATTCACTTAACTGAAAATAGTTCATTTATCGTAGTAACTGATTCTGATGGTAAATTTACTACAGAAAAAGTTCCCATAGGTAAATACAGAATTGAATCTGCCGACTCAACGGCATATTTGGTCTCTATAGATACTTTTGAGATTACAAAGAAATCCTCTCTTACCGTGAACCGTGGAACGATTCGTGGGCTTGTTGCACCGCCTAAAGTCGGTCTATTCGCTTGGATAAAAGGAATTTGGAGAGAGCTCGGTGGTGTTTTGATTTACGGTGATGTGATTGCCATTAGTATGAAAGAAGCAAGAAACGCGCTTTCTGTTCCAGAATCAGCATCATTGTTGGCTTACTTTCCCAAGCGTGAATGGAAAAAAAATAATGGAATCGATTGGGTGATGGCGGTATCTTCTGATTCTGTGATTCGATTAGGAGAAGGAAAATTAAACGAACAAACACCTGAGAATGAACCTAAAACCATGGACCCCTATTCCTTTCGTGATTGGAATTTACCAGGTGTGTATCCATTACGTGGCCCCAACTTTGCAAACCTGTATGCGATCGTTGAACCGTTATTGCCTAACGATGAGGGAGCAAAATATCGCATATATCCTTTTTGGGTCATGTCACCACTCTCATCCGATCCAATCACACAATTCAATCAATCGGGTAACATTGGGACTATTCAAACTCAAAAAACGATCATCCAAGGTTCCATTTTGGATAGTGCTGTTCAAATGGATATTTATCAACGTGCACTACGTTCGGCATTAGCCGCCTTAAATCTCCTTACCACTCCCATTCCGCAAGATACAGTTGCTGTAAAGATTGAGGAGAATGCACCCCATCAAAATCGTTTTACACAGGAACAGATTAATCGTTGGCGCGAAATGTTACGAAATTCAAGAACCGACAAAGATACTTTTCGCAGAAGACAACTATGGCGTGCGATACGAGATAGTGCAGAAGGTACAGATGTTGCAATGGAGGCAGATCGTTTATTGATGAGAGACATCAACAATTTACCACTTAAGTAAATCAAATCACTTAGTAGGAAAAAACATTTATTTCGTATATTGTAAATCGGTAAAACATAGGAGATTGCTTTCGTGAGAAAAAAAATCATTCTTTTCATACTATTGTTTTCTTTGGTTCTCTTTTTGTTGAGTTGTTCTTCGCAATCTTCAGCAGAACGTGAATTTCATACATTGGTTGGCAAGGTAGAAAAAATCAATGTTGAGTTAAGAAACAAACATTCTAAATTGATGGAGCAAATTAGAGAATTCAACAAAAAGCATCCCGATATCGTGATTGACACCTTAGCAAAATCGGTTTACGGTTTATCGGATGAAGAATCAAAAATTTTAGCAGAAAGAATTAAACAAGAACAAGACATCACAACCAAAGGGCTACTTTCTGAAATCGTTGCATTGAACAAGCAGATAGAAGAGTTAAACAAAAAGATGGAGGAAATGAGCGAAGCACTTCCACCGCCCCATGTGGTTGCGAAAGGCGAATCGCATTTCCAAATTTGTTTAGATTATTTAACTAAAGAAGCAGGTTTTTCAAAAGACAGTGCAATCGCAGTATTAGAAAAAGTAGCACAATTTGACGAACTAATTCCCGGTTTTTATGTATGGCATTTTATTGATAAAAAAACGGGGACTTATTTAACGACGGTTACTCAAGGGGAAGCCAAAATTTCACCCAATCAACTCAAGCGTATCACCAAACGAAAAATCGCACAAGAACGTCAAGCGTTGCTTCAATCAAAATCTGAATTAGAAGCACAAGTAGCGGAATTAGAACAAAGAAAACAAAAACTGCAACGCCAGTTGGAAGCAATGGGTAAAGAACTCGGTGAGACCCAAGAACAGGTTCGTACCGTCACTGCAGAAAAAGAAAAAGTCACTCAAGAACGTGAAGAACTCCAAACACGTTTGAATACTATGTACTATACCGTTGGTAGCGAAACAGAACTGAAAAAATCTGGTGCATTGAAACGCCCCTTTTTAGGAAAGTTAAAAGAAGCTGATCTACAAAAAGTAGAGTACTCGAAATCTCAAGATTTATCTAAAACAAATATCGTTTGGATACGTGCAGAAGATGTACGACTAAATGCCATCCAAAAGGTAACTGTTTATCCTACGGCGATGTATCAAATCAATCGGGATTACAAAGTGACTATTGAAGGCAAACAAGCCAAAGTTGAAATCATTAACCTTGATCGTTTCAAAGGCGCAAACGTAATTTTTGCTGTTCAATAACATTGTTGTAACTTTACGAAATGAAACAGGGGATTTGTCCCCTGTTTTTTACAATCGTTTATAGGAGTGAAAAATGAATCATTTATTGAAAATACTCGTAGTAATCGTGCTTACAATCCATATGGGCTGTAAAGCCAAGCCGAAAGAGGAATCAAAAATGAACGAACCCAAACAAGCAAGCACCCAAGAACAAACCATTCAAAAAAACGAACCTTTTGAAGTCACTAAAATTAGCAAGATTGAAGCACCTGCCAATCAAATGCCAAAGTCCGACTCGGTTGCTATTATTGATGTGGAAAATTATGGGAGAATAGTCATTGGTTTCTTTCCTAATAAAGCACCTGAGCATGTGAAGAATTTTATCAAATTGGCAAAAGAAGGTTTTTACAATGGATGTACATTCCATCGGATCATTCCAGGTTTTATGATTCAAGGAGGTGATCCTAACAGTAAAGACGATGATCCTACCAATGATGGGATGGGTGGTCCGCCACATCGTTTGAAAGCAGAATTTAATGATTTGAAGCATTTACCCGGTACTTTATCTATGGCAAGAACTATGGATCCTAACAGTGCCGGAAGTCAATTCTTTATTATGCACAAAGCAGCACCCCATTTAGATAAACAGTACTCAATCTTTGGGCAGGTACTAAGTGGAATGGATGTAGTGGATAAAATTGCAAATGCTCCACGCGGTTCAAATGATAATCCTTTTGCAATGGATAGC
This sequence comes from bacterium, assembly GCA_026417415.1. Lineage (GTDB taxonomy): Bacteria > Electryoneota > JAOADG01 > JAOADG01 > JAOADG01 > JAOADG01. The sequence goes on from JAOADG010000024.1 coordinate 13,250, forward strand.
CCAAAAAGACAGAAAATAATCATGAAAGTTCATATCGTACCGTGGTCAGAAGTAGTTCCAGAATAAGATGAAAGAAAAGGGGCGTAAATGCCCCTTTTCATTCCCTACGATCTATGAAACATAAACCTTTAAGCAAACAAGCGCAAAAAGAAACCACCTCGTTGCTTGTTAAAAAATATCGACTTCAAAAAAATCAGACCTTAGCTGAAGGGTCTGTAGTTGTTAAAGAAGCACTAAATTCCAACTGGGTAATCCATAAGATTATTGTTACTCAATCATGGCTTAAAACCAAAGAAACCCATGAACTTTTCCCACTTTTTTCAAAAAGAGGAGTGATATTCGAAACCATTGAGGATGAATTTGCAAAAAAAATTAGTGATTTGAAAACTCCTCCCCATGTATTTGCTATTCTTTCCCCTCCTGAAACTCAGAATGTCCCCAATCAGGGTTTGATTATAGCATTGGATCGGATCGCAGATCCAAACAATTTAGGAGCGATAGCAAGAAATGCTGTATTCTTCGGGGTTCAACAGATATGGCTCTCCGAAAATTGCGTAGATTACCTTAATCCGAAAGCGATAAGAAGTTCAATGGGTGGCCTTTTTCATTTATCAATTACGGTTCAGAAATCTTTAGCGAATGCTTTAGTGGAAGCGAAAAAAAAGGGGAAAAAAATTGTCGTAGCAGATGCTAATCAAGGGACCAATGAAACCAATTTAGTTCAACCGAATCAAACTATCTTAGTTCTCGGAAGTGAATCTCAAGGTGTAACCAATTCTATTCTTGAAATTGCTGATATACGATGGAAAATTTCACCTTTAGGGCGTGATCTATCCTTAAATGTCGCTGCGACGTCTGCGATTTTGTTAGATCGTTTACTGTCTAAATACCAATAAATTAACCTAATCGCTTTACCGCATCTCGTACTGCTTCTACAATGGTTTCACGAGTAGGTGTGATGCCTAAAATGCTTTTACAATTGGAACAGCGTACAATAGCCACGGTAAATGCACCACCACTGGATGGTAGGTTACGAGCTTCTGATTCAATCCCGTGATTTTCTTTACAAAATGGACATATGCCTGTAAGGGGTAAACTAAACATACAAATCCTTTCTTAATGGGACGATGCACGTTCTAAACGGTCATTGATCGCACGGCCAATACCGATGTTAGGAACTTTGATTGCCACCACCAATGGCAACTCCAATGTATCCAATTCGTGTAATATAGAAAAAAATTGTTTTGCCATCTCTTGTAAATCGTTGGTTGAAGAAAGAATACGTGTAACCATTTGATGATCATCAAGAAACTTGAATTCCATTGGACTTGGTAAAAGAAGTCCGAATCGTTTTGGTAATGGTAGTGTTTTCAAATCATTCAAATTTTCTATTACCATAAGAGGCGTATTCGGCGAATAGTGATGTTTGAGTTGACCGGGTGATTTGGGATTAGATGAAGCCACGATATCTTCTTGTACTTTTCCTAAAACCGCTTCAATTGCCTCAGTGCTTATACCACCGCGTCTTAAAATAGTTGGCGGTTCTGTGGTGATATCCAAAATGGTTGATTCGATTCCCACACTACTGGATGGTCCTTTCAGAATGAAAACACGATCACCAAAATTTTTAAATACATGTTCAAAATGTGTAGGAGATAATTTTCCAAACAAATTGGCAGAAGGTGCTGCAACAGGACCACCAAATTCTTGTAACAAAAGTTGAGCAATATCATTTGCAGGGATTCGGATAGCCACAGTATCTAAGCCAGAGGTGACTAAATCCGGTATGATGGGCTTTTTTTTACAAACTAAAGATAAGGGACCAGGTAGAAAATGTTTAGCTAATGTGTTTACCAGTTCTTCTTGAAATTCAGCATAATCGCTCATTTGATTCACATTTTGTAGATGCACAATAAGTGGATCAAATTTTGGCCGTTGTTTGAGTTCAAAGATCTTTAGGACAGCATTAGGATTAAGAGCATCAGCCCCCAAACCATAAACTGTTTCGGTGGGAAAAGCGACCACTTCACCTTGTCGTAATAAATGTGCAGCATAAACAATGTCTGAATAAATACGCATGGGAAAAGCATTTTCGTTTCAATTATCTGCAATAGTTAAATACTATTGAATCTATTATCCTTTTACTCTACGAACTTAAAATGATAGACAAAATGAAACAAGAAGAAACCAAATGCTATTTTATTCTTTAGTCATTTTCCGACACGAATCAAAAAATAAAAGTGCAGAGTAGTTTCTAACCTACAATCCGATTATACCTTATGAAACCGGTTGATGAGCATTTCACCGCCGTTTGGACAAGGTGCAATTTGAAAGTCAAAAAATAAATTTGGTGCAATGTGTTGTAAATTTTTGAAAACTAAAATGGCTAACTTCCGTATTTCGGGTTCAGCACCTTCACTTCCACGTAACTCAAGAAAATGTCGCCAAGCACGTGCATTTGCAGTAACAACGATTTTGGTCTCCGTGGCGTTTGGTAAAACACTTCGGGCGGCTTGTCTTGCTAATTTTCGTTTATCTGTTTTAGTTAGGTCAGGACGTTCTTTGTCAATTTTTTCAGTGATTGCTTTAGAAAGATGAATATAAGCCGCTTGAGCAGATTCTATCGCTTTTTCAAAAATACGAAAAAGTTCTGGATCCTCTGCAATGATGTCTGGGACAACAAATTCAGTTTCAGATTCATCTACATAACGTTGTGACAATTGGGAGTATCCAAAACCTGCTCGATGTCTAACCAATTCGTGCGTTAAGGAGCGTGAAACTCCTGTGAAAAGAAACGTAAAAGAAGCATGCTCCAGGACCGATCCGTGTGCACTATCAAGGATATGTTCCAGATATTCTTTGTTCGTTTTACGTCCTTGTTTATTGCCAAAAGATTGATAACAGATTCGACCTGAAAATTCAGACAATTTTTCTGCATCAGAGGTGGCATCAGTATTCCATGAATCTGCTTCTTTTTCCAAAAAATCTTGAATGTTGGCTTGATGTAAACTGCTAAACGCAATTAGCCGAACGCGAGGTACTTGGTTAAATTTCACAGATGCTCCTAAAAACGATTTAGAAGAAAAATAAACTTTGGTGAAACCAATTTATAGAATGGAATCGAAATTGTAAATCGTTTAAAAAGTGAACTAACTTAAATAAAGAAATCAAAGGACGAAAATGAAACGACTCATGCTCATTGATGCAATGGCTTCCCTTTATCGCAGTTACTTTGCCATGGCAAAAAATCCTCTTACTGATGCACGTGGAATGAACGTTGCCGCATTATTTGGATTTATGAATACACTCTTATCACTTCTTGAAAAAGAAAAACCTGATTTTTTAGCCGTATGTACAGATTCTTCTGAACCTACTTTCCGACATCAAATGTTTTCTGAATATAAAGCAACTCGTGATGTAATGCCGGATGAATTACAGCTTCAAGTACCATACCTATACAATTTACTGAAGGCAATGAATATCAAAGTTTTACAATCACAAGGTTATGAAGCGGACGACATTATCGCAACCATCGTCAATCTACTACCGAAACATGAATGGGAAATCATTATTGTTTCGGGTGATAAAGATTTGGTCCAGTTGTTACAAGACAATGTCCGAATCCTGTCACCCGATAGAAAAACAGCTGGCGTATGGAATGAGGTGACGAAAGAAAAAGTAATTGAAAAGTTTGGAGTACCACCAGAACAATTGAAAGATTGGTTAGCCATTGTCGGAGATACCAGCGATAATGTTCCGGGCATACCCAAGTTAGGACCCAAAGCAGCAACAGACCTACTGAAACAATACGGTAATTTAGAAAACATTCTTCAAAATGCACATACCATTGACAAAAAAGGTTGGAAAGAAACCCTATTAGAAAATGTTGAACAAGCGAAACTTTCTAAATCGTTAGTAGAATTGGTTGCTAATGTTCCTCTTGAAATTTCCCCAACAGAACTTACTTTTGGACCTTTTAGCGGTGACGAACTTAGAGATCAATTAAACAAACTTGGTTTTCGTTCTATCTTAAAAAAGGTAATGTGCAATGAGAGTTCGTCTCATCAAGAACAAAGAAATTATCAACTGATTACTACGATTTCCCAGTTGGATGAAGTAATCCAACAGCTGGAACAGGCAAATATCGCAGCCATTGATACTGAAACCACAAGTGCAGATCCTAACCGTGCAATCTTAGTAGCAATTTCAATAAGTGTGAATGAAAGGCAAGGGTGGTGCATTCACCTTCCTTCTTTTCAAAATGAGAATCTTGGTCAACAACATGCTTCAAATGAAAACTTTTTAGAAGCACTTTTCCAAGAAAATTATGAAGCGGTAAAAATTGACCCATCTGATCCGTATCCTGCACAAAGATTGGTTTTAACCAAATTAAAACCTTGGTTGGAAAACGAATCCAAACTTAAATGTGGTCAAAACATCAAGTATGACCACATTGTACTTTCTCGCGCTGGAATAGAGGTAAAAGGATGGGCAGCGGATACAATGTTAATGAGTTATCTTATAGATCCCCTAAGTAGAAGTCACGGCTTGGATGTTCTTTCGCAAAAGTATTTATCCTTACCAAAAATTCCGATTACTGCTTTACTCAATAGCGGAAAATCACCAAAGACAATGGACCAAGTACCTAAGGAGTTGTTGGTCAATTATGCTTGTGAAGATGCGGATTACACCAGAAGATTATTTTTCATTCTTAAAGAAAAACTAATTGAACAGGATTTGCAGAAACTGCATGATGAAATAGAATTGCCATTGGCTTTAGTATTAGCGAAAATGGAAATTGTAGGGATAAAAGTTGATCGAGAGGTACTAAAAAAATTATCTATTGAGTTTTCTCAAGAACAAAAAGAACTGGAAAAAGAAATTTTTAGATTGGTTGGTCATCCATTCAACCTATCCAGTCCTATTCAGTTATCAAAAGTACTATTTGAAGAATTACAATTAAAACCAGTTAAAAAAACAAAAACGGGTTATTCTACCAATGAAGAGGTTTTAGAAAAATTAGCAGAACTCGATCCCACTGTACCAGTGCCCAAACTATTACTGCGCTACAGAATGTTAGCAAAATTATTAAACACTTACATTGATGCTTTACCAAAAATTATCCATCCGATTACTCAAAGAGTTCATACCAACTTTAACCAAGCAGTGACCGCAACAGGACGATTGTCCAGTACAGAACCAAATCTGCAAAACATACCAATTCGAACGGAAGAAGGTGCAAAAATTAGGACAGCATTTGTCGCTGGATATCCGAATTGGAAATTGATTTCTGCAGATTATTCTCAAATTGAATTAAGAATAATGGCACATTTATCCCAAGATGAGACCTTAATTCAAGCATTTCATCAAGGACAAGACATTCATACCTTAACCGCATCAAAAGTGTACAATGTACCCATTGAAGAAGTTACTCCAGCCATGAGGCGAAGTGCGAAAGCTGTGAATTTTGGGATGATATACGGTCAAACCGATTTTGGTCTATCTACTACCTTGGATATTCCATTAGAAGAGGCACAATCCTTTCGCAATCAGTATTTCCAAACATATCCCGGTGTGCAAGAATACATGCAGAAAACCATTGCTTTTGCTCGAGAAAAAAATTATGTACAGACCATGTTTAATCGTAAAAGGGCTATCCCTGAGATCAATTCTGATCAAAGAGTTGCCAGAGAGTTTGCAGAGCGTACTGCCATCAATACACCTATACAAGGAACTGCTGCAGATATAATCAAAGTTGCAATGATACGATTGGACCAAGCATTTGAAAAAGAGCGAAAACAAAATGGATTGAAAGCACAACTTCTCTTGCAAGTACATGACGAATTGCTTTTTGAAGCCCCGTCAGAGGAGATTGAATGGGTGACGAAAATGGTAAAAGAGTGTATGGAAAATGTAATTGAATTATCAGTCCCCTTGGTTGTGGACATTGGAATAGGCAATAATTGGTTGGAAGCACATTAACAAGTTTGCATTTTACTACTTCTGCATTTACGTTATTAAAAACTATCCTATGAAAAAGGAGATATTATGCCTTTAACTGCGATGACGGGTGGAAACGAATCCCTGTTTGCAAGAATACCGTGGATAATTGCGAGGCAGGTACGACGATACAAGGGCTATCCTTTCTTAGTAGAAAGAGATGCTACAGGAAAAATTACCAATATTATCGGAAAGATGAAAATTATACCGATGCAAGGTGTAGAAGGGCTGATCAAAGATGGACGAGATGTACGAACCTATCGTGGAAGAATTGTACTAATCATCCGTTTAGGTTCATCTGAACAAAAGGAATTTATGATTTCTGAAATGAATGAAGAGATCGAAAGAATGAGAAGAAAACAGAGAGTCACAGCCACACAACCACCACCCAAATCAACTGCTGTAACCGATGATTAAAAGATTTGAGAAAAAATCAAAGAAAATGGGCGCAAAATGCGCCCCTTTTTTGCGGAGAGTGAGGGATTCGAACCCCCGGTAGGCGAAGCCTACAACGGTTTTCGAGACCGCCCCGTTCGACCACTCCGGCAACTCTCCTAAAATCAAAAGTATAGCGAAAATGATAATCAACTGCAAATGAATGAATTCAAAGAACAGGAGAGGACGAGATTGAAAGAAAGAAAATTTGTTCAAAGTGAACTGGTAAAGACGGATTGCTTGCATTACAAAGGTCATATTCCTTGTGCTCCACATAAACAACATAATGTACACTGCTCCGATTGTACCCATTACCTTAAAACAAAAGGACATCTATTGGTAATAAAACTTGGAGCAATGGGTGATGTTATGCGAACAACTCCACTTCTTTTTCCAATACGAACTCATTATCCTCAGCATTTTATACACTGGATTACCGATTATCCCGAAGCATTACCCCGTGAACCATGGATTAATCGTGTATACAAATATGATGCGAAAAGTGTGGTTACACTTTCCCAAATTTCTTTCGACAGTATCTATTGCTTGGATAAAGATATTGAAGCTGCTGCACTTGCCTCATCCTTGAAAGCCCATCAAGTATATGGTTACATCTTTGAAGAGGGTGCTGTTATCCCGTCAACAAAAAACATCAATTCATCTTCCATAGCAGCAGAGCAACACAAATGGATTACAGGTCTTTTTGATGATATCAGTAAACAAAATCAATTGTCGTATCAAGAAGAAATTTTTCATATATCGGGCTGGGATTATCAAAAAGAAGAATACATAATGCCTCCACTTAAGTCCTATGATTTTTCATTACCTCTGAATAAGAAAAAAGTAGGATTAAATACAGGTTGTGGGGGTAGGTGGTCCACCAGATTGTGGCCCTATGATTATTGGAAAAAATTAATTGAACTTTTACAGTATAACAATTTTGATCCGATCCTATTGGGTGGTCCAGAAGAGGATGAGAAAAATCAATCCTTATCTAAGGAAACCGATACCGTCTATTTTGGAGTAATGCCGTTAGATCAATTTGATGCTTTAATTTCACAAATGGATATTGTGGTTACTGCAGTGACGATGGCATTACATCTTGCTATAGGTAGGAAAAGAAAAGTGATCGTATTGAACAACATTTTTAATAAAAATGAGTTTGAACTCTATGATCGAGGAGTCATTCTCGAACCGGATCCTCCTTGTAAGTGCTATTATGCTACAACCTGTCCGTATGGTGGTTGTATGGATCGAATCTCTGTAGAAAGGGTGTTCCAATCTATCGTAAACTTCATTGGTTAACGATATGCAAAGATCATTTTATTGTATTGGTGGGAATTTCATTTTATTCAATGTCAATATCTAAGGAGAGATTATGGTACCTGTCTTACTATTCTTACTCTTTCTTGTGATTTTTATCTTTAGTTTTATTGCCTATAAAAAGCGTGTTGGAAGAGCATTTACTTCAGAATCGGGAGGACTATTGTGGAAGATTTCGCTTGCTTTATCACTGCTCTTTCTTGTTTTATCCAGTACGACCATTGTTCCGGCTGGGCATGTCGGTGTCATTGATTTTGTTGGTCATGTATATCCACGTCCATTACCATCAGGGTTGCATCTTGTCAATCCTTTTGCAAAAGTGATTAAAATGAGCATCAAAACCCAAGAAATTAAAGAGGATATGACAGCACCGACTTTAGAAGGATTGACTGTCAATTTAGAAGTTTCAACAATTTATCATCTGGATCCAGAAAAAGCCCCTGAAATGTATAGAACAGTCGGATTACAATACGTTAGAATTTTACTTGAGCCCAATATCCGCGCTAGTGTACGTGATATCACCGCAAGTTACAATGCTCAAGCGCTTTACTCACCAGCAAGAGGAAAACTATCCAAAGAAATCCAAGAAAGAATTATGAGTACTGTAGGTCCCAGAGGTATCGTTATAGAAGAGGTTCCTTTAAGAAAGTTAGTATTACCTCAACAATTGCAAGAAGCGATAGCTGCCAAGTTGACTGCAGAGCAACAAAGTCAACAAATGCAGTTTATCTTACAAAAAGAAGAACAAGAAGCTGAACGAAAAAGAATCGAGGCAAAAGGTATTGCAGATTTTCAACAAACCGTTATGAAAGGGATTGATCGAAACTTTTTAATCTGGAAAGCGATTGATGCATCCAAAGAATTAGCCAGTTCACCCAATACGAAAATTGTAGTATTTGGTGGTACTGAAAAATCAATGCCTTTAATCATCAATCCGGATAAGTAAACGAAACTGGCTAGCGAACTGTGGCTTTACAAACAATTCCACTTTTGAATGTAGTGATATCTTTTCATAAAATTGTTCAAATGCTTCGAATTGTTTTTTTAACATTATTTCATTTTTTGTACTTGGAAAAAAATCTCCATCCATATCCCAAAGCCAAACATCAATAGATAAAGGTGTATTAGAATCAATGCTATAAGCAAGATTAAAAACATTAGTATTTGCAGAAAGATGTGGTAACCAATTGTTCGGAGCTGCAACCGTATAATTGGATTTAGTTAAAGATTCTGCAATAACTGAATAACGTTGAAACTTCTCTCTGTTTTTAGAATACTGTAAAATGCTTGAAAAAGGATGTTGAAAAGGATGAGCTTGCCAGATTTGTCCAATAAAGATTAAGATTAAGAATTGAATTCCGATTCGTTTGATTAAATGAAATTGATTTTCTAAAATGCTAAGAAAAATAAATAGTATAATTGGAACAAAAATAGCACTATAATGGAATTGAAATGCTGTTGTTTTTAAGCAGAAAACGCGAAGTAAAAATGGAACGATAGCGATTAAAAGAAACAAGAACGACTTTTTATTATAAGGAACTAGAAAAAAGGGAATTAATAAAATCAATGATTTAAGAAATGTACCGGAGCTAATCGTTACAACAAATTTTTGAAAATACTCGTTTGGTGAATGAAAGAATAAACCAATAAAATTTGTGTAATCTGCAACTTCGCCTAACCAAAGAGGTCTAGTAAGAAAAATCAAAATCCAAAGAACTCCGAATACTATCAAAAAAATAGCCAACACTCTTTTTTTCGATTGGAATAATATCAATGAAAGCGGGAATGCTATAAAAGGAAATTCTTCTTTGCAACTAAATAATAAAAGGATGTTAAGAAAAAAACCTATTCCAAATTTTCCAATGAAGACAAAATAGCAAATCCAAGACATAAATCCCATTGCCCAGTGTGTAGGGTGGGATGGAAAATAAATTGCAGACCATAAAAAATCTGAAAAAAGATAAACAATAGATACACTGAATCTAAGAAATGTCGCTTGTGATGGTGATTTCCCTTGAACGATTTTTTCTGTCGCCAATACAATAGGAATTAAACCTAATACTGTAAAGAATTGATCGAGTATGAGCAATAAAACCGCAGAATTCCAAAGTCTAAAAATGAAAGAGATGGGAATAAGCAAAAGATCGAAATGATCTTGAAAAATATGAAGCATTCGAATAGAAACCAGTGGATTAAGATTTTCTAATTTTGACAATGCGGAAAGTGCTTGATGATAAATTCCTAAATCCCAACCAGATGTCCGAAAAGTTAAGTGGCGAAAGTAAATTTCAACTGGGACAATAATGGAATAAATAAGAAACACAATCAAATAGGGTTGATACTTTTTAAGTAGAGAAAAAATTAGTTTTTTATCCAAAGAGTAATTACTCAGCATGATTTTTTTCAAAATTCCACTGAATTGTAGGAGTAGATTGACCTTTCATTAGATTGAATTGAAAGGTTTTCATTCCAAAGGTAGGATGGACAAGTTTTATTTCAATCGGTCCAGGTTGCACTGGTATAGGTTTTGAGAATGGAGTGACACCTACATTTTTTTGGTTGATAAATACATCTGCCCATGGCTCTACTAACCCAATTCTGACTAAACTGACTTCGTCCCATAAATTTATAAAAATACGTGCAGTATCATTCTTAGGAACATTCACCATTTTACGAATAATAGGAAATTCCGGATGATAGAATTCTAAGGTTTGATTGCCTGAAGGAATTTCAAGAGTGGATGCAATTGGCAACAGAACTTCTTTTCGTGGATCACCATAACGTAAATAGGCCCATGGTTCGCAATTCACTTTCAGATAACCAATACCAGGTTTTGTAATGTTTGTTATAGATGGAGTTACCGTATCTTTCTGCAGCATTGGCTTCCAGGTAGTTTGTTCAATTCCTTTTTCAACATCTTTTGTATCCGTGTCTTGAATTGCAAGTGTATCAAGCGTTTGAACATGTTGGGTGGTTAAGGTGTCAATCTGTCGTAAGCGTGTAATCGTAGTAAACTGATGATGTAAAATAAAACCGACCATAACTAAAAAAATAAGTACCAATACATACGATAAAATGGTTCGTGTTCTTCTAATTGGTTTACGTCTGGTCAATTCGATCCGAAATCCAGAAGGGTCAGAAATGTAATGGCTAATGATGGTCGGATCTGTACTCCAATGATAAACATCCATGATTTTGTGGATTGATTTAACAATTTCTTCTCCTGTTTGTGGACGTTTACGTGGATCTTTTTCTAACATTTTTAAAATGAGTTTATCCACTTCAGGGGGAATTGTGCGTACAATACTTGACGGTTTATCGGGTTGTTTACTAAGAACCAAATGAAGCACTTCAGAAAAAGTATTACCTGTAAAAACACGTGTGTTCGTAACCAATTCATAAAAGGTAGCACCCAATGCAAAAAAATCGGTACGTTTATCCACCTGACCACCAGTGATGGTTTCGGGTGCCATAAAGGATGGTGTACCAATTACTGTTCCCGGTCTAGTAATAGCAGGTGCTTGTTCATAAATTGCAAGTCCAAAATCAGTGATTTTGATTCGTCCATCTCGACTGATTAAAACATTCTCAGGTTTGATATCACGGTGGATAATTCCATGGTAATGTGCAGCATCAAGTCCTTTAAGAATTTCTAAAAGAATTACACAAGCGACTGGTACAGGAATGCTACCACCGCGTTTTAGGAGTTGGTGTAAGTTTTGTCCTTCTACCCATTCCATAACCAAAAAGGGATTCTGACGGTCATCCGACATATCAAAAACCTGAACCAGATTTTCGTGCCTGACTCTGGCAAGTGCTTTACCTTCCCTTGTAAAACGGTTGAAGATGTCTGTTTCTTGTGCTAACTGCGGATGTAACTGTTTGATTAAAACATAGCGGTTAAGGGTGGGTTGCCAAGCTTTATAGACAGTAGTTACAACAGATCGGGACAATACTTGGATTAACTCATAGCCACCTAATCGTCCAATAGGTTCAACAGGATTATTAGGATTTTCAGTCGGATTCAATGTGCCATTCATTGAGTTTATAGTGCAACCATCTTAAAGATACATCCAATAGTTCAGCTGCTTTTTTCTTATTTCCTTCGCAATCTTTCAACACTTTTAACACATGTTGTTTGGTGATATGACGAAGTGTTTGATCAGGATCTGTTTCAAAGTGAGGTGAAATCAAATCTTCAGGTTCAATTTGCGAAGTACTTGATAATACATAAGCTCGTTCAATGGTATTTTCTAATTCACGAATGTTACCCGGCCAGTGATAACTTTGAAGTTGTCGCAATGCTTCAGGTGATATTCGCTTGGGTGTAGGATCACCGTGTCGTTGTGCGTTTTTCTTAAGAAAATGATGCACCAAAAGAGGAATATCGGACTTACGTTCACGAAGTGGAGGTAGTGTAATCGTAACAACATTCAGACGATAATATAAATCTTCTCGAAAGCTTCCTTTTTCAACTTCTTTTTTAAGTGATCGATTGGTTGCAGAAACAATACGAACATCCACTTTACGTTCTAAAGTGTCACCTACGCGCCGAATGACACCATCTTGTAACACACGAAGCAATTTCGCTTGAATTGTTGGGCTAATATCAGCAATTTCATCTAAGAAGAAAGTACCGCCGTCAGCAATTTCAAGAAGTCCTTTTTTATCTTGGTGCGCCCCGGTAAATGATCCACGTTTATGTCCGAACAATTCGGATTCAAGTAAATTTTCAGATAAATTTCCACAATACTGCGCGATAAATGGTTTACTTCTACGTGTGGAAGAGTAATGCAAAGCACGTGCAACCAATTCCTTACCAGTACCACTTTCTCCTTCTATTAAAACAGATATATTGCTGTCTTTAATTTTCTCAAGGAGTTTAAAAATTTCAATCATCTTTGGATGATTGCCAATAATTTCACTAAAAGCATAAGTCCGTTCTACTTCACTTTGTAGGCGAACCTTTTCAAGTGCCAAGCCCTCAAAATATCTTGCATTTTGAATTGCAATCGCACTGATGTTGGCTAATATCTTCAGAAAATCCAAACTTTCATTGGTAAATTGGGTCCGATTCTGTTTTGCATCCAGGTAAATTGCACCCTCGACGTGGTCCTTCACTACCAAAGGAACACAAATCACCGAGGTAATTTGTTTAATAATTACGGATTGTGCATCACTGAATCTTGGATCCGTTTGGGCATCATGAGTCAATATAGCAACATTATCTGTCATAGCTCTGCGAACGATTGAGCGAGAATAATCCACCAAATCCTCTTCATCATTATGAATTGAACGTGCTACAGCAACACGAAAATCATCATTTTCTTTAATCACAAGTAAACCACGTTCAGCTTGCACCGGTGCTAAAGCAACATCCATAATTTTTGGAAGAAGCGTTGCTAAATCGTGGATGCTGTTTAGTAACGAACTAATTTCTACTAGTGATTGAACTTGTTCACTGCTGAAGGTATTTGAAGGATTACTTTGATTCAAATCTTGAAACACCATAAAAAAACCTAACCGATAATCACGATTACTATTTTGCTGAATTGATTAACTGAAATGCATTACGATTGGAACGAGAAAAGTTTCCAAATGAATCTACTTCATGGACTTCAACAAAATAAAATCCAGGCGAAAGAGTATTGTATAAATTCAAACGATATTGATTTTGTGGGATGCGGTCCACACGTAAAATTTCAGTTCCATTTGAAAAGTTAAAGATGATCACGCGGAAATGAAAAGAAAAATAATCATTCGAACTTGCAAACCATTCAACATAAAATTCTGAAACAAGGTCGGTTGCATTATTTAGTGGTGCTAAGATAAATGGTGATCCATGAAAAATTCTTGCGAGTGTTCGAATTGTTTGGCTAATGCCACCATCATTATCAACAGCAACAAAATTTAATGGATGTCCTACAAGATTATGAAGGGATTGTCCATTGGGCAATGTATCAATACTGTACCGATAAGTCGAATCTGGAGAACTTGCTAAATGAATATTGCCGTACGGAGTAACGACGTAAACTGAATCCACATCATACCGTCCATCTAAATCGTAACATTTAGCATAAAAATGACAACGTGCATTATAAATTCCACTTGTTCGTAATTCACTAATCACCGACACACTGTCAAAAATTGGAAGACGATTCACTTGAAATTGTTGACGAACAATGGAAGATGGGGGAACAATAATGTTGATAGTATCACTTGCAATATCAATACCATAAATACAGATTTGGTATGTATCAGGCACAACTTCATAAAATTCAACTATTCCTTCTTGATTGCTAACTTGTACAGTTTCGCCTAAACGAACGTGAACTGAACTTTTCGGTTGATTTTGAAAAGTGAGTATCTGAAGAATGACCGTTGAATGAACTCGATAAAAAAGACTTTTGGGATCAAGTGGGTTAGTGCGTTCAGGATCTTTACAGGATCCAAGGAGAATAAATATCCCGCATAAAAACAATTTTAGTCGTTGCATACAAAAAAATACACCATTTCAACCAATTCTTCAACTTTAGTAAAATGGGCGAACCACAGGGCTCGCCCTTGTCATTCCAATGTAAAACCACACGATCACTTTAAGTAAATTAGAGAGCGTCTAATGACAAAATCTTCGGAAGCTAATTCTACAATATAGATTCCCGATACTTTCAAATGCGGAGTCCAGCTGGTAGAAACCATTTCATTGAATCGATTATAGGTTGCAGAAAATACTGATTGACCTATGGAATTATAGATAGTTAAATGAACAGGTTTTGTTGAGACATGAAAACGAAACTGTACACTTGAATTAAAAGGATTAGGATAACAATAAAAATCAAATCGTTCAGGATTGAATACATCTCTCGTTTCTATTTTCGTAAAAGAGTAATAAAAAGCACCAATATCTGCAACGGTTCCATCTGGATCATATGGCAAAGTTGGATCACCAGCATTGATTACGGGTGAGTTAATTGTGGGATAATAGGTTTGCTCATCTAATAGGGGATCGCTATTTATATCATTCGGTCCCGCTGTCCCATTTAAATAATTTTCCGTGAACCCGTAAACAACATTGTAATTCCAAAATACAACACCGCTCAGGATTTGTCTTCCTATACCCAATCCACGTCCCCAAAAAATGTTGTTGCGAAGATCTACATTCCTACAAGTATAGATCAGTACACCATTAAAAGAACTTCCGTTAATCATTGAGCGGAAAGTATTATGATGGATTTGCACATTGGCTGCTACATCAGAAAGTTCCAATCCACTATTTTCTAATTGTGAATACAGTTTCACCAAATTCCGTTTAATTAAACCTACATTCTGATTTTGTAAAATGAACCCTGTTGCTGTAGAGGTCGCGTTAATGGTGATGATATTGAATTGTATGTTTGGTGAACCACTGTTAATCTGAAAACCAATGGCGTTTTGTGCAAAACCGGACGACTGCACATCTAAAACATTATTGTGAAAATAAACATCACTTTCTACACTATACATTCCAATACCATATGATCCACGAATTGTTATATTGCAAGAATTTATTTGAACAACAGAACGAACTAAGGTCAAACCAGTGCTCAGACCTTCAAACGATGAATTGGTAACCTGTAAAGTGGAAAGTTGAACAACTAATGGTGTGTTGGCATTTCTAACAATTACATAGTTTAGGAGATTCGATGTGAAATTTGAATTTTGAAATCTTAGGCCATCCCACGTACTTCCGTAATATCCAGAAAACTCAATGGTTTGTTGATACGTACCGTTCGCAATGAGAATTCCATAAACAGTCAAAGATGCACCAGCAGTAAACCGTACTTGAACACCGGCCTCAATGAAAAGCTGCCGATCAGCGGGTACGTATGATTCACCAGTAACAATATAGGGGGATTGTGATAGTGTCCAGTGACCGAAGACAGCACCAGAAACTGCACCACCAAAAGCGAAGTTAACAGTGAAGATGAAAAGAAATAAATTTGCGACTACTAATTGAATGCGTGAAAGCATTCTATACTCCCTTTGAAATTGATAAAATTAGTAGAGTATCTTTGCGAGTCGCACTAAGTTTTCAATTCTGATATCTATTATACAAGATAAAGTCAATGAAATCAAGAATTAGTCGTTCATTCGTAAAATTTTTGTAATATTGTCCGATAACCAAATTGTATTCAAAGTAAATTATTCAAAATCCAATAAATCTTGATTTGAATCGTATTAATTGGAAATCGGTCAATTACGACCTTATATTAAAATGTTCTTTCTTTAGAAATTTCGCGCTCAGGGGTGGTTCCATTGGAACCTGAGATTATACCCTCGGAACCTGATCCGGATAATACCGGCGTAGGAAGAAGGCGTGGATGCGTACCTCACACTTTTTCCTATGCCTCGCTTTGCGAGGCATTTTTGTTTCCGAGACCCTAGAGACAATTTGTTAACATTTGTCAATAGAAAGGGTTATCTATGAAACATCGCTATTTTATCATCCTACTTTGTCTTTTGAATGGCATCGTATATCCAATTTTTGCTCGTGATGATTATGCAATGAAAGTTGAACACGATACTACCGAAGTGACTAAGTCCGTTTTAATGCCAGAAATTGTTGTTTCAGCGGGTCGTGTCGGACAAAGATCTTCGGTCACCTATACCAATATGGATGCGAATGAAATTTCCAAAAACCACACAGTAACCGATTTACCATTGGTTCTTAATACCATCCCTAATTTATTTAGTTATTCGGAAGCAGGTAGTTTGATGGGATACAGTTACTTGCGATTACGTGGTTTCGATCAGTCCAAAGTTGCAGTGTTGGTGAATGGAATGCCGCTGAATGATCCTGAATCTCATTTTGTGTATTGGGTGGATTTGCCTGATATTGCAAGTTCAGCACAAGACATTCAAGTCCAAAGAGGGGCAGGACAAAGTGGTCTCGGTTTTTCTCCATTTGGTGGTGCAATCAATATCGCTACCCTTCAATCTTCCCCTTGGAATTTGAAATTAGAAATGGGTTATGGAAACTGGAACACACGAAAACGATCCATTCAATATTACAGTGGGTTAATCAACAATCAATGGAGTTTTATCGGGCGGTATTCTAAACTTAATAGTGATGGGTATCGTGATGACAGTTGGTCAGAACTTTGGAGTGCTTATTTATCAATCATCAGAAAACATTCAAAAGGTGAAGACCAATTCAACGTCATTCTTGGTAATGAAAGGTTACATCTGGCCTATTATGGAGTACCAATTGATAGTATTTATGCAAGATCAAAGTACAATCCACTTACTGCACCAATTCCACAAACTGACCAATTTTACCAACCTCATTACCAATGGGTCAATTCTTTCCAAATATCCGAAAACATCAAATATGAACACACATTTTATCTCTCTCAAGGAAAAGGCAGTTACGTGCAGTGGAAACCACAAACAAGGTTGTCGCGATATGGGTTAGGACCGTTTACGGTTCGTAGTTCAAGTGGAACCGATTCGACCATTTCAAAAGCAGATTTAATCACTGAAAAATGGGTTGCAATGGAACAAATAGGATATTTTCCATCGTTACACCTCAAAAACGAAATGGGGGATTGGATTGGTGATGTTGAAATTCGAAAAAATGTTGCAAGTCATTGGGGAGTGGTAAATTGGGCAAATCTTGTTCCACCTGATGCAGAACCAACACCCGAATGGTATAGATGGCGAAGTGTAAAAGAATATCTGGGGTTAGGGTTACGAGCCGATATCAAACTTACTGATCATTTGATGTTTAGTCCTTCAGTCACTTCACGTTATATCAGTTACTCCATTGATCAAAGAGTAGGACGAAATGTCCAACTTTATCCTGGCCACAATACACAAGCCAATTGGTTTTTCTTTTTACCGAAAATTGGGTTAACTTTTGAACGCCCAGAAGTGAACCTAATTTCACGGTTTAGTATTTCAAAGAGCGCACGTGAGCCCAATCAATCTCAATTGTTTGAAGCAAGCGATGGCGTACCACCAAACTTTAAGAAAAACAATGGCCGTTATTGGGAAGACCCCATCGCGAAACCAGAAGAATTAACATCAATCGAGTTGGGTGTCAAATGGCTTCCAAATCCAAAAGTATTTCTAGATGTAGCGATATACCATCACTTATTCCAGAATGAAATTGTACCGATTGGTGGGTTAAATGAATTGGGTGAACCCATTGTAGGGAATGCAAAATCTTCTTATCAAACTGGGATTGAAATCGAAGGAGCAGTTCAACTTAATCCGCAACTCGTCTGGAAAGGGAACATTAGCGCAGCACAAGCCAAGTTTTCTGATTTTACCGTGTATGATCAACAATTGGATGCGAACTGGGATCCAGTAAATACAGTAGCCACAAAATTAGATGGAAATGATGTTCCCTATGTTCCCAAGATGATTACCAATTCTACTTTTGAATACAACTTAAAACAGTTAACCATCTGGACTTCTACTCGATATGTAGGTAAGATACCTATGAACATGAGAGGGGATAAAAAACTTGTACAACCCCCTTATAGTACTACAGGGATTGGAGTACAATACAATGTAAATATCAGCAAAGAATTGCAACTAACATTTGATACAAGAGTAAACAATGTGTTTGATAGAAAATATGCCGCAGGAGGATATTTCTATGAGTATCCTTCACCTGACGGTGTTGTGCAGGTAGTTGATTACTTCCCCGGTACACCGAGGAATTATTGGTTAGGTGTTTCAATCAAACTTTAATGAACGTATGGTAAGGAGAAAAGGACGGTCAAAAAACCGTCCTTTTTGTTTGTATAGTGGAATTCAAACAAAGAACAATTTAAATTACTACAAAATTGTAGCACAATGAGGCACAAATGATAAACATCAAACAAGGACTTCTTTTGTTTGTTTACCTCCTATCCATTTCTTTTGCTTGGGCAACTATCAATGAAAAACTTCTTATCGGAACCAAAAGGTATCGCTTTTATGCAGATCATAAATTGATCCAACGTTTAGAACTAGATTACAAAGGTGTCATAGTTGATGAAGCCACTCGGTTCGGTGAAGCAGTGATCTGGGCAGATCCAATATCCTATCAACAATTGACAGCAGCAGGTTTTGCTTTAGAGGAATATCCAGAAGAACCTTTGCCATTTGACTGGTGGACCGTTTATCCCACAATCCAACAAGTATCTGATTCGTTAGTTGCATTAGCACAAAGACACCCGAATCGTGCCAGAGTAGATACCATTGGCATCTCCATACAAAATCGTCCTTTGGTTGCAATAACACTTGGCGACAACATCAATCAACCGAATTTTCAAAACCGTCCTACCATCATGTTCATTGGTTGTATTCATGGGAATGAAAAACCAGGTGCTCCGTTGTTGTTGAATTATGCAGAGTTTTTACTGGATTCGTCAGAATATCATGCAACAGCAAATCGAATTATGGCTGAGTGTAGAACCTTAATTTTACCTGTTGCGAATCCTGATGGATACAATGCACATACTCGCGGTAACGCAGCAGGAAGTGACTTAAATCGAAATTTCCCTTGTAAAACCACAGCAGATAGTATCGATTCAGAAGATGGAAGACAACCTGAAACCAGAGCATTGATGAGATGGAGTCATCAACAAAAACCTTTATTATCATTGAATTTTCACACTGGTGCACTGGTTGTCAACTGGCCTTATGATAGTGATATAGATGCTGGAGCGGCAGCATCTTATCCACCATTTCCAGATAAACCATGGTATCAAGCAGCAGCTGATAGTTATGCTTTTTATAATCCACCCATGTGGGCAAACAACGGAAGTGGATTTCGGAATGGGACTGTGAACGGAGTGGCATGGTATCAAGCACCCGGAAGTTTACAAGATTATCATTGCCGTTATGTGAATACCAGACACATGACCATAGAACTTAACAGTACCTCAACACCACCGGCAACTTGGTTACCAACGATGTGGGAAACCAATCGGAACAGCATTCTGGTATTCAGTTCACTTATCTGGCAAGGGATTGACTTGGTGGTACCTAACCTATCATTGCAAATGGATAATCTGTATTGTGATGTTGGGTTTGGAACTGCACAATACTTGCGAATTGGCAATACCAATACCTTCCGCTTATTGTTGTTAGAAGGTTCGTATTTACCAAGACTTTACAGACCTTTGCGTTGGAGCACCGTATCTATTAATGAACTTAATCGTGTACAGGTGAATCGAAATCAATTGATGGTGATAACACGTAACTTGCAAGAAAGGAATCTCGCAAATTCTGGTTTATTTCAAGTTTATTTACCCAATGGAGAACTATTCGGGTCAAGCAATTTTAATGAAAATCAATATTTATTATTTCAAGAAAACAATGCTACTTGGTCCACCTATTCAATGCAAAACTTAGGATTAAATTTGGTTGACTCGGTTGGAAACATTGCAGAAAGAAGTTGGTTGTTAAGAGAAAATATTCCCAATGGAAGTTTAATTTGTATTCCAAATGCTACAGGAGATATTGGCAATAGCGGATATTTTAACGCTTTAATTGTTTCGCGATCCTTCAACGATACTGCTCGTTTTGGTTCAGGTGATGCTTTACAAATCACTACCAATGGAAGACAGTCCAACGGATTGTCTGAATCTCCTGTTGGAAATTATGGTAACAATTGGAACAGAAGATTTTATTTTAATCCCTTTATCGTACCCACATCAGCAAGTATAGGAATACCTAATACTTTAGCCGATTGTTTCGATACAATTCCGAAAGTAAGAGTATCCTTTCAATATCGTGGAAATATGGAAACCTATTTTGATTATTGGGTAGTGGTCTATACCATTAACAACGGACCAAACATAGTTGCAGATACCTTGACAGGAATTGTACCAAATTGGAAAACCTTTTACTTTGATATTCCTATTCAAGTTCCTTCACCAACCATACGTGTGGGTATTGTGGTTTCAACAGATGGATCTGTAACCAGAGATGGATTTACATTAGATGATTTTTCTGTTACAGCAATGTACACTTATACTACAGAAACAAGAGAATCGGATGAGTTATTACCCCATGAATTTTCAATCCAATGTTTTCCAAACCCATTTAACAATACAGCAAAAGTTCTTTTCACACTTCCTGTTTATGGAGAACTGAACATTCAGTTATACGATCCGCTGGGTAGAGTAGTAAGAAATTTCAATAGTGGTTATCAAAATGCTGGGACTTATGGGTACCATCTGAACTCGGATGATTTGAGCAGTGGTGTCTATTTTTTACGAGCCCAGCACAATGAGAAAATAAAAGTCCAAAAAATTGCTATTCTTAAGTAACGTAAACCATTTCTAAAAAAGAAAAAAACAAGTGAGATGAAATAAAAAAGCCGAATGGAACACCATTCGGCTTTCTGTTTCAAAAACTAAAAAATTTACAACGTTGCGTCAACAGCCGCAAATGCAGCGATATTAACAATCTCGCTAACTTCGCAACTTCGTTGCAATACGTGAACACTTTTACCCATTCCCATTAAAATTGGACCAATGGGTTCTGCTCTTCCTAAGCGAATTAGTAACTTGTAAGCGATATTTCCACTGGTCATATCCGGGAAAATCAGAGTATTCGGTTCACTGCCATTTAAGAATGAAAACGGATAGGTTCTAGATAGTAGTTCTGGAGTGGTTGCGGTATCTGCTTGCATTTCACCATCAATAACGATATCGGGACGACGTTCACGGACAATATTGACTGCAGTACGTACCATTTTCGCTTTCGGATGAACAACACTACCAAAGTTTGAAAAGCTTAGCATCGCCACTTTTGGTTCTATATTGAAATGCTTTTTCACAGTATCTGCAGCTAAAATTGCAATCTCTGCTAAATCTTCAGGTGTATTAAGGTCAATGTTTACAGTGGTATCTGCTAAAAAGAACGTTTTATCCTTAAACACCAAGGCATAGAGTCCTGAAACATTTTTCACTCCCTCTTTCTTGGGTAATAATTGTAACGCTGGACGCAAGGTATCTGGATAATGTTGTGAGACACCAGCAACCATCGCATCAGCTTTTCCTAAACGAACCAAGATAGCAGCCAAATAGTTGGGATTTTCAAGGAGTCGTTTGGCTTCATAAAGCGTCACACCGCGACGTTGACGTTTTGCCCAAAGCTCGTGAACATATTGATCCAATTCTTCCTGTGGCAATTGCTTGTAATCAATGATGGTACAACCATTTAAATTGAGATTCATTTTTTCTTGTTTAGTTCGGATGATATCCGAGTCACCAATTAAAACTGGAATACAAATTTTTTCATCAATCAATTGAGCAGCTGCTCTTAAGATTTTATCGTGTTCACCTTCTGGGAATACCACTTTTTTAAGGTGTAATTTCGCTCGATTGACAAACATTCTTGTAATTTCGCGACTGTGTCCTAATAAGCTTTCCAAATGGTCGCGATACTTATCAAAATCTTCTATTGGTTTACGAGCAACTCCACTTTCACAAGCTGCTTTTGCCACCGCTACTGCTTCCCATAGTAAGACACGATGATCCAACGGTTTTGGAATTAAATAATCTTTCCCAAAGGTCAATTTTTCAACACCATATGCTGCACAAACATAATCCGGTACGTCTTGTTTCGCTAAAGCAGCCAGTGAATAGGTTGCTGCAATTTTCATCTCTTCGTTAATTTGAGAAGCATGGCAATCCAAAGCACCACGGAAGATAAAAGGAAATCCTAATACATTGTTTACTTGATTGGGATAATCGCTACGTCCGGTGGCCATAATGACGTCGGATCGTGCGTCCAATGCATCTGGATAAGAAATTTCTGGATTTGGGTTAGCCATTGCCATGATGATTGGATCTTTAGCCATGGAACGAGCCATTTCTTTTGACACTACATTGGCAACTGAACAACCACAAAATACATCCGAATCTTTCATAGCATCTGCTAAAGTCCTAGCATTGGTATCGTTGGCAAAATAGGCCTTGTATTTATTGTACTTTGGATGAGAAGGATCCAAATCTTCGCGGCCTTTATACAAGACCCCTTTAGTATCACAAAGAATGATATTTTCTAATTTGACTCCTAATGCTTCATACATTTTTGCACATGCAATTCCGGAAGCACCTGCACCATTAACGACCAACTTGATTTTGGTAATATCTTTTCCAACAAGTTCCAATCCATTGATTAACGCTGCACCGGAAATGATTGCTGTTCCATGTTGATCATCATGAAAAACCGGAATCTTCATCGTTGCCTTAAGCGTTTCTTCTATATAAAAACAAGCAGGAGCAGCAATGTCTTCTAAATTAATTCCGCCAAAAGTGGGCTCTAACAATTGACAAACTTTAATCACTTCATCTGGATCGCGGCTATCAATTTCTATATCAAACACATCTACATCCGCAAACCGCTTAAATAAAACCCCTTTCCCTTCCATAACCGGCTTACCGGCTAATGCTCCAATATCACCTAAACCCAATACTGCAGTTCCGTTTGAAACCACGGCAACTAAGTTTCCTTTTGCAGTATATAAATAAGCAAGTGAAGGGTCCTTTTCTATCCGTAAACACGGTTCTGCAACGCCAGGTGAATATGCCAAGGTGAGGTCACGTTGAGTCAAGCAAGGTTTCGTGGGAATGACTTCAATTTTGCCTTTTCTACCGCGGGCATGGTATTCTAATGCTTCTTGAAACAAATCCATAAGATACTCCAGAGTAAATTTGTGAAACGTCCTTATAGAAGAATATTGAGAATCTAATCAGTGTGAAATTAAGTAGATAAAACAAAATAGTGAATACTTACACAAACTCCAAAGCGAAAGAGTAGAAATTATTGACGATGGCTATGTTCATACAAAAAATCGGCTAAATATTTAAGATCGATCGGTTTCGTGATATAATCGGTGGCACCAATTTTAATGGCATCTCTTGCTACACTTAGATCATGTAATGCAGTAATCATCAGAACAGTTACATGTGAATCAATCTCCCGAATTTCTCGAAGTGTCTCAAGTCCACTCATTTCAGGCATGATGATGTCAAGTAAGATATAATGAGGTGAAAATTCTTTGGTTATTTCAATAGCACTCTTTCCATTATAAGCCGTTTTTACCTCATAACCGTGTTCTTTTAGGAATCGACTTAAAATTTCACAAATATCAGGTTCATCGTCAACGACAAGAATGCGTTTAGTGTTCATAAAGAAACCCAATTGATTTGGACAATACAAAAACAAAATAAACAATTAGGTTTATAATGGCAAACAAATTTAACCCAAATACAATTTGAGTACATCTATTGTGAAGCCCACCATGCCATGATAAACAGACATTGTGCGTTGTTTCCAATCGTGGGTTCATTGGTCAAAAAGTCCTGATAATCATCATAATAAACAACGGTGTCATTTTGAAAAGCGGCAAATCTATCTTTACTCTCACGTACAATTTGAAAAGGCGCATAAGCACTTTTAGAAATAAACCCTCCCATAATCGCTGCAGGCAAAGAGATCTTTTTTAGGTAAGCAATTTGGTGGTGAGGATATTTTGGATATTCATTCCCTGAATTGGTAATGAAAGAAACACCTAAATGATTACACCCTAAAATAAAATCGCGTTGTTTACTTGCCAAACCAAGAAATGATCGTTTTCCAGTGGCTTTGGCGTACAAGATAGATAGTAAAGCGACTCCTGTTTGTACAGAAGCAGAACCCCAAGGATAAACAGAAAGTGGGTAACCGAATGGATTCGAATTTGACATATTTAAAAACTCATTTAGTACATTTTCTACACGTTCTGCGCTCTTACTATCATATTCAGCAAACCGTGCATCAGCAAGCACAGTCAAATCCCCCCAAGAAAACCAAGTAATCATCGGCAAAGTATCTAAAATAGATTTTGCTAAAGAAAAATACTCGCGGTTTTTCGTTGCACGATAGAGCTCCACTGCGGCCAATGCTAAATTGTCAGAAAAAGTATTATCCACATAAGCAGAATCTGCTTCAGATGTATAATTCGGAATGTTGGTAGAACACATTTGAAACAAACTTTGAGCGCGTGAAAGATACTCCTTTGCGATTTGATCTTCACCCATTTGCCGAAAAACGCTGCTTGCAAGAGCAAACGTTGCAGAACTATAAGCACAATGAACTTTAGAAGGACGATTGTAACCAAATCTCGGGTGACTATCTTGTTCTGGTAAACGCCAATTTGTTCCTTTATCATTGGGATCACTAACTTGAGTGATGATTTGTAGATCTTGAAAGTGCGCTTTTTGTAACCATCGCAAGCCCACCATTGCTTCATCTAGTATATCTGCACGATGGTTGCTATTTCCATCATAAAACACCCTCGGAAAATATTGATAACTAAGTAGTAACAAATATGTAGTATGAGCAATCGTTAAGGTAAATTTTCTATAATCTCCTGCATCATGCCAACCACCTGTTAAATCCAATTGAAGCGGATTGTTACTTGAACCTATTACGGAAGGTACATCGGTAAGATGGCAGGGTTGGTGATAATTTGAGAGTTCCGTTCCACAACGTTGGACCTCAAAAAATTTAAGTAGAGAATCAACTAACGGAAGGTAAAGCGAATTTTCAATTCGAAACTCATTTGAACGAATGCGACCGATGCGGATATGAAAGACACCATCTGATTGAAAATTTGAAAAATCAATGTGGTAGTGATGTGGAAATCCTAAGTAAGATCCCAAATCGTTGCTCAACAATCCCTCATAAACCGTTTTACGTTGCTGAAAAATTTTGAATTCTGTGGTTCGTATTGGAGTACGTGACATCAACACAGCAATTTTACTATCGTATGGTAAATAGCCAATTTGGTTGACCCGTATCCAAGCATCTTCTTTTGATACTACGGCACCACAACCATTGAGTAAGAAAAAGAAGATGAATAAAAAATTGAATGTATATTTCAATGACATACTGTTATCACTTCTTGTTTGTTTGTTTAACGATGCCACCTAATTGATAAAGTGGATGATCAAATTCAGTCAAAACCATTTTTTCCCATCTAATGCGTTGGGGATATCCAGTATCTTTAGGAAATTCCCAACGTGATTCAAGCAATCTTGCCATTGGAGAGCGGATTTCAGTGGGCTCCTTGACAATTGCCACAGAATACCACAAAGAATCACATCGAGTAGTCGGATTGTACTCCCACAATGGAATGGGTCTCGTTTCTCGAAATGGATAGAAAAGTACGGATTTTCCCCATACAATTTCAATTCTAGGAAAAAAAGTAGAATCGCTAATAAAATGTTCTCCTGAAGCTAAAATGGGTTGCTCAATCCATCGTTGTATCGTATGCTGCTGGAAATACAATTTGAAACTATCTATCCAATGGAGTTGAGCTGTATTGGCCAATCGTTCCGACATTCGTATCCGATCGAAACAGATGGAATGCAATTGGGTAAGAATCTGAAAATACTCTTCTTGTTTATTTGTCAATTCCTTCTTGGTGAAAAAGCAATTCCACTCTGCAATTTTACATTGCCAATAAGCAATTGCAATTCCTAAACGGTACATTTCTGCAACAAATTCTTTTTCAGACAGTTGCAAATCTTCCCAACGTAGAAAATCATTTGCTACTTGTTTTGGAGGTTTTTTAGAACAAGAAAAAAGCAGAATTGAAAGGATAAACCAACAAAGAATAGTTTTTTCTGATCGCTTCATTTAGTTTTTGATAAGACAAGAAAATGGCTTATTGCAAGTAAAGGACAATGTGTATAGTCATTACGAAAAATCGTTTGACGTAAACATTTTTGAAGAAACGTCCAACGAATTACATCCATTGTAGCGGTAACATAAACGTGTTGATCTACTTTTAATCCTACCGATTGTACCAATTGGATTATTCTTCTTTTTGAATAAATTCTTGCATTTGCAACTTTTTCGTGAATCGAGGTAGGTAACCAACTAACTAAATACGGAATCCGATTCCATGGTACTTTCTTTAGCAAACCTTGGCTTTTACAACCGTGAGTTTCAAATATCCACCATTTATTGGGTACAGTAAGAATAATTTTTCCCTGATCTTTCAATACACGTTTCATTTCTAACATTGCTTTTTGATCATTGGTCACATGTTCCAACACTTCAAAGCAAGTAATTAAATCAAAGGTTGAATCAGAGAAAGGGATTTTTTCTGCTGATCCATATTGCACGTCAACTGATGGAAGTAACTGCTTTGCAATTTGTATATTCTCTAAAGATAGATCAATCGCTGTTACAAAAGAGGATTGTTTTAATAAATACGCAGTTTGTGCGCCATTCCCACACCCAACATCCAAAACACTTCCCCAATCTGTGTGGGGTAAAAAAAGACGCATTAAGTTCCATCGCCTCTCTAAAATAAACCATCCCCTATTTGCTGGTTGACCCAATGCAAATGTTGGTGAATATCTCATTCTTTTTTTGCGATGGCTAATATCCCTCGTCCTTCTTTTAGTGGAACATACAAATCACGTAACCACAAAGGAATTCCAAGAGGATAAGCAAGAAGGAACCAAAACGGCAATAGGAAGAAACCAAACCATCCTAAGTTTGCAATATGTAAAGGTACGTATTGCCACAAACGCCACAACCATTGTCCTGTAATCGGATGGTAAGTAGGGAATAGTTGAACTTTTTGAAAACCTGCTGTGAATAGTTTTTCTTCTAATTCCGGTGGATAATACCCCGCTCGAACATGTTCTTCTACTTGGTATTTGGGGTTTACAGTAGTTATTCGCGAATCTTCTTTTGCACCGGGAGTGTGTACAACTAAATATCCACCCTTTTTCAAGGCATTATAGAAACGTTTGAATACATCAACATCATCTTCAATATGTTCCATAATATCTACCGCTAAAATACAATCATAAAGTTGCTTTTCTTCTAAGGTTAACAAATCTTTGGGTACAAACTTCAAATTTTGTAAACCTTTTTTACGTGCATGGAAATTGCCGCTATCTAAAAAATGTTGTTTGACATCAGCACCGACAATATGGCTTTTCGGGAATTTTTTGGCTAACCAAAAAGAATACTGACCTAAACCACAGCCTGCATCTAAAAAATTTGATGTTTTAGGAAGAGAGAGTGATAAAAGATGGCGCTTTACGTGTGCTTCTCGTAAAAATAATTTTCCAATTACAAAGAACAGAGCATCACGTAGAATCGTGCTATCTTTAGTTAGTAAATAAAGTCGGTCTTTGATTGGATCGTATTCCATAGTAGAAAAAAGTTATAGGTTGATTTCAAATCTTGCAAACTTCACATTTGTAATCCCACAATTCACATACTACTTTTAATCAAGTATCTAATAATAGTTTGAAGTTAGAAATAACAGAAATATGTATAAAAAATTAAATTCAACGACGCGTTTAGCAATAAAATTGTTGATTGATGCGTTTCTATTTTTATTGGCGATCATTTTAAGTTATTTCCTCCGTTTTAATACTTGGGATGATTCGATCATTTGGTTAAAAAAAGTCATCCATTTTGTTCCATTATTTATTTTAATTCGTTTATGTTGTTTTTATTTCTTTCGCCTTTATTCCACAATGTGGCGTTATTCTGCTTTACATACCTTTTTCTCCATAGTTAAAGCAGATGCGCTGGGTACAGTGCTAATTATCTTAACCGACACATTTTACATAGAAACCAATTTACCAAGAGGGATCATCGTTTTGGACTTTTTCTTGGTCTTGGTGTTTACGGGAGGTATAAGATTATTTGTTCGTTGGTTAAATACTGTTGAAATTTCAAAATCAAAAGAACATAAAGAAACTAAACGTGTCCTAATTTACGGCGCAGGTGATGCTGGGGAACAATTGTTAAGAAGCATATTAAGCACGAAAGATGCAGGATTGCATGTGGTTGGTTTTGTGGACGATGATAAAACAAAATTAGGTCAATACATCCATAGTAAAAAGGTTTTAGGAAC
The DNA here is from genome assembly GCA_026417415.1 of bacterium. GTDB lineage: Bacteria > Electryoneota > JAOADG01 > JAOADG01 > JAOADG01 > JAOADG01. The sequence continues at coordinate 41,934 of JAOADG010000024.1, forward strand.
ACGGTCGGATATTGGAAATATTGTAAAAAATCATAATGTAGATGCAATTTATTTTTGTGTACCATCCTTATCCGGTGCAGAAACAAGAGGAATTTTATCTTCCATAAAACAACAGATTAATGAAAACATTGAAGTAAAAACCATACCGGGGCTATCCGATATTGTTACCAATGAAATTACCATCAGCCATTTAAGAAAGTTTGAAATCAAAGATTTATTAAGACGGAAGCAAATTCATCTTGATACGACCCCTGTGAGACAAATGATTCAAACTAAAAATGTATTGGTAGTCGGTGGTGGTGGAAGTATAGGATTAGAACTTTGTCGGCAAATTGCATCCTTTCAACCCAATGTATTAATCGTTTCAGATTCCAGCGAATACAATGTGTATCGAGCAGAATTGGAGTTAAAACAGCAGTATCCAAAAATTGAAATTATTCCGATGGTAGCAGATGCTTGTAATGAAACTTTGATGCAGACCATCTTCCGAAAATTCAATCCAGAACTGGTTTTCCACGCTGCTGCCTATAAGCATGTTCCTTTGATGGAAATGAACCCTTGGGCTGCCATTTATAACAATGTAAAAAGCACGTTAGTATTAACAGATTTAGCTAACCAATTCGAGGTAAAACGGTTCATTTTAATTTCTTCCGATAAAGCAGTAAACCCAACCAGCATTATGGGTGCAACCAAGCGAATGTGTGAAATTATTTGCCTTTTAAAACAAAACGCAGGGAATACAGATTTCATTTCGGTGCGATTTGGAAATGTATTAGGAAGTTCTGGAAGTGTGATTCCTTTGTTTAAAGAACAAATTGAAAAAGGCGGTCCTGTTACCGTTACGCATCCTGATATTACACGGTTCTTTATGCTTATTTCAGAAGCAGTAGAATTGGTTTTACAAGCAGGTGCTATTGGCGAGCGTGGAAAAATTTATGTTCTTGATATGGGAGAACCCATTCGGATTGCAGATTTGGCGGAATATATGATCACGTTATCTGGATTAAGACCTAATGTGGACATACAAATTGTTTATACGGGGCTACGTCCCGGTGAAAAAATGTACGAAGATTTGTATTTGGGTGGGAATGAAGTTCCAACCAAAATACCCAATGTTTTTGTGATCCATCCATCTTTAAACTTCCATTTGACCTACCTTGAAGAAGTAGAAAAATTATTGCAAAATCAGTATTCATTAAGCATTGATCAACTCAAGCAAGAAATAAAAAAGTTTGTACCCGAGTACCAGCTGAAAACCGCTTAAACTGCTATATTAATCAAAGATGGAAAAAATAACACGCGCATTATTTAAAGAGAAACTTCCGTTCTTTTTACTCTTTGTATTAATAGCTTTGTTCGTACTCATCGTGATGTGGATTGGGAACTATGGTATCCAATCGGGTGATGGCGCTGAACTTGGGACTGTAGCAAGGTTTTATGGAATCCCTCATCCAACTGGTTATCCACTGTTTATATCCATCGTGCGATTGTTCTTTTTATTTTGCCAAGATGGACAAATGGCAGTAGCCATTTTTTCGCGCTTGTGTTGGATCGTGGGGTTACTTGTTTTAACACTACCCAATTCAATTCGGACGTTAGATATAACGAAAGTATTCTTTCATCTAAGCATTTTAATTCTTTTGTACACTTGGACATCCAAATCAATGAGTGCAGAGACCGCAGAAGTGTATTCATTTCTGTTTTTGTTCCTTGCAATCATTTTAAGAATCTATTCTCAAAATCCTTTATTAACCTCATACATTACCGGATTAGCCATTTCACATCATTGGTTAGCATTGGGAATCATTCCAATTTGGCTTTCCAGTTTGTATAAAATACAAAAAGCTAGAACATTCAAATTGACTGTAGTTTACCTAACATTTTTTATTTTGGGTTTATCTACTTGGCTCATTCTATTTATTCGTGCAGACGCTGCGATTCCAGTGTCTTGGAATGCTGTTGAAGGAATGCAAAATGTGTGGGCTCATATTACAGGAAGATCTTACCTTACCACGATAGGTTGGTCTTTATCCAATCTAAAAACTCAATCGTATTGGATACCACAAATATTTTTTCCCTTAGGAATTCTATTTTTTATTCTTTCAGTTGTCTATGGGTATTGGACTTATCGTAAGTATAAACATCAGAACGATGATCATCAACGAACTATAACCGTAATCGTTGAAGGGGGTTCATTGTTTGTCTTTTTGTTGCTAACATTGGGCTATCCAATACCGGATAAACAGGGATATTTTCTTGCTACTGCAGCATTCTTTGGATATTGGAGCCATCAAGCCGTTGAACTAATATCCGATAGATTGGAGCAAAAAAGATCGTTCCTTTTGATTTCGATGATAGTACTTATTGTCTCAATTGTGTATTCATCAAGAGTGATACAAAACCAAGTAATGGATGCAAAGTTGAGCAATGATTTAAGAAACCAATATACCCAATCATTTTTGAATGCATTACCCAATGGAACGATTGTATTTGCAGGTGGGGATCATACCTCTTTCCCTTTGATAGCCGCTGAACTATCAAAAGGTGAAGGGAAGCCAATTACCATTCTTTCAGCAAAACTGAGAAAAAAAGAGTTAAACCGACTTCTTGAAAAGTACAACGGCGGAAGAGTTGATGTACCAGATGTACGTCTCCAATTGGGATTGGTATATCCCAGACCAGTGGTAATCGTTATTGATCCATTTTCAAGTCAACACGATGCAGTGCACCTTGCGTTTCGTGTAGCACAGTTAAGGTTGAATCACCCAGACACATTGAGAAATATTGAACTGGTTCCAAGAGGAAGTGTCTATCAATTAAGACGGAACAACGAACCTCTCATTCCTGAAGTTCAAATACCAAAATGGCAAAAGGAGATTCCAAATGATCCACTTTGGTCCATTGTTGAATGGTTAAACACACAAAAAACGGGTAAAATCAATGAAACAGCCCAAAAAATTGTATCTAAGTTAATTGAACAAAAACGGTGGGATTTAGTTGCTGAATTTGGAATTCATTTACGTTCTTTACAATTTTGGGAACTGGCTGAATGGTGCTATCGTCTTGCTTTGCAACATTTTCCTACTGGAAGTAAAGAGCAAGAGAAATTATTAAAAGCCATCGCGAATATCTATCGCGATCGTGCGAATTTAGCAATGGCAAAGAACAATGAAACATTGGCACTAACTTTGTTTGAAAAATCGTTACAATTGGATCCGTATCATCCTCAAACTTTGAAAACGGTGGGTTTGTTATACATCGGTAGAAATGATTATGAAAATGGGATTATCAAGTTGCGTAAGTACCTTGAACTTCAAGAAGATCCGATGATCCGAAGCTTGTTGGATGAAGGGGGTAAAATTCGTGTGAAATTACCAAGCAAAGAAAATCAATTGAGTCAACCCAATGTTCATTGATTATGCTACTTTGACCATCAAAGCTGGACGTGGTGGAGATGGATGTGTAAGTTTTAGAAGAGAAAAATTTGTACCCAAAGGTGGTCCAGATGGTGGTGATGGCGGCAAAGGGGGAGATGTCATTTTTGTTGTTGATCCCAATCGTACAACTCTTTTAGATTTTCGCTATGTCCATCATTTTGAAGCAGAAAACGGGATGCATGGAAGTGGAAATAAAATGACGGGAAGAAATGGAAAAGATTGTATCATTCCCGTTCCCCAAGGTACATTGGTGAAAGATAAAGAAACAGGTGAAATTTTAGCCGATCTAACAAGTATTGGACAAAAATGGATTGCTGCAAAAGGCGGAAAAGGGGGAAAAGGAAATAGTAATTTTGCAACCTCTGTAAATCGTGCACCAAGAAAAGCAACCCCCGGAAAAGAAGGTGAAGAAAAGTCGCTTATTTTAGAACTTAAACTTATTGCAGATGTAGGATTGGTGGGAAAACCAAATGCAGGAAAGTCCACGTTATTGGCTACAGTTACTGCAGCAAGACCCAAGATTGCAGATTATCCTTTTACTACACTCGAACCAAACTTGGGAATTGTTCCACTCCCAGAATTTCGCTCGTTTGTCATGGCAGATATTCCCGGTTTAATTGAGGGTGCGAGCCAAGGAAAAGGATTAGGGTATCGGTTTTTAAGACACATTGAACGTACCAGATTGCTGCTCATTTTAATTCCAATGGATAGCGAAAACCCAAAAGAAGAATTGATGATGTTACTCAATGAGTTAAATCATTATTCAGAGGAATTGGTAAAGAAACCTAGATTGGTGGTCCGTTCAAAAAGTGATTTAATCTCGCAAAGTTCAATAGAATTAGAAGAAGCGATTTTATCTTTTTCAGCAGTTACACATCACAACATCAAAGAGTTAATTTATCGTATTGACCAAGAACTAAAAACCATTCCCCAAACACGGTTTCCAATCACTACCTTTGAAAATGAATCGGGTCAAGAGTTGTATGGATGAAAATCATTTCTATCTTATCGCATTGTTAAGTGCGGATGGAATTGGTCCAAAGAGAGCTAAAACGCTAATTGATTTTTTTGGAACGCCTCAGAAGGCATTGCAAGGTACATCAAAGGATTGGCTTCAAGTTACAGATATCGGAGAAAACATAGCCAAAGCGTTGTATCAAAAAGAAAAATTATTTCAAGAAGCAGAAAAGATTTTACAGTTTTGTGTGAAAAACAATATTCACATTTTAACTTTAGAGGATGCAGATTATCCAAATTTATTGAAAGAAATCCATGATCCTCCTCTTTTACTTTATCAAAAGGGCACATTGAAGCCGGTTTGGGAAAAATCCATTTCTATTGTGGGAACACGATTGGCTACAGAATACGGTAAAAAAGTAGCCAATCAATTTGCAAAAGAGTTATCCTGTAATGGATGGACAGTTGTAAGTGGATTAGCAATTGGGATTGATGGAGCTGCTCATAAAGGTGCTTTAGCAGGAGGTGTCGGGTCAACAGTTGGAGTATTGGGTTGTGGAATCAACGTTTACTACCCTCCTCAACACAAGAACCTGACAGAAGCAATTGTTGAACAAGGATTATTGCTGTCGGAATACCCTCCTAACGTACAACCTGATGCTAGATATTTTCCACAAAGAAATCGTATCATAAGTGGTTTAACCAAAGGGACGGTGGTGATAGAAGCAGGCGATCATTCTGGAGCATTAATTACGAGCGAATTGGCTATTGAACAAAATCGCGATGTGTTTGCTGTACCCGGAATGATTACTTCACCTTATTCCAAAGGCACCAATCAATTAATTCAAAAGGGTGCAAAGTTAGTGACTTCGGTCAATGACATTCTCAATGAATATGAACCTTACAATCATTTACCAAAAGCAGATCCGAATCAATTAGAGAATTTATCTACCGAAGAGAAAAAACTGTTTGAAGAATTGGCATATGGACCTTTTAGTGCAGATATTTTAGCTGAAAAGTTAAATTGGGACATCGGAAACGTGCTTAGTGTCCTAACTACTTTACAGTTAAAAGGCCTATTGGTGAATATGGCAGGTGAATACCATAGAACGGTGAGGGATTAAAATGAAAACTCATAATCAAAATCAAAATGTAAATGTAAAAAAGCTTGTGTGGTTTGGCTGTATCGCAATTGCGGTTTTACTGGCATTTTTTACAGGATACAAACTCGCTCATAGTCAAGTATCACAAGGAGAATCCTTAACCTTTCATTTGCAAAAATTTTCTGAAGTAATTGCTAACATTAGAAATTCTTACGTAGAAGTGCCGGATATGGCGGATGTAATTGAGGGCGCGATTGTAGGAGCTTTGGAACAGCTGGATCCTCATTCGGTGTATATCCCTCCAGAAGAGGAAGAAAGGATAGAAGAACAATTTTCTGGTTCGTTTGAAGGAATCGGTATCCAATTTATTATTTATGAAAAAGTGATCACTGTTGTTTCACCTATTCCCGGAACGCCAGCAGAAAGAATGGGATTAAGAACAGGCGATAAAATCACTCACATTGATGACAAAAGTGCTTATGGGATTAAAGAAGAAGAGGTATTTAAACGAATTAGAGGACCAAAAGGGACAAAGGTAAAATTAACAGTACGAAGGGCAGGCATAGATGAACCTTTAATTTTTATCATAACCAGAGATAGAATTCCTATCTATTCTATTGAAACAGCATTAATGGTAGATAATCAAACTGGGTACATCTTACTTAATCAGTTCACTTCTACCACCAGCGATGAATTAGAGGCAGCAATCGACTCATTACAAAAAGTTGGAATGAAACGTTTAATTTTTGATTTAAGAAACAACAGCGGTGGACTATTGACTCAAGCAGTTTTAGTTGCATCCAAGTTTATTCCCAGCGGAAAATTAATTGTTTACACAAAAGGCAGAATTCCCAATTCAAACTTGGAATACCGAAGTTTATCAAGCGGCAAACATAGAAATTTCCCTTTGATTATTCTGGTAAATAACGGTTCTGCTTCTGCTTCTGAAATCGTGGCAGGTGCAATTCAAGATTTGGATCGGGGATTAGTCATTGGGACCACAACCTTTGGAAAAGGGTTGGTTCAATCTCAAATTCCATTAAAAGACGGATCGGTTTTACGATTAACTACTGCGCGTTACTATACTCCTTCAGGTCGCTTAATACAAAGACCCTACAAATTAGGAGACCGAAGTGGGTATATTGATGATATCCTAATGGATGAAACTCAGGATACAACTGAGGTAGATACTGTAAAAAGAGAAAAATTCAAAACTTCAGCAGGTAGAATCGTGTACGGAGGTGGTGGAATTACACCAGATGTGAAGATTCAACCCACAAAATTATCGCTATCTTCTGCAAGGTTGAGAAATTCTAGAGTGATGATTGACCTTGCGCAACAGAAGGCGCCAGAATTGATTAAAAAATATGGTTCAAATTTTGAACAGTTTCAAAAGGAAGTTACAATCACAGATGAGATGTTATTGGAATTGGTAAAAGAAGCAAGAAGAATTGATCCAAAAATTGAGATTAAAGAAGAAGATGTATTAAAAGATCGAGAGTTCTTAGCATTGACCTATAAAGGCGAGTTGGCACAAGCAGTTTTCAATTCTCGACAATCAAGATATCAAGTGGTAGTCCCTGAAGATGAATTGGTTAAGCAAGCACTTCAATTGTTTCCAAAAGCAGAAGAGATTGCTTCACTGCCGCGCTAACTACATTATCAATTGAATTATTGATAATTAGACACAATGTACAAACAAAGCGGCTGGATATTCTTTTGTTTGCTTGTACTCATAGTAGTTACAAATGCGGCCGAGTATAGTAAAAAACAGAAACATCAACAGATTGTCGATTCGCTAAAAAAAAGAGAAGCGAAACTTCCAACAAAACCCGATCCAGTTTCTTATTTGGATGATGCTACTGCAGGCACCTTCAAACCTAACACACCACCGAAGGGATTAGATCAACCGTTGGATGAACATAAAACTTTAGTGTTGGGTTACAGAATTTTAGTGTATCAGACCAACGATGAAACAGATGCCAAAAAGTGGTTCAACAAGTTTATACATATGTATCAGACAAAAGTTTCTTTACGCTTTGAAAATGACTCTTATTCCATTTTACTTGGGAATTTTCAAGATTCTATCCAAGCCCAACAATTTCTAAAACAAAATAAAGAAATCCATTCTTACCATCCAAAAATCATTCCATCACGCATTCTTAAAAATGAAAGTACCCGTAAACAGAATCCTATACCTATCGGTGAAAAAATACGTTGGACGATTCAAGTAGCCGTTTTATCCGATTACCAGAAAGCACAAGAGTTTAGAAACCAATTAGACAATCAACTTCCCTTTCCGGTATTTATAAAAACTCAAAGTGCACACAAATGGACAATCCACGTGGGAGAGTTTTCAAATTTACAAGAAGCAGAGAATGCCACACAGAAATTAAAAAACTTAGGTTACCAACAACTCTGGATCAAACAATCAAAGGAAGAATTATGAAAAGAATAATCTATTGTTTTCTACTTTCTTTTTCCATCATTTTTCCAATAGTTGCTTTTTCTGAACCAATTCCTATTGATCAATTTGATCCAGAAAAAGATATCTCTGTTTCTTTTCAACCAAAAAAGTTAGAAAACAAGCCAATAGATACATTGCTGATCCAAATCCATGTTCCCAAAGGATATCACATCACCAGTATAGATAACGGGTTCTTTTTCGTTCAAGTAAAAGAACAAGATGGCTTTCACTTTCAAAATCCAATTTACCCAAATCCAGTTTCTTTTGAGGGTGAGAAAGTATTCCAAGGTTTAGTTAAGGTGAAAATCCCATTTCAACTACCGACCGAAATCAAAAAGAATAAATTCATTTTTGATGTAACGGTAGGGTATCAAATATGTGCGGAATTTGGTGCGAAAACTTGTTTTATGCCAGTTGAACGCGCTCTTAACTGGTCGGTTGAATTAATCAAAATAACCAATCTTCAAGTTCAAGAAAATAAACATGAAGAACCCACCAAACCAGACACAACGATCATCCAACAACCCCTTACCGAAAACACCATCCAAGCAACTCAAGTATCAAAAAACAACTCATCAACCTCTCAAAGTTCTTTAGAAAATAGGTTCGTTGATGCACTACAGAAAGGGAGTGTGATTGCGTTCTTACTTGTGTTTTTAGGTGGCATATTGGCTTCTTTAACTCCTTGTGTGTATCCCATCATTCCTATTACGATGGGCTATATTGGAAGTAAAAGTGGTGGGAAAAAACTAAGAGGGTTTACGCTCTCTTTGGCATTTGTATTAGGACTGGCAATTATCTATTCTCTGCTTGGACTATTTGCTGCATCTACAGGTGCATTATTTGGTGCATTTACACAAACCCCTGTGTTCTTAGCAATCATCGGTACCATCATTGCAGTGATGGGAATATCCATGTTAGGCGTGTTTGATATACCTATTCCCGGATTTGCTGCTGAAGCACAAGCAAATCCCAAAGGTGGATATTGGGGTGCAATACTGATGGGAGGTTTAAGTGGATTGGTTGCTGCTCCATGTGTCGGTCCCATATTAGTAGCGTTGCTTGCTTGGGTAGCAAAAACAGGAAGTATGGTATTAGGTTTCTTTCTTTTATTTACCTTTTCAATGGGGATGGGACTGCTTTTTATTGTGATTGGAACGTTTAGCGGTTTGCTCCAATCGTTACCAAAAGCAGGTGAATGGATGGTCGCTATTAAAAAAGCGTTTGGGATTGCAATGATTGCCGGGGCAGTGTTTATTGTACGATCCATTTTACCTGAAACAATCTATCATCTGGCATGGGCTTTGATCTTAGCATTTACAGCCATTTTATTGTGGGGAAAACCGATTCAACCAGAAGATGAACTTTCCATTGGAATTGCATTCAGACGAGCGCTTGCCTTGATAGCAGCAGTACTAGCAATCTTATTTTTGACGTCTTCCTTTCCGATAGGAATAGCAAGTAAACAATTTTCAAATGAATTCAAAAACGCTGAATCCATCCCTTCCCCAAAATCAGAAATGGCATGGAAAATCAATCAAGAAGAACAAGTATTCAATTCTGCAAAACAAAACAATAAACGAATATTGATAGATTTTTATGCCGATTGGTGTGCTGCATGTGTTGAACTGGATCACTACACATGGGTTGATCCTAAAGTCCAAAGTGCGGTAAGCGATTATGAATTGCTTAAATTTGATTTTACAAAACAGAGTCAACAAACCAAAGAACTTATGAAAAAATACAACATCTTGGGTTTGCCTACGGTGTTAGTTCTGGATCCGAATGGAAAAGAGTTAAGCCGTTTTACTGGATTCAAATCCGCAAATGAATTTTTAACTTGGTTAGAAAGCGTTCAGTAATCTATTCGTATCACTTAATTAGCAATTGAGGAATCAATATGGCACTACAACAATGGAATGACGAACAATTTGAACAAGGCATTCTATCGGAAATGTTGACGGTTGTTGATTTTAGCGCAACATGGTGTGGACCTTGTAAAAAACTTCATCCTATCATTGAAGAGTTAGCCAAAGAATATGAAGGAAAAATACAAGCAGTTGAAGTAGATGTTGGTATTGCACAAAAAACAGCTGCGAAATATAACGTGTTTAGTGTTCCTCAAATTATATTTTTCCGTGCAGGCGAGCGTTTAGCAACGATGAATGGTTTGCAGTCAAAAGGAAAAATTGCTGAACAAATAGAGAGATTGTTGGTTTAATCATTAAGAGGATAATATGAAATATTTCAACCAATTCACTTATGTTTTGGGTACCCTATTGATCATTTTATTACTGGTTATAGGGAATTTTAATTTTGCTTGTTCGTCAACTAAATCAAACGAGTTTCCTCATTTCAAAGTGACCACATTAGATGGTAAAGAACTCGATTCGAAAAAGTTAACAGAAGGAAAAGTTGCAATTATCAATTTCTGGGCGACTTGGTGTCCACCTTGTAGAGAGGAAATTCCTCATTTTATTGATTTGCAGAAAAAGTATGATGATAAAGTTCAATTTATTGGCATTTCTGTAGATCGTGATCCACCTGAGAAAGTGAAACAATGGACGGATAAAAACAAGGTCAATTACCCAGTTGCAAGAGTAGAAATGAATTTTCAGCAACCCTATCAACAATTGCTGCCAAAAGAGATGAGAGGTGGCATCCCATATACTTTTATCCTTGACAAAAATGGAAAAATTGTTGAGCGATTGGTTGGCTATCGAGATTATGAGTATTGGGAAAAAATGATCAAACGGTTATCTGCAAATTAGTTTTAATGGGTGGTGAAAGCCACCCATTCTTTTGAACCACTGGATTTCTCAAATGTGGAAAAAGTTTTGGCTACTATTCAATAGACCACACAACCATCTTGAATTGGATATCCATCTATATCATTTTACACATCTTCGTATCAACCTATCCTCAATTTTAAAGGACCGATCTATTTTATCTTTTCAGAGGTTAACCGAACAATACGGTTATGAAAAAGCCATTACCTTTATGCATGATTTAAAACGATACGATTTTTATACGAGTGGTAAAAAATATGTCAATTGTGTGATAGGTCGTGCACCTGCCAATTATTTGTATCGTTTAAGTGGAAAGAACTGGAAAAACGAATGGATAGCATTTGAGATTGATACCAAACTCTTACATTGGAAAACATTTATCATTGCACCAAGCGGTGCAGCATCACTTGATGCAACATGCATACACGTTCATCCAGAAAATTGGAAAAAAGATATTCAAGTGTGCTTTCAAAAAACAATCCAAAATATAGAAAGACCAGTTGTGGAATTTGATTATGCTAAAGAAAGAAAATTTCCAAACGATGTTCCTACTCATCCCAATTGTGAGTTGTTAATACCCAATGAAATTGAATCCACTTATTGGAAAAAAGTGATTACATATGATTATGCTGTCAGACAAACCGTACGTATTCTTTTTGAAAAGTGTGGTTGGAAAGAATTTCCCATCCAGGTAAACAAAGAAATTTTTCGTTTTCACCCCATAAAACTCGCAAAAGAAGTTGTATAGAGGAATCATTACATGAACGAAAAATCAAACAAAATAGGAATGCTTATCCTAGGAATATCTTTTATCGTGAGTGCTATTATTATCGCAGGCGCGTTAAAAAATATCCGTGCAACTTCAGAGACCATTACTGTCACAGGTTCTGCAAGGAAACCAGTGATGTCAGATTTGATTGTTTGGAAAATGCAAGTCAATGTTTTTGCTTCTACCTTACCCAACGCTTATCAAGAGCTGCTTAGTGAACGAACGAAGGTAATGAACTTTTTAAGAGAGGCAGGCATTCCAGACACGAGCATTAACCTATCGCATCCTAACTCTTGGGTAGAGCGTCAATACTATGAAGGAAGAAACGAAAGTAGAGTGATAGGATTTAGATATGTTCAAAACATTTCTGTGCAATCATACGATATAGACAAAATCGAAAAGATTATCCAATCAGCAGATAAATTGATCTTAAGTGGTGTCAGTATTGAAATGCAACAACCGGAATATTTAGTCACAAAGTTGTCTGAGTATCGGTTGTCTTTATTAGGTGAAGCCACAAAAGATGCTCAAGAACGCGCACAGAAGATTGCATCCGGTATCGGCAGTAAAATTGGAGCAATTCGATCTGCAAGAGTCGGTGTGTTTCAAGTTAATGCCCCAAACTCAATGGAAATATCCGATTATGGAGTGTATGATACATCTACACGTAAAAAAGAAATTACTGCAGTCGTTTCAGTGAGTTTTGCTATTCAATAGTCGCATCTTGGTCTTTATCGGCCAATCGTTTTTTAGCATCTTTTTCCGCTTGTAAAAAAAGTAGCCATAAAGCACGTAAAGAACGTTTCAAAATGCGAAATCGGTATCTCCAAACTACCCATTTAGAAAAGTGTTTTCTACTAAAGTAACTTTCACAGAAAAAGTACCAATAGTCCAAATAGGGCGTTTTTTGATGGGCTTCAACCCCCCCAGAGGTGGATCGCTTATGATAAACCAGGGCTTTAGGTTCAAACCAAATACATAATCCTGCACGGTAAGCACGATAACCAAAATCGCTATCTTCTCGTATGGCTATTCCTTGAAAATTTTCATCAAACAGACCAATTTTTTCTATCGCTGCTCTTGACACAGAAAAATTGCAACCTGTTACAATGTTTGTCGGACCAGACCTTTCAGAAGTATCACTACCACTAAACTTCAAAGTACGATGTAACCAAGATGGATTTTTGGCAATAGTTTTAGTATTCGGTTCAAGTACTCTACCTTGAACCAAATCTGCACCCAATTGATGGCGTGATACGTGATGATGGATGAAATCCGATGAAAAAGTTACATCATCATCAATAAATACTAAGATCTCTCCTTTTGATAGTTTTATTCCTAAATTTCTTGCTTTGGTCAATGAAGCAAATTCTGGTCGGTGGTATTGGATTTGATCAGCGTGCTGTTGAATAAATGCTAAGGTATTAGGCGAATGATGTTGGGTTTGGTCAATCAAGATAATTTCAAGCGGTTTGTAGGTTTGACGGATAGCACATTGTAACGTTTCAATCAACTCTTGTTCTCGTTGATAAGTAGGAATAATTAAGCTAACCAAAAGAGAATTCGGTTCCATTATGCAATCAACAATGGTGGGGGTTCTTGGGTTTGTTTTCTACGAGAAAGATCTAACAAAGCCAATGGTCCAATGCGCCCAAGGAACATAAAAATCATTAACACAATCTGACTACTTCGTTCTAAGGTAGAAGTTACATTCATAGATAAACCAACTGTGGACAGTGCAGATACCGATTCAAAAAAGTAGGCAAAAGAAATTGAATTTTGAAAAAGGCAAATAAGAGAAAACCCGATAAATAGCGAAACAAAATAAGCAAAAAACATTCCTAAGGCTCGTTCTTTCATTTTATTAACCCAATCTTTTGGGTAACCTACGATTAGTAAGAGTCCTATTGCAATACTGGTCACTTTGAGTCCACCTGCTGTTGATGAAGCTCCACCACCTATCATCATTAAAAAGACAGTCCATACTAATGGGACCGTGCCCAATTTTGAATAATCTAAGTCACTAAAACCAGCAGTCCTAGGAGTGATTGAACGAAAGATAGATCGAATTAAATGATCACCACTATCTGTTTGAATTGGAACAGAAAAATAAAAAAGGATGGTGCTCAGGATAATGATTATTAAAGTAGTGATGATAGTCACACGGGTATGAATATGACCACTGGACTGTCCTATGGACATTTTTGATACATCAAGGATAACAGGAAAACCAATTCCACCCACTAAAATTAATGCTGAAAAAACTATCAAAGTTCTCGGTGCAATGTTTGATACTGTAGCAAGGGAATCACCATAGAACCCTAAACCTGCATTACAGAATGCACTGACAGAATGAAAAAGACAATTTCCTAACCGTTCAATAGGCAATAACGTTGGATCAGGCCAAATTTGAAAAAGCATATATGTACCGGTACTTACCGTAATAATGGTAGATAACAGGACAGTTTTAAGCAGAGGAGCGACACGGACTTGAACATCTGCAAGGATATCTAAACCGATACTTTTTTGTTCATAGATCATGCGTTCACCGGATAATATGCGCATTAAACCGATAAACGTGACGGGTCCCCAACCACCTAATAGAATCAAAAATCCGATGATAGTTTTTCCGAATGGTGAAAACGTGATTCCGATATCAATCGTGGTTAAACCCGTTACAGCAGTCGCACTCACTGAAGTAAACAAGGCATCAAAAAAAGAAATTTGAGTAGTGGGAAGTACAGCACCAGGACTAGATAAAAGAAACGCACCGATAAAAATGACCAAAAGGTAGGTTAATGCAAAGGTAGCAGAAAATTTATTTTGTAAAGAAAACAACCAGGTGGCTAAAAAACGAGTTTCAGTAACGGCAAAAGCAATAGGAATAGAAATTAATAAATACAAGGACCATTTTAATAAAATAGAACTGGTAGTAAGATCTAAACGTTCATCGCTTGCTGCAAGTACCAGTGAAATAGACCAAAATAGCACCAACCCAAATAAAGACAATTCAAGTTTTCGTGATTTCAAATAACTACTTCTAAACGGTCCTAAAATTCCATACAAATGAGTAAGTAAAGTTAAAATGACGGATAACGTACAGACGACTTGAACCAAAAGTAAACGAATGCCAAATTCAGGCCATCCTGTGTGGATTAAAGCAAGAATCAAAGAAAGAAATGAAATCACTCGAACAAATCGAAGATTGCTTTCGCTACGATTCAGAGTTGTGCTGTTCATCACTTACAGAATATTTCCGACTTACAATGTACAATGTTTCAGAATCGTTCAGAAACCAATGAAGTGGAATCATTGCTTCTTCGCCTTCGGAATTAATGATATGGGCGTTAATCCAGCGCAACTGATCCAATTTCCAATCTTTATCTTTCCAATGGATGACAATATCTTGGTGGGTAGGATCTAAAGGAAGAATGACACTTACAATCAAACTCCTAACAATAGGAAGCGCTGCAAAAGCAACCACTAAAAATGTAGCGATAGGTAAAGCCCAAGCAATTGGTTCCGGTAATCCAATACCCATGGGTAATGAAAGAATGATTGCTAAAATCAATCCTAAACGATAAAGTTTTGCAAAACGTTTATCTAAGATCTCGCGTTCAAACTCTGGAGTTAAACGAATCTTGATAAATCTCAAAAGTAAATAGATACCACCAAAAACAATTGCAAAATTTAAAATCCATTTTGCTAATGAACCAGTAACACTAATTAAATTGCCAAATATTGGGAAAAAATAGTTTAAGAGTGCACGTGTAGTTGAAAAAAGGTACATCCATCCTAAAATTGCAAATAATATCAGAACCACTACTCCTAAAGTGGTCAATATTTTCAAAGTAATTTCAATACTTTTTTTATTGTAATAACTTATTGATGTTTCAGAAAAACCTGAAGGGCTTTTGAAAATAATTGCGTTTAAGTAACGCATAAAGCGTATCCAAGCGGCAGATAAAATCACAAGCCCTAATGGGATCACTACCAAAGCAAGCATTAATTTAGAAAGTGGATCACGCGATTCTTTGACAGTTTCTTTGTTTAAAACGATTTCTCGCAAACGGAGTTCTGTTCGGTATGCTAACACCGAAGGATTATAGCCACTTTGTATTCCTTCGGAAGGTCCGAAAGCCCATAGAATCTGATCATCAGCCATAACAAAAGCCGAATCACCAAATTGACTTACATGAAGTGTTGGTCGTGGATCTTTTTTATACCAATCATTAATACGCGCTTGAAACAATCGGGCGGATTCATCCAAACTTAAACCGGGTAAAGGTACAAAAATTGAACAGATGGTAGATGTTTCTAAGCGAACAGGGATACCGACTGAAAACGCAACATTTTGAAACATTTGAAAAAAAACTACAACTAAAAAAAACCGAAGGAATTTCATAAATCGCCTCAGATAAAACGATAAGAAGTAAAATGACCACTTACATGGGCAAGTGGTCATCTATAAACCCAATATAGAAAATTAGATCTATTCCCAATTCCTAAACATTTCAACTAACAGTCGAACGCCAAATCCTGTCCCTAATTCTTTCTGATAATAAGGACTATTTTTGACATCTGCCGCAACTCCAGCAATATCAAGATGTACCCAAGGTGTTTCATCAACAAACTCTTTTAGGAACATAGCTGCAGTAATTGAACCTCCTTCTCGACCACCGCTATTTTTAATATCCGCTACAGTGCTCTTGATTTGTTCACG
The DNA here is from genome assembly GCA_026417415.1 of bacterium. Taxonomy (GTDB): domain Bacteria; phylum Electryoneota; class JAOADG01; order JAOADG01; family JAOADG01; genus JAOADG01. Next base: position 58,179 of record JAOADG010000024.1, read on the forward strand.
ATACTCTGAATACATCGGCAGTTTCCAACAGCGTTCACCTGTTCTTTCTCCGAATTCAATAATTTTTTGTGCAAACTCATCATTGTTCGTGAACAACCCCGCAGCTTGACGTCCCAAAGCAATGGCAATCGCACCCGTTAAAGTAGCTAAATCTATTACTCCTTTGGGTTTAAAAGTTGAAATTGCATAATGTAAAGCATCAGCCAATACGATTCTACCTTCCGCATCTGTATTCACTACTTCAATGGTCTTACCGTTCATCATAGTAATCACATCATCTACATGGTAAGCCCCACCATCCGGCATATTTTCTACAGCAGGGACAATGCTGATTAAGTTGATTGGAAGTTTCAAAGCCGATACGGTCTTAATCACTGAAATAACTACCGCTGCACCTGACATATCATATTTCATAAAGCGCATATTTTCACTACTTTTCAAACTTAAACCACCACTATCAATACATAGTCCTTTTCCTATTAAACAAATGGGTGGATCTCCACGTTTGCCACCTAAATATTCTAAAACCAATAAATAGGGTGGTTCGGAAGAACCAGCACCTACCGCCAAGATACCATTCGCATTCATTTTTTGTAAATCATCTTTTCCAAATGCACGAAAATTCAATTTATACTCTCGCGCAATCCCTTCGCAGGTTTTCATTAAATAAGTTGGTGTTACAATGTTGGGAGGGCCATTTTGTAAATCTCTTGCAAAAACAATCCCGTCTAAAATTGTCTCGGCAATTTCACCACTTTCTTCTAACGGTTTACGGTCTTTTGCTTTTTCAACGTATAAGGTAACTTCTTCAATATCTTTAATTTTATCCAAGTCCTGCGTTTTATACCGATTGAATTGATACAGTGCCATACCGGAACCAATCACAGCACCTTCTGTAAGTTCATTGGTACTGAGTTTATCTGCAGAACTTGGATCGATCAATATTGCAAATTTGCGTATCCCAGCATTTCGGGCATAAAGGGAAGCGCGTGCGACCTCTTTTCGCCAAATTTCAGGGGTTAAATTATCTTTTCCTAAACCCCACATCAAAAGTCGTTTGATTTTAGTGCCTCCGCGGCCGTAAACCATCATCCCTTCACCACTTTTACCCACAAAGTCACCTGTAGTTAGGGCAGGTTGTAAAGTACCGCCAATTAAATCATCCAGTTGTAAAAATAACCCCTTTTTAGGATTAGTACCTTCTTTCGAAAATACAACCAATAATGGAGTGGCTAAATCTACTAATGCACCACACGCATAACGGTATTCCATTGTGTTCTCCCTATAAAAGAAGATGATGTTAAAAAGCGATAACTATCGCTTATTCAATGCTCCTCAACCAGGTTTGAAATCTAAAACACTTTCATTTGTTAAAAATAGATTTGAAATTGAGTAATTTTGGGCTAAAATTTCGTATTTTTTCTTATCAAAGGCCTCTATCCGATCATTAATTATTCCTCGATGGGTAAATGTGAAAATGGTAGGAACTACGCTTATGTTGTAAGCATTTGAATAGTGATATCCATCACTTTCATTGATGCTTGGAAAATTAAGCCGAAATTCGCGTTCAAAGGTAACCTTTTTCTCCAATTGCGGATTTTGACAAATTCCTAATACAGGGACGCCATTGAGAAAAAAGCGATTGATGAATGGGGCTGCATATTGACAAGTGGGGCAACTTACTTTATAGAAAAAGATCAATAGCCCTTTTTCAAGCTGTTCGGTACGATAGAACTTTTTTGATTTCTCAATGAGTTCTGAAAACAGTGGTCCTTCATCACCAATTTGTATATTCATAACGACCTAAGTAAACTAAACTATACAGAATGATTATTTAACAAATAAATATACGATTTTTTCTAAAATAATGCAAAGAAAAACAGACAATACTATTCTTAAATTAGAAAACATTGTCACTTTAGATAAAACAGGAATTTGAAAAAAGCTTTCAGTTTTGTGGAATTCGTATTTTTCTATGTACCATTTTCCGTTAAGGTTGAAATAACATTTTCAAATTTTCAATGGTTTAAACAATAGTTTCAAGAACAATCCATCTGCATAAAACCACGGAGTAAATCATGTCAAAATCACTCAATGAACGTTACGTAGTCATTCTTGGTTCCGGTCCTGCAGGTTTGACTGCTGCATTGTACACTGCAAGAGCCAATTTAAAACCATTGGTTTTTGAGGGTCCACAACCGGGTGGTCAACTTACGATCACAACAGATGTTGAAAATTTTCCCGGTTTTGAGCATGGGATATTAGGACCTGAACTTATGGATACCATGCACAGACAAGCTGAACGCTTTGGGGCTGAATTCATCATGGATGAAGTGATTGATCTGGATATTGAACACGGTTTCCCGTTTACTGTAAGGACAAGAGAATTTGAAGTGAAAACCCAATCTTTAATCATCGCTACTGGGGCATCTGCCAAATTACTTGGAATACCATCAGAAAAAGAGCTAATGGGGTATGGGGTTAGCGCCTGTGCAACCTGCGACGGTTTTTTCTTTAGAGATAAAGAGATTGCTGTGGTCGGTGGGGGTGATACTGCGATGGAAGAAGCAATATTTTTAACCAAATTTGCCTCCAAAGTGACGATAATTCATAGGCGAGAGGTTTTTCGTGCTTCAAAAGTAATGTTAGAGCGTGCCAGAAATAATCCTAAAATCCAATGGTTGCTCAATTATACCATTGAAGAAATTTTAGGTACTAAAGAAAAAGGGGTACACGGGGTGATTCTGAAGAATACTAAAGACCATTCTACTATAGAGTACCCAATTCAAGGGCTATTCATTGGAATAGGGCACCAGCCAAACACGTCATTATTCAATGGAAAACTACCGATGGACGAAAACGGTTATTTAAAAGTTCAACCGTTTAGTACCCGTACTGTTATCCAAGGGGTATATGCTGCAGGAGATGTGGCGGATCACGTGTACCGTCAGGCGGTTACTGCTGCCGGGACTGGATGTATGGCTGCTATTGATTGTGAAAGAGATTTAGCAGCAAGAGGAATCCCTGAATAAAAATGATTTTGGAAAAACCTAACGAAGGTCATTCTGAATCTGTCCCTCGAAATTGGATTCAGGAACAATTTGATCAAGACCCTTTGATACAAGATGAAATTGAAATAGAAGGGGTTGCTAAAGATGAATATGAATCCATTGAAGATCCCTTTCATACGTTCGCCTTTGAAACCAAAAGTATCGCTAAGGAAAGATTGGCTGAAGAACTTGCACCGTGGTTGACTCAGCCCATTCCTCAAGATGGCTATTTCCCGACCATTCCAATAGAAGAGATAAAAGAAAACGTACCTATTTCTTTGATGGTTTTCAATCGAAGGGTAGTGATTGTAAAATATGAACATTCAAAAATTGTTGTATTTGATGATGTTTGTCCTCATGCTGGTGCAATCTTAAGCAACGGTATCGTTGAAAAAAATACAATCACTTGTATATGGCACGGATGGGTATTTCAGTTAGATGACGGTTCAACAGAAAACCACAAAATCGCAAGATTAAAAATTTATCCTTACGAGATTAGAAACGGAATTTTGTTTATCGGACTTTTGCTAAATTCTCAAAGTTAAAAGGGGGTTGTGAATGAATATTCTTCATGAAAACATTGCAGAATACTTATTAAGTTTACATGAAAGCCAGTTTAGTAATCCAGTATTAAAAGAAATGGAGGACTTAGCAAAAGAAAAGAAATTTCCTATCATCGGACCGATCGTTGGAAATTTATTGTCTATCTGTGCCAAAATGGTCCAAGCCCGAAAAATTCTTGAATTGGGAAGCGGTTACGGTTATTCTGCTTTTTGGTTTGCTTTAGCCATTGGAAAAAATGGTGAAATCCTTTGTACGGATGGTGAAGAAAAAAATAAAGAACTGGCGTTTCATTTTTTTCAAAAGGGAAAAATTGAAACCAAAATTGAGTACCGAATTGGAGATGCACTAACAATTGCAAAAAACCTAAAAGAAAAATTTGATTTGATTTTTTGTGATATAGACAAACAAGAGTACCATCTTGTGATTGATCTCGCTAATGATTTACTTGATACTGGAGGGCTTTTAATATTTGATAATGCACTTTGGTCGGGAAAAGTGTTAGATGAATCGGCAAATGATGAGGCAACCCAAGGTGTAAAATTGCTCAATCAAACCATCTTTTCCGATACTCGTTTTCAATCTACCATTGTACCGATTCGAGATGGTGTACTGATCGCAAGAAAGAATTAATTCAATATCGGTGTGGGGGGATAGAAAGCCAAAGCGAAGTACTCACCTCCTAATGTTTTAAGTAATATCCGCCACAAATCTTCTGCAGGAAGATCAAACAATTGGGAAAGATTGCAACGGATAAGAATCCAACCTCCAACCTCAATCTCTTTCAACAATTGTTTTTTACTCCAACCTGCATAACCTGCACAGAAGCGAATGTCATTTAGGGTCGCCTGCTGGGTTTGGAGGTATTCTGCAAATTCTTCCAATTCACCGCCCCAATACAATTTCTCTTTGACCAATTTGGATCCTGATATTTTTGGTCCTATCCGATGGAGGATATGTAAAGAATCTCGGCGTACAGGACCCCCTTCATAGAGAATTCCTTCAATAGGTGTACCTTCTAAAACTTCAGATAACGTATGATCTAAAGGTCGGTTGAGAATTAATCCATATGCTCCTTCATCATTGAATTCGCAGAGCAACACCACTGTACGATAAAAATGAGGGTCTTCAATTATGGGATGTGCAATTAAAACACAACCATTTTCCGGATGTTCAATTTGTGTTACACGAATCATACTTGGCTAAGAACCTCAAAAAGAATAAATTGAAAAAACCAAGACGACGGTTCCCAGATGCTACCTCATTCTTTTATACGAAATTTACAAAAAACTTTTCATTTTTCCTTGTGTAGAAAAATAATCATCATTCTTTTAGCAAGTGCTGCTCCCTATCACATTTTTGCTCAAGGTGCTACCATTCCTATTTCTTCATCAATCTATCCATTTTTAGAAAGATTAGAAACATTCCAAACTGCAAAAAAAACTCTACCATCTCACCGTCCTTTGACCCGAATAGAAGCAGCGCAATTTTTATTATCCGTGGATACCACTCAACTAACGCCAATTGATAAACAGAAGTTCGCTCAATTTCTCAATGAACTGCATTTTGAAGTGAACCAATCATTTTCCAAAAAACACAGTAAAAAAACAAGTTGGACAAAAAAGAAACTATTTTTTTGGTTGCCTAAAGGGATTTATGAATCGCACAATGATTTTTTTCACTTCAAAAAGCAAGAATTTGCTATAAGAATAAATCCGAGAATACGAATGGACTATACAAAAAGTCCGTCCAAAGATTGGAATCGTCAACAAAGGATAGGGTTAGGATGGTCGTTCCAAAGTCAATGGAACGAAATAGGTGTAAGCTTTCGTTACTTAGATCATATGGATAAGGTTCCCTCTAAAAATGCGATGACTTTTCGTGAATGGAGAATCTTCGGAAATTCAGATATAGCATTCCAAGGTGAATCAGAAAGTTATCTCACACGTAATCCACAAGATTGGACTAAAGAAAAAACAAGTGAAGAATACATAGTATCTACAGCATCTTTATCCTACACATGGAAAACACTCAATTTTTTAATAGGGCGAGAAACAGTAGGTTGGGGACCGGGTGTACGACAAAAATTGATGTTAGGACAGCAAATTTCCCCTATTGACCAACTCCGTTTGGATTTTCAATTACTTGATAATCTGCGTTTTGTTTACTTACATGGTTGGTTGCTCAACGATCCACCCGTTACCGATACAATGGACTTCCCTGAGGATGCAAAGCCGAGAGTACTTGATAGACAAAGATATGTGGCTGCACATCGCTTGGAATGGAGAATGAAGAAATGGATAACAATCGGATTATCCGAATCGGTAATCTATGGGGATCGCGCACCAGAATTACCTTATTTAATCCCAATAAACCTTTTCTATGCTACTGAGCATAATCGAAGAGATAACGATAACAAATCTTTAGCAGTAGATGTGAAATTTCAAGCCATTCCAAAACAATGGTTGTATGGTGGAATATGGATAGACGATCTAACAACGGGAAAACTGGGTACGGGCTTTATTCAAAATAAATTCGGTTACCTTGTAGGTTCAATACTGTATGATCCACTAACCTTGAAAAATTCACGTTTTGTATTTGAATATGCACGGATGGATCCCTTTGCTGGGTCGCATTTTTATCAAATTAATCGTTATGAACATTGGGGGAAACCGCTTGGATTGGATTTGCTTCCTCATTCTGATCAATGGTCCCTTTTAGCAGAATGGGAACCTTTTTCAGATTGGAAAATCTATCTCGAATCGACAACAACCAGACACATTGATTCTACAATACTAGGCGATCTAACCTTAGCATCTGGTAGTTTATTTTCACATTACCCACCGGCTGCATATCATAGTTCACTTCAATTCGGGAATGGTAGAGGGCGGAATGTTCACGATTTGCAAGCGACTATTTCGTACGAACTTTTTGAACATTGTTTCATAATGGTGAAATGGAGACAAAAAAGGATAGGCGTGTTCAATACACAAAATAGCGGATCCATATCCAATCAAAAACACAATTCCTATTTACCCGGTCTATTTGATTGGTCAAATAAACACTATTCACAAACTTATAGTCAATGGGTCCTATCGTTCTTGTTCAATTTTGACCGTTGAGTTTGATTTGTGTCTGATTGATGAGCACTTGGACAATAATTAGAAAGAAAGCAACCTTTGCAATTAGGTTTTCTTGCAGTACAAACATTTCTTCCATGGTGTATCAATTGATGTGATAACGGTATCCAAAGTTCACGGGGAACCCAATTCATTAACTCTTTTTCAATTCGATCAGCGGTTTTAGAGGCTACGAATTGTAATCGTTGAGATAAACGACTCACATGGGTATCTACAACAATCCCTTCGGCTTTACCAAAAGCAGCCCCTAAAACTACAGATGCAGTTTTTCGGCCTACTCCACTTAAGGTTAATAATTCTTCCATACTAGATGGAACTTGACCATCAAATCGTTCAAGCAATTGTTGACTCATTTGATGAATCATTTTCGCTTTGTTAACAAAAAAACCAGTCGGTTTGATGATGGTTTGTAAAGTTGGTAATGGCAATGATACCATCGCTTGAGGTGTTGGAGCGACTGCAAAAAGTTTTGGTGTTACTTTGTTGACCATTCCATCGGTACACTGGGCAGATAAAATGGTAGCGACCAACAACTGAAAAGCATTTTGATGATACAATGCGCATTGAGCAGTGGGATAATTTTCTGATAGCAACCTTAAAATGGTATGACGGCGTTTTAATTCTTTTGTATATTTTGAAGAAGCAGTCATTTTTTGTCTAACATTAAAATTGAGGTCGCGATGTTCCGAACCATCCTTTTGCCTACAGATTTTTCTGAGCCATCGGCACGTGCTGCAAAATATGCTGCTGCCATTGCCATCAATGCAAGAGCAAATATACACGTGATTTCTATTGTAGAATCCAGAGCATTTGAAGAGGATCTAAAACCTTTACTCAAACAGTTCATCCATGATGCTGTTGATGAAACGTTATCTATTTTAGGAATACGAGAAAAACCTCATATCCAATTTGAATATACTACAATGGTAAACCAGTCACCTGCAAATGCAATTTTAGAAGCATCGCAAAAATATCAAGCGGATCTCATTGTAATGGGAACCCATAGTAGAACAGGAATACCTGCCTTGTTATTGGGTTCGGTAACAGAAAAAGTAATGCGTGGAACCACGGTTCCGTTAGTCGCTGTGGGAAGAGGTGAAAATCAACTTGAGAAATTTCATCAATTACCAAAAAAAATATTGGCCGCAATAGATTTTTCAGAAGCATCCAAATTGGCTTTACAACAAGCGGTCCTTTTATCTCGCTTGTGGAATAGTACATTGCATATTTTGCATGTAATTGAAATGACCATTAGTGTCCCTTATCCACCTGTAAGCATAGGGCCGGTTATCTCCACTGAACCTGAAATCGTTGAAAATACTAGACAAGCATTGGAGGCATTGGTCAGGGAATATGTTCCCGAAGGTATTCCCAATCAAGTCGTGATATTGGAAGGAGAACCTTGTCATCGCTTGTGTGTGTATTCTAAAGAAAAAGAAATTGAACTGATCGTCATTGGAACACAAGGGCATTCTAAATTAGAGCGATGGCTACTAGGTTCAACGTGTGAAAAGTTACTAAAAAATGTAGAAATCCCTATTTGGATACATCCTCATCCAAATCGAATCAAATAGCCCACCCACCTGATAATATCAGATTTGTTCCTGTACAATAATGGGACTCATTTGAAAGTAAAAAACGTAAGGCACCTAATAGATCATCGGGAGTACCTTTTCTCTGTAAAGGTATCTGTTCTGTAAAAAGATCATTTTCTTCATAAGTAAAAATTCCTGGTGAGATCATATTGACTCGTACACCAAATTTTGCTTCGCTCCGAGCGAGAGTACGCATCAAGATCACCAATGCACTTTTAGAAGCGCTATACGGTAAAGTATGGATTTGACTATGAAATTGTTCATTATGAGCAACACCAAAAAAAATGAGTGTACCTTGTGTTTGACGAAGAAATGGAAGTGTTACTTGTGAAAGGTAATAATTTGCATAAAAATTGGTGGCAAACATTAGTTCAATTTCTTGAGGTTGATAGGATAATGGCTCTTTTTGTAAAAAATCCCCTTGTAAAGCAACCACAGCATCCAATTGTTGAAAAGTTTGGATGCAGGTCTCTACTGCACTTTTAACTTCATTCAATTCAGTAACATCGGCTTGAAATTTTTTGGTTTCTAAACCAAGGGATTTGCACTTTTCAAGAAATGTGTCTGCTGCTTCAGAATTCTGTTTATAAATGACAAAAACATTTCCAAAATTCAAATCGCCTAAAATTTTATAAATTGTTCTTCCTAATCCACCAATACCAACCAATAAAATTGTTTTACGTTTCATTGTTCAAACTAACTGATAAAAAAATCTGTTGTTGGTTCGGTCCATAACAGTACTCTACGAAATCCATTTCGTTCTAAATAAACCGACTCGAGACGAAATGAATCCATGACTGTGAACAGGTGATTGCCATACCGCGCAGTTTTGCAAATGATTTTCCATTCTTCATGGGTAGGAAAAAGAGGATAACGAAGGGATGGATGACCATTTCTAAAAGTGATTCGTCCTTCATCAATAATGGTAGCTACACCTACTTGAAACTGGGATTTACGTCGTAGTAATACTTCATAAGAACAATGATAAAAAATGGATTTCAATTCAGTCAAACGTAAGTGTGAAACCGACTGAAAATGACACTTAGGTAGAATCAGTTCACTGGCAAGCAAGTTGGCCTCTTCTTCCTCTTGATTGGAAGGAAACGAGTTTTCATCGTGGTTAAGTAAAATGTGGGAAAGTTCATGACAAAATGACCAATTTAAACGTTCATCATGATAATGTGCAGGTAAATGAATCCAATTGCCTACCTTATGAGGGACGGTATAGGAAAACCGAATAGAAACATGAACATTGTATTCGTTACACAATCTCCGAATAAACGGAGTAGCACGTTCATCTACATCAATCATCAAGTATATCCTAAAACTCTTCGAGTAAATTCTACAGCGGTAGGAATAATTAGTGAAGAGCGAGTAGAATGAAGGTGATGACGAACTCCATTTAAAATTTGCCATTCACCACCGCTTAATGAATCTGCCAATTTTTCTACTTCCGATGAGGTGATCCACTCATCTTGATCACCCGCTGTAACCAACACAGGAATTCGTACATCCAATAAATCGTCAACAGTTAAACCATTTTCTAAAACATCATCAAAAAAAACCGAATTCATATGTAAGATTTCTATCCAACGATCACCAAATTGTTTCATCATGAATTCTTTTCGTCTTGGGCTTATAGTATCTACGGAAAGCTCATTGCGGAACTTATTGACATCTTTTTCGTTCCAGAAAAACTTTGTAGCGTGCATCCAGATCCCTTCAATGAAACCGGGATTCGTTCGCTCTATTTCTAAAGCAACGTATCCACCTAAACCATAACCCCATAGAACGACACGTTCTAATCCCAATGATTCTAATCGTTGGTAGGTATGTTCCACTAAATTGTGCAAATGAAAAGAATCGGATTGAAAATCGCTACTTTGATACGGCCAATCAATCCCATTAGGTTGTAGTTGATAATGTTTAATGGACTCAAAGTGGGGTGACCATTCCCCTTCTATCGTCCCGAGCAAATCAGGTAAAAGAACGACTGAATCTTGTGCTCGGCGCGATCCTGTTGGCATAAAAGAAATTCTCCTTCAAAATGGTGTTGTAAAATGAATTTAATCTTAGAAAATTACAAACAACATAGTATCTTCAATCGTCTAATTCTATTCGAATTGTATGGATTTTATAGAATGATATAACAGAATGCAAGTATTTAGTGAATTAAACCTCTCGATTCTTATTACTGCCTATTTAGCTGCTGCATCAGCCAGTTTATTGGGTGTACTCTTGGTGCTTAGAAAACTATCGCTTATCGGGGATGCGATTTCACATGCGATCTTACCGGGTATTGTGCTTGCATTTCTTTTTTCCCAATCTAAAAATCCACAAGTTATGTTAATAGGTGCAGGAACTGTGGGCTTAATCACAACTTTGTTGATTGAATGGATCACCAAAGCAAAAATCGCAGAGGATTCATCTATAGGGATCGTTTTTACGGTACTATTTGCGATTGGAGTAGTACTGATTTCTCTATTTAGCCGAAACATTGATTTAGATGCTGAATGTGTTTTATTTGGTGAATTATCATTAATTCCACTTCAAGAAGATTTCCCAGCAGGTTCAGGTATTCCAAGGTCCACTTTTACATTGAGCATTGTGTACTTGTTCAACATTCTACTCATTATACTTTTTTACAAAGAATGGAAAATTTCTACATTTGATTCAACTTTAGCTGCCACTTTAGGTTTTTCTACAAACCTTTTCCATTATCTTTTAATGTCCGCAGTGTCTTTGACAACAGTTGCTGGGTTTGAAGCGACAGGGGCAATACTTATCGTTTCAATGTTTATCGGTCCTGCCTTAATTGCTTTGATAGCATTTCATAAGTTATCCCATGTTTTCATCGCAAGTCAAATCATATCATTGTTTATTGCTTTATTCGGTTACATTTCTGCGAAATTGTTAGACAGCAGTATTGCAGGTGCAATGACCACCATTACTGGTTTAATGTTCGCAGGCGTCATCTTCTTGTCACCTCATTCTGGTTTATTGATACAATGGATTGAAAAAAGAAAACTGGAAAAACGAATTGCATTAGAAGATTTACTGGGTTTGATGTACCGACTTGAAGAAAAAAATGCGTCCACATACGGCTTAGCATTAAATAAAAAGCTAATTAAGAGAGCATTATCTCAAAAGTTTATTACTCCTTCTGAATACGGTTACCAATTATCCAAGAAAGGGCGACAAGTAGCCGCTAATGTAATACGATCTCACCGTTTATGGGAAAGTTATTTAGAACAAGAACTTCAATTGCCACCCGATCATACTCATCAATCAGCAGATATCGTGGAGCATTTTCTTAGTCCTCAGGAACGCGAAAACTTATCCAATGTATTAAAAGATAGAAATCTAGATCCGCAAGGAAAACCAATTCCAAAGGAAGCTTCAGACCTTAACGGTTGATGTTTTTCCATCGGATTGTTTTACAACAACTTTTTCAAATCCTTTCTCTTTAGAAAGCGCAATGGCTTTAGCAATCGCTTCATCTTGTGTTTTACATTTTGCACTGGCACAGCGTGCCCCTTCTAATTTGACTACCCATTCATTTGCTTTTTTAGCTTCTACCAAATAATAATCGGCCATTTGAATCTCCTATGAATCAAGTTTATCTAATGAAACTGCAATAGCATCAATTAAATGGGAAGGAAATACCTCTCCTGCCTCTAAAATTGAGCGATGTTCTAAAAGCAATTGACTAACAGAATGAAATGATTGAGGAATTGGGATTGAATGGCTTTCATTGGTCTTAACTTCAGCAGAGGTTGTTGTTATCCAATGATCTAAATCAGAATTTTTTGAATTCCAACAAATACTTTGTGCAATCGCAGCAAGCAACAATTGTTGATGGCTTGAACCATCAGACAAACGGTATTCAATGGTCTCTTGCGTCACTGCTTTTCCTTCTGAATCATAAGCAACGATTGGAATCCGTACCAGTGCTTTTCTATTGTATTGACCCCATGTGACTGTATTCGGAGCTTCTTTTGCCTGTTGTAATCGTATGAAACTAGTACGATCACGATTTCCAAATGCCATTAAAACACTTCCCATTTGAACCAAACCGCCTATAATCCATTTCGATTCTTCAGTAAGATTCTTGTTTTGTCTAAACACAGGAAGATGTTGTCCATTTCTAACTGCAGACAAATGAAAATGCATTCCTGAACCCGCATGACCACGCTTGATTACAGGAGAAAAACTACACCACATCCCATAACGATGGGCTAAATTTCGCAAGACCCACTGTGCTAATATAGCATCTTCAGCGGACTTTGAAATGGGTTGGAGTGCGAGTTCTACTTCGTGTTGTTCCCAAACTCGATCATCATGTTCATCAGCGGTAATGTATCCAACCTCACTATGACCATATTTTGTACACACACCCATTTCAGACAGGAGGAAAAGTGCTTCTCTACGTAAATTTTCGCCAAAGACAAAGGGAGAGGTAGAATGATAGCCACGTTCATTTCTACCATAATCATCATACTGTTCTGGTTTTTTGCCGAGGTAATACTCTAATTCTGCAAGTGAATACAATTGAAGACCTGTTTCACGATACAATCGCTCTTCTGCTTTTTGTAAAATGGTTGTTGGGGATTCGGGAAGCGGTTTTCCATCACGACCATAATGTGAACACATGACACAAAGTGTTGGAATGGGAGAGAAGGGATCTAGAAATGCGGTATCAATGCGTGGACGTAGGACTATATCCGATTGTCCTGCTTGTATTCCCATTCCTGTAAAAATGCTGGAACCATCTGCCCGTTCACCAGCAAGTAAAATATTTTCTAAATGGTGATGGTCACGTGGCGCAAAATCCAATGTTTTAAGCCACCCATCACCGCCAATGTGCAATAAGGACACCAATCGTATTTTAGAATTCAGAAAAAAACGAATGATATCCTCAAGTGTCCAATCTTTACGATCTTTTTGAATGGTGCGAACCAAATCATCAGAAGGAAGACCGTTAATAAGGTTAGATTGGGTAGGATTCGTAGATATAGATATTTGTCCAATCTTAAACATGAATTACCTCTGTACATTAGAAAGGATGAAATAGAAGATAAAAATTGCGGTTTTGATCAAGTCCAATTTGTTTGTGAAAAATAATACATTTTTCTATAAAAGAAAAAAGGCGTATTATTCTTAGGTTATAGGAAATCAATAGTATGGGTTTATTTGATACCTTAAGAACTACAAGTCAGCATTCTCAAGATTTTACGCCTGAGGATTTGGCTTTACTTGAGAAGTTAGCAGATAAAATTGTAAAACGTAGAATGAGCGTCCCAGCAATCATGTTTTTTGAATCCGTAAAACCGATGAATTTTGTTGGTGCGCAGGTCATGATTTTTTTACAACCGTTCGTCACAGCATTTTTTACGTTACCAGAATACGATCGTTTAAGAGAACTGTTAGAAAGAAGAGAAACCCTTTACAAATTCGTTGAAATTTTAGAAAAAAAGGAAGACGATTTTTTATCCATTGAAAAAGAAATGAAAAAGCAGAGAAAATTAGAAAAAGAAAAACAGAAATCAAAAAAATCAAGTAAAAAGTGGTGGAAATGGTGGACTAAAAAAGATGATAACCAGGATAGTTGATGCTACTATAGTTACTCAAAATAGCAAACGTGAAGTAATTCAGGGTGAACTCATATTTGAAAATGATCGCATTATCCAAATCATTCACTACAATCAACGAAATGAACCGCCTAAAGTTGAAATCAACGCTCCAGATGTACGAGTGATTTCTGCAAAAAATCAAATTTTGTTACCCGGTTTTATACAAACTCATGTACACTTATGTCAGACCTCATTAAGAAATTTGGCAGACGATTTAGAATTGCTGGATTGGTTAAGGAAGGTGGTTTTTATTGGTGAAGCAAATCATACTTATGAATCGCTTTACCATACTGCACTTTTATCTATCCAAGAATTGCTTCAAGGAGGTACTACTACAGTTTTAACCATTGAAACAGTTCAAAACACCGAAGCAATTATCAAAGCCGTTCAAGATAGCGGTATCCGTGCAATTGTTGGAAAAGCGCTTATGGATCGAGATATTGGTCAACCCAAAGCGTTGTTACAAACCACAGAAGAGGCACTATTAGAGGCAGATACTTTATTTAATAAATACCATGATGCAGACCATCAACGTATAAAAATATGTTATGCACCCCGATTTGTTCCCTCTTGTACTGAAAAATTGTTAGTGGGAGTAAGAGAGAGAGCAAAAGAGAGAAGAGCAATTGTTCACACTCACGCAAGTGAAAACAAAAACGAAGTTGCTTTAGTTCAAAAAATCACTGGTAAAGGGAACATAGAATACTTAGATACGATCCGTCTTCTCACACCAAATACTGCGGTCGCACATTGTGTTCATACAGATAAACAAGATTGGAACAGGTTGGCGGATAATGATGCAAAAGTACTTCATTGTCCTTCCTCCAACTTAAAATTAGGTTCTGGGTTTGCACCTATTTACGAAATGAAAGAAAGAGGGATCACCATAGGATTAGGAGCAGACGGTGCTCCTTGTAATAACAATTTAGATGCTCTTTTAGAAGCACGATTGTATTCATTGCTACAAACTGGACGATTAGGAGTTGGAAAAATTACAGCTCAAGACGCACTTGATGCCATTACCATTGAAGGTGCAAAAGTAATCGGTTTAGAAAACGATATTGGTTCCCTTGAAGTTGGAAAAAAAGCAGATCTTATCTTGATCTCGACGGATAAAGTGCATTGTCAGGGTGGAGACAATCCAATCTCAAAAGTCATTTACTCGTGCCGTTCTTCGGATGTGGAAATGGTATGGGTGGATGGTAAACTATTGTTTAACAGAAGGAACTAAAACAAATTCATTGATCCGTTTACTAAAACAGTATCGTAAAGAAACGCTTCGGATGGTTCCGGATAATCCGTACGATAATGTAAACCTCTTGATTCTTTTCTACGCTCTGCACATTCTACAACCAACATGGCTACCAAAGCAATATTCCGCAACTCCAAAAGTGGAAGTGTGACAGTTGTTCTACGCCAGAATTCTTCAATCTCATTCCAAAGTAGCGATAATCTTCGCTTTGCTCTTTCTAATCGTAATCCACTGCGAACTATTCCAACATAATCAGCCATTAGATCACGGATCTCATCGCGATCATGGGAAATTAAGACCCATTCTTCTGGATCCATAGTGCCTTGTGCATTCCATTCGGGTATATCATCACAAATTGAAAATGTTTTCATCATTTCTGAGGAGTGAACTGCTGCAGTATGAGCAAAAACCAGTGCTTCAAGCAAACTATTTGAGGCCAGACGATTAGCACCATGTACACCTGTCATTGCAACTTCACCAATTGCGTATAATCCATCAATGCTTGTTCTTCCTACCAAATCTGTTACAACACCACCACACATATAATGAGCAGCAGGTACTACAGGAATACGATTTTTTGTAATGTCAAGGCCGTAGCGTAATAAGGTTTCGTAAATTTTCGGGAAACGTTCTCGTGTTTCTGGAGCAGGCATATGAGTGACATCCAACTCGACGTATGGATCGCCGCGTAATTTCATTTCTGCATCAATGGCACGTGCAACGACATCTCGAGTGGCTAATTCTGCATCAGGATGATACTTCAGCATAAAGCGTTCACCTGAAAGATTGTATAACTTAGCACCATAACCACGTAGTGCTTCAGATATTAGAAAAGGTGGGGCTAAATGGTGATGTAAGGTAGTTGGATGAAATTGCATAAATTCTAAATTGGCTAATTTTGCACCGGCTCTTGCGGCTGAAGCCAAACCATCCCCGGTAGCAATGTCGGGGTTCGTTGTATGTCGCCAAACTTGTCCACATCCTCCTGTAGCCAAAACTGTAATTCGCGATAAAAACCGTTGGACCGTATTGGTCGCAGTGTTCAAGATATATGCACCATAACAAACTTTTGAAGGTTCATGTCTATGTTCAAGGTGATGGTCAGTAATTAAATCAACCAATGCATGATGTTCATAAACATCAATGTATGGATTATTTCTAACACGATTCACTAAGGTCTGTTCAATTTCTTGACCAGTAGAATCATAGTGATGAACGATACGATTGGTTCTATGACCGCCTTCTCGATGCAAAGATAAAACCAATTTGCCATCTTGATAGGTAGTAGTAAAATGAACTCCCCATTCTCGTAACTGCTCAATTCTACCTGCACCTTCAAAAACCAACAGTTCAACCGCTTCACGATGGCACAAACCCTGTCCTGCTTTTAATGTATCTTCTATATGCCATTCCAATCGATCGCGTGTTTGATCAACAACTGCTGCAATACCTCCTTGTGCATAATTGGTATTCGATTCGGTATGGTTCTTTTTTGTTACGATTGCCACACTTCCATGTCTAGAAACTTCCAAAGCATAGGATAGTCCAGCAATACCGCTACCAATCACTAAAAAGTCGTAAATTTTCAAATTGGTGTTACCTCGTGTGTTTTAAGAAAATACGGATTCTTAAAATACTAAAAATAGTTTAACAAAATGAATTCTTGTATATTATTCTACAAACACAATTGAATGATAGAAATGATTCAAAATACGTTTGTGCATATTCCCGGAATTTCTAAAGTTCGTGAAAATTTGATTTGGGAAAATCAAATCTATACTTGGAATCAGTTTAAGTGCAGCACGAAACAAATTTTAGGTCCTAAACTTACACAAGTGGTACATGGGTATCTTGCTGAATCATTTACCAGTTTTCAAGCAAATGATTTTTACTATTTTTATTCAAAATTGCCGTCAAATGAATCTTGGAGATTATTTCCTCATATCCAATCAAATGTTGCTTATATAGATATTGAAACCACAGGACATCTCAACATCGGAAACCATATAACAACCATTTGCTTGTATGATGGAACCAATTTGTATTCTTATGTACGTGGTGAGAATCTTTATCAATTTTGTAAAGACATTACCCACTATCAAACCATAGTTACTTACAATGGGAAGTCCTTTGATGTACCTTTTATTGAACATGAATTTCAAATGAAAATCAAGGCGATTCATCTGGATGTGATGCACTTTTTACGAGCACTTGGTATTCGTGGAGGACTTAAAAATTGTGAAAAGCAATTAGGCATTCATCGAGGGGATTTACTGGATGTTGATGGTTATGATGCAGTTTTATTATGGCATAAATATCAGTCAACAAAAAAACAGAAATTTTTAGAAACGCTCTTGGCATACAATGCATATGATGCAATCCATCTTGAACAACTAATGATTGAAGTGTACAAACGATATACAAAAAATTTACCTTTTCAAGTTCCTACTGTCCAACTTCCCAAGCAAGAGTTGAAACTTCCATTTCAACCTCACTTATCAGCAATCTATGAAATCCGTGATTTACGAAACACGTGGTTCTAACTAGAAAGAGTAAAACAGAAACGTTTGCTTTTATTTCGTTTTGCATAACCGAATGATGCGATGAGATGCGTTCTTTTCTATTAGATGAATTTCTGATTGGATAAAAAATCATTTTGAACCTTCGCAATCATTTACGAAATTGATAGTAAACAAGTTCCTGAAGGTGTATCATGTCTGATACGATCAGTTACAATCAATGGCCACCTGGTTCTGCTTTGGTTATACGGCGGCTCGCACATGATCTTATGGCACCACTTACAGTCCTTGCGGGAAATTTGCAATTGTTTGCTTTAAGAAATGATTTACCCGAAGGGATGCATCAAAAAATTGATGAACTTTATGAACAAACCAATGTTTTAGTCAATCTTATCCGAAAGACATCTTCTTATGCTGGCGAAAAAGCTTGGACTAAAAACAGTGGTGAAATTTGGGAAAGGTTTCAAGAAGGAGGATATTTTGCTGGTTCTATATTAGCAAGAAATGGTGTACAATTAGAAATTATTGAACCTAAATGTACACTTTCTCTAATCGGCGAAACACAGTTTTGGACGGAATGGTTTGCTTCACTTTTAGCAAGTATGGCTGCTTTTATGGAACCGCATAGTACAATTTCATTAAAGGATGCATTGAATGGATTTCAATTAATTGCATCCAATGTGAATGTAAGTATTCCACTTTTTGAGGATTGGAAAAGTTTAATCGTGAAACCTAATCTAATTCATCCCAATCCAGCGGTAAGAGTGTACACATTAGGATTAATGATTGCGAACTTGAAATGTGAATTGGAAATACAAAATGATCAGTTAACGCTCATTTATGTTACGATCGCCGATTGACTCAAGTAGGAAGAAGCTTATTCTTACGTAAGTGTTGTATTTTTTCTAAACCAAGGTCGTTATGACTCTCTTGGAATTCGTTTTCTGCTTTTTCCAAAAACTCTTTGGCTTGTTTCTTTTTATTGTTTGCCCATAACACTTGAGCATATTCTAAGTAAAAATCTCCTAAATTTGGAACTAAAGAACTCTGTAATTCAATTAATTCAATTGCGCGGGAAAGATGTTGCTCTGCATTGGCTAAGTTTCCTTCGCGAAATGCTATAGAACCCAGCCGATAGTAACATTGTGCTTCGTTAAGTTCATCGCTTTCTTGATGACAATAGGTCTTGCATTTTTCTAAGGTGGATTTTGCTTTAACACTCTGCTGATTTTCAATATAAACATCTGCCAACAGCAGCCAACTTTCAATCAGTTCCGAAGACAATCCTTCTTTAGATAACAAGTCAATTGAATTGTCTAACAGTTTGATTGCTTCCGTAGTTTTTCCTTCTTGGATTGAAACTTTCGCCTTTACTTGTAGAAACAATCCAGTTTCTCGGATTGTAGCAGGTGAATCAGGTAAATTATCCAAACTTTTTTCTACCTGTTGTAGCAAAGTTTTTGCCCCAACCAAATCATTTTGTAACAACTTGACATTGGCTAATGAACGTTTGGTAGATATGAGTAAGATAGGTGAAAACTCTATTTGTTTTTTGATCGTCCTATTTTTTAACAACCGTTTAAGTTCTTCACGTTTGGTGTCTAAACCAATTTCAGGGGACAGTGGTTTATGTGCTTCAATTTTTTCTATAATGAGATTATATACACTAATCGCATCTTTTACTTTGTCAAGTTTCACCAATAAATCGCAATGAGATAGTATAATGGAAATCAATTCTTCTGGGTGTTGGGTAAGGTTTTCAATTGCTGCTTTGTATGCTAAAGAAGAGAATTGCATACACCGACTTTTATCTCCATAAGCATACCATTGTTTTGCGCTTTCCATTAAGTAACGTGCCGCATTGATCTGATCACCTGCATGGTAATAATAATAAGACAAGGCCTCAATATTGATTTCACCATCCCATTGTTCAATCGCTGCCACGATATTCTTAAAAAGTCGTCTTCGTTCTAAAGAAGAAATGGTATCAGCAATAGCGATTTTAATCAGTTGATGGTTAAAAGCAAAAAGCAAATCATTGCCACGTTCAATATGATGAATGAAATTCCGTGATTCTAAATCCACAAAAATATCTTCAATTGTATCAACATCTAAGCCACTCAATAAACTTACAAATTCAATAGAAAATTCACCGATCAACAAAGAGATGGATTTTAATAATTCTGAACTTTGATCCGATAGTTTGCTTAAACGAAGGTTGGTAATTTTTAAAAGCAAAGGTGGAATCAACTTGTCAAGTGAGGTGATGCTGAAATCTGGTCTATCTTCTAATAATGGACTATGGATAAAGTCCAAATTTTCTTCTAAAAGAAAATTTGCAAGTTCAACAGCAAATAAAGGAATGCCACAACTATAACGAGAAATTTTCACCAAATCTTTTCTATTGAGTTGTTCAGTTACACGAGTAGCACGTGAATTGATTAAAGCAATAGTTTCATCATCGCTTAAACTCTTTAGATCGATTTTGATTAACCGACCGGTTCTTGCTGTACTAATAAGGGAGGAGGCAATTACATCTTCGGTAGTTTCTTCAAAAGTACGAAAAATACCAATCAACAATATTGGATAGCGCTTTGTTTCTTGTGCAAGGGATGCAAAAAAGTTGAACACAATTTCGGTTGCCCAATGTAAATCATCCATTGCAATGAGTACTGGATTGGTAGTAGATACAGAAAGAATCCACTTTTTCACTTCAGAGATAAAATGATTTTCTTCTGTGGGTTTGGTAATAGAAAGTGGATCCGTTTGAAGCAAAGATTCTAATTCGCTACGTTGTTTATTGGAAAGATGACGGTTCTTTAAAAACGATTGTAAAATTTGAAATACAGAATTCAGAGGTTGAGAATTTGGAATTTCATCATTTTCACCTAATCCCACAATCATGGTTTCAGGAATTTCTTCCAAAAAGCGCTGAAAAAGACGTGTCTTTCCAATACCCATCTCACCGGAAATGATTACCACGTGGCCTAACTTTTCGTGAATTACAATTTCAGCTGCCTGCTGTAAGGTAAAGAGCTCTTCTTTTCTTCCAATAAATACATCGTGACTTGAAGGGGATGTAAACGAAACTAAACTCTCATCTTCTTTTCTACTGACAGGCAATTCTTCTTTGAATGAGGGTTTTATCGTCAGTAGCTCTTCATAACTTGATAATGGTTCCTCTTTTGGTTCTTCTGTCTGAATGTTTTTTGTAGATATGCTTGTTGTTGATTCGAAGGAAACACCCGTTAAATTGGGCGGTTCAAGTTCACGTACTTTACTATCATCACCTAAACGAATGGCTTCAGCCAATTGAAAAATGGACTGTTTTGGTGGTGCATGATACTCGCGACGCATGATTTCAACATACGTCGCGTACTGCCTTAATGCTGCAGTATTTTTTCCTTGACTGGCATACGCTCGAATGATTCCTTCATGAGCTGCATCCAAGTCACTTTGAATGGAAAGTGCACGCATGAAATATTCTATGGCTTTTGAATACTGCTTCATTTGGCTATACGTGTTTCCAATCTCAATCATACAATCAAGCACTTTTCTTTGAAGTTCTTCACGACGGTGAAACAACCATTCTTCCCAATCGTCTAAATTTCGTAAAGTAAACCCATCTAAAAATTTCCCGCGATAACGCTCAACTGCACGAATCAATGCATTTAAACGTTCAGTTCCGATTGGGGTACTAAGATCTTGGAGAAAGAGTTCTACATCAGTAACAATAGGAAAATCGGGATCGATTTGACAGTCAGTACGATTGGCTAAAATAGGTTCTAAACGATCGTCTAATTCCTTAAAAAGTTTGCGAATATTCCAAAGGGCGTAACGTAAATTATACCGTGCTTGATTTTCTGGTGATTCACCCCAAAACATGGTAATTAAACGGTCACGAGGAACAGCAAGATTACGATTATCAAGTAGATAACAAAAAAGCCCTAATACTTTTTGGGTAGCAAAGTCAGTAATTTTTTTACCTTGCCAAGTAAGTCGTACACCGCCAAAAAAACTTGCAAATACTTGATTTTTAATTGGTGATGGTAGCATTTCCTAAGAAAAAATGGTTCATCAGATATTTTCATTTGACAATGTAAAGCAATTAACGGTATTCTTCAAGCAAACTCAGTGTAAAGAAATGAATCAAGTGTGTTGAAAGACATAAGAAAATTATTATTTGAACGTAAAAGTATTTAGGTCTCGTATTCTATCTTGATATATATTTTATTCACTTGATTGGAGTAAACGATGGCAACAGATCATTTGGGACCCTTTGATTTGGATATAGACGTGATTGAAGCCAACGTTGTTCGGACAGGACCCGGAAACTTTCGACTTGGCCATAACGATATATGGGGACAGTTTAGTGTTCGGATGATTGGTCGCTCGGACGATGACATTAAAGCCG
This sequence comes from bacterium, assembly GCA_026417415.1. GTDB lineage: Bacteria > Electryoneota > JAOADG01 > JAOADG01 > JAOADG01 > JAOADG01. Next base: position 80,343 of record JAOADG010000024.1, read on the forward strand.
AATTAAGAAAACATGCATTGAAAAAGAAATATACCCGATTCACCTTTGCACTTGCTGATACGATTAGACAGGCCTATGAAAGAATGTGCAAAGATTATCATAAATTCCGTGGAAACGGGTATTTAGACACTTTGAAACATCCATATGCACCTCATAAACACGACTACCCATGTCCAGTATGTAAAAAAGTTTATAGGCCACCGTCGGAAGAATTAAAAATGGATTTAAAAAATACAAGAAGGTTTTCTTCGGGTTCAAATTTGCATTTAGTGGTTGAAGATGAAGTTAAAATTGATCCAACTTTGAAACCCTGGGAAATTGATGATCAAGGGCAAAAAATTCGGTATCGTCCCGGAGAAGAAAAACAAATCAAACCATGGGAATGGGATCATCCCGATTTAGTCCCATTAGATGAAGAAGAGTTGTTTACACAAAGCAAAAATGGTTCAGAAACAGAGAAAAAAGAAATTAAAGCTCCCATTGCAGAATGGTTGCTGACAAATGAAACGGATTTAGAACCAATAGAAAACCAAGAAAAGTCAAGTGAACCTAAAAAAGAAGAAATGCCTATCGCAGAATGGTTAATCGAAGAGGATGAAACTAAACCCACGAATGACCTTTCAAATCCAAAACAGGATGATCAAGTACAAAAAAAAGATAAAAAGCCAAAGCAACCTTGGGAAGATGAAAGTGAATCTGAATGAAGTGGTTTAAGACCATACTAATTTTTGCGATATTTACCATTACCTACAATCATGTATCAGCACAACCTGCCGATACTTTGCGTGTTCTGGTGTACAATATCTTAAATTATCCAAATTCCCAAGGTTCACAACGTAATCCATACTTTCGCAAAATCTTTCGTTACGTTAAACCGGATGTCATTTTACTAGGTGAAATGATATCTCAGGTTGGCATTGATTCAATGCTAACCAGAAATCTCAATATTGCTGGAACGACCGACTGGTCAGCAGCACCTTTTATTGATGGACCTGATACGGATGGTGCTTTGTTGTATCGTACTACAAAGGTTCAATTTTTAGGACAAGACACCATTGGTACGGAATTAAGAAATATCAATGTGTATCGCATTAAACCCCTCAATGGCGATTCAACCACCATTACAACGTTTTTATTGATGCACTTGAAAGCCAGTACTGGAAATAGCAATGTTCAACAAAGAGGAAGAGAGGCATCCCGTGCAAGACAGTATGCCAATAATTTGCCACCCAATTCTAAATTTGTCTATTGTGGAGATTTGAATTTATACACTTCCACAGAAGTTGCTTACAATGTCTTAACTTCAGATGGAACGAACATCAACGGCAAAGCATATGATCCTTTAACAGCGGGAACTTGGACTGACAACGCTGCTTTTGCTTCGATTCATACACAATCTACAAGAACTACACAGTTGTCAGATGGAGGTGCTACGGGTGGTTTGGATGATCGTTTTGACTTTATCTTGCCATCTATGGCATTTTTAGACACCACTTCAGCGAAACTACTTAACAACACATACGTTGCATTAGGAAATGATGGAAACCATTTTAATCAAGCAATAAACCAACTTCCAAATCTTGCAGTTCCTGATTCTATAGCAGAAGCATTGTATTTTGCTTCGGATCATTTACCCTTATACGGTGATTTGATTTACTATAGACCCATCCAACTTCGACCCAGTACACCGCTCAATCTTACTGCACACAGAGAAGAAAACGCTATCCGTCTTCGCTGGAATCGGGTCAATACCGACACTTTGGGAAATCCAATCCTCATCCAGGGTTACAAAATCTATTCAAGCAATACAGGCTACGGGAATTGGACACTACACCAAACCATTAATTCACCTTTAGATACAACCTATTTAGATACATCCATCCAACAACAAATCAATCGGTATTATCACGTCAAGGCATTCCGTAACCCATAAAAAAGCGGTGGTCTCCCACCGCTTTAATTGATGCAATTTCATTGATAAAAACTACCATCCAACACTTGCTTGAAGTTGATGACGGTAGGAAGGTAACTGCCCTGGTGATCGTCCAAGTTCTTCGCCGTAATAAGCATAATTCAATTTCAGTACAAATACATCAATACCAACTCCAAAACCTAGATATCCACGATTTAGACCCATTCGAAAATTTAGACGTTCGTAAAATGAAGCTTCTGTTCCAAAGTGTGTCTTGTAAAATAGAGCTGTTCCTTCTGAATTAAAGAAATCTCTAAATTCCACAAAACCATCCCATCGTGAAACTAATTTTGAGTTAGATATAAATCTTTTTTTCAAATTATAGTTTCCGCCTAACACCACTGTTGGTTTAGTTACTTTTCCGTCATATGAACTTATAAGATTGTGAATAACTAATGCACCTTCCCAATTTTCAGTCAGTTGAGAAATAGTTCCAACATCTATTCCGAATCCTGTTTTTGTATCTTTCAAATCTTCTGACACTTCATTGGCTATATCATTCCCACTAGAAATATCTGCGGCACTAACACGTTTTTGTGTCAATTGACGTCGGTTTAGATAATGTACACCTATTCCATACTCAAACGTTCGGCTTTTACCGAAAAAACTTTGTGTCATTGAATTGCCATAACCAACATTAACTACTAAATCGGACTGTCCTTTCACTACAACTGCAGGGTTGAATATTCCCCGATCGATTTTGATAGATGGTTGTGTTGAACTCGTAATTACCAAACCAAAATGTTTAAAAGTTAAACAAAACTGAGGACTAACACCTAAATCAAACCAGATATCATCGTAAGGTTCAATATCTTTAAAAAATTCTTGTTGCAATCGTTGATTTTCAACAGGATCACTCGAAAGAGAGTCAAAATTCATAAATTTATCTGAATTGTCGTTTACAAATTGAACAACTTTCAAAAATTTATTATCTAATTCTAGTCCCAGATTTACTAAATCAAAGTGAAATTTAGCGCGATTTAATAAAGCAGGATTATATACCATTGAATTTGTACTATATGAATAAAGAGAGCCAGTACCACCTAAGGAGTTCACTACAGCATCTCGGTAGTAACGTGGGAAAACAGCACTATACGAAACACTGTTTAGGAAAAAAATAATAAAGGAAACAATTAACTTGTGTAGCCAATTCATGGTATATTCCTCCTTAACGAATCTTTTTTGCTTTGAGATAAAGTAGCAAGCCATTCATTTGTCCAAGGACGTGGATTATCATTTATTGAACCGGCAGCATCATGGCCAAAATTGTCATTTACATTACGTGAACGAATTTGATAATTCATGTTTAAATAAAATTCTACATTTTGAATACCAAGAACTACTTCATCAATTAAACCATCTCCATCATTATCTTGGAGATCATTAATACGGTAAGAATTCATCGCTGTTCGAATTGAATCTACAGTAGCTCGTAAGTTTTCACTGTTAAAACCACTTGAAGGGGGTACAACAGTGTCTATGATATGAATTAAATTGGTTATAAAGTTACTTCCGTTGTTTAAAAGAGTGTTAACAGTTTGATAACCTTGCTGGTTGTAGAGGTCTATAATTCCATTTAAGTTAAAACGACCATTAAGCCATATTAAAGAGACATCAACATCTGCGTTATTAATTATCATATCTCGGTTATTATCACGAAGTTGCAATAGACCAAAAACAGTTTGAGAAACCCCATAATCTAAAGCAACATTATGTGCACTTATACTTCCAGTTGTTTGATTATTAAATATAGGAGCTAACATTTGTTGGATTTCGTCCAATGCAACATACAAATCAGTAGCACGTTCGTTAGGCCACAAAGTGTTATTGAAAAAAGAAATTGTTAAATTGTTACTAGAAAGGTCAAATTGTGATAAAGAAGAAAGCACATCTAAAGAATTTATACCAGTCACGTACAATCTTGCTTTCGCATAAGCATATCGAGCTTCTGAAGAATTCGGATTTTCATTGACTGCGTTTCGAAAATCTGATAACGCTCCTTGATAATCTCCTTGTGAAAGTTTTACTCTACCTGTGTTGAGATAATCAGTTGCACTTGTTGGATTAGCAGTCCATTCAAATACGTTACAACCTACTAATGTTAAGAGTATGAAGGAAACAAGATAAAGGGACAAATATTTCATTGAATACCTCACCTTTTATGATATGATAAAAGTACTATTTTGAATACAAAAAGTCAATAGTAAATGTTGATAAAACAAAAGTTACTTAAAATTTTTCCTTCTCTTGATTTAACAAAGTTATGGTTGGCTCAAGTTATCGGTCAAAGCGGTCAATCTATGTACCATATCGGGTTGTTATGGATAACTTTGGAATTGACCAATTCAGAGACCGCGACTGGATGGGTCGCAACGATTGCTTATTTGCCTTCTCTTGTTTTAGGTCTTTTTGCTGGGGTAGTTGCCGATAGGTATCACAGAAAGTTCATACTCATGGCTTCCGATCTTCTTGCTTGTGTGTCGGTCCTATTTATTCCAATATTTGCTACCTTTTATCAACTTACCCCCACTTTAATTGCGATCAATGCTTTTTTGGTAATGGCTGCCGGGGTCTTTTTTAATCCAGCAAGGGATGCACTTGTACCGCAAATCGTTCCAGAAAACCAACTCTTGCAAGCAAATACCTTTATTCAAACCTCCTGGCAGTTTTCATTACTTATAGGCCCAGCAATTGCAGGTTATATACTCGAAAAACTTGGTAAAATTCATTTATTTGGTGTAGTCAGCATATTCTACTTGGTATCCTTCGTCTTTGTTTGGAGGATTCAGTCGTCAAAACAGGAATCTACTATTTCATTACCTAAAGATTTAGGATTAAAAGATATTTTAGAGGGCTTAGTTTACATTGCGAAAAGTCCTATTTTACTACCATTACTACTGATTACCATACTTGACAATTTATTTATTATGGGTCCTGCTATTGTAGGAACACCAGTGTTTATTCGTGAAGAATTGAAATTGTCCGCTGCTGCATATGCAACTACGGAATTTTGTTATGCTATTGGAATGATTGTGGGAAGTGCACTTTTATGGAAATACGGTCAATTCTTTCCAAAAGGGAAAACGTTATTATTAGGAATGTTTTTAGATGGGATTACCTTTATTCCAATATTTATTGTACAAGATTTATTGACGCTTCAAATCACCTTTATTATTCATTCATTTGCAATTCCATTTTTAATTATTCCTCGAGCCGCAATTATTCAAGAATTGGTTCCTCAAAAGTTAACGGGTAGAGTATTCTCTGTAGTCAACATCAGTGTAGTGGGAATGACGGCGGTTTCCTCTGCTTTAACCGGTTACTTATTGGACATTTATGGTGCAAGGTGGGTATTTCTCATGATTGGAATTGGTGGTGGAGTTTGTGGTGGAATAGGATGGATATTTGCAAAACAATTGCGAAATTATAACGGACCATTACAAAAAGGAGTAAAATGATGACCTACGTAGAATGGGTTAAAAATTATCCCTTATGTTCAGCTGCAATTCAATTTGGTATTCTTGGGACGGTAGGCGAGTTGATCTCTTTTTGGATTAAAACAAAATCCATTCAATTTCCCTTTTCAATTCTTAAACTTTTTTTGAAAATACTATCTTGGGCAATTTTAGGGATACTAATAAAATACGGTTTTGTAGCAATGCGAGGTGCGGTAGATGCATTATTAGAACATCAAATGTTGCCATCAATGTTTCAAATGGGAATTTGGAATGCACTAATTGTTTCAGTAATCACAAACATTTTCTTTGGTCCACAAATGATGTGGTTTCATCGAATCGAAGATAACTTAATTGAAAAGCAATGGAATATGAGTGGAATTGAAAAAGCTTGGATGACGCTGATTTGGTTTTGGATACCCGCACATACTATCACTTTTTCATTACCGAAAGAATACCAAATCGGTTTAGCAGCTTTATGGTCCATTGTCTTAGGAATCATATTAGGATTAAGTAACCTTACAACTCAAAAACGGGTGCAAGAGTAGCACCCGTTTTGAGTATCAAGTCAATAAATCAACGTTTCAACTACATCCACCACAAGGGGTTCCATCGTTTGGACAATAAAAGCAGCTTCCACGTCGCACCGATAAAGAACCACATAAGGGACAAGCAGGTCCTTTTTCACCTGAGAATTCATACAAATTCAACTGCGAATCGTCGGTTTCTGGTTCCAGTTGAAATTGTATTCTTCCTGCATTAACGGTTGCTTTATCTTCATCTTGATTGGCTTGACTGCTTTCATGGTTGGTCATAAACTTCTTTTCTAACCAACGGAAGATATAATCAGTGATCGAAGAAGCAAATGGAATCTCTTTATTTCCGGTAGGACCCCAAGGTTCAAAACGCATTTGTTGAAATTTTCGTGTGAGTACGGAAAGTGGGACTTGGTATTGAAGTGCTAAAGATATCGCCGTTGCAAATGCATCGCTCAGACCAGACACGATTGATCCTTCCTTGGATATCTTCAGAAAAATCTCACCGGGAGTACCATCTTCATACATACCCACAGTTAAATAACCTTCATGGCCACTGATTTGGAATTTATGCGTGATTGAACGACGTTCATCCGGTAAACGACGGCGAATTGATTTTTGTATTTTGGTCTCTTTTTTCTCCAAAGAAGTGCTTAAAGGTTGCGTTCGTTTACTGTTTTCACGATAGATAGCAATGGACTTTAATCCTAATTTCCAAGCTTGCATGTACACATATTCAATGTCTTCTACAGTTGCATTCTCAGGCATATTGACTGTTTTTGAAATTGCCCCAGAAATAAAAGGTTGTGCAGCAGCCATCATTTTTATATGTGCCATATAGGGGATAAACCGTTGTCCTTTGCGTGGTTTAAAGGAACAGTCAAATACAGGCAGATCTTCATTTTTTAGATGGGGTGCACCTTCTATGGTATCATGGGTATCTATGTACTTTAAAATGTCTTCAATTTGTGGTTCTGAATATCCTAAGGTTCGCAAGGCACGGGGAACCGATTGGTTCACAATTTTTAATACACCACCATCAGAAAGTCGTTTGTATTTCACCAAACTAATATCTGGTTCTATACCAGTGGTATCGCAATCCATCATGAATGCAATTGTGCCAGTGGGTGCAATGACAGTGACCTGAGCATTTCGGAATCCATATTCCGAACCTAAACGATAGGCGTCATCCCACACTTTTTGTGCAGCTTTGAGTAAAGGCCGATAAACTGTATGACGTGAAGGAATATCATCCACAGCCGCTTCATGCTTTCTAATGATACGTAAAAAAGGTTCACGATTCTTTTCAAAACCTTCAAAAGGGCCTATATCTCGTGCGATTTCTGCAGAAAAGCGATAGGCCTCACCCGTCATAAGAGCCGTAATTGCACCAGCGGTCGCACGACCTTCTGAACTGTCGTATGGTAATCCATAACTCATCAATAAAGCACCAAGATTAGCATATCCCAAACCTAAAGGGCGATACTCATGTGAGTTTTTGGTAATCTTTTCAGTTGGATAACTCGAATGATCTACAATGATTTCTTGAGCTAAAATTAGGATTTGAACCGTATGACGAAAACGCATCACGTCAAAGCCACGATCCTCTAAACCAAACTTTAGCAAATTGATAGATGCAAGATTGCAAGCGGAATTATCAAGGAACATATATTCACTACAAGGATTGGAAGCATAAATACGATCGGTGTTAGGACAAGTATGCCAATCATTGATAGTAGTATCAAATTGTAATCCCGGATCGCCACAAATCCATGCTGCTTCAGCAATTTTACGGAAAATCGTTTTTGCTTCAAAAGTGTCAATAACGTAGTTTCCTTTGACTGCTCGTGTTTGCCAATAACCACCATCTTCCACTGCTTGCATGAAACTATCGGGAACACGAACACTGTTATTGCTATTCTGAAAAAAAACCGAATTGTATGCTTCGCCCCCAAAACTTCCGTCGTAACCTGCCTCAATTAATGCCCATGCTTTTTTTTCTTCTTTCGCTTTACATTCAATGAATTCTATGATATCTGGATGAGAAACATTGAGAATGACCATTTTGGCAGCCCGACGGGTTTTACCACCCGATTTTATAACACCTGCAAATGCATCATAACCACGCATAAAACTGACAGGTCCACTGCAGTTTCCACCGCCAGAAAGTTTTTCACGACTCGATCGTAAAGTAGAAAAATTTGTACCTGTTCCGCTGCCAAATTTAAATAACATCCCTTCTATTTTTGCTAAATTCAATATGGAATCCATCGTATCTTCAACACTATTGATGAAGCAAGCACTACATTGTGGTTTCTCTTCTACCCCAACATTAAACCAAACAGGGCTATTGAAGGAAGCAATTTGGTGAAGCATGATGTAGGTAAGTTCATCATAAAAAATCTCTGCACTTTCTTCATTTTGAAAGTATCCATCTTTTAGTCCCCAATCAGTTATGGTTCGGGTAACACGATGGATAAGTTGTTTTAAACTATGTTCTCGGTCAGGAGTATTGAATCCTCCTTTGAAATATTTTGAAACCACAACATTGGTTGCCAAAGCAGACCAACTCTTGGGCATTTCAACGTTTCTTTGTTCAAAGACAACTTCACCTCGATCGTTGAGAATCAGAGCATCACGGTGTTCCCATTCTACCGTATCAAAAACAGGCACACCTTCACGGCTAAATACACGTTCAAATTTGAGCCCTTTGTGTTGAGGTCTAGATTGTGTTATAGATTGTGGATTTTTTCGGCGTTCAACAAAAATGGGTGT
>JAOADG010000006.1 GCA_026417415.1 bacterium
TGCTGTTGTACACGTTCCCGCAAATGGGTCAAGGATGAGGTCGCCCTCTTTAGTTGAAGATAATATAATTCTCTCCATCAAAGCAAGTGGTTTTTGGGTAGAATGAATTTTTTGGCCTTTACTATCACGCAATCGTTCCGAACCGTTGCAAATTGGGAAGTACCAATCGTTGCGCATCTGTTTACCTTCATTCAACTGCTTCATTTCGGAATAGTTGAAGGTGTACCCTTTCACTTTTTTATCTTTCACGGCCCAAATCAGGGTTTCAGTGGCATTGGTGAAACGCACCCCACGAAAATTGGGCATCGGGTTGGATTTAATCCAAATCACATCATTCAAAATCCAAAACCCTAAATTTTGCATGATGGTCCCAACTCTAAAAATGTTGTGATAAGTCCCGATAACCCATAACGTTGCGGTCTTTTTCATCACTCGTTTGACTAATATAAGCCATTCTGTTAGGAAAGCGTCATATTGTTGAAAACTTTCAAATTGATCCCATTCATCATCTACTGCATCCACTTTGGTGCGGTTGGGCCGATACAGTTCATTTTGGAGTTGCATATTGTAAGGTGGGTCAGCAAAGACCATATCGTAGGTTTCAGGTTCAATTTCCTGCAAAACGGTCAATGCATCACCACAAATGATGGTGTTGGAAAGGTTCATTCCGCGCTGAAAGTTCGTGATGACTTCAAAGTTTGCCATCGTGGTGAATCCGTTAGGTGGGTTGGTCTAAGAAAATGTAATGGGAAAGAGGAGAAATTGCAAGTGAAATTACCGCTTTCTATGATTTTCTAAAAGTATTTTGACACTTGAACGTTCAAAGAATTCTTCCGCATTGTAACTACTTCGCACCATAGGACCAGATGCTACACTCCCAAATCCCAATTCATACCCATACGTTTCGTACCGTTTGAATTCGTCCGGATGAACAAAGCGTATCACCGGCAAATGGTTTTTAGTGGGTTGCAAGTACTGTCCAATTGTGACCATATCTACCCCTACAGCACGCAGATCACGGAGCACTTCATAGATTTCCTCTTCTGTTTCTCCCAGTCCCACCATTAATCCCGATTTGGTAATTAATCCTGCCTCTTTACCTGCTTTAAGCACCTCAAGGGAGCGTTGGTATTTCGCTTGCGGACGAACAATATCATACAATCTAGGCACGGTCTCAATGTTATGATTAAAAATATCGGGACGTGCATCAAACAGAATCTTCAACGCGGGTTCATACCCTTTGAAATCGGGAGTAAGCACTTCTATCCGTGTTTCTGGCGACTTTTCTCGTACCTGCCGTATGGTTTCTGCAAAGATATCTGCACCCCCCAGCAGTAATTCATCACGGTTTACGGAAGTTATGACCAAATGCTTGAGCCGCAATTCTTTGGCAGCATCCCCTACACGTCGCGGTTCATCACGATCCAATTCATTCGGTTTTCCAGTTTTCACTGCACAAAACCCACAAGAGCGCGTACATGTATCCCCTAAAATCATAATAGTCGCATGTCTTTTTTGCCAGCACTCCCCTAAATTGGGACAATGGGCTTCTTCGCACACGGTAAACAAACGGTTCCGTCGTACGATTGAATGGGTCTCTCCCGTCAATTGAGGACTGGGTAATTTTCCGCGGATCCATTCCGGCCGTCTTTTCACTACCGTTACATTGCTGCGCTCTTCTTCAGGAACGAGTTCGCGGTAAGCACGTTCCAATACTTTTTTTGTGGGACCAGAGATGCGAGTAGGGTTTTCTTTAGGATTGGACAATTTCTGAAACTCCTTCTTCCAACGAATGTTTTCCGTTCAATTGATGCTCTAATATAGCTTTTATTTGTTCTAACATCCACGGAGGTGTACTGGCACTCCCAGTGATTCCAATACTGTGAATGCCGTCAAACCAATGAAAATCAATTTCGGTCTCATCTTCAATATGATAACTGTTAGGGTTAATAGATTTGCAGACGGAATGAAGGTATTTGGTGTTGGAAGATTTATGACCTCCTACTACCAATATGACATCATATGCAGCTGAAAATTCTTGTAGATCTTTATCGCGTCCTGTAACAAATCTGCATAAGGTATCGTGTACCCGAACTTGAAAACCAAGATTGCGTATCCATTCTACCCCTTTTTGAAAATCTTGCGGTGAAATGGTGGTCTGGGCTAAAATAAAAACAGGCAAATTCGGATCCAATCGCAAATCTTTGAGATCTTCTTCACTCATAATCGCTTGGGCTTTACCATCGCAGTGACCGATGATCCCTTTCACTTCTGCATGAAACTTTTTCCCAACGATGACCACTTGTTCACCTCGTAAATAGGCCTCGCGTGCAATTTTTTGGGATTTGGTCACTACAGGACAAGTGCCATCAATTAAGGAGATTTCACGTTCAGCCGCCATTTCAAAGGTAATGGGCGGTTCGCCGTGTGCACGAATTAAAAGAACATCACCATCTTCAACTTTTTGCTCTAATACATTATGCTCTACAATTTGTAATCCTTGCTGTTTTAAGCGGTTGATTTCCGGGTCATTATGAATCAAATCCCCTAACGATTTAACCGTTTTCCCTTGAGAAAGATTTTGCTCTGCCAAACGGATAACCCGTTTAACCCCCCCGCAAAATCCTGCGCGTCCGTCAATTTCAATCTTATACAAGTTTATTCCCCCCTACTTTCAAAAGAACAGAATTCTCGTATTCTTTTTTCAATAGAATTTGAAGAGAGTGATACGAGTTCAAGCAGCGATTCGCGAGCGCCATGCTCCACAAACCGATCCGGTAAAGCCATAAACATCGTCGGTAGTGAACGATGATGTTGATTCATGGCTCGTGTGACCATGGTTCCTAAACCACCAATTGGTGAATTCTCCTCAATAATGATGAGTTTACTACTCTCTTTTGTAATCTGAAGCAATAACGCTTCATCAATCGGTTTAACAAAACGTGCATTGACCAAACCGATATCGTACCCTTCATTCTGAAGCTGCCTAACAACCTGTTGAGCACGTGAGACCATAGCGCCTGTAGCCAGCACCATCACTTGTTTTGCGGGAATTAAGATCTCCCAACTCCCAATGGGTAAAACGCGGCCAGTTTGTTCTTTTGTAAACGCAACACAACTCTCTTTGGGATAACGAATAGCGAATGGGTGCGTTGTTTGGTCCAGTGCAGTAACCAATAAATCCCGCAATTCATTTCCATCTTTGGGACAAGCCACCACCATCTCTTGGATGCACGTCAAATAACTTAAATCCAAAGCGCCGTGATGCGTCGGACCATCCTCCCCTACTAGTCCAGCGCGATCGAGGGCAAAAATAACGGGCAAATGTTGTATGGCAACGTCGTGTACAATTTGATCGTAAGCGCGTTGTAGAAAAGTTGAATAGATCGCACAGATGGGGCGAAGTCCTTGTGTTGCAAGGCCTGCAGCAAAACATACCGCATGACCTTCTGCAATTCCCACATCAAAAAAACGGTTAGGAAATTGTTCAGCAAATTTAGATAACCCAGTCCCATCACACATCGCAGCAGTGATGGCGATCAGTTTTTGATTTTCTTTTGCCAACTGCAGGACAATCTCTCCAAAAGCATCGGTGTAAGTAGGAAGGACTCCCGTTTTTGTGGTTTCAATTTTAGGGGGCAATGCATTTGCCGAGCCATTTTTAGAGGGTGTACCCGCTTTGACACCATGAAATTTTACCGGATCGGCTTCTGCGATATCCCACCCTTTCCCTTTCACGGTCATTACGTGGAGTAAAACGGGACCACGAAAGTTGCGGACGCGCTCTAAGATAGGTATCAGATCATCCAAATGGTGTCCGTCAATGGGTCCAATGTATTGAAAACCTAAATCTTCAAACAACATCCCCGGCGAAACCAATGCTTTGACCCCTTCTTCAATGCGTCGGGCCACGTGACGGATGGTATCTTTACCCGGTAAACGTTCGGTGAGTTCCCAAATTTCATCTTTGGTTTTTCTATATCTCGGGTCGGTAATGATATTTACCAAATACTTGGAAATCGCACCCACATTTGGACTAATAGACATTTTGTTATCATTCAAAATCACCAACAGATCTTTACCGCTACTACCAGCATTGTTGAGTGCTTCGTAAGCCAAGCCACCCGTCATCGCACCATCACCAATCACCGCACATACTCGGTAAGTTTCTCCTAATAAATCACGGGCGCAAGCGATACCGTACGCTGCAGAAATAGAAGTAGAAGCATGCCCCGCGCCAAATACATCATACTCCGATTCGCTACGTTTCAGAAATCCGCTTATCCCACCAAACTGACGAATGGTATGAAGTTTAGTGCGTCTGCCAGTAAGCATTTTATGGACGTATGCTTGGTGACCTACATCCCAAATGATTTTATCTCTCGGTGTATCAAACACTTTATGCAGGGCAATGGTCAATTCAATGACACCCAAAGAAGGTGCCAAGTGTCCACCATTTTGTGTGATCACTTCAATAAGTTCTTCGCGAAGTTCTTCCGCAAGTTCTTTTAATTCACCAATGCTTAACGTGCGGAGGGCTTCCGGGGTATCAATATGGCTGTACTTTTTTGAGGAACGGTTCAAGGATTAACCAAATTCAAGTTCTATCCGAATGGGTAAACTCTAAATAAACTTTTAATATACATACGAAGCATGCAATGAACAAAATGGATTGTTCCAAAATCTACCAAAATTTCTTGAAACTTACTTATCACCAAGACCTAAAGACAATCCCCTTAGATCGTCATGAGTATCCAAAGGTTCAACGAATCAAAACAGTAGATTAGTATTCCCAACTGATGCCGATTGAAGGTAAAATTCCTATTTCAGTATTGGTTTTTACTCTCTGTTCTCTATAGTCCCATGAATACTGAGTAACATTTTTACGGTTGTAGATGTTTTGAATATCAATGTATGTAATTAAGGTGGATTGTTCAAAAAACCAACGTCGGTCCACACGTACATCTAAACTATGATATAAGGGTAACCGTTTACTATTGTACCACGCTACTGATTGACGCCCTTGTGCATCATAAGGGGTATATGGACTTCCGGTCCCTAAACGGAATTTCATAGCGTACTCCCACTTGGGATTTGGAATGTACCCACCACTGAGATTGGCAATCAAGCGTTGCTCATACGATCCGATCCGCCAGATTTGGTCAACCGCTTTGAAACGAACTTGGCTATACGTTAAACTCATAATCCCATAGCAAGGAATTTCAGAAAGCCGTTTCTGTAACAATAATTCTACACCTTGGGATTTCCCAACGCCTACACTCCCTAAAGGATCTAAACCAAATGCTGAAAAGTTGTCCTCAGATCCACCGAAGCCGGCTCCTGTATTGCTCATCACCAAATAAGGACGTGTGAAACTGGAAGGATAATCACGATAGTATTTGGAATATCCTTCTAAACGGACTCGTGCATCACTTCTAAAACGGTATTCTAAACCCAAGACAAGTTGATCGGACCTTAAATAGTTTAATTTTCTATTTTCAGGAACGGTAAGTAACCAGATGTAGGAAGGGGATTGACGATAAACTCCGCCGCTAATGGTACCGATAACAGCAGGACTAAACAGATAACTAAAAGAGAGACGCGGACTAAAAGCAAAAGGTTGTTGAATACCATCCATATAATCCCCGCGAATCCCAGCATTGACAGTAAACTGCTTAAGTGGACGATGAGTCCATTGGATGTAACTGGCACCTTTGGTGTAACGTCTATCCCAAGTGTTTTGCAATGAGAGGGCATCCCCTAAGCTGGTAATAAATGGCCGAAGTTCCAACGCACCACGTACCAGTACCGACTTGCCTAATACACCATAGGATAATTCATTTCGTGTGCCAACTTTACGAATACCGTCAATACGGACGGTGGTTTCACCTTCACGTGAGTTGCTGACAAAAATAGGTCGTAACAATGAATCCGTCTGTTTAAACCGAAAATAGACAAACGAACGGGTTAAACTCAACGAGGTTAGACCGTTCTTTTGAATATTTCGCCAAGATAGACCGCTAAAATACTGATCTTGCGAGTTCCCTAAAATGCGCGCGTTGTTATACCGTTGATCCTCATTATCATTAAAAAATCGTACTCGATCAATCGCACCGATATTGATCCATGACAGTTGATTGTTTGGATTGATGGGATAACTTACTTTTCCTAAAAAATCCCAATATTCTGGCACAAAACCAAATCCTGCTGCTTTAAAAGCAAAGTCCAGATAACTTCGCCTTGCAGAAAAAAGAAAAGTTGCGTTTGAATTCCCAATAGGTCCTTCAAGGTTGGTTCCAAATTGTGTAGCCGATAATGTCGCTTTTCCACCAATCCGATCACTTCTACCCTCTTTGACTTCTAATGTGGTGACACTGGATAGGCGATTGCCGTATTGAACCCCAAAACCACCCGTTGAAAAAGAAACTTCCCGAACAAAATCTAAGTTAACAAAACTAAGCGGACCGCCACTGGCTCCTTGAGTACCGAAATGGTTGATGTTTGGCACTTCGTGACCATCTACCACATATAAATTCTCTGAGGGTGCACCTCCACGTACGATTAGATCGTTACGACCGGCAATGGTTTGGGCAACACCCGGCAATACAGCGATGGCGCGTAATACATCTTCGTTTCCACCGGGCGCACGGCGTATTTCCTCGTTTGTAAAGGATTGGGTGCTTAATGGAACCGCGTTATTTTCTTCAAAATAGGAAGGACGAACCACAATCTCATTCAGTTTTAAATCCATTTGGCGTAGGTAAAAGACCACTTCGCTGGGCTTGCCTACGGACACCACCACATCAGTTTTCAGTTGTGGTTGATAGCCAATCAAATAGGCCTGAAGTTGGTAAGTCCCAACCTCAAGGTTAGCAATACGAAACTTTCCTTCTTGGTTTACAACGGCACCAGTGGAGGTGCCAAGGACCGCAACGTTTGCACCCACCAAAGGTTCTTTACTGACTGCATCAAATACTGATCCTTCAATGCTGCCGACCGTTGCACTCAAACTAAAGTTTGAAAGAAAGGTTACAAAGACGAAAACCAATATTCTTTTCATGGATTCCTTAACTCCAATAAACCTATTTGTACGTAATGGGTGATGGAAAGGTTGGAAATTTTTATTTAGAATATCAAATCATACTTGACTTTTTATTCTCAATAAGGTTACAATGAGTTTACCATGAGTGAACCTCTTGGAAAATGATGAGCGTTGTTATTAGGATTTGATGGGGAGGCGAAGATGAAACGGAGTATGGTGGTTGGATTGCTATTGCTATTGGTGGTAGGGGTAGCAAGTGCGCAAGTCGTATCGGGTACCGTGTATGCATTATCATCCAATGCTGCCACCTTTAGAATGCCAATTGCAGGAGCCATCGTTACCTTAACACGAATCAATCCTGTTTCTACTTTACCGAATTTGACCTATCAAACGGTAAGCGGGAATGACGGTTCGTATCGGTTTCTATTCAATGCACCATTGCCTTCGGGAACGTATTCTTTATTGGCAACGGCGCGTGGTTATGTACAATTGAACCGCATTACCTTTGTCGTGGACAATAGCAGACCGAACATTGGTATCTATCGCAATGATATTCTGATGGTACCTGTTAGGCCTGTGCCGACAAATGTTAGCCCGTAAGTAGAAACGGTACAAAATCCTTGCTTTCTGATTGATTTCACTCAATAGGTGAAAGATGTGGATTTTGCTCTAATCGGATGGTATAAGAATACCATCCGATTTTTATTCTAAAGGCGGCAAAAGCAGAGTTTTCAACTGGTTAACGTCGTGTAGGATAATTAACCTACGCTGAATACTGATTAACTGTTCGTTTTGCAATTTGCGAAAAGTTCTGGATAAAGTGGCTTGATTCATATTCAGCAATACAGCCAAATCTCCTTTTTTGTAGTTCAATTTAACCACAGTTTTTCCATTTTCTATCTTCTGTTCTTCTAATAGAAATCGCACCAAACGTGAAGTTGCATCGTTTTGAATTAAGGTATCAATTTTTTGTACCAGGCGCTCTAACCAATGTGCCATAGAATGAAATAGATAATGCCAAAAGCGAGGTTCATTTTCAAGCGTGTCTTGAATAACTTTAGGAGGTACCAATAGCAACTGACATTTGGAATCAGTAATACCAGTGACGGGATATCTCTTCAGGAAAATGGCGGCTTCGGCAAAAGTATCATTTTTTTGAGCAAAGTGAATGAGCATCTCACGACCATCGTTACGGTAACGCACCAACTTTACCGTTCCTTCAGCAACAAGATAGAAGCCATGAAAGGCATCTCCTTCACTAAACAACAACGTTTCGGCAGGATAGGTTTTGAATTTGATGCGGCGTGAGAGTGCTTCCATGGCTGGTATGCTTAAAAGTTGTCGTAGTTGGGTTTGTTGGAGAAACTTATAGATTTGGGCAGGTTCCATACGATCTTCCTTTTGCGAATGTCAAAGATAACAAGAATTATTCCAAATTCAAGGGCTATTTCGTGATGTATCCCACACTAAATCAGTGAAAATATGGAAAAAACGGTTTTGTAAAACTTACAGCTGATTTGATCTGAAGCCCACGAAAAATTGCGATAGATGGTTCAAAAGGATTTGTAGTAGAGTTTTTTCAACGCAAATTCCGATCTAAACAGGGTCTTGCGTTATTTTTTAAATATGGTTTGGGATTAAAAATTGTAACCAAAGAGAGTATTCATTATTTCAACAGCACAATCTTTTGTACTGCAGCTTGATTGTAATTAGGAGTGGTTTGCATAAGAAAAGCAGGTTCAAGTTTCAGAAAATA
>JAOADG010000017.1 GCA_026417415.1 bacterium
AACCACTTGCTTTGATGGAGAGAATTATATTATCTTCAACTAAAGAGGGCGACCTCATCCTTGACCCATTTGCGGGAACGTGTACAACAGCAGTCGCCGCACAAAAACACAATCGCAGGTTTACGATGATAGAGAAGGATGAAGGGTATGTGAGGGTGGGGGGAAAAAGAATGCTAATGTCTCACTAATTTACGATACAAAAAAGACTTAGAGCCTATCCTCAATTAAACTTGACGTGAGAATCTTGTCTTTTTTATCTTTGGTTGGTTTTTCTTTGAGGCACGATGAGTCACCAACCTTGGATTTTAACAGAAGCTCTTTTGAATCGGATCGAAACTTTACTTTCCACCGGTATCACTCGTAAGCGCAGACGTAAATACAAGCGCAAGCCGGGTGGTGGTAGGAAGCGTGTGGATAACCGTCCCATTTTCGCTGGGATTTTGTATGTGCTTAGTACTGGTTGCCAGTGGCAAGCAATTCCGCGGGAGTTCGGTTCCCCTTCCACGATCCTTCGCCGTTTTCAGGAGTGTCGCGATGCCGTTATCTTTCTGACTCTTTGGAAAGACGGGTTGTCTGAATATGATGAATTGCAAGGGATTGTCTGGGATTGGCAAAGCATCGATGGTGCGATGATCAAGGCGCCGTTGGGCGGCGGTACAACCGGTCGGGACCCGACCGACCGGGGGAAAAAGGAAGCAAACGTCACGTTTTGGTTGAAGGTCGTGGCGTTCCGATCGGCTTCTTCATCACCGGCGCGAATGTTCACGATGTAAAGATGTTGGCTGCGGTACTGGATAGTATCGTGATCGAACGACCGGGTGGAACCGGACTACAGAACCTGTGTGCCGACAATGGATATCGCGGTATCCGTTCTGAAATGACAACTATGGATTGAAACTATTATCAGCATAACCGTGGTCGTGGTGAAGAAAAAGTAGCGAAGACTGAAGGGTATCGAGCACATCGATGGGTTGTGGAAGCTTGCCATTCCTGGCAAAATCGATTCAAAAAACTGCTGGTACGATTCGAAAAACAGGTTGAAAATTATATTGCATTACTACAGTTCGCATGTGCACTGATCCGCTGGCGAAAAGTTATTATGAGATATGCTCTAAGTTAATTAGTATCAATATTTACATTTATAAACTTATTCCAAGGAGCTATTATGTCACGTAAATATGAAAAGAAAACATATTGGAATTTAGTTACAGATGGTTTTGCTTCGTTGGTTTGGCTTAATATATCAGAACAACTATCAAACAGTAACCTGCCTATATCAAATGCATTAGCAAGATATAAACAAGATATAGATTCAAATCATCAATTTAGTTTATTCAATCCAGGAATTCTATTTGCTTACTCTTATATTGCATTAGTTTATCCTGTTGTGACAAACAAAGACGAATTTCTAAACAATTTCAATTTAGACTATAGAGAATTTAAAATAATAAAACAAAAAGATAGATCTAAAAGCTTATTACGGTATTTGAGTCACTCCATTTCACATGGAGAGTTCATACTATCTGATGATTTACTTATTACTTTTTATTGTTCAAGTGCTGATGAAATCGAATTCGAAGCAGCTATAAAATTAAGTGATTTTGGTAAGTTTTTAAATAATTTTGTTTTGCAAGCAGTTAAAATCATTAGAAAATAACTACGTTTTTAATCCACGCAAGAGCTCAAGGTTCTTGAGGTAGCCGTCCTCAGCGCTGGGGGTTTCTAAGATGGCGGGAGTATCGGAAAAGCGAGGGTCGTGAACCAGATAACGGAATGGCTCTAAACCCAGTGTGCCACTCCCAATTTCATCGTGACGATCTACACGCGAAGCCAACGGTTTTTTCGAATCGTTGAAATGAAATGCTTTGAGGTGTTGTAATCCTATTACCGCATCAAACTCTTGCATCACTGCTTCGTATCGCTGCACAATGTCGTAACCTGCACTATAGGTATGACACGTATCAAAACAGATTCCCACCCGTTCTGGCTCGTGCACAAGATTGCGAATCATAGCAAGATGTTCAAAACGATACCCTAAATTGGTCCCTTGACCTGCAGTGGTTTCAAGAAGAACCATAGTACGATACCCTTTAAGTTGGGAAAAAATGTGGTTGAGGGAGTAAGCAATTTCCCGTAACCCCCACTCTTCTCCTTGCTGCAAATGTGAACCGGGATGGGTCACTAAATACGGGATTCCCAACGCTTCGCACCTTTCCAACTCATCTATGAAAGAAGCAATAGATTTTTTTCGATTCCCTTCATCGGGAGCACAAAGATTGATGAGGTAACTATCGTGCACAGTAGTATGACGGGCTTCAATCCCATTTGCTTTAAGCCCCCGTTTCCAGCCCTGAATGGTGCTGTCGGTCAACGGTTTACCAGTCCATTGATTTTGGTTTTTGGCAAAGATCTGAATGGCTTGACAAGTTAACTCTTTTGCACGAGCAGGGGCTTGCTCAATACCACCCGCAGTTGAAATGTGTGCACCTAAAATCATCTTTCTTCTCCGCTTAGACCCACTGCTTTATCGGACGATGGTTTCATCTCTTTTTTCGCCCACACTGATGTATTTTACAGGCGTTTGGGTTAGTTGTTCAATCATTTGAATGTAATTTTGTGCCGCTTTAGGTAGTGCCTCAAAGGTACGACAATGATGGATAGGTCCCTCCCACCCCTCAACCGTTTCGTAAATGGGTTTGACTTGCGCTAAAATCTGCCCATCTGTTGGGAACTCAGTGGTTAGACCATAGGGGGTATCATAAGCAGTACAATAGTGAATCTTCGGAAAACCACATAAAATATCCAATTTAGTGATTGCCCATGCGGTCAATCCATTCACTCGGACGGCATAGTTTGCCACCACATTATCCCACCACCCACAACGACGGGGACGTCCTGTGGTAGAGCCAAACTCCGAACCATAATGACGCAACTGTTCACCTATCTCACTCGTCTCTTCAGTAGGAAATGGACCATTCCCTACCCGCGTTACGTATGCTTTTGCTACACCAATCACCTCGGTTAAATGTTTAGGACCCAGCCCCAATCCTGCAGATGCACCACCAGCAATCGATTCAGAAGAGGTAACGAACGGATAAGTTCCAAAATTGATATCCAACAAAGTCCCTTGCGCCCCCTCTAATAAAATGTTTTTACCTTGCTTTAATCCAAAATTTAACTCAAGCGAAACATCGCGTATCCACCGTGCAATCTTTGTACGAAGTGGGAGAATTTCATCAAGTACAGTTTGAATATCCATGGGTGATTCGCCGTAAACCTGTTTTAATTGGTGATTCATTCGCTCACATTCGGCTTTCAAACGTGCAGTTAAGTGCGACTCATTGGAAAAATCACCTATTCGGATCCCAAAACGTGCGTATTTATCGGTATAAGCAGGTCCAATCCCTCTTTTTGTGGTACCAATTTTTGCAACCTTTTCTTGAGCTGCATCTAAACGTTGATGATAGGAAAAAATGCAATGTGCCCGCGGATCAAGAAATAGACGACCCTCCACCTCTATCCCCCGTGCTACTAATCCATCCACTTCCTTTAATAAAACGATCGGGTCAATCACCACCCCTGCACCCAAAAGGTTGATGGTTTTCGGGTTTAGGATACCGGATGGAATATGATGCAAAACAAACTTTTCGTTTTTTACAACAACCGTATGCCCAGCATTGGGACCACCCCCCCATCGGGCGATTATGTCTGCATTCTCAGCAAGGAGGTCAACGATTTTGCCTTTGCCTTCATCGCCCCATTGCGCACCAACCACTGTACAAACTGACATTTGCTCCTCCACAAGAAACGGGCGGACCGTAAAGCCCGCCCATTAAAAACAACCAACCAAATCCACCCCGTTAAGCGGCAATTCGCTTTTTTGCCCCTTTCTTTTCCATCTTCTTTCCGATGTTCTTGACCCCAGAGTCCACAATTAACGATGAAGCCACAAATATTGAAGAGTAGGTACCAAAGGTAACCCCGAATATCATCACCACTACAAAATCGTGAACCACCGGCCCGCCCGTAAAGAATAGCACCAACAAAGATAACAATACCGTCCCTGCTGTGATGGTGGTTCGTGAAAGGGTTTCGTTTATGGAACGATTGATGATGTCCACAATAGGTTCACCATGCCGCTTCATAAAGTTTTCACGAATTCTATCGTACACCACAATGGTATCGTTGATTGAGTACCCTAAAATGGTCAGTAATGCTGCTACGGTTTGCATGGAATACTCAATTCCCATAATATTCATATACCCCGAGGTGATGAACACGTCGTGAATCAAAGCAATGGTTGCACCTACACCAAAAATCCATTCAAACCGCCACCATAAGTAAATCATAATCAGCAAAGCAGTCACGATAATGGCATAAAATGCAGCAAACATCAATTCACGGCCGATTTTGGGTCCAACGCTTTGGGTTTGTCTCAATTCCACATGCACCGGTTTCAGTTTTTCTGCTACCGCACGTTCAATCTTGTTTGCGACTTCAGTGATGGTTCCTACATCGGTGGACTTAATACGGACCAAAATATCCATATTGCCTTCAATATCGGTGATGGTCTTGACCTCTGCATCTTTGTAACCCAAATTGCTCAGGGCTTCACGAATGGGTTGTTCCGATACATTTGACGTGGGTCGTAAAGTGATTTCCATCCCACCACGAAAGTCAATGGAAAGATGGACTCCGAAGATAAAATAGGAAAAAATAGCAATCACGATACAGGTACCACTAAAAAAGTAAGCACCTTTACGCCATTTCATAAATGGAAAATTGACTTTCTTAAAAAAAGAAAAGAATTTTACTCTGGGTGTGGTACTTGTGGATGTAGTATTCATTCGTTTTACCGTTCTTTCTATTAACTAATTATACTGATAATGTTTTTGGTGTAAACTTGTAAAGAATAAAATCCAGAATGGCTCTGGACATGTAAAGCGCTGTAAACATTGAAACAATGATCCCAATAATCAAGGTAGTCGCAAATCCTTTCACCGGTCCTGTACCAAATTGGTAAAGGGCGAATCCTGAAAACAAAGTGGTTAAGTTGCTGTCAAAAATGGTGATAAACGCTCGTTCAAATCCAGCTTTGACGGCATGGGTAGGTGTTTTTCCACTTAACAATTCTTCGCGAATTCGTTCGTAAATCAGCACATTCGCATCCACCGCCATACCCATCGTTAATACCAACCCCGCAATACCGGGTACCGTGAGCGTGGCTTGAAATAAAGCAAGGATCGCCATCACCATTGCAATGTTCACGATAATAGCAAAACTAGCAACCGCACCAGATAAACGATAATAGAAAATCATAAATAAAGAGATAACGACAAATGCTAAAATGAAACTCTTTTTGCCTGCTTCAATTGAATCTCTTCCAAGTGACGGTCCAACAGTACGCTCTTCAATCACTTCTACCGGTGCTGGTAATGCCCCTGCACGAAGTACTATGGCTAAATCATTGGCTTCTTCAATACTGGCAGAACCTTCAATCACTCCGCGTCCGTCCGGAATGCGGCTACGGATGGTAGGTGCCATATGCACAATATTGTCCAATACAATCGCCATCCGCTTTCCGATATTGGCACCGGTGACCCGTGCAAACACCCTTCTTCCTTCATTGTTCAATTCAAATTGAACATCCGGCGCACCAGCAGTACGACCACCTAAAGATACACGTGCATCTACCAAGCCACTACCGGTCATTTCTGCTTTTCTGTTTACCAAATACAAGGGGATATAGGTTTCAGCACCTACTTGTTCCGGCATCTTTCCCCACAAAAATTCAACATCCATCGGAATAGAATTTTTTACTTTTTCCATTCCGAGCAGCTGTTGGACGCGCTTCACATCTTTTTTCGGAACAGCAATGGAACCACGAACATTTCTTAATAGTGAAGTAAACGGTTTTTTGATATTGAGAGCCGTGTCCGTCGTGGCTTTTGTTGTTTGACCAAACAATGTATCAATCTGGGTAACAGTAGTATCTTTCTTTGTGGTATCCTGTTTTGTAGTATCCAGGTTTGCTTGTTCAGTTGCTATTTTTGTAGTATCCAAACCAAGTTCTTGTGAAACAATTTGATCTATATCTTGTAAAATCCTTTCTACTCGATCCCCTTCAATTAACATCTTGAATTCAAGTAGTGCGGTTTTACCAATCAGGTCTCTTGCACGTTGCGGATCTTGCACGCCCGGCAATTCTAACACGATTCTACGATCCCCTTGTCTGGTAATGTTTGGTTCAGAAACACCAAATTGGTCAATTCGGTTTCGTAAAATTTCCAAAGAACGTTTGACCGCATCTTCATTGGCTTTTTTAACAAATTCCAGTGCTTGATCTTCCGATAAACCACTTCCAAAATAACGGTTCAACGGAACTTTTCGTTCATTTAATTTTTTTTGTAATGCGGCGATGACATCCAAATCAGGATTGGCTTTGGTTTCTTTTCTCAATTCTCGAATAACCATTTGAAATACTTCGTCTTTGGAACGTGCAATGTTCTCAATGAGGGTAACCGCATCCACTTCCATTACCAAGTACATTCCCCCTTGAAGATCCAACCCTCTTTTAATCGCGGTTCCACGAACTTTGTCCATTGAATTTCTTAATTCACCACGGATGTAATCCACCAGTTCGCTTGCTTTTTTAGCATTTTCAGGTGAAGTGGCTCTTCGCTGTATTTCACTTTTCAAGTCAATTTCATCCCGATAGACCGTGGATACTATTTCACCTCGGGTCATATTGGAGAGCTGTACCAATTCGGTGATTTTACTGGCTTCTACATCGGTCAGCTGATTAAAACGATAGGATGGATATAAATAGTAAATTGTTCCGGCAAATACGATCAAGATGAGAATCCACCGACTCAATAGATTTGTTTTCATTACAATTGCCTCGAATTTAAATGGTTAGGTTCGATCTTTATGTTTCAGAATGTAAAATTCAAACTTGGTTAAGATATAGGTTTCTTCTTTGAAAGGCAACTCGCCTTGAAAACAGAATTATTGAAGTTTTACTTTCAAGAAACTCCATTCAACAGGTCTTGCTTTCAGGTTGGTTCGTTTCTATATTGCCAAGCATTGTATCAAAAGAATGAGGAGCACCTTGCCAAGATCCAAATCAAAACAGAAATTACGAAAAAATCAATTGAAAGTAGCACGTAAAAAATACGCAGAACGTAAAAAAGAACGCTTGAAGTTGCTTAAAGAACAATCCGTCAGTGCAATTTCAGAATCTACACCGACGGTAACCAAACGTGCCACTGTTACACGAAAAACCTCCCATTAATAATAATCGTTCCTGATACAATCGGTACGATTGGTCATACAGGTAAACGATCGGAGAAACGATGGCTCTGAAACAGCTAAACATCGGCGACCGCGCGTCCGGTGTGTTTTTGCTTAGATCGTTTCAAGAAAAAATTTCTCGAATCGGTTCAAGTTATTGGGAATTTGAATTGGTAGATAAATCCGGTCGTATGTTGTGCCGATGGTTTCAACCAACCCTTCCACCTCCAGAAACGACGCCTCTTGCGGTTCAAGCAGAGTTGGTGGTAGAGGTATGGAACGAACGAAAAGTAGGAAAAATTACCTCACTTGAATTCTTGCCCAATGAAAAGGTGGATTGGAATAAACTCATTCCCGTTTCAAAACGCAGCAAAGATGAATTGATTGCAGATTTAATCTCGCGCGTAACCCAAATCCAAGATGTTCATTACCATCGTTTATGGCAAGAGTTGTTACAAGATAAATCTTGGCTGGAACGTTATGCCGAAGCACCGGCTGGAAAATTGTGGCACCATACTTACCGCAGTGGCCTCTTGGAGCATTCTTTGTGCGTCGCTGACTTGTGTGCAGTGGCTGCAAAAAATCATCCTATCGCTGATGCCGATTTGCTGCTATGTGGTGCTTTGCTACACGATGTTGGAAAAATATGGGAATTGAGTTCAACACCTGCGGCTGATTATACCGAAATGGGAAGGATGTTGGGACATATCTTTATCGGTGCAAATTTTGTATCTAAGAAAATGGAAGCGATATCTGATTTTCCATTACGACATAAAATTCGGTTGTTGCATTTGATTCTTTCTCACCAAGGAGAACACGTAAAAGGTTCACCCATTATTCCTGCCTCCATTGAAGCCAAAATTCTCCATTACGCCGACGAGTTGGATGCTCATACGGAAGCATTTGAACATATCATTACCAATGAAGCCGATGGTGAAAAGTTGTTTACTTCATATATTCCACTTGCCAACGCCTTTTTGTATTTAGGTGATCGGCCCGATCGGTTATTCAAAGAAGATAACTCTACCCAAGAAAATGAAAATCCAGACAATAAGAAAGATTAACCCTCTCGTATTCCTCTTCGTTTTTCTTCTCGGGCTTTGTGTTCACGCCGAAGAAGTTACGGTAAAACGTGTGATTGACGGCGATACCTTTCAAGCGAAAAACGATCAAGATGAATTTTTGGTACGCTTGCTTTATGTCAATACTCCTGAATCAGTTCATCGTGATAAAAAACAAAACCATCCTATGGGTAAGGTTGCCAGCGATTGGTTGGTTAAAAAACTTGAAGGAAAAGTTGTGAACTTGGTTAATCCACCAAAAGCCGATTCTATAGATTATTTTCAGAGACGTTTAGCATTGGTGTATTTAGGAAATGAGTTGATCAATTTAACAATTATTGCAGAAGGACTTTCTCCTTACTTTACGAAATATGGTAAAGCCATTGAACCCTTTCACACCCAATTCAAAGCGGCGGAAAAAGATGCAAGAAATGCTCTTCGTGGAATTTGGAGCGATCCTGTACTCACAAAAAAATATCTACGTTTGAAATCCAAGTGGGGACAAGAAAAAGAAAAAAAGAGCAAATCCAAGAAAAAATCCAAACCATAAACGATTACTCTTTCTCTTGTTGATATTTATATCGCTTTACTTTTCTTGTTACAGTTTTTTCCAATTCGGTTTTGGAAACCTTGATATTCGTAATTCTGCGGTATTCCGGTTGGCGTTCATTGACCGCAGCGATAATTGAAACTGCAATTCTGTGTAGTTCTTCATCAGAAATTTCATTTCCTTTATTTTTTTGTTCCGTTATCCACTCTTCGTTGAATACCACAATGGTGGCAATCATCTCGCCTGTACCTTGTCTATTTTTTGTACCAAATACAACGCACTCTGCAATTCGTTCATCTTTTAAGATTTCACGCTCCAATGTTTCAGGGTAAACATTTTTTCCTGCACTGGTTACAATGACATCTTTTCTTCTTCCGACAATGTACAGAAATCCATCTTCATCCATCTGAACCACATCCCCAGTAATTAGCCATCCATCTTCAGTAAACACTGCTTCTGTTGCTTTAGGATTGTTCCAATATCCTTTGGTCACATTGATTCCACGTACTTGTAAAATTCCATCCTTGGTTTCTTCATCCGCAACCACACGTACCTCACAAAACTCAAACGGTTTTCCTACGGACCCTCGTTTATACTGCTTTATGGAATTTGCCGATACTAACGGTGCACATTCGGTTAATCCATAACCTTGTACCAACGGAATACCCAGCGCTTGCATATCTTGTTCTACAGATAACGGTAAGGCAGAACCACCACTAACGACGTATCGGATCTTTTTAAATCCTATTCGTTGTCGCAATGACTGAAACAAAACTTTTCCTAAACCTTGATTTGGACCTTTTGTAGTCAATTGGGAAAGATGATAAAATAAACGAAATAAAATTCGTTGAAGCCAATTTTTTTCTTTGACTCGCCTAAAAATGCCATTTCTAAATTTCTCAATAAAGAGCGGTACAACCAACATCAACGTGGGTTCTACAGTTTGGAGATCTTCTAATAACTCATTGGGTTTTAATGAACGTGCGTAATACACCGAAGCACCAACACACACAGGAAGCAAGAATCCACACGTACCTTCATAACTATGATACAATGGCAATATGGATAAAAACACATCATTTTCGTTTACACCAAATCGCTCTTTTGCACCTATGATATTGGCACCATATGCTTCGCCTGTGATGGTTACACCTTTGGCAACCCCTGTGGTTCCTGAAGTGTAGAGTATGGAGGCAAGTGGAGCGATAGATAAAAATTCAACTTGTTTTACGGAAGTAAGAGGTGAAACGGCAAATTGGGTAGTAAGGATATTGCCTTGAAAATGTTGCTTGTTTGCGGATTGTTTTTGTGTTGCAGTTTCACTTAGTATCCAATACTTTGCGCCTGAATCTTGCAAGATAAATTGTACTTCACTTTCAGGAAGATTAAGATCAAAAGGAACGACGGTTCCACCCGCTCGAAGAATTCCTAAAAATGCAGCACCCCACAGCGGATTGTTTTCACCACATAAAGCAACACGATCGCCTGTTTTAATACCAAGACCATATAAATGCAAAGCAACATTTTCTACTGCATTCTTTAACTCAGCATACGTGAAAGAAACGCCATTCGTTTCTAAGGAACGCAATGCCAACTTGTTTGGAAACTTATTTGCCGTTTCTAAAAACAAATTTAATGGATGTTGATACAATGGATCTCCTTAACTACCTATTAAAATGAATATACATCCATGGATTTATCTTTACCTATCTCTCTATTTTCAAAAAAGAATTTCATTGCATCGGAAATGGTGGGATGATGCCATTGAAATTGATGTTCCAATAGTCGTTTGGGTTTTACGTTACATGAATCAAACAGCAGTGCATCTGCCATTTCACCTAACATGATTTTCATGATAAATTTTGGAATAGAAAAAATTGCAGGGCGATGAAAAACGGATGCAATTTCTTTAACCAATGCTTGATTGGTGATGGGATAAGGTGTTACAGCATTGACCACTCCTTGAATTTTATCGTTTTCCATAATTGTTTGAATCACTTGAATAAGATCGTTTAAGGTAATCCAACTCCAAACTTGCTTACCCTCTCCGAACCATCCTCCGATACCGTATTGAATGGGTTTTATGAGTTTTGGTAATGCACCCCCTTTTAAGCTGAATACCACACCGATTCTGACAATCACAATTCTGGACACTTTGTTTTCTGCTTTTCGTATTTCATTCTCCCATGCTTCACAAACATCTGCTAAAAATCCGTTTCCTTTAGGTGAAAATTCATCCACCACTTCGTTGGGTCTATGTCCATAATACCCTATTGCAGATGCAGAAATCAGTAATGGCAAAGGTTCATTAATCGTTTGCATTGCTTTTACAATGGTTCTTGCAGTTTGTACTCTACTTTCTAAGATGATCTTTTTCTGTTTTGCGGTCCATCTCTTGTTCGCAATGTTTTCGCCTGCAAGATTGATGATACAATGGATACCTTTTAATTTTTCAATTTCCTTTGAATTGGATTCAGGGGTTAAAAAAATTTCGTCAGGATGTTGCGAGGGAAATCTCACTATCCGTTTCACTGAATGCTTTTGTTGGATTAAATAGGAAGATAAAGCACTTCCGATGAGTCCGTTTGACCCTGCAATTGCAATCTGTTTCATCTGTCTTCCAATTTTTTTTCAAAACGAAAAAGCGATGATGGAACATCGCTTTTTCAACAATATACGTGATAGAACTGGTTATCGTTTTATTCTCATTCCTTCATCTTCAATGGAGAAGATCCATCCTGCTACTGCACCGATGCGAATTGGCGCCGGCTCAGCACCACCGTTGGGTGTACATTGCCACCAAAATTCACGACCGATGTGGAAGCGACTGCTTTTTTCTTCTCCATCATCTTGCTCAGCGTTTTCTTTCATTCTTCGCAAACGATCTTTCCATTTTTCCCAATTGCTCAATCTCAAATCTACCCAACCGTCAAAACACCATTGATCAATACGCTCTGGGGTAACTTTGAATCGATTCTTTTTTGCTGGATCTGGTGGAACTACAACGTTATCGGATCGTAAGACCGTTTCACCATCAGATAAAAGGATCGGCAATCCAATGGAAAGAATTTGTGAACGAAGTTTAGTATCCGAATGCAGAATCGATTCAGCATTCTGCTGCATCTCTTTCGGTGAAGCATTGAGCGCCGCTTCATAAGTACCATACGCCCGTTTTAATAGATATGCTTCATACAACAATTTTGAAAGACGTGGTGGTCCTAAAATTTCAAAGGCAACTGAATCCTCACTAAACTGTTGCTCTAATTCTTCTAACTTCTTTAATGCTTTTTCTCTCATCACACCAGCACGATAAGTCGGTCCCATCACAGCAGCATCAATAGCACTCACTACATCTTTACCCGTAGAGCCACCTCTTAATTCTTGTAACATAACTTCCGCAATCTCTTCAGGAGTAATAAATTCCATTTGACCAATGGAAGTGATGGCTTCAAATTCGCCTGCAGAAAAGACACCATTTTCACCGGTATCAATGAACACTGCTTTGAATGGTTCGCCAGTGCTTATTGCACTGTTGGGTTTTACTGGATGAAAATACTCTGTCAACTTTTCACCATGCATCGGCGTAACATCCACCAATGGAATCGGTTTTCCTTTTCTGGTGATGACATCGTATTTAATATCTTTCCAAGCAATCGCCGCTGCTGGCTTAAACTCTTTGATGATCGGTGCACCGGGGGTAATAGACATCAAGGTAAGTAACATGGAATGTGCACCTGCTACAGAAGATTTGGACAACAATACTCTTGATGGTTTTCCTTCACTGTGCGTATAAGGGATATTTAAACCCATTCCACCCGTGCCGGTTGTGCCACATTTGATATACACGGACACTTTGTTGTTGCGACGATACGGTGGCGACAATTTGGTGGGCTGCATGGCTTCAAACATCAATTGAATATGACGAACCAGTTGTGGGATGTACATAGAGGCAATTAACGATTCAGTTAAATTGATTAATGTATCAAGTTGAACTTCACCATTTTCCCGATAATTTTGAATAACGCTTCTCAACCGTTCGGACTGTGAAAAGAGATCTTGGTAGGCAATTCCTGTCGCCGTATTAATACAATCAATCACCGCATCAGGACGATATTCATCCAAAATTTTTACAAAGGTATTGTTGGTAATGATTTCTTCATCCAACGGATCCAAAATGTCGCGAAGCAGCACTGCACGGTCTTTTGGATTGGATAAAATCTCGTCTTGCTCCGGATCAGGACTCCGTTTTCTATCCCGAAATTCCCAACGCACAAAGATGTTTCCCCACACTGGAATTAATTCCGTACTATTCTCTACCACACTGGGCTTTAATACCGCAACACCTTCGTTTGCTTCTTGTTCCGTTAATCCCCCCACAATGATTCGTTTGGGTTTGTGTGGCAATAGCAGTCGGCAAAATGCTCGGCCTACTAAACCTGCTCCTCCTAATACTAAAATGGTTTTACCTTGAATTTCCATACTTAAACTCCTGCGGGTTATGAGGTTACTAATGAAGCAGAGAAATGAAGTTTTCTAAATGTACAACTGAATTTTTGAATTTGCGAATCGTAGTTTTTCCATTACATTTTGTAAATTAGATTGAATAGAACAAAAGAGGCCCTTATGGTTAGCAACCGCTATCTCATTATCCTATGCTGTTTAGGATTTTTTTGTGCATTTCCTGTATATGCAAACCTTTATCCAACTGCATTTCAATATACACCACGTTTACAAATGCTATTGGATGAAGGGAATTTGTGGTACTACAATTCCACCTTTCTTCCTTTACAAGTACCTAAAACTGCACCGTCAAGGATGTTTGATCACTCAATCTATCGTTCACTGCTTCGCTATACACAAACCCACCAATTGCTCTGTAAAGAAGCGAAAGATGGATTTAGTTCTTATGTATTTCCTACTCTTGGTATCTCCCGACAAGATGGTACAGCGAAACGTTATGAAAAACTTGCCATACAACCTATACTTTGGGCAGAAGGGTATTATCACAATTGGTATGCAAAACTTTTCGTCCGAGTATCCAACGAAGCCAACAGTTTAGAGGGTTTTTCTGGACAATCACGCAGTATCCGCCGTGCAGGGATGAATGCTTCTGAGGTGGACCAATCGGTAATCGGGTACCGAAACGAATGGGCGAATGTAGAATATGGTAGAACTCGTGAAATCTGGGGACCCTATCTATCGGAGAATATGTTCCTTTCTACCAATGCTCCTCCTTATGAACGTCTGATGTTGGAACTGACCTACAAACGATTCCGCTATCGCTGGTTTTATGGATATTTGGAATCTTTATACGATGCTTCCAATCAACTTGTTCACCGCTATTTGGTAGGTCGGTGTCTTGAATACCGAAACCGCAAGAATCTTGTTGTTTCGTTTGGTGAGTTTTCTACCTTAGCGGGACCTAACCGCCCTGTGGATCTATCGTTCCTAAATCCCATCGCAGCCCATTTAGAAGTGGAACAGAATAAACGTACCAATGATCCAAATGGAAATCATGCCAACAATTTGCTGTATGCTTCTTTTGATTGGATGGTCCTTGCAGGTTTAAGAATTTCTGGTGCGGTAGGATTAGACGAATTACAAATTGATTTTCAAGACCGAAAACAAAAAGAAGCCGATCAACTTTTGTACAACGGACGAATTGCTTATACCCCAATAATGGAGCCCTTTACCCTTACCTTGTTAGGAAATTTGTATTATTCAGATACATATTCTTTACAACATTCGTATCGTTACACCAATTTTGTTAGCAGAAACCAACCGTTGGGACATCCACTTGCCAACGATGCAGAAGAGTACCGAATTGGTGTTCGCCTTTCTTACAACCGTTTTCCTATGGTGCTTACCACCGAATATGGCTATAGTGCTTGGGGTGATTCTTCTATTGCCAATGATCCGTATCGTCCCTACCATTCTACTTATCGCACCAAACACCCTGCAGGCACTGTACGCGAAAACCGTTTTGTTAGAATCAACTTGGATACTGAATGGATTGAACGTTTGAATATTACGGTCAACGGACAATTGGATCTCAAGCATCGTGGACCGAACAGCCAACGTGAAACGTGGACCATAGCAGCCCAATATGCTATCCCCTTTACCTTTACAAGTAAAGATGAACCTTTTAGAGAACCTTAGTTCAATCATGAAATGGAAAGAACTGCTTATGAAACCCTTTCGTCCTTTTCTTACTTTGTTAATTTTGGTGGTGATTTCCAGTACCTTTTGTAATGCAGCCCATTTGGATTCATTATTGAAAGTTCAACGTGTTCGTGCGGGTAAATTTGCTGATGCACTCTTTGCACCCTTGGATGCTTCCAACCCTGAGCGTTTGACCAGTAGTGAAAAAGAGGATTACCGTTTTCTACTTGCTTATCTGCCATTATCCGATCTTGCTTCAATTACTGCCCAAGAGTTGATTAGTAACATACGCTTGGCACAACAAGCACGACGCGAATTTTCCTGGGGCAATCAATATGATGAAAGTACCTACCGTCATTTTGTGCTTCCACATCGGATATCACAGGAACCGTATGTCCATGGTTGGCGCGAAAAATTTTTTCGTGAACTAAAACCTCGCATTCAGCATCTTTCTATGTCTGAAGCCGCATTGGAAGTTAATCATTGGTGTTTAGAATATGTCACCTTTGTTCAAACGGATGCCCGCGATCAGGACCCATTCACCACCATACGTTCCGGATTTGGACGTTGTGAAGAAGAGATGATTTTTACCATTGCTGCCTTACGGTCTGTAGGTATCCCTGCCAGACAATGCTTTACCCCTTATTGGGCAACCACAGACAATAACCATGCTTGGGTAGAGGCCTGGGCTGATGGAAAATGGAACTACTATGGTGCTTGTGAACCTGAACCAATTTTGAATCAAGGGTGGTTTACGGAACGTGTAGCGCGTGCTTTTTTGGTGCTTAGTTCTGCTTATGGTGACTACGAAGGCAACGAACCCATTTATAAAAGAAATATCACCTCCACTTACATCAATTCCACTGCAGTTTATGGAAAAACGCGCAACCTTCATATTACCTTGGTTAACGAAGAAGGTGAACCGCTACCAAAGAAAACGGTAGTGCTTTCAATTATCAATTATGGTGGCTTAATGCCGGTGGCATCGGTAATCACCAACGATTCCGGAAAAGCAGAAATTACCTGTGGTTATGGGGATTGTTGGGTAAGTAGCGGCGATCAAAAAAATAGTGTGTTTCAATTCATAAAAGGGAATGAAACGCAAGTGACTTTGTTTTTGCATCCGACTCCTAAACTTATGGAAGCCCAGCATTTTCTGTATGAACCACCTCCTAACCCAACGGAATTGAAAACGGTTGAAAAGGATTCGCTGTTCCGATGTAGAATGTCCGAGGCAGATACGCTCCGAAAAAACCGTGTTTGGACTATGTGGGCAGTGGAACAAGGAATTCAACTTTCAAGTAAAGATCCCATCCAACCGGATTCGCTTTTCTTTTCTACTTTTATTCTCGCTACAGAAAAACAAAAAGACCAGTACCAACGTTTTCAGGAATTGTTACGAAAATCTTATGGCAATTGGGGCAATCTCTTTCGTTACGTATTTGGATTTTATCCTCTGTACGAAGAAATCAAACGTAAATCCAAAAACCCAAAACAACCACAGGTGTATCTCCCACCTTTGGAAGAACCGATGCTATTGTTGGAATCACTGTCAGAAAAGGATTTGCGGGATTTTACCGTAGCGATGTTACAAGATCATTCGGTTCGTTTGGAAGCACTGACAGAATGGAAAAAGTACTGCCCTGACGGTTCTCAACCTGATTCTAATGCTGCACAACGGATAGTAGATGCAGTCATTTCACCACGAATTGATTTTGAACCCTCTTCAGCATGGCGTGGTGAATTAGAGCATTTGTTAAGAACACATCCCGAATTAAAGCAAACAAAAACGTTGATCAAATGGATAAAAAAAGAATTTGTGATTGATAAAACCTTGGATCGTTTGGCAGCACCTCTTACTCCCATTCAAGTATTGCATTTGAAACGTGGCAGTCCACGTGATTTAGAACGTTTGTTGGTTGCCATCAAGCGTACCCAATTTGAAGCAGCACGTTTTCATCCTGTAACTGATCAACTGCAAATTTGGGAAAAATCACAATGGCGAACCATAGAACTCTTTCCTACGAAAACCACGCCGAAAAAGTTCCGAATAGGCACTGTCCAACTCAGTGTTGCTTCCGATTCAGTTTCTCAACACGCAAAGTATTTTCAAGAATGGATGATTTCTCGGTGGTTCTACGAACGTACTCAACCGATGCAATTTGAGTTTCATCAAGAAGCCAAACTATTTACCCAACCTTTGGATTTGCCGGAAGGGTTGTATGTTTTGAGTTACGGTCTTCGCAAACCTGATGGAGCGGTACCTGTTTCCTTGGTATGGTTTGAAGTGAATAGAAAACGACCGACAAAGTTACTTTTAGATCTTACTAAGCATGAATGAAATTCTTAATGAGCGATTTGGATTTGAAAACTAATTCTACTACAAATTTAGAGAAAGATGTCAAAGTACCTACTTTGCATCAGTTGAAAGAAATTTTCTTTCTTTCCTTTTTTTGGATATTTCTTTGTGAATTAATTCTTAGCGCCACTTCATTAAGCACAGGGTATAAAATGTTTTTTTTATCCATTTTATTACCCTTACCAACGCTTGTCATTTTAGCCGTCCATTCGTATCCGATCGTGCTTACCTATCGTTTCCATTCTCCCGGCTGGAAACATTTGCTTTTGGCTATACCCATCGGTTTAAGTGCCAGTATTGTGATTGACGGGATTGATCGGTTGTGGATCCAATGGAGTGGTTTAGAACAAGAGCATTTGCACAAACTTTATGAAAAATTACGTACCAATGATTGGTACGAATTCAATACCATTCTTTTTACAGCCGTATTTGTAGCCCCTTTTACGGAAGAGATGTTGTTTCGTGGCGTCTTACAAGGTACAATGGAATATAGAAAATCCATGCACCAAGCCATCACTTGGACCGCGATCATTTTTACTATCTTACATTTTAATCTGGAACAAATTGTATCGCTTTGGATGTTTGCTATTTTATTAAGTTTTATGGCTTGGCGTGTAGATTCCATTTTTCCTTCAATGATTGTGCATATGATCAACAATGGTTTATCCTTTTATGTATTACAATACCGTTTGGATGGTTCCTTGTTTGACGGATATTTACGTGATCAGATTGTTGCGCCGTTTTGGTTTATGGTGGCAACATTGCTTTTATCTATCAGTGCTTGGTTCTATTTCAAATTTGATCATCCTTTGCAGGAAACAGTATGAAAAACCGTTCCATCCCATATGTCTTTAATCCAAAACGTGACCGCAACATCAGACGGTTTATGAAACTAAAACGGTTCAGCACCATTCTATTTACTTTATGTGCTGCGTTTTTATTGACTACCTTCATTTTTGGAAGGCATGCCTCTGGTGGTTCAAATCTGATGTATATTGGGCTGATATTAAGTATTTTGACAGGAGCGTTTGTATTCATCGTCCATCGCAAACTCAAACAGCAGAAGCGTTAACCGTTCGGATTGCTGTACTTCGGGAACAAACAGAAGTTACCCTTATCGTAGTAGAAGGGAGTTATCTGCTGTCCCAAAAACACAGTGAGCGGCGCATTCAAGCAGGCGAAAAACTCACCTTTGCTGGGACTGATTTTCACCGAAAAGCGTGGTTAAAACGAACGAACATACAGCAACCTACCACAAATTCAGACCTTCGTACAGGCATCACGGCTACGTTTCGCAATCCCGATGGTGAAATGGAAACGATTCACTCCCACAGATATTTTCAACTCACGGCTTCTGAACCACTATTTTCACCCGATCCCCTTTTTACCCATGCACAATCCATCGCCCAATCTGAAAAAATTGGGAATACAATTGTGATACCTGATGAACGGCGTGCTGAATCGCCAGAAATTACGTTGGGATGGACCGTCTTGGAAGCGCCCATCACTTTGTACCCAATACATGACAATAGTAAGATTGCTGTTTCAAACGTTCGAATCGGAATCGGGTTTCATTGGGATCACCTTCAAACTTTAACCTATACTGGGATTCTTCATATAGAAAAACTCAATCGTGGTTTATGTGTAGTGGTAGAAATTCCCCTGGAAGAGTATTTAGCATCCGTGAACTCTTCGGAAATGCCTGCAGATTTACCACTTGAATTTATGAAAGCCCAAACGGTTGCTGCGCGCTCTTGGTTGTTGGCAAATCTGGGGACACATCATACCGGTGCACCTTTTGATATCTGTTCCGATGATCATTGTCAATGTTTTCACGGAAGCCAAAAACTTCAAGAAAAAAGTATTTTAGCAGTAGAATGTACAAGAAGCGAAATTTTAGTTTGTAACGATCAAATGAATGGATATACTCTGACCGATGCACGCTATGCCAAGACCTGTGGTGGACGTTTTGAGCCCGGCGAAGCCATATGGGGTGGACCGACTCATGGATTGGTGTACGGTTCTGAGCAATTGGAACAGGAACCGATTCGAAGCGAAAAAGATGCTTTTGATGTGCTAAAAGATAAAAACCAAAACGATTTTTGCAACCCTCGTATCAATATCTATCCGAACTCACTTCGTTATGCAGAACCTTATTACCGTTGGGAATTCCATTGGGATGAAAGACAACTGTGTGCCTTTATTCAACGGAGTTTAGGGATCAGTTGGGATGGTTTAGATGCGGTGGAAATCGTTCAACGAGGTTTATCGGGTAGAATTCATTCAATTCGCCTTGGGTTTCAAAAAAAGTGGATTGACGTTTCAGGCGAACTTGCCATTAGACGTCTATTTTCCGATACTCATTTGCCAAGTTCCGCCTTTGTCATAGAACGATCGGGAACAACGTTCAGTTTGTATGGTGCTGGATGGGGTCATGGTGCAGGTTTGTGTCAAACGGGAGCGGCCGTACGTGCCACTTTGGGACAAAATTATCAAGAGATTTTGAAAGCGTATTACCCAACTTCAATACTGGTCAAAGCAGAGCAATTGAACCGATGAATCACGTGATACAACATTCCGAAAAACACCAAAAAGTAGAGCGTTTACGTCGTTGGAATACCACGTGGTTAGGACGATTGGACAGTTATTTGTTGCACCTGATTACTCTGGTTGTAGTAACCTTGTTTATGTATATATTTCAAAGAACACGTGTGTTTCATCGCGAACGGATGAAACAAATGAAAGAAGGGGCTGTAATTGTTCCGAACCACGTTTCTATGTTGGATGATTTCTTTTTAGGGGGTCCGATTTTGGGACTAAAGGGTGTTTTGAATTACAAACATTTTCCTTACCATGCACCCGAAGAGAAAAACTTTTTCAAAGGTAAAATATTAAGTTATTTCATGCGTAAATTGAAATGCGTTCCTTTAACTCGCGGTGCAGGGTTCACACAACCGGGGATGTTGCGTTTAATAGAACTTGCAGAAGAAGGGAATATCTTGTGGATTTATCCTGAGGGGGGACGCACGCGTACGGGGGACATTCAACGTGGAAAAGCGGGTGTGGGGTTGATTCTTTATCGGTCACGCTCCCAAGCTATCCCCGTGTACCACCACGGTTTACAAAATATACTCCCTATCGGGAAACAGATACCACGTCTGTTTCGTAAAGTAGATATCATTGTGGGTAATCCTGTCCCTTTAGACGATTTATTTGAATTGCCGGACGAACCACGTACTTGGCAAGCCATTGCAGATCGTATTATTGAGCATATCAAAGCGTTACGCGAAGAACTTTCGCAAATTACCGGACGGAATTATCTACCTAAACCAAGAGTAAAACGATGAGAACCAACTGGCGTGAAATTCGTTGGAAATCAACTGCGGCCAATTATTTGACCGTATTCCGTTTGCTTTTAGTACCCCTCTTTGCGTGGCTCTTTTTAACTGAACATTATGTATTGCAATTAATCGCAACCTTTCTTTTTATTATCGCTGCCATTACCGATGCGATTGATGGTCATTTAGCACGCAAACGGAATGAGGTGACGCAGTTTGGCGCATTTTTAGACCCCTTTGCCGATAAGTTATTGACTTTAACGGCATTTGTGTTAATTGCGTTACGTAAAGAGTTCTCGCTTTTACTGGTTAATATGGTGGTGTACATTTCATTGATTGCTGCACGCGAGATTGGGATTACAATGTTGCGAATCTGGGCCATTGATCGTGGTCAACCCCTTGTCACTTCTCTTTGGGGAAAAATGAAAACAGGAATTCAATTGACCACTCTGATTGGTACACTGCTTTATTTTAACTTACGGGATTGGATGCGAGCACACGGGATTAAAATTGCCTATCTTGACGACCAAACAGTAGTCCCAGTGTTGCATTTCTTGATTGTTATCTGCGTGATTGTGACCATCATTTCAGGATGGTTATATTTAAGGAATTTGTCATTTAGAAAAAAACAATAACCAATTAGGAGAATTTCTATGGACATTTTAGATATTTTTGCTCGTGAAGTATTGGACTCCCGCGGCAATCCCACGGTTGAAGTGGAAGTTACCTTAGAAGATGGTACCACTGCCAGTGCCATTGTACCGAGTGGTGCTTCTACAGGGACTCGCGAGGCCTTAGAATTACGCGATGGAGACGATTTGCGTTACTTTGGAAAAGGCGTGCTCAAAGCAGTGGATCATGTCAACGACGAAATTGCACCTCATTTGATTGGAATGGATGCTTTGGACCAAATTGGGATTGATGAAATGATGATGGAATTGGATGGAACAGAAAACAAAAGCAAATTGGGTGCCAATGCAATTTTAGGGGTCTCAATGGCGGTAGCCAAAGCCAGTGCTTTATGTTGCGGACTCCCACTCTATCGCTATTTAGGTGGAACATTTGCCAGATACTTACCCATACCCTTGATGAATGTTCTTAATGGGGGTGCCCATGCCATCTCTTCTGTGGATTTACAAGAGTTTATGTTGGTCCCTAAAGGGTTTGATAGCTTTAGAGAAGCATTGCGAGCAGGTGCAGAAACATTTCATACCTTGAAAAAAGTACTCAAATCCAAAGGATATTCCACCAGCGTGGGGGATGAAGGGGGTTATGCTCCCAATTTGAAATACAACGAAGAGGCCTTGGAATTGATCATGGAGGCCATTCAAGGCGCAGGTTACCAAGCAGGGGAACAGATTGCAATTGCTTTAGACCCCGCTGCCAGCGAATTCTATGATGAAGACAAGAAACTGTATCTTCTTAAAGGTGAAGGGAAAGAATATACTTCTGAACAAATGATTGCTATGTATCAGGATTGGGTCAACCGCTACCCCATTATCAGCATTGAAGATGGATTGGCAGAATCGGACTGGGATGGTTGGAAAATGTTGACTGATACCTTAGGGGATCAAATTCAATTGGTAGGGGATGATATTTTTGTGACCAATCCGGATATCTTGGCAGAAGGGATTGAAAAGGGGATTGCTAACGCAATTTTAATTAAACTCAACCAAATTGGGACCGTTACCGAAACCTTAGAAACCATTGAAATGGCAAAGACCCAAGGGTACAACACCATCATTAGCCATCGTAGTGGTGAGACCGAAGATACCTTCATTGCCGATTTAGCCGTAGCAGTAAATGCCGGTCAAATTAAAACAGGTTCTGCCTCACGCACCGATCGCATCGCCAAGTACAACCAGTTGCTTCGCATAGAAGAAGAATTGGAAGATACGGGAATCTATTACGGAACAATGTTTGAATACTGAACCCTTTGATTCCCATCCGAACGCATTCGGAAGGGATCATTCAAAATG
>JAOADG010000015.1 GCA_026417415.1 bacterium
CCGTATGACAGTAGGTAATCCTATAGCTGGTGTAAGGTTCAAGTATAGATAACGATGAATTGTTTAGAAAAAGTTGTTAGGTTTGCTTTTTTTTGAATACGATGGTCCAGTGGATAATTTATACCTTAGTATGGTTCATACTTATTTTTAGTAATGTCTTCCGTTAAATGTTAAAACCAAATGGTAGTGAAAGCAGGTTTTCATTTGTTTCTGAAAAACAATCGCTGGAGTTAGGTAGTAAAGAGTTCTGCTGTGTTCAAAATAATCAGATCCGGTAGAGCAACGGCTATGTTAACCATCACAATCAGTGATACATACGATGTGGGTCTATTCTTAAATGTATTCAATACTCCGGTCAACAGGTCACGAATAACGT
Organism: bacterium; assembly: GCA_026417415.1. Classification (GTDB taxonomy): domain Bacteria; phylum Electryoneota; class JAOADG01; order JAOADG01; family JAOADG01; genus JAOADG01. The sequence goes on from JAOADG010000015.1 coordinate 377, forward strand.
TGATAGGATTCTATAAAGACCCAAAATCCATCCTCATCAACCAATTAGAATTGACGGATAATTCTTAACAGTTTGTAAAATGCTTCTTTTTCTACCAGTAAGTGCGGTCTTCTGAAAAACTATTACTCTATCTTTTAAGCATATTTTGATATAATTTTATTGTGATTAACTTAATTTGAATTTGGAAGAGGGAGTGAAAGAAATAAGTTAAAATACTTAAGATAAGGAAAGCCCTCTATTGGAAAGAGGGCTTTTCATTATCCTTTGCTGTTTGAAGTGTAAGCGGAATAAGACGACAAATCTTTTTTTATCAGCGTCTTAAGTGTGAATTTCTACAGGGTTAAAACTTAAGCGACCGTTTTCTGCTCCCACTAAGATCAACTGGCCAGTTTCAGTTTTTCCTGAAAGCAAGAGTTCTGCTAAGGGGTCTAATAAGAACTCTTGTAATGCACGTTTTAACGGTCTAGCTCCGTATTCAATGTTGGTCCCTTCACGTAGCAACAGGCGTTTTGCTTCTTGATTGAGTTGAAGTTTGAGACCTTGAGGAGCAATACGTTCTGCAATTTGATTCAATTGAAGATCGAGGATTTGGATAAGCATCTCTTCGTTGAGAGGATGGAAAAAGACAATTTCATCTAAACGATTTAAAAATTCAGGTCTTAAAGAACGTTTTAACATTGCAAACACTTCTTGTTCCAATGATTCAGGAATTGGTTCATTAGGATGGTCCCGCAACCAATCTGCCAACAGTTCACTCCCAATGTTGCTGGTAAAGATGATCACCGTATTCTCGAAATGTGCTGTATGGCCACGATTATCTGTTAAACGCCCATCGTCCAACACCTGTAAAAGAAGGTTAAACACTTGAGGGTGTGCTTTTTCTGCTTCGTCGAAGAGTATCACCGCGTACGGTTTTCTCCGTACGGCTTCGGTCAATTGCCCCCCTTCATCAAACCCAATGTATCCGGGGGGTGCACCGATTAAACGGGATACACTATGTTGTTCCATATATTCCGAAAGATCAATCCGTATCAGCGATGATTCGTCTTGAAAAAGTTCTTCTGCTAACGTTTTGGCTAATTCTGTTTTTCCTACTCCCGTAGAACCTAAGAAAAAGAAACTCCCGATTGGACGGTTGGATGCAGCCAGACCGGCACGGGATCGTCTAATAGCGTTGGCGACCGCACGGACTGCGCGATCTTGTCCCACGACCCGACGATGTAAACGTTGTTCCAATTCAAGCAAGCGTTTTCGCTCGGTTTCTAACATTTTTTGAACGGGGATTCCGGTCATACGTGAGACCACTTGTGCGATGTCGTCTTCACCAACTGATTCAGGGAGTAAAGGGGTCTGTTCTCCAGTTTGTTTCCATAGATTTCGTGCTTCTTCTAATTTTTTCATTTGCTTCGGAATAGCGTCATAACGCAATTCTGCCGCACGATTGAGATCGCCATTTCGTATGGCTTGTTCTTCCTCTAATTTCAGTTGTTCTAAAGTTTCTGTTGCAACACGGACTAAGTTCAAAATGGTTTTTTCACGGTTCCATCGTTCGTTTAAGGCATCCATTTCTTTTTTCAAACGTTCAATTTCTTTATCCATTTCTTGAAGTGTGGTTTGACCTGCTTCTGCCCCTTTGACCACAGCCGCCCTTTCAATTTCCAATTGACGGAGTTGTCTTTGTAAATTGTCAATTTCTTCGGGGACAGAATCAAGTTCAATCCGCAAACGCGCACATGCTTCGTCCACCAAATCAATGGCTTTGTCTGGTAAACGTCGATCAGGTAGGTAACGATGGGAAAGTCGTGCTGCTGCGACCAATGCTTCATCGCGAATACTCACCCCATGATGCACTTCGTAGCGTTCTTTAAGTCCTCTCAAAATGGCAACGGTTTCTGCAATGGTGGGTTCGTCCACCAAGACACTTTGAAAACGTCTTGCTAATGCGGGATCCTTTTCAATATGTTGGCGATACTCATCAATGGTAGTTGAACCAATGCAACGCAACTCACCTCTTGCTAAGGGGGGTTTTAGAATATCCGCAGCACCAATAGCACCTTGTGCTTGACCTGCACTCATTACGGTGTGAATTTCATCAATAAAAAGCAAAATTTTTCCACGTGAATTAACTACTTCTTGAATGACCGCTTTTAGCCGTTCTTCAAACTCACCTTGATACTTAGCGCCTGCCATCAGTGCGGCTAAATCTAAACTAATGATTCTCCGATTTTTCAAAGAATCCGGTACATCCCCGCTAACAATTCTATGGGCAATCCCTTCCGCAATAGCGGTTTTACCTACACCCGCTTCACCAATAAGAAGAGGGTTGTTTTTAGTACGTTTGGATAACACTTGCAATACACGACGGATTTCATCGTCACGTCCGATAACCGGATCAAGTTTTCCGGATGCTGCCAATTCGGTTAGATCACGTCCATACTTTTTGAGTGCTTGGAATTTTGTTTCAGGAGTATCGTCCGTAACGCGATGCTCACCCCGTACTTTTGCTAAAGCAGAAAGGATTTTTTCTGTAGTTGCACCGACCTCTTGAAGAAAACGTTTGGCTACACCTTCCACAGAACTAAGAGCTAATAACAAATGCTCTGTTGATACATATTCATCGGTAAGTTTCGTAGCCCACGATTGTGCTTCTTGGAGTGCTTTTTGTACATCACGGCCTAACCCGACTTCATAATTTCCAGTTAGACGAGGTTTTTTCTCAATACTGTCGTGTAGCATTCTCTCCAATCTTGCAAACTCAATCGGGATAGATTGTAAAGTTTGATAAGGCAACCCTTCACGATCTTGAAGCAAAACAGAAAGCAATAGATCCCCATCCAAAGTCGGATGGCGATGCTGTTCAGTATAATGTAACGCATTTTGTAAAGTTTCGTTCGTTTTTTTGGTAAATTTTTCCATTCTTTGAACTCCAAAGCCATTGAATATCAAAAAGAGATAGTACTTTCAAAATATACTGTAGAATAATAGCGTTTGTTTGATAGGGAGATGTTCGGGAAATTAAGGACTGTGAACTGTGTTCAATAATATCATTTCAATTCAACTGTCTTTAAGATAAACAGCTCTTTTATCAATAAGAATAACAGAAATTCAATCAAACAGCAAAACTAAATTTTTTAGAACGATTGGTTTACTTGACTTTTTTAGGAAGGTGTTGTATCGTTGAACATCTTAAAGCGGTAAACTTTCCTACTTTGAATTGCTTTGCGTGTTTTTGTTTAACCGCAATAAACGACTGTTTGCATCAATCATACTAATTCCTAAAGAAATTTAACCTCACTAACAAGGAGCTTCCTATGAATGCTTTAAGAAAAGTTTTTCATATCCTCATCAAGTTTGTTTTTGTGCTCATGTTTGCATGCGTGGGTTTTGCACAAGAGATTGATGAGTTAAGCGAGTTCGATAAAGAAGCATTTGCTCTGTCCATGAATCCTGCCGTACCTGCTTCTCCAATAGAAGTGATACGCTCTTCAGATGTGATTGATGAATCTGATGTTACCGTCACAATTGGAACAGGAACCACCAATGGTTCCTATCCGATTTATGACTATTGGTGGAATGTAGCGAGTGCATCTTTGTATACGGCAGCCGAAATAGGTACTGGACAAGGCACCATTACACATTTACGGTGGTATTGTGGAAATGTCGCTTCTGGTTGGGGCGCTAGAAGAGTGTACATCTATCTAAAACACACTACGGATACTCAAATTTCTGCGATTAGTTATACTGCAATGATTACTGGTGCCACACTGGTGTATGACTCGGGTGCGGAAAACTATACAGGTCCTACTACTATTGGTTGGAACGAATGGGATATCAATGATTTTGTATATGATGGAACCAGTAATTTGTATGTAATCATGTACAGTTATCGTGGCGCTTATTCTTCAAGTACTACCCACTGGTATTACCACACTGCTACCAATATGCAATGGTACAAACAAGCAGATTCCAGTTGGGATCCATCCACTGCAGGTACAGTAAGTTCAAACCGACCCAACATCCAAATGGAAATCACTACCAGTCCTACTGCTCCTGCTATACCGATTCTTGTTTCTCCAGCCAATGGTGCCTTTGGTGTCTCGCCTACTGCTACCTTGAATTGGCAAGTGGGTGCCAATACCCACAATTGGGACGTGTACTTTTCAACTAATCAATCTCACGTTCAAACTTTAAATCCTGCAGCTTTAGTGGCAGCTGCGTCCACGTCAACTACTTATGATCCGCCGGGCAATATGGCAGAAGCAATCTATTATTGGCGTGTTGTTACCAGAAATATAATCACCAATGAAACAACCAATGGTCCCGTTTGGTGGTTCAATACTTATCAACCTCTAACTGGAATTAAAACCATTGGTGGAACCAATCCAGATTTTCCTACTTTTACACAAGCCATTTCTACACTTCAAACAGTTGGGGTAGGAACAGGTGGAGTTATTTTTAATGTACGACCAGGGAATTATCCGGAACGTTTTACCGTTCCCCCTATTCCGAATACATCACCAACCAATACAGTTCGTTTTCAACCAGAATCTGGAACCGTTGTGGTGAATGGAACAGGTACTACTTCTACAACGGAAGCTATGATTACTCTACAAGGCTGTGATTATGTTACCTTTAGCGGAATCAATGTTCAAGATGGTGGTACATCATCCAGCAACTATGTGGAACGAGGTTATTTTATCACGAATGCAAGTGCTACGGATGGTGCACAATACAATGTAATTGAAAATTGTACCATTAATATGACCCGTTCTAACACCAGTTCTCGAGGAATTTATCAATCAACCACTTTTACTCCCTCGAGTGCAGCAGGTGCAAACAGTTACAATACTTGGCAAAACTTGAAAATTGGTAACTGTGCAACTTATGCTGGTTATATCTACGGAAATTCTACCTATCCAGACGTAGGAACTATTGTACGCTCAACTTCTCCCAATGTGAATAGTCCAAATCGTTTTGTAGTCGGTTACAATGGTGCCGGTGACATTGGTGGTTTGGTCACAACGTATGGTTTATACTTTGGTTATCAACAAGACCTTACCGTTGAAAACGTGGATGTGACTGGAATCCAAGCAGGTGGTGCTTCCACGAGTGTCTATTCAGCCTATGGAATTTATCTTACGACCACTACTGGCACCATTAACATTCGTGGCAATCGTGTATTTGGAATTACTGCTTTTACTCAATCTACCTCCAGCAGTGGTAGCGTGTATGGAATCTATTTGTCACCCGGCACAACACCTACAGTCAACCTTTACAACAACTTTGTGTACAATTTGAACGCAGTGACCTCTTATACAACCAATACTGCAACCAGATATGTTTTTGGCCTCTATTTTGTATCAGGAAACTTCAATGTTTATCATAATACTGTTGTCGTTGGACATCCGACCAATGCTTTGAATTTAAG
>JAOADG010000030.1 GCA_026417415.1 bacterium
TACTTATGCAACGCAAGATAGACAATGATGTCGCAATCCCCTAAATCGGGGTAGGCAATTGAAAGTTGGAAAAATAACCGTCTGGTATAATGATATCTCTAGGTCGCAATCCCCTAAATCGGGGTAGGCAATTGAAAGACACCCTCTCCACAAACCAAACCAAATCTACCTTCCAAGACGCAAAATTCGTAACCTACCCATACCCTTGACAGAAATTGTCGCAATGTAACTAAACACGAAAACGTTTTATCGTACAACTCCAATTATCTCCTTGACTTATACAGATTCGTAACCTCCCCCCCTTTTTTCGCTCAAAATAGGTTACGAATGGAGCGTATTTTATTAAAATATTTTAACCATCCAAGTAACCAACGGATCTGTCAGGTTCCATCTATCTGATACATAAGAATACAAAATAGAAATGAAAAAGTCAAGTCCTTCTCCTATGATTTGCAAAAAAACTGACCCATTTACCTACAGATTGCATCTTTCCTCTTAAACAATCCAATACCTTTCCGTACCGGGCGGCGTTAACCCAATCGCCAAGCCAATGGCTACCCTTTCCAACATACAGTTGGCACACAAACGAAACACATGCACACTGTCAAGATCAGTTTCAATGATCTGAGCAATATCTTTGAGCATCTTTTGATACAATTTTTCATCTAAACGTGCTTCAAACACACTGTATTGGATCCGATCACCATACCCTTCCAAGCACTTTGCTACCTGATTTCTCCGCTTATCATCACAAATATCATAACAAATGATATAGGAAAATTCGGTTTCTGGCATCGCATCTCCTAACTTGCACCAAAATAATAAGGTGAATACGGTTGCTGATGAAGTAATGCTGTTGCCAACTGCTGTACCTGACGTTCAACCAATTTCATCACTTCCAAAGATTCGTTTTCCGCAACACGGATCGGTTTTGCTAAAAAATTTTCCCATTCCGCAAAAAACAATTTTCTTTTTTTCTCTTGGAGGCGAACGCCACCATAACGGTCTTCGTCTTCTTCAAAATCATTTTTGGTAAATACACGCAGGTTGCACATCCGCATCACAAATCGGTCCACAATCGGATGGCGAAACTCTTCCAATAGATCCAACGCCAACGATGGCCGATTGGGACGAATCTCATGAAAAAATCCACACTCCGCATCAAATCCACGCGCTTCCAACAACCCTTCAATCTTGGCAGTCAGCAATACATAAGCCAACGAAAGCAAAGCGTTGGCAGGATCCGTGGGTGGACGTTGTGAACGCTCTGTAAAAGTGATGTCCCCTTTGAAAGAACGTGCCAAAGCGCGAAAATAAGTCGCAGCCGCTACCCCTTCAAATCCACGCACCTGCTCAATGGTCTGCGTCTGCTCAATCCGTTTCTGATAGTGGTCAATGGATTGGATGGCTTGTGTGTACACCCCTTCCGCCGTATCATTAGAGCGGAGTTGTTCCAACACGGTCTTGGCATTCTGCAGTTTGGCATGCACCACACGTTTAGAATGCTGTAAACAACGCTCCGTATCCAACGCCAAGGCAAATTGCTTCATCCGCAATTCTATGGTACCCAGACCAGACGGAACATAACGCCCTAAAAACGTCCCGCCTTTAGAAAAGTAGTACACTCCGATCTTGCGCTCAAATAAGGCATGGATTGCGTCAGTAGTGACCGTGATTTTCCCAAAAAGGTAGATCTGGTCAATCTTATGAAGTTCCACTTCCAACAATTTTTCACGCACCATCCCTAATGGACCACTACCATCCGGATCGGTATCTTTGGTAATCAAAATACTTTCACCAGTCAAACGGATCACGGAACCCGTTTGGTTTACGTAAAGGGTTGACAATAGGCCTCCTAAACTGTTCTCTAAATCATAAATATACAATCAAACAAGTTGTTCTACAATAGAAAAGGTCGCCATCTGCCCTCACCCACAGTTGAGCGACGAGAAAGCGACCTTAAACAATTGGACAAAGGTTGACTTATGAACCTGTTGGGTGTATGCTGAACCACTTTAACCAGCAGGTTAAAAAGGATCAACCAAACCCTTGGGAACCTCTTTTAGGGATCAATCAATTCCAATAACAACATCACCGCCACATCCGAGTTGGGCGTTACCCCTGTGATGGTGACAGAGGTGTCGCTTTCGTTGACGCGTACCACCAAGGTATAGTTGGGTGCGTTGTACACTGCTTTCACCGAAATGCGGTCCCCCGTCTGGATAGGTTTTGCACTCTCAACCTGATAGGTACGGCTACCATCAAAAGCAATCATCTTTTTGATGGTGCCCGCAAGTGGGATGGGAACACCAAAGTTAGACAACTGCCCCACCGAATAGAGTTGGACAGTGGTGGTGCTTAAAGTCCGACCAAAATTCAGAACTACGCGATTCTTTTTGGTAAAGAGGTAACATTCGTTTGTTTTCATAATTCCATTTCCTTATCTTAGGTGAGTTTTTTTAATGAAAGAGAGTACAATGCACTATCACGACATCGTCCATACCGAATTTTGTGTTCAAAATATCCCCCAAGCGGCACACTTTTTTCAGCAACTCTTTGGCTGGGAATGCTTTTCCAGCGAGATGGAAAACTATTGGTTTTGGAAACTTCCCCATTCTGAAGAAATCCTCGGTGGCATCACCACTTGCGAGGAAAGCTTGCCCAGCGTAGCGACCACTACCGTGTACGTCCAGGTGGAAAACATTCAAACAACCATTGAAAAAGCCCTGGCTTTAGGAGGACATTGTTTGGTGCAAGAAACCAAAATTAGTGACCGTTTGGGCTATTTTGCCATTATCGCTGAGCCGAGTGGCTGTCAAGTGGGAATTTGGTCAAAAAATCCTTCAAAACCATCCAATCGGGAGGAAAAATGAATCTCCACGTAGAATTGCGTACCACAGATTTAGCGGCAACCGGAAAATTCTTACAAGAGTGTTTGCATTGGGTGGTAGAATCGTGGGAGTGGCAAGGTGAAACCTACCTTTTGTTCAAAGATCGGTACGATAACCCCGTGATCGGAGGCGATGTAGAAGCGGTTAGCACACTCCCAGAAGTTCCAACCTGTGTGGTATACTGTCCTTGCGAAAACATAGAACAAACCGTGGATGCTGCTCTCAAGCACGGTGCTACCATTTTTAGGCCTATTATGAACGTTGGGGATTATGGATTAAAAATTGTTATTCTGAAACTTCCCGGTGGTTGTCATCTCGGTTTCTGGTGGTCGCCGAAACAAGATCAGTCCTAACCGTTCGCCGTCTCCCGAAAGGTGTCAATAGGCGTAGAATCTACTCCATCCGAATACTCTACCAATTTCCAAACTTTTTTGTTCCATTTCACAAGTAGCATTTGGTTTGGGGTTTGTGGTGAGGATGGGGGGAGTGATGAAGGGAGTTGGTTGGGTAAAAATGCTGTAAAAGGTTCAGCCCCGCGATAGACCAACGAACCCTCTAACACGCTTTCAATGCCGTCGTACCAATAGTGGCAAAGCACACCGTCGTACCACTCCCCAACTTGGTGCTGACAAAGCCGCAAATCGCGTTCGCAAAGGTTGCAAGTCGCTTGCTGGAACACAAATGCGATGCTGGCTTCGGTCACCAAACCGCCATCAATTTCCAATCTTAAATCTTCTGCACGGGAGTGATCTTTCAACCAATACAACTTGGGAACAATGTATTCGTACTCCCCTAACTGTTCAATGTTTCCTCCAAAAAAGCGTGCAATGGCAATGCTTTGATGGTTATGACCGATCAGAGCCGGTGCCCCTTGCACCAATTTCAACAATAAAGGGAGATCTTGCTTGCGAAAACAGCCACCTTTTTGGTCCACAGCAGTACCTGCTAAGCGGCAGCGTCGGACGTAGAGATCCTCCACCGTCAGTGGCACCAAGGGCGGATTTGGCAAAGCATATATGGTGGCTAAGTCCTCTTCACTGGCACACCCCTTTTCCAGACAACAGGTCGCAAAATCTTTGGTAGCATCAAGAGGGGGTAACGTGGGTCTTGGTACAAACGTACCTTGTAAAATTTGGTAATGCATCAATCCTCCAATTCCTTCATTTAGGATGGTTACAAAAGTAGAAAAAAAGTGAATTAGTGATCTTAAGACGATTTGCTTTGGGAGTAGTGGATAATATGGGCGCGCTCTTCGGTAATCATCGCCCCACAACCACTCTCTTCAATCAATTTGCGGACGATGGGGATAAACGCTTCAATTTTGGGAGCAGTATCCACCAGTTCAATCACAATGGGGAGATCTTCAGATAATCGTAAAATTTTTGAGATGTGGATGGTACGGCTATTAGCACCAAAACCAGCAATCCCACGCAAAACGGTAGCGCCTGCCATACCTTGTTTTCTGGCTTCTAAAACGATGGCTTCAAAGAGGGTGTTCCGTTGGTGCCGATCCGATTCTCCGATAAAGATACGCAACAGTTTTCCTTCGCCTTCTAATACCATAAGGAACTCCTAAAATAGTTTTCCCAGCACCATTCCCAAATAGGTCGCTACCAAACAGAATATCAGGTTCAAAACAACATTGGCAAGGGCTTGCAGATATTCCATCTCTCGAATCATCAGTACCGTTTCGTAACTAAAGGTAGAAAATGTGGTAAAGCCGCTTAAAATACCGGTGGTCAAAAAGATTCGCAGCTGCGGTGGGATGTACACGCGATCTAACGCCAATACCATAATGAAACCAATCCAAAAAGAACCCATCACGTTGACCAACAGCGTCCCAAAAGGAAAAGAAGGGGGTAGCCAGCGATAGACCATCCCACCCATCCCATAACGTAGGATAGCCCCCAAGCCACCCCCAATAAACACCCATAAGGTCTGTTTCATCAATGCGCTCGGTTGTCTTGAATGAACCTTATCCTACCCGACACCGCATTTTAAGAGTCGGCATAGGGTTTAGTTCCACAAACGCATCACCATCGTACGTTGCCAATCTTCCGCACGTATCCCAAAGGTTTGTTTGAACGTCGCATCGGTCATCCCCGGCAGCAATCCATTGATGGTGGGATTAGGCAATATCCATTCTTGGAAATTTTGGGCTTGCCAGGTAATTACCGGCTGCCAACGAGTACGCCAGATCTCCCGATAAAACACTTCAAAATTGATGCCGTTGTACCAATTCCCTTGCTGTTGATAGTTGGGATAGAGCCATAGCCGCAAGCGTGCGAAAGGATAATTCCGTTGCCGATACTCGGCAACCTTACGGTTCCAAATGGTATCTAACTCCGGAAAATTGTAAGAATAGTTCAAAAACTCTTGAGTGATGGTCCCATATTCCATTTCAGCCACATGCTCCCAATAATGGTTACCCGCAAAGGGAAAATGAACCACTTGGGATAAGTTTTCGTAACGGTTTTCTTCCGCATACACCACCCCGGTATCTAAAGAAACGGTATAGGGTGGAAGTAGCCCCTTCAAATTTTGTACCGCATTGTGAAACATTTGCCGCATAGAAATTTCTAAATTGACCTCGGGGGTAGAATCGTTCCCATCTGCATCCATCATAAAGCGTTCTGAGGTGGTAAAAGCGCGCCGTATCTTTGGTAGATACGCTTTCAAGGTATCCAAATCCTGTCTGGTAATCCCATCGTTGGGGTCAATTTTAATCAAATGACGACTTTGGTTTCCAGTTTCCGCTTCCAAATGGGTGATGGCGCGATCCAACGCATCAATGGCGTTTAACCAACAATCCCCTGCTGTTGCCATATGCTGAGCCCCTTGGGAGCGCAATGCCAAAAAGGGTGAACTTTGGGTCACCGCATTCCGCAACCCATTGCCGGTATAATCTTCAAAGGATAAATCATAAGCACACCAATGCAACACTTGGGCTTTGAGTACATTCAAAGCAGAAAGGGTAGCGTTGATTTCTGTTAAATCCAAATAAACTTCATCTTCCCACGGATCCCCTTGCATCCGAGCCGTGACCACAAAGGTAAACGACGGCTGGTTCGCTACAAACTGAAGATGATCAATAGCACTGGAAAGACGTGGAACCAAATGGCTAAGCAAAAAATCTTGGGCATCCCGAATGCTGGGGTTGACCGTCATCACCCGATTCCCATCGGTCAAGGTCTTTAAGATGGTTAAAGGACTCATAAACGGAAGTGCCAATTCTGTACCCGAGAAAACTGGCCGAGACAACGGTGGTTCGCGGGTAAACAGACCCGGTAAATTGATTTCAAAGATGCTATCCCGCTCAATAAAATTTTTCCAATCATCAAAAATTTGTTGCATTGAATTTTCGCGAGACAACATTAAAATTTCCAACAACCCGACACCAAAGTGTGCTGTTGGGTTAAGAGTATCCAGTTGGAGTGCTTCGCGGTAGAGGTTGTAAGGGACAGTAAAGTTGAGGTCCATCGGGTCTTGCGGTTCTGGACCGTTGATAAGCGTGTAGAGTACCTCTTCCAAAGCCGTGTTGGCTGCGTTAACTTTGGCGGCTGCAGCAGTAGAATCGCGGATAGGACCTGTGGGCTTTTGATCCGCTTCCTCTTTTTCACAACCATAGAGAAAGAAAAAAACGAGGGTTAAAAGAGCAATCAACTTTTTCATCGTAAACTCCTTTCCTATCTTTGCACTCAGTTTCAAAACATCCAACCAAACTCAATGGTTTAGTGAAACTGAAGCAACTTCAAATATAGTACATCGTTTTCTCAAAAGCAAATCGTTTTCCCATTTAACTGGGTAAAAATGAAAATTTTTTCTTGCTTACCTCGCCTTATCTTTACCTATAATTGTTTTGATTTTCGTCGGAAGGTTGCTTTTTTGCTTCCTATGGAACCCTATTAGGTGTATCGTGCTAAGGTCTCTTTGAGCACCTTGACCATCCACTCCCGAAAATGTTGGGGTTCCAGCACTTCCACATATTTTTGCCATCGCATTATCCAAGCCACCAGTTCGTCGGTAAGTTGGACACGGAAGGTCAGTTTGACGGTGTTGTCATTTTCTTTGGTGATCATTTGGCTGGGGTGCCACATCCGCTCTGCGATTACCTGCGCTACCGGTGGATAAAAGCGCATGGTTACATCCGAAACCAATTTGCTGTTGTGTCCTAAAATACCGAAACGATCGTTTAGAATCTGCTGGAGTTTGAAATTAGGGTTGCGCTTAAAGGTTTGTGAGGGGAGCAGTTCCACTTCTTCCATTCTATGGAATGGGAGCGTCAAATAGCGTTCTTGGAGAACATCCCAAACGATAGCATAAAGTGCTTCACGGAAGAGCAAGATTCCATACGGTTCAGCCAAATAGCGGTTTACTGATTGTTGCGTGGGTTTTTTGTAAACGATATGGATGCGGATACTTCGTTTGACTGCTTCTGTGAAGTTCCGAATCTGTTTGGTAAAAGGTCTTAAATCCACACGTCCATTTTGAGCGATGTAAAAGGTGTCATTCAACGAATTTTGACGCGGATCAATCACTTCAATAGGAAACAGTTCTTTCATTCTATCCCGCAGCTGCTCTACCCCTTCTGCCCAAGGGGTATATTCTACGATCTTTGCCAACTCATCCAACAACAGCACGGCAGCAATTTCGTCGTCGCACAACAGTTTCGGAAAATAATCACGAAAATGCGGTGCCAGTTTCCAAGTAAGTTCACGACCATTTTCATACACACTTTCCAATGGTATATTTGCCATTGACAGACGGACCATATCGCGCTCTAAGGTGCGGCGAGAGACCTTTCTGTCAAAAAGATAATACAACTGGTTAATGGTTGCTTTGCGATTGGTACATAAAAACCGCAAAATCCGTAAACAACGTTCCAATACTTGGGTTTCGGTTCGTGAATTCATATCACCTCAAAATGAATTAAAATAGAAAATTACAAAAAAAAGATATCCATTGTCAACTCTTTTCAAATTGTCATCATTTTTCTTTAAGACCTTTTGAATCCACATTAAAACTGTTCTTAGAAAACGATGGTATTCAAAGAATAGATTTAGAAAAAATTGTTATTCCGAATTCTAAGATAATCAATGGGGAAGATTTATCATATTCTCAAAAATTCTTCAGTTTTATTCAAAACGCTCCTAAAAAGGTTTACTATTTGGATAAAACTATAGGAATCGGTTTAACTTATCTTTGACCTCCTCTTTGTGGATATACCCTTTGGCTTCCAATTCCAATAAGGTCTTGACTTTTAGCGAAAATGCTTGCTCGCGGGGCAGTGCAAAGGGGTCTGCGTGCGGTTCATAGCGATGTTCCACGGTACAAGGGTTGCCTCGTAACGCCAGTTCTATATTTGCCAAACGGTCTGCCAGCTGCAATCCTCGCAGTTGTAAAGATCGCACAATATGCATCAACAAATTGTACTGGGCCTCTACCCAATTTTTGGTGGTCCCGTGGCTACGGCCGAGCACCCAAGGAAACAGTTTTAGTCCAGTAATCACATCTTCCATCACTTCTTGCCGATGGATGCGCCACTGGGCACGCATTCCACCATCCCCGCCAATGACCGTCACTTCCACATCGCTCCACGTAAAGAGATGATCGTCAGCTTCCAAACGTGAAAACCCTTGAACGGTATCATCAAAGTATCTGGAAGCACGCAGTTCGTAATCTTCCGCAGATTCGGACGGGTCACGTGGAGGTGGTGTGATTTTGATTTGCAATCGGGGTGTCCCAGCGTGCTTCGCACTTCGTGCCATATCTTCCAACAGTTGTGTTTCTATGGCCAAAACGAATGGGAGTGTTGCCAACGGCTCTATTCCAGACGGATTAGACGGATCGTGAGTCAACACCGCATAGAAAAACCGATCAGGTGGGACCGGAATTAGATATCGTTCATTTTGCAGCCAATACTTTTCGTTTTGAGGGCCGAAACGCACGCGGTATGGATCCAGAAAATGAATGCGGTCAATCCCACTTAAATCGGGATATGGGACGATCTCCACCGCACAACGTCCTAAGGTAAAAAGTTCCAGAAACAGAGCTTCGGTCAGTCGCTCTAAAGCACGTTTGCCGGGGTACGGTTCAAGTTTTTGCTCAAACTGGTCTAAGATCTGATTGGCAGACGGTTTGGCATACTCGGGACCACTAATCACCCGTTCTAACGGCGTAGCACACAGATGCACCCACGACCAAATCCCAGCAGAAACAATGGGAATGCGATCACGCAGATAACGAAAAAAGGCGGCACGCTGGTGCGTATCATACTGTAAAAAAGCGTGTTGATAGGGTGAAAACACTGTTTGAAAGAAAGTCGTGGTCCCTTGAAAAAAAGGGGGTGGCGTAGGGTTTAAGGAAGGTGGATCCAAAGCAGGTGGATCGTTCGGTTGTTGGGCTAAATGCCGTTCATACAACTGTACAAAAGTGGAATAAACCGAAGGTTGTGGCCGTCTTGGTTTGCTCAATAGCCGAAACGGCGGTTGAACCGTAGAATTCATAATATCTCCTTTGAGAAAACGTATCCTAATCCTCTAAGTTGAGTAGGGAGTTTACTTCCTTTTCATCTCTTAGGGGAATTTGAAATTAAAAAATGTCTTCAGCGTTGTTCTCAATGCACTCAGATTTTCTTAGGTTTTCACGTTTCTAAAACAGCATATTTGAACGGTTGCGCGAGGGCTTTTCTTTTAGCACCTGAACTATGTCCACCGCAGATTGCCCCAAGAGGTAACTGGATAAAATCACCATAATCGCTTCAACCATCTCTTTTGCCGCCTCGGGAGTAAGCCCTAAGTACTGAATAAACACGGTGGTAAGCAATCCTGCTAAGGTCATAAGAAGTTTTCGTGAAAGCCATTTTTTCCACATATGGGGAACTCCTTTCTTGTGTAAGTAAATTTTGGGAAGAATTGGGGTTTTGAATGCAGTTAGAAATCCGATTCGGAAGTCATTTTCCGAACCACGTGATTACTGCGACCATAAACCCAAACAACGCGGTAGTGGACAAGTAGCGGATGGTCAAACGCCGCTCCAATAAAGCGTGTAGGGTCTCCAGTTGACGAATGGTTTGAGCGATGATCATTTGACTGCGGCGATCACTTTCTGCCGGATGTAGGGCTTGCAAAATGGCGCGCTGTTCGGATAACAAATCTGTTTCCATCGCCAATATGCGCTCCAAGCGTTCGGCAATCGTCGCTAACTGTTCACTAATGTGATACAATTCATTGGACATAAATCAACCTTTTCCATCTGTTTACAAAGTAGGATTAGCCAAAAATACGGTCTTACCGTGCCTTGAACGCTACCCCCCACTCTTTTCGCAGCGTGTCCATATCCAACAGTGGACAGCGTTTATATGGCTGAAATTCGTAGTGGCCATAAAGGGACGCTTGGGGATAGCGGGGGAGCAATTGATCCACTATCAATATACGGGCTGCATCCAATTGGGCTTTTGGATACTCCCCTTTTCCAATCAAACAGACCCCGATACTGTGGGTATTGAACCCTTGACAATGCGCCCCGATTTCCGTTTCTGCACGGCCGATCTCTATAGCACCAAGCGGTGCATCGGGCTTTTGGGTTTGATACGCTGATAAAGTGCGATACCCATTCAGCACCACATAATGATACCCAATGCACTGAAACCCGCGCGCTTGATGCCAACGATCAATCAGTGCAGCATCACCAAAATGCGAATCCGAACAATGTAAAATAATAAAATGAATGTCTCTGTATAGCATGATTTTACTTTGTTAAATTGAAAAAAAGCGTTGGAGTTAATGGAATGAGATCTGGAACTTTACCATTGGTGGGTACCAAGTGTGTCAAAAGTGGTTAAAAGATAGAAAGGGTGAAACATTATCTTTTGAAGATATTCAACATTATCAAAACATCGTTTCTGTGGTGCAAGAAACGTTGCGTATCATGCAAGAAATAGATGGTGTTACGAAGGACTTTTTTACTAAGTAGGAACCTCCTTATTGTTTTGACTTACGATTTGCTGAATTTTTTGGATCAATTCGCTTATCGTGAACGGCTTGTTGATTAAGTAAACGTTTTCATGTTTTAATTTTTCATAGTCCATATCGGAGGTATAACCGGACATCAAGAGGATCGGGATTTGGCTAAACCGTTTCTTCACCTCTCTGTACAGTTCTAAGCCCCCCATCACCGGCATCACAATATCTGACAAAATAAAATGGGGATAATCCTCTGGTTTCAGGGTGTCTAACCATTGTAAAAGTTGCTCACCATTGTGGAAAAGTTTTACTCTACAACCTAAATTAGTTAGCGATTTAAACAGTAAATTCCGAATAAATTCTTCATCTTCGGCAATGGCTATGGTTTTTTGTACTTCTGATGAACCTTTCAATTCCACTTTTTTCATCTGTTCGCTTTCTATTTCTATTGCAAGCGGTAGAAAGATTTTGAACGTGGTCCCTTCGTTGATGGCACTTTGAACCGAAATATACCCCCCGGCTTCATGGATAATGGATTTCACCGTAGCCAGTCCTAATCCAGTCCCTTTTCCTTCCGGTTTGGTTGTGAAAAAGGGTTCAAAAATCCGTTCCATTACTTCTTTGGACATACCCGATCCATTATCTTCTACCGAAAGCACACCATAATCACCGATAGGTATCTCTGGCGGCATTTGGGTATCAATATCCCAGTACTGCAGCAACGAGGTACGGATCATTATCCGTCCATTTTTTTTGAGTGCATCACGCGCGTTCACCACCAAGTTCATAATCACCTGCTCCAACATACTCGGATCGATATTCACATAGGGAGTATTTTCTTCACAAACCACTTGAAACTCAATATTTTCGCCGATCAACCTGCGGAGTACCTTTTGCATATTTAGCACCACTTCTTTTAAGGAGACAACTTTAGGAAGATGCGGCTGTTTTCGTACAAATGCCAACAACTGTCTCGTCAAACTGGAAGCACGTTCCACCATCGTTTTGATGGTCATCAATTCGTTGTGAGCAGGATGATCGGGTTCTAATAACATATTGATGATATCCGTGGTTCCACCAATCACGGTCAAAACATTGTTAAAATCGTGGGCTACTCCACCTGCTAACCGTCCAATTGCATCCACTTTTGCTATTTGACGCAGTTCTTCTTCGTAACTCTTGCGATCGGTAATATCGTGGAAGATCCCTAACAACACGTTATCCTCGCGATAAGGGACATAAGTCAAAGACACTTCTACATAACGGTCAATCTTTTTTTTGGTGTGGACCTTCATTTCAAACTGTTGTTTTTGCAAAGAAGGGTTTGATAGCAACTGTTCTGCATATTGTTGAAAGGTTTGGCGAAACGGCTCTGCAATCAGTTCATAAAAATCAAATTCTAAAGATTCGATTTCTAAGCGGGTCAATCCAAACAATTCTAAAAAGCGTGTATTTACAAATATTAAACGATTCTCATGAAGTAAAAACACAGAATCATGGGATAATTCCACCAACATACGATATTGCTCTTCACTATTCTTTAGTTCATCTTCCAATCGCATTTGTTCCGTTATATCAATGCATACCCCATAAATTAACCCTTCTTTTGGAAAAGCAAATGCCGACCATTTGAGGTAGCGGTAATCCCCATCTACAGTAAGGTATCGGTTTACAAAATTGTTGATTTCTTGACCCTCACGCAATTGCTGGAATACATCTATGGTTTTTTGGTGATCCGAAGGGTGAACAAAATCAATCCACGGACGCTCTAAGAATTCTTCAATTTTCCAACCCAACATTCTTTTCCAAGCATTATTGATCTGCTTGAAATACCCACGAAAATCGGCAATGCACATAGGGATTTCCGAGAGTTCAAAAATGCGATTGCGTTCCAGCAATACACGTTCCGCTTCGCGTTGTTTACGTAGTGTAGATAAAGAAAAACCAACATCGTGTGCCAGTTCCATTAAAAGGTATTTTTCATCTTCATCATAAGGGTAGAATTCACAGGTAAATAAATTAAGGACACCCAGCACCTCAGTGCCACCAATGAGTGGCAATGAAACCAAGCAGATGGGTTTGGTAGAATATTGCTCGGAAGACACTTCACCTAAAAATAGGGTCCGATTGAGATTCGGAATAAAAATGGGAACTTTTTCTTGAAACACACGATACAGTGGGTTGTTAGGCAGATTAGGATTGAGTAGTTTTTTCAACAATTCTTGTTCTGAAGTGATACCGGCTTGTGCCACAATTTCTAATTCTTCCGGACAATTCTGTTTTGGTAACACAATCCAAGCAATTACGTAACTGCCTTCTTGAGTGAGTAAAAGGGTGATTTTTTGAAATAACTCTTGTTCCGTTTGCGTACGAATAATGATTTGGTTGACCGAACTTAATAAGCGTAAGTTGCGATTGACACGTTTAAGACGCTCTTGCAACTTCAGCAAATGGGTCACATCGTGGATCATCACCAATCGTGCTTTTCTATCTTGATACTCAATGGAATGGGCTGTAACCTCCACATAGATGGTGTCCCCCTTTTGGGTCAGATGACGCCAAATTGTGGTATCACTTAGACCCTCTTCAAGTTGTTTCAAATCTTGATCTAATTTTGGAATATCCTCTGGAGGACGAATATCACGAATGGTAAGTTGAAGAAACTCTTCTCGAGTCCAACCATATTTTCGTACGGCAGCATCATTTACATCTAAAATCTTTAACGTTTCATTATCAAAAACCCACATAGGGACGGGGCTGTGGTGGAAATACACGATATTTTCCATAACTTGATCCGATGTAAAGATGCTTGATTGTAACAACCTTTATAGCAAAATACAAGTTGAATAGTAAAAAATTTAAATTAAGTAGGTGATGCACATCACACGATAATCGTATGTTGGTTTGATATACTTCTGGATATCGTTTTTATCCTACCCTTGCCCCTCGCCTTTCGGGTACACGGAGGTACGGTTGTAACAACTTCCACGCTTCCAAAAAGTAGCGATCGGATAGTTGCAGCCACTGTTTAGAGCGATCATCGGCTGCTGTATCTTTTCCATACTGCAACGGCCTAGCAGCCAGCGCCAAAGCGGCTAATCCTGCAGCCAACAAGGTCGCCCCTTCTTTGAGCATGGGTTCGTGCTGGTTGGGTGGGATAGGGTCACTTAGACGGCTTTCAATCATTTGGATGGCTGCAGCAACGGTCTCTTCTAACAGCGCATCTTCAATATGCACCTCTGCCAAATCATAATCCATCAATACAAAGGATGGATCTTGAATTTTGCTATTCCCACGCCGCCGTATTGCGCTTCCATCACTTGACCATTCGTAATCTGT
Source organism: bacterium (assembly GCA_026417415.1). GTDB lineage: Bacteria > Electryoneota > JAOADG01 > JAOADG01 > JAOADG01 > JAOADG01. The sequence goes on from JAOADG010000030.1 coordinate 14,195, forward strand.
TTCATGAGAATACACTTGGGCTTGGGAATAGATCAGGTACACGCTGCTGTTATCCGCAATGGAAGAACCATGGGCGCGTTTGATACGACCATTATCATAATCCACTACATAATCTATCCCCTCGGTGTAAATGATGTCCATCCGCTCACTTTCACAAACAGAGACACTTCCATATGCCAGTTTGCTGCCATCAAACATACTCCATTGCGTACCGTTCAGGACCACGCTCACGGCGGTGGGGAGGATAGCGTTTTCACTATACACCAGTTCATTGGCAGGGATAGCTGCTCGCGTCGGCAGATAACTCCAATCTAATCCTTGCAAAAGAAGAGGGATCTGATACACCCGTTGGGAGGGAATGGGCGATCCCAATAAATGAAGACGCAACGCAGTCACATCGGTGAAACTCATTTCAATTCCCTTTCTGATTTGAATATGAATTCAAGCAAACCATCCGAGTTTACAAAAACCGTTGTTTTCCTGCTACAAAAGCAGATGGTAAAGGGGATCACTCCCCTTCAAAAGTGAAGGGGAGTGATATCGGTTCAGCCCTTAAATTTATCGGGATCTAGATCGGCGCGAAGAATCTAACAATCGGAGGATTTGGTTAAGGTTATACTCAATATCCTCTAAAAGATGATCTAAGTGTTCGGTTGGATAGTGCCTTCTTCTAATATGATGGATCTTCTCAAGCGTTTGTTCAATTAGTTGTGCCACTTTCGGATGCGATTGAAGTTCGGATGCGAGACGTTCGAGTAGTTGTTCTACCTCTCTTGAAAGAGTGTCCAATCGTAAGGTATCGTGATGACTCAACATTTCTCTTAGATCTATAAAGATTCTTCTTAAATGTTGGATATAATCTCTTACCTGTTCAATCATCATCGGATCTTCACTTTCCCTTCTACGAATGGGGATTTCCACTACCGCTTTAGAATAGATGGTAGAGCAAATCAGTTCATCCTCCCAAAAAAGAAAATTAGCCTCGTAAGCTTTGGTCTGCTTTCTATAATCCACGCCCAAACCGATGGATTCCGTTTCAATCTCATCCTTTACATCTTTTTCAAGGGACTGAATAACCTTTTCCAAACTGCGTTCTGCCTTACTTCTGTTGATCGGAGTGCACGTTTCTTTGAGACGTAATTTCGACTCCAACCCATAACTGAGTAGCAATTTGGGAAATAAAATGCTAAACGCAGACGGCTGGGAAATGTAATCCATTAAATAGAATTCACCATTCACAAAGACCATCATCCCTACTTGATTTTCTAAGCAATGCGTCTCTTTGAGGAGTTGATCAAATTCTTTTTTGGACTTGGTCACAAGATCATTCATGGCAGAGGTCTGTGAACGCTGTTGAAACGCTTCAAAGTACTCATCAATCATCGCCCAACTTTTACCTTGATCAGACATAAATTGATGGAATGATTTTAGATTATCCTTTGTGCTTTGGCTTTTGTGGTATCGAAAAGTAGGGGGATGCACAAACTCCGCATCTTTCATACTATTTTCAAATTTAGAACTCCAGCGACCTCGTTCAGTACAGTTAACTGGTATGCGGATCTCCGATTGGGCTGGAATCAAGATTGCAGTTACCATCACACGGTTTTGTTTTGCACCGGTAACCTCTTCACCATCTGTGATCAATATCACATAGGGTGATTGGTTAATCGCAAGCAAGGTGTTTACGGTGCCGGCTTGGCTCACTTCTTGAATAGTCAGGTATTTTTTTTCAAGCGCTTCTTTTAATGTAATATATTGATGTTTTGGTCCATTTTGCTTGCTAATTAAGGGAAAATAGGTTAAATTGGAAATAGATGTCATTTCCCCTAACGTAAACAGTTGAAATAATTCTTTTGTCTTTTTCATTTTGCCTCCTTTGTTTTGGTTTACAAAAGTAAACCGACATAATATACGAGGTTGATGCGTCAATTTCTGTCGTTAATGGAAATTTTTGATCTTAATTTTCATTGGAACGTTTTCTTACAAAAAATATTTGATTGATTTTTTCTTTATTTTTTGATTATACAATATCTTTTTAAGAAAGATATATCTAAAACCACCTCTCAGAGTTTTTAAATTTGAAAGTATTTTCGGATAGGGACAATTCCGTTTAGATCATTTTTTTCTTTTTTTGGAGTGTAGCACTTGACTTTTTTATTTTTTTGTATTATTTTTTTTGCGTTAAGTTGTTTTTCCATTGAATTAAGGTAGCGGATTGAGTTTTTCCATTCGTAACCTATTTTGAGCGAAAAAAGGGGGGGAGGTTACGAATCTGTATAAGTCAAGGAGATAATTGGAGTTGTACGATAAAACGTTTTCGTATTTAGTTACATTGCGACAATTTCTGTCAAGGGTATGGGTAGGTTACGAATTTTGCGTCTTGGAAGATAGATTTGGCTTGGTTTGTGGAGAGGGTGTCTTTCAATTGCCTACCCCGATTTAGGGGATTGCGACAAGGATAGTAGGTGATTTCTTGATGTTAATGTTTAATAACTTTCAATTGCCTACCCCGATTTAGGGGATTGCGACAAAGCGTGATAT
>JAOADG010000031.1 GCA_026417415.1 bacterium
ATCTTTCAATTGCCTACCCCGATTTAGGGGATTGCGAACATTCAAAACCCTTCAATCCGACCGCAAAGCAAAGGGATAATGCTAATGTGTGAGGTTCAGTAGGATCTGTATTCGGATTTAGGGGAGTGAGGCCTACCTAAATAACAGCTCCCCAATAACAGGGTGTGACGTTTGTCAACGTGTATCCTCATGTTTTAGATTGTGCTGGATAAGATTCAGAACCTACCGTATTTTTGTTCTTGGTGGAATAGGATAAACAACGCAAAAATGTTGTGAATATTGAGCCCGCTAATTTCGTAAGGAATGGAAAAAGAAGAAAATGTATGGTGGAGCTTTATGAACGTCAATGTCGGTCGTAACGTTGGATATTTCTTAGCAAAGGAAAAAGGTAGCAAAGTGTAACCCAGCGAAATTCTGTTGGTTTTTCTAAACGGTAAGTGATGGGAATAAAATGAAGACCTGCCTTTTAGAAATGGATTTCACGGATGGAAAATGATTGTCCTGCGCTGGGGGAATACCCCGACTAAAACAGTCCATCCATCCGAATGGACGGATTGAACGCTATTATCCGAAAACGGTTTGAGCGGATCAAACAAGCAATTGAACAGATGGAAACGTTTAATTCACAAAAAGGGGGGTTGCAAGGATTAACGAGAGTGATTATATTGTATCTTATTAATAAAAGGCAAAAGAAATCACTTGGTTCTAATCCGCTTAATGGTTACGGTATGGCTGTTTGGTGGGGTTGGGATGGCGTTATCCAACCCGATTCGGCTGCTCGATCCTTGGATCCATTGGTTTCCTAAGGATTACGGGGTTAAAGACAAACCGCCGAGGTTGCTAACGAACGGCACCTCTTCGCAACTTCATTTGACGACACAACTCATTGACCTTTACCGAAAGGGCGCATTAGGACAAACCAACTCGTCGTATCAATGGAATCAAAGGTTGCAGTGGGATACTCCTATCAAAAAGCCAATTCCAATTCAATTTCAGTTGATTCTCATCCGCAATCAAACCGTTATTCAGCACCAATTGATGCAAAATCAAGGTGAACTGGAAACCAGCGAAGAAAAAGGGGGACTGGGGTTTACCTATCACGCCCCTATCCAATGGAGCATCCACATCAATACCCACTTTTCAAAAGGCAAATCGCCTGCTTATGGCTTGTGCTCCCAATGGAGTTTTTGGAAAAAGGGAAACCTGTCTGCTTGGTATGGGACTCAAACGGACAGAACCCAATTTTCAGGCAGTATCCGAAATAATCCCCTTATCCTTGAGTGGCGTAGCGCTCAGGAATATCACGGGTTTCAAACGCAAATTGCTTTACCTACCGAACAGAGCGAATGGGTGTTTACCTATGATAAAACCATCCCTTTTCTAAGACACGACAACCCCAAAAGCCCAACCATTGTCCCGTTTGGTTATGAACAAAAACTGGAAGGAGCGTTTTTCCAACGATTTCAGCATGGGGAAGCATCAATTCGCGGCATGCAAAAGATAGGACGCCTACAATCCTATGGCTACCAAGGGGAGATGGATTTTGCTAAATTCACACGTCTTACCACCGAACATACGCAAATAGCTTTCTCAGCGATCCTCACGATTTGGGAACGTCGTCCCATCGGCGTAGAAATTGCCCACTCCCGTTGGAGGGGTTACATACGAGGCCATTTGGATTTTTGGCCCTTTACCAGTGGATTGATTGAACTGTTAGGGAATAGACGCTATTTTTTAGGTGAGCTTACCACTCGGCTCAATGAAGTGAAATTACATTTTGGCTCCCTTTCTCCATCCCCGAGCCGTCCAGTGAAAGCATTTTATGTGGAATGTTTAGGGTTGGATTTATCCCCTAGTTTGAAATTCAACCATTGGAGACCACAGTATCTAATTTTTGGTAAAGCCGATGAGCAGATTTATTTTTGGAATGTTCAACGCTGGCAAGGAATACAACTAAAAGTTCAACAGTCGGTTCCGCTAAGGCAGTTTCAAGTCAATGGCTCGGTTTCTCAAATTGTGCCTCTCAGAGTACAAACGAAATCAACTCCATCCACATCGTTACCAACCCAACCACAACCCAGCAAACAAGCCCGCGGATACGGAGGCGGTGCAATCCGTTTGGATCTAATTTACTTTTTTGAGTAAAAGTTTAACAAAGATTTTTGAAGGTATAAAAAAAAATAGCGTTTTGTTTTTTAGTTTTTTTTAATTACCTTACAAGTAACCTGTGTTTTAGCAGGGTTGAATTTCTAAATGGAGCGAATTATGAAAGTATTCTCTATTTTTCTTTTAACTTTTTTAACGCTATGGTTGATAGGGTGTGGTGAAGATGAATCAAGTTCATCCAATGTTCCAACGACCACTGTACCGAATGAATTGGTCGGGACCTGGAATGAAGCATTTTACATTGAACAAACCGGCACCAATACCTACCAAACGGAGTTGATGCAACCTCCACATAGCGCTAGTTTAACCCTTCAATCCAATGGAAATTGGGTCTATACCGCGACTCATCCTCCGGTAACCATTCGCGAAACAGGCCGAAGCCGTTGGTTGGGCAATTCGCAGTTACGCGTCTATTTTGATACAGTTTCTACGGGAAGCGGACATCAAGCAGGCGATTCGGTTACATTTACCTGTCTTTACACCAATGAACAGATGAGTTTAACCGCACCACTTCCCGATCAGCCGCAATTTACGAGCACCACCGTTTTTATGAAACAGAACGCCACGAGCGGCAGTTTAATTGGTTTGGTTAGGGACAATCAAGGCCGTGGGATACAAGGTGTAGTGATCGCTTTGGATAACCCAACGGTAGATGTTCCAGCGCCGCGTGACACGACGGATCAATACGGTTTCTTTTCTGTCGGTGGGCTTGCGCCAGGGACGTATCCACTGATTGCTACTTACCAAAATCAAACCCGAAACGCCAATGCTGTCATTACTCAAGGTGGCATGACCAGTTTGGTCTTGACCATGAGTGGAGGTGGTGGAGGCGGTGGAACAGGAACCATTAGAGGAACCATCCGCGATGTGAATACCTCTGCAGCGTTAAACGGTGTAACCGTAACTACCGACAATCAACAATCCACCACTACGAATGCAAACGGTGAATATACATTAACCGTGAGTGAAGGTTTAAGAATCCTTACAGCAACGTTGAACACCTATCATACCGCTACTGCAGTGGTTTTCGTGAACGCAAATCAGACGGTGCAGCAAGATCTGTATTTAGCATCAGTTCAAGCGACGCCGGGTACAGTGACAGGAACGGTAACCAACGCAGTGAACAATCAACCCATCCAAGGCGCAACGGTGCAAGTTTCTGGAGGACCTTCTACCACTACCGATGCCCAAGGAAATTATACCTTGACTGTAGAAGCAGGATCGCGCGCTATTTTTGTAACGAAAACTGGGTTTTATCCCAGCAACGTGACCATATTGCAAGTGATGAGCAATCAAACCGTCACTCAAAACTTTTCATTATCTCCTGAATTTGTTGGCGGTAGCGGTCGTTTTCGTTTGGTATTACGATGGGGAACAAATCCTCGGGATTTAGACAGCCACTTACTTACTCCGAACAACGGTCATGTAGCATACTTCTCACCCGGAGATAGTTTAAATTCGCCGTATGCACGGTTGGATGTGGATGATACCGATGGTGAAGGACCGGAAACCATTACCATCTATCAATTTCAAAATGGTACCTACAGGTATTATATTCATAACTATAGTGGTACGCCAGACATTACGACCAGCAATGCGGTGGTGTACATTTATGATGAAAATGGGTTGTTGAATCAATTGTCCATTCCTACTTCTCCAGTAAATGGAAGTCGCTATTGGTATGTGTGTGACATTGATGGTGCTACGCGAAGATTAACCGTGGTCAATCAACTGGTATCCACACCACCTACGCTTGATGATGATTGGATTTGGGCTCATCCCAAAGAATAATCACCTAATCCATGATTAAGAAACAAGGGGCGAATTCTGATTCGCCCCTTTTCTTTTGTCATGTTGAGCGGTCCGATGGTTGGCTATTTTTTATAGTAAGTGTTGGAGTTGACTTTCCAATACACCGCGTCACTATCGGGTCTGGCTTGTATGCATTTGTTTTTGAGGGAGTCCAGTGCTTGGTTTTTACGTCTAAAAAACTGCTTTTCGGTCATAGGAAAACTCATATCTATCCCACCATACACGATAGGAAACTGGAGTACGTTGTACAATTCTCCAAACTGGTCTTTGGCTTCTACTAATGTGGATTGATGGTTCACCAAAGCGGGCAAAGTTTCAGGCATCGGTTTTCGTTTGAGTGGGACGTATTCGTGTTGGATGGAACGGATAGGAAAATTGACTTGCTCAAAAGCACCTACGAAAACCATCGCACGCACCAATGCATTGAGTTTGAACAATTCCTCTAGTGCTGCAAATTTTTCTTCTTTTTGTTGAATGGCATCCCATTGGTTGGAAAAGTCCACCGCATATGCTTCGGCAAAGGGGTCGGTTTTGTTGGAATCGGGGTGTGCTACACCGAAGACGTCGTAAATTTGTTTTTCAGTCAGCAGCACCACGGGGCAATCTAACAGTTGCACCACAAATTCACTGCGTTCAAAATGGGGGAACGGTACGCGGGCAGAATCGATCGGATTAAAGGACTGAATGTGAAACCAAAACCGCACGCTGTTAACGGTGTTAGCGGCTTCAATGATAGAAATTCCATACGCTTCAGGGTTAAGCATCCGCTCTAGATAGGAATCCAGCCCTTCAAAATGCACCAAACCGTGGGTGTTTTTTTTCAGTAGATAGTCCGCATCCACCATCAGATGGGCATGATGGCTTTCTCGCCCAATGCCACCAATGCGTACCTTTTGGGTTTTCCAAACCGATTTGATTTGGGCTAAGCGTTCTTTCATCTCAGTTAGGAATTGAAGTTCATCGTTTGCAAGAATGGGTTTTTCTAAAATTTTTCGTACCAGATGGATTTCATTCGGAATGGGATCAATGGAGCAAAATGGCGAGAAGGTGCTATCTAAGGCATTGTTCAGAACTTCAACCCAATCATCCAAATGCAAAGCATACCCCTGTTGGGTTTTCATGCCCACCAACAAGATGTCTTGATTGAGGGTATCAATCACAAATCCGTCAAGTTGCGTAATCCCGCCGAAATGGTACAGCAGTGGGTCTGCAGCATCCGGTAAGGAGGCATACAGAGAGGCCTGCTCAAAAGCATTTTTGAGAGAGTAGGCGATGTACTCTTCTTCAACGTCACTTTCTTCTTGGGATTGGCTTTGGGTGATGGTTTGAGCAACGCATACCGCAGCAAGGAGTAACCAAAAAACCAAAAACCGAAAGCGATTGGCAAAAACAATGGTGTTTACAAATGGTTTAGGATTGTGGTTGGGTTGTTTCATTTGTGGTTTGAACGTGATTTTTGAAAAAAGAATGTAATCAAAGGATCAAGCATTTCCAAATAAGAACGTTTCAGAAAATTTTTTGGATCATCCTTTGCCTCTAAGAGAATTTCATTTTACAATCAACTTCTGTCGCTTCAACAATAGTATACAACACTCATCTTAATTCTAAAAGGCAATCAACCACGATGGGATTTAGGTTTGCGAATGATATACATTATTTTTGACATATTGTAATTCCTGATGTATATTATTATTAGTCATTTGGTTATTAGTTATCAACATAAATGGGAGGTAATCATGAGTGTTTATCAACAAGCAATACCCAATCCGATACAGAAACCCTCTAATGAACCAATAGAAATTGAAACCGATGATGCACAACTAGAAATTGAGTTTCCTCAGCTCCCTTCCGTGGTTCAAAAGCGTGTTGCGAATCGCAAAGAAGGCCATTCCAACCGCCGTTGCTGGAAAGGGTCACCAGTGTTTGCAACCCTTCTTCCGTGTGGGTTGTACACGGATACTTGGAAAATTTGTTATGCGGATGGTTGCTATCTCCGTGGAAAATGTGCTTGCTATCAAGGTGCATCGCCCAGAAGTGAAGTGATTTTGCCACTTCCACCTTATCTGGAAAGCATTAGCAGTTATTTGTTTTCGGATTATGGCAGAAGTTGGGAGGTTGAAGAGGAAGACGAAGAACCATTAGAGTCCGTCATTTGATACGAAAAAAAAGGATTTTTACTTATGAACCCTACCCAAATCATTGACCTCGACCGATTGCTGGATGGATTAAACTCTCCTGGCCAACACCCTCCTTCGCAAACCCCATCCAGCAATTTGGAGCCCCTGATCCAAGATAAATACGGAAATGGTGAACCGGTAGAGCAATCTTTGCAAAAGCTGGAGCAGTTGCTGCGTCTATTTCAAGATGAACTGATTGCCAAAGCCCGCTTGCTCAACTGGAGTGTAGAAGAGATCCAAGCCATTCCATCCATTCGCAGCATAGAGCAATTGCAAGGGTTGAAAAATAGAATGAGTAGAGAGTTGATTCAACGATTTCAACCCAATACCATTTTATCAACCGAAGAATCCACGACTTATCAACATTTTAGAATTGAATACTATAGTTAATTTGTTTAATAAATGTAAACAATAGTAGGAGTTTATTGTATGCCTTCGTCATTTCAATTTGACAACGAAAATATCGGAATTGGTCCGCTCCTTACCTGCCACGTCTCCACTGCTACCAATCAATCCTTTGTGCAAACCGATTTAGACGCCAATTATACCGCTTGTGCCATCGTAGGCGACAATGTAATCGGCAAAGGTGCTGCCGGTGATCGCTTGTTTGGAAAAGTGGTCTGGTTAAGCCCTGAAAAAGTTGCAGGGACGATTGTGCCGATGATCTGCTCGGTACAAGCCCGTGGCGTCGCCCGTTTCAAATATGCCAACCCTGCACCCAACGTCGGTGATATGGTAGAACTGGCAGGCAATGGAAAAGTGCGTCAAGCATCTACTTCTGAAACGGTTCCCGCTGGTGGCGCACGCCATCGGGGTGTTGTGATCGCAAAAGATACCGTGGCTTCTACCGTGGATGTATGGTTAGGATAAAGAAAAAATGGAACGACAAACCCCTTCCACTCTTGTGTGTACAAGAATGCAAAGGGGTTTGGGATGTTTAGCAAAATCCTATTTCAGATAGTGAATGACTCGTGAACTTTCGTGTTGATTCACTTGCAAACGCACAATGTACGTTCCACTGGACAATCCACTGGCATTCCATTGGATTTGATGGACCCCTGCGGACATCCGTTCTTGTACTGGTGTGGCGACCAAACGACCTTGCAAATCATACACCTTCAAGCTAACCCAATCCTCTTTCGGTAAACTAAAGGAAAAGGTGGTGCTTGCATTAAAAGGATTAGGATAGTTGGGTAGCAGTTGAATCGCTTGCGGAGTTGCGGTCGTTGGGACATCGGGAGCATTCACGACTTGCATCACCGCACCGGTCATCATATTCAGGATGATGAGCAAATTTTCAAAATCATCATAAAATTCCACATACCACACCGAAGTGGTGGGATTTTCTTCATACACGGTAAGGTACATATCTACCGACGCATCGGGGTGTGTGGCTAAAAATGCATTTCCACCAGCATTGGCAGCATTGTTGTAAATGGTTGGGCTGTTCATAAAGTTGTTGGGGATAGTCGGTAAAAGGGAGAGATACTCACCGGGTAAATAGTTTGGAATGGATTGACCTGCCGTTACTAAAACCGCAAGACCAGTATCCAGTGATGGGGAATAGAAAATTACACTCCAAACCGCATAAACACCTGGTGAAATCATATCGTTGATACTGCTGATGGCTTTTAGTTGAAAGTCACTGGAAATACTGTTGGCAAGCGTTGCAGCTGAACTACGGGCTTGTTGAGCGGTTAGTTGGGCAAACAGAGTAGATGCCATCACCAGCAAAACGAGAAAAGCAACAACCAAACGTCGCATAAATCCTCCTTAGTGAATATTGAACCATTTGAATTCCGTAGGATCCTATTTCAACAAAACCATCGGAATCGTCTTCATCAAAGAACGTTGAGTAGAATGAGTGTTTGCCGATAACCTTAAAAAATACACTCCACTGCATAGATATTCGCTTTGAAAGGAAAAGCGATGGATACCTGCCTCTTGGAGTACATTGTGTAAGAAAGTACGTACCTGTCTGCCACTTGCATCGTAAAGCGTTAACGTGACCATCATCGGTTTGTATAACCGATACTGAATCTGTGTAGTACTATTGAATGGATTTGGAAAATTGGGATACAATTCAAAATCGTTTGGGATCGCCGTTTGATCCTGTGGATCATCTTCTATCCACAACGCAGGGGATACATCATAAATGGACATCTGACCATTTTCTAACGTGTAACAGTAAGGTCCTATGGGCAAGGTTTTCCAAACATTGGGGATTGGGTTGTAATACCCAACACGATGAATTGGATTGGGCTGCAGCAAGACATTCAAGACATGAAACCCACTACTATATCCTGCCACATAAGCGTACGAGTTGCTAACCGCAACATTCATCAAGCTCCCGACCGCAGTATAATTGTGCAACAGTTGTGGGACCGAAGGATTTGCAACAGAATATAGGTTTAGACCGTTATACCCACTTACAATGTAGAGCCGATCGCCTTGGACATCAAGATTGAGTGCAGAATACTGGCCATTGTTGCCACCTAATTCAACCAAAGCGTTAGGATTACTGCAATCATAGATGCGAAACCCTGCCAAATTGTCGGCTACATAGAGACGGTTCCCTTGGACCTTCACAGCCACCGCATCACCAGTGGTGGGATACATTCCGACAACCGTGATGGAATCTAAATTGGCAAGCGAAAGCACGGTCAGCGAAGACCACGCAGCCACGTAAGCATAAGGAGCAGAAATGGCAAGATCTAAAGCAATCCCAACATTTGGGATGGACTGTACCACCATCGGCTGAGAAGGTTGACTACAATTGACCACATCCATACCACTATCGTTTAAGGTCACGAATGCATATTGCTGATATAGCGCCAACCCATAGGAAGCCGCACTGCGTAGCGTGCATTGGCCCACGACAGTGATGCTGTCCAAATGGGTAAGATCAAGAATGCGAAACACACCGGCATCATCGGTTACATAAGCAAACGAACCTTGTACCGCCAAGCCCATCGGGTTATTTTCGCCAAACGAAAAACTTGCTATTCGTGAAATGTTCAAACTGTCTGACAGTGGTTGCGCCACAAGGGATAGATGGATCATGCATACCGCAAGCCCAACGATAGTGAACCGAAACAACTTCATAAGTACTCCATAATTTTAGTGGTCACGTATCTTCTTAATCTAAAATTACAAGCATTCTTTCAATTTGTCAAGTGAAATGCAATCCAAAAAACATTTTTTAAAAGGAGAGGAATAGATGTTTGATTTAACTAAAGCGACCTCGTTGAAACCGATTATTCGCGATGCATCGCGTAGTGGATCGGTTCAACTGTATCACGAAGCACAATCTCGTAATCTGTCGCTTAGTGAATACTTAGAGGAGTTGGATCCGTCCCCGCGCACTGCGGATGGCAAAATCACAGTACCGCTGGATGCTTTTGAACGTCAATTGGCGGTTCACGACATTCGGATTGGTGGGCGAAATGCGTTGTCCGTGGAGCAGTTTTTGATGTCCGATGCATCCATTTTGGCACCGGAATTTATCGTACGTGAAATCAAGTACGGAATGACGTTACGACAAGATCCCAGTGAACTTTGTGGAGTCATGGTTTCTGAACAAGGTCCGGCAGTGAAACCGCTTTACTTTAAGACCGAAACAGTGCAGAAACCATTGGCAGAACATGGCGAAGGTGCAGCGTTTCCGGTGGTGACGGTGGGGTATCGCGAAAAGTCGGCCTATATGGTGGATCGCGGACGGCAGTTTGATTTTCCCTATCGGGTCATTCGCAATCAAAAGTTGACTGAGTTTCGCACCCTTTTGTGGGCGATTGGAGCACAGATGGCGGAAGACGAGGTCAATGAGATTTATCGTATTCTTAGACGTGGTGATGGGACCAGTGGTGAACCGCCGAATGTGTTTAACGGGAATCCCGGTGAATTGACGTATGCCGATTTGGTGCATTTGACCTTATCCTTCAAAGTACCGTCGCATATGACGCATCTGCTTTGTTCACCCGAAGATTTAGAAAAGATCCTCAATTTGCCCCAATTCCAAGACCCTATGGTATGGCGCGATGCTCAGTCCTTTAGTAAGGTGGGGGATTACCAAGCGCTTAGCCCCTTTGGGAGTAAATTGGTTCGGGTAGATGGAGCGGAAGTGACGGAAATGATCGCGATGGATAAACGTTTTGCCATTCGTGAAGCGGTGGCTCAGCCCCTGTTGGTAGAAGCAGAAAAAATTATCAATGCAAAAATGGAAAGTGCAGTGGTTTCCAAAGAATCGGTGTACACTTTAATGTTAGAAGATGCTGTGAAATTATGTGATTATTGATCCTTTACGGTTTGACGCTTCAACCCTTAAGAAAATGATCCTGTTGATCCGATTTTAGTTCTTTCATTTGCCTCCTATAACACGATTGGCCCCTTGTAACACGAGGGGCTTTTCGTTTAAGGGGATAGATGTGAAATATGGTATTTGAAGCGTTTTTCCGCTTGCGCAAGTCAAATTGGGTAGAAAAGCAAAGTGGAATTCCTTCAGGCAAACAAGGTACTAAAACCGCACACTCAACCCAATTCCACGGGGCTGAAGCCCCACTCCCACGGATACATTCCCCTTTGTTGAAGCGAACATCGCCCCAGTACCGGCTAAATCGGTAGGGATGACCAATCCTAATGCAAATCCAGCCAATGCATAATAGCCAGCATCAGGGAACGAATTGCGAGCAGTAATCTTGGAAAAGTCAAAGTCGTAATTGTAAGCAGCAGCCAAAAAATAACCCCCAAAGGTATAGGTTGCTAAGGCCGTAGCATTATACAAGCGTTTTTCCATTGGGGAAAGGGTGTCGGTAAAATCGCGCTCAATGGTTACCGAGCCATCAGGAGAACGGCGGATGCGTTGTTTGTGTTTTTCCAATTCCTGAATCCGATCAGAAGAAGGGGGGTGGGATAGGAAAACTTTCATCATCCGAATATCGCCCACTTTACTGCGCCACATCTGGATTAGCGCATCGGGGTTGTAGCCACATTTTGCCATGAGAAACAGCCCCTCGCGGTCGGATTCGTATTCTTCTACCCGTGAAAACCCTTGTTGAACAATGGTAGCGAACAGGTTGGCTTGGGTGGTATCCCACTCTTTTTTGTTTTTGTTAAGTGCCCATAGTGTTCCAAAAATCAACAGCGACGTGGTTTGTTTTTTAATCCCATGCTTTTTATCGTTGTGGATGATTTCGTGGGCGACTACACCTGCCAATGCGTCCTCATTGGGCATATCATTTAAAAGACCGCTTAGTACGCAAACGAGATCTGGTGTCACGAATCCACTGGTCGCAAAGGCGTTCCAACTGTTGTCTTGTAGGACATAGTAACGGTATTGACGTCCATAGCCATTCTGGTGAAAGCGCGAGATGACGTTGCGCAGCATTTGACTGTTGGTGCCGCTGTATTGATCGGCAGAATAATAGGGCTTTCCGGGAAAATACTGTTGAAAAAACTGCTCTGGCGTTAATGCCAATGCTTGCAGCGTAAAACCTAAAACAATCACTACCACAGAAACAAAAGGTTTCATTGGTTCTCCTTTTCTTCTTAGGTTTTTCTAAGATATGTTGTTTAACTTTCATTTGCAAATGGTTGAGTTGATTGTACCGAAAAGATTAGTAAAAACCGCTGCTTGCACGAATGAAAAGAACATAGATAGAAAGTGTATCAGATCAAATGGGTCCATAGCAAAGAAAAATATCCCTTTGTTTGACAACAAGATTGATTGAATGATGGGTAGATGGACGATGCTGTTTGAGTGTAGAACAGATAGATCGTCAACCTTTCTTTATTCCTCTTAGAAAAAATTCTTTACATCCATTTTTTGCTTGACTTTTGGCGTAAAAAGACCTATTATATTTCGGGATTATGGTCAATTCGTTGTTTTATTTTTATTGTTCGTTAATTCGTTTTGATGTTATGGAGGTTGTTATGAGTCACGCAAGGCAAGCTTTGAGTTTTCAAATTTCTTATTGTAGGTGGTACACTTATTTTTTTGTCTTATGTTTTTTTTGGGCGGTACTCTCAGAGGTCTTTGCACAAGACAGTTTGAATGTTCGTTGTTTAGGGAGGATTTATCAAACCAATTCAAAAGATGTCGCAGTTTCAGGAAACTATGCCTATGTGGCCGATGGTAGTTCAGGTCTTCGCATTATTCATATCAGCAATCCCAGTAATCCCACTCAGGTAGGTTTTTGTAAAACTGCTGGCATGGCTGAAGGGGTCGTAATTTCTGGAAGTTATGCCTATGTAGCGGCTGGGAGCGCAGGTCTTCGCATCATCCAAATCAGCAATCCCAATAGTCCTATAGAGATCGGATTTCTTGATACCCCCGGTTTTGCGCGTGACGTAGTTGTTTCTGGAAATTATGCCTTTGTGGCGGATGGTAGTTCAGGCCTAAGAATAATCAATATCAGCAACCCCAATAATCCCATAGAAGTGGGCTCTTATGCAACGCTTGACTGGGCTTTAAGTGTTGCTATTTCAGGACACTATGCCTATGTTGCAGCAGGTGATTCGGGGCTATGTATTGTCAATATTTTTAACCCTACAAATCCTACACCTGTGACTTATTTGAATACACTTGGCTATGCAAGGGGAGTAGCCGTATCTAATCAATATGCTTATGTTGCGGATGGGGATTATGGTCTTCGTATTATCCAAATCCGTAATCCCAGTAACCCCATAGAGATCGGTTTTTTTGATACCTTCGGTAGTGCAAATGGTGTTACTGTGGTGGGTAACTATGCTTTTTTGGCGGATTATGATGCAGGGCTTCGCATTATACAAATTACCAATCCGTATAGTCCCACAGAAATCGGCTTCTGTGACACCCCCGGTGAGGCGTGGAATGTTGCTGTTGCTAATAATTATGCTTATATTGCGGATGGTGAGTATGGCCTCCGCATCATCCAAGTGAGCGATCCCCTTTTCCCGACATGTGTTGGTTTTTATGAGGTAAACGGGTTAGCGGTGGGTGTTGCAGTTTCGGGAATCTATGCCTATGCAACGTATCTTGATGTAGGGATGCGTGTTATCCAAATAAGCGATCCAAGTAACCCTACCCAAGTCGGCTTCTTTGATAGCAGCCGCTTTGCGAAAGACATCGTGATTTCAGGAAACTTTGCTTATGTTGCCGACTATAGTGAGGGTTTTCACATTATCCAAATTAGCGACCCTACCAATCCTGACCAAGTCGGTTCTTTGGATACTCCCGGCTTGGCATTTGGGGTGGCTGTGGCTGGAAACTATGCCTATATTGCCGATTTTGATGCAGGTCTAAGAATTGTCAATGTTAACAATCCGCGCAATCCTTACCTGGTAAGTGTTTTTGATACCCCCGGTGAAGCGATGCGCGTTGCCGTTGAAGGAAATTATGCGTATGTTGCTGATGGTTATACCGGTCTTCGCATCATTAATATTAGCAATCCCAGTGGTCCGGTAGAAGTGGGTTTCTATGATACCCCCGGTTATGCTTGGGACGTTGCTGTTGCGGGTAATTATGCCTATGTAGCAGATGGGGAGTATGGTCTTCGCATCATCAATATCAATGCTCCTAATAGTCCCACAGAAGTCGGATTTTATGATACTCCCGGTTCTGCTTGGGACGTTGCTGTTGCAGGAAACTATGCTTATGTAGCGGATTATGAAAGTGGCTTACGCATTATCTATATCGGTAACCCGAACAATCCCACACTGGTTGGCTACTACGATACTCCCGATGTAGCTTGGGGTGTTGCGGTTTCTGGGAATCGTGCGGATCTGGCGGCAAATCAAGAGTTTGGGATCTACGACTGCTCCCAAGCGCTCCCAGTGATTGAGCGCGATCCCCATTTCAATGGGGACAACCTCCCCAGCGAGTACTCCCTCTTGCAAAATTATCCAAACCCGTTTAACAACGAAACCAAGATCCGTTACACGCTCCCACGCACTTCCGTCGTCCATCTTACACTCTACGACATGCAAGGTCGTGAGCTGCGCACGCTGATCCGTGGTCTTACGCAGGATGCGGGTCTCTACACCGTTACTCTCAACGGAAGCGGTTTATCCAGTGGGGTCTATCTGGTGAAACTGAATGCTGCTGCAACCAGCACCCTCACGCCCACCCTCTTCACCACAAGCAGAAAGGTGGTGCTACTCAAGTAAGTTTTCTGTCAATTCCGAGGTAGGAGTGAACTGCATAATCCTTATGTTCCCCCGCTGAAACGTGGGGATAAATAGACACATCTTTTCTTACCAAAACGGGGTATAAACTGGTGATAACCTTTTAGCATTTATGTGTGATAGAGGGCAAACGGTTATACTTCAACGTCCATTGGGTAGGAAAAGAATGATTTAGCATTGAGAGTATAGTATGGTATTCCTAAGAAATGGGTATGGTAGTCGGAGATTGTACTGGAAGAGTTGCAATTTTGGTTACTTACGAAAGGTAAAAACGTTGAGTGACTTGAAGTAAAATGGAATACTCAGAGTCACTTATGGAAGGAATAAGCAATCAAAAAAAATCATAAATGCTATTTTTCTCTTGACAATTCGTTTTTCAATCGTTACCTTGTTTAACCATTTGACACTTCTTGTCAACTTTGATTCTACAATGTGTTGTTTCTTAATCTTGAAAATACGGAGGCTAAAATGAAACAACATCACTATCCACACAACGCATCAATTTTATTTCGCACATCATTTTTTTCTTTAATCACGCTCATTTGTTTTGTGATATTCCTCCCCGAGTCCTTTGCACAAGACAGTTTGAATGTTCGTTGTTTGGGACGTCTTTCGTGTATGAATTCAAAAGATGTCGCAGTTTCTGGAAACTATGCCTATGTGGCGGATTGGCTGTATGGTCT
Organism: bacterium; assembly: GCA_026417415.1. GTDB lineage: Bacteria > Electryoneota > JAOADG01 > JAOADG01 > JAOADG01 > JAOADG01. Next base: position 14,999 of record JAOADG010000031.1, read on the forward strand.
TCGCATCATTAATATCAGCAATCCCAGTAGTCCTACCCAAGTGGGTTTCTATGATACACCCGGTGAAGCTTGGGGTGTAGCCGTTTCAGGAAACTATGCCTATGTGGCGGATGATGAAGCAGGTCTTCGCATCATCAACATCAGCAATCCCAGTAATCCGGTAGAAGTGGGTTTCTGTGTTACCTCTGGTTATGTTTATCGTGTTGCGGTTTCAGGAAACTATGCCTATGTTGCGGATTGGCCGTATGGTCTTCGCATCATTAATATTAGCAATCCCAGTAATCCCACTCAAGTGGGTTTCTATGATACCCCCGGTGAAGCTTGTGGTGTTGCCGTTTCAGGAAACTATGCCTATGTTGCGGATGGTGATGCAGGTCTTCGCATCATCCATATTAGCAATCCCAGTAGTCCGGTAGAAGTGGGTTTCTATGATACCCCCGGTTCTGCTCATGGTGTTGCGGTTTCAGGAAACTATGCCTATGTAGCTGATTATAATGCAGGTCTTCGCATCATCCATATTAGCAATCCCAGTAATCCGGTAGAAGTGGGTTTCTATGATACACCTGGTTCTGCTTGGGGTGTTGCGGTTTCTGGAAACTATACCTATGTTGCGGATGATTATGCAGGTCTTCGCATCATCAATATTAACAATCCCAGTAGTCCGGTAGAAGTGGGTTTCTATAATACCCCCGGTTCTGCTCATGGTGTTGCTGTTTCAGGAAACTATGCCTATGTAGCGGATGATTATGCAGGTCTTCGCATCATCGATATTAACAATCCCAGTAGTCCGGTAGAAGTGGGTTTCTATAATACCCCCGGTTCTGCTCA
>JAOADG010000032.1 GCA_026417415.1 bacterium
TCTTGTTCCATTGCTGCTTTGTCAATTTGCTTTGCTGCCTCCAGTGTTGGGGCACCGAACGCAAAAGAAACTGAAAAGAGCAAGGTTGTGAGAATGATTAGATATCGATTTCTCATAACTACTCCTTTATTATTAAACAAATAAATTTACGCCTCACTTATTTGTGAACTCTTCAATGCTCGCAATTCATAGTCAAATAAGTTCTTCGTAGAAAAAAAACTAACACAAACTAAAGGGCTACTATTGTTCAAGTCAACAGTTTTTTTGAAATTTGAAAAAATTTCCCGAAATCCCTCGTGTAACCCAAATCACAATTCAATCTTACTACAATCAAAGTTGTTAGAAAATTCTTGAATATTCTAAAAAGGTAAATCGGATTCGATATCAATATCCGGAGGTTCATCGACTCTTGGAGTATTTGGTTTTTCCTTTTCCCACCCACTGTCTTTGCTTTTCTCAGTTACTCTTGGAGAATTAGGCGGTTTAGGCCCAGTAGGAACACCCTTTGCCTTAGGGGTATAGACCTCTTGATATTCATTTTCTTGCTCATTCGGAACATTTTCCTCTTTTCCTCTTGAAGATAGCATGGTAAAATCGGAGGCGATGATTTCATACGCTCTACGATTCACATTGTCGCGATCCACATAGTCACGCGATTGAATCTTTCCTTCAATATAGACCAACATTCCTTTTTTAAGATATTGATTGGCAAGCTCTGCTTTCTTACGATACATAATGATGTTGTGCCACTCGGTACGTTCAACCTTTTTGCCGTCACGATCAATAAACGATTCATCCGTTGCTAAAGAAAATTTGACGATGGGTATCCCTTCGCCGGTAAATGTGATTTCAGGATCCTTTCCTAATCTTCCAATTAACAGGACTTTATTCAGTGAAGCTGCCATTCACTCGCTCCTTTTATTTCAATCTTTATTCGGTTTAATCACACTCATCGCCGTGGCTATCAGCGATGCAATGTTGGATAAATCTGCAGGTAAAATTAATGTATTGTTTTGCTTTGCCAGTTTACCAAATTGCTCAATGTATTGTTCTGCAACTCGTAATTGAACCGCTTGCAACCCACCCGGCTCGTTGATCGCTTCTGCAATTCTTCGGATCCCCTCAGCCGTTGCAGTTGCAATGGTGAGAATGGCTTGTCCTTCTCCTTCGGCTTCATTGATTTGCTTTTGCTTTTGCGCTTCCGATGCCTTTATGACTTTTTGTTTTTCTCCTTCAGCCGTATTGATGGCAGCATCTCTTTGTCCTTCTGATTGCAAAATGATGGCGCGTTTTTCACGCTCTGCTCTCATTTGCTTTTCCATCGCCGCAAGCACATCTGCAGGAGGTGTAATATTCTTGATTTCATAACGGAGTACTTTTACACCCCAAGGTTCGGATGCTTTATCCAATTCGGTCACCACTGCAGTGTTAATCATATTGCGCTCTTCAAAAGTTTTATCCAAATCAATTTTACCAATTTCAGATCGTAGTGTGGTTTGTGCGAGTTGAGAAATTGCAAAACGATAATTGGCTACACCATAAGACGCGCGTTCCGGATCCATCACCTTTAGATATAAAACACCATCCACTTCCACTTGCACATTGTCTTTGGTAATACAGATTTGTGGTGTAATATCCAACGCCATTTCTTTCAAATCGTGACGATAACGTACTGTATCAATAAAAGGAAGTAAAAAATGAAACCCTGCGGTTTTGGTATCATGATACTTTCCAAGTCGTTCCACTACATATGCACTCTGCTGCGGAACAACAATCGCCGACTTTGCAACAATCAGCACAATTAACAACACGAGTACGAGTAGAGCAATTAACATAGATATTCCTTTTTCTATTCTTGGTCTAAAGATACATCAAGCCGAAGCCCAACGACCTTTTTAATGTAACAAGTATTGCCTTTTTCAATCGGTTTTGAGCCGATGTTTTTTGCTTTCCAAGGAACGCCACGAAACTCAACCGTCCCTACTTCATCCACGGGAATCTCTGAGGTAGAAATTGCAGATTCACCAATCACTGAATCTACTTTCTCTGAATTGCTTGATTCCATTTTTTGCATCAACCGTTTACGAAATAGAATTAGTGAAACTACTGAAATCACAAGGAAAAGAATAATTTGCAGGGCTAACTTCATCGGTATCCCAAACAACAAAAGCAGACCGGTAAGAATTGCACCTACACCAAAAAAGAAGATATAAAAACCACCAGGAGTGATCATTTCAATGACGAGCAGTAACGAACCTAAAACAACCCAGAGCCACCATATCATAGGAGTGTCCAAACTTGATTTATCTAATAAGTTATGCTTCCTATTTTAGATATACAAGTCAAAGAGTATTTTTCTTTAAGAATTTTTATTGCGTCAAATTCTGTAGTCAATGGTTTTTCTGCTTGCAATCTTCAAAAAACACTCGTATTATTTACAGCACCATTTTGGGGGCGATCGGCTTCGACGGGATGGATGATGGTGTTCTTTGCAGGTCGTGGTAAGTAGTCCACGTAAATCCACTACTAAGCACTTAAAGTGCCGACAATCATTCTTACGCTTTGGCTGCTTAATAGAAATCTTTGCAGTCCGGTTGCTTGATCTGCGCCCATCGGATTAAGCGGACCGTCGTTTTTTGGGCTATAGCAACACGTTGCCACAACGATTGCTGAACTTCTTTGTGGCTCGTTCTACAAACGTGGAGTTCTTACGGATTGTAGAATAAAATTGGAAATGAACTCTAAACCTGTAGTAGGGAACATGGTCAACATTTCGGACGTGGGTTCAATTCCCACCGCCTCCACCAACTATCCTCCATTGTTGAAGGCAATGGAGGATTTTCGTTTCAAAGTCCTCTTTTTCTGAATAGGAATGGAATATGAAGCGGTTTTGGATTGGATTTTTCTTTCTGTTTTGGTTTTATTCAGGAAACGCAATTGCCCAATTTTTACTGATTCCTATGGATCAGATGCAACGTGATCATTTGAAAGCATATGGGGTTGCTTATGAAGTGTTGGAAAAAGGTGGTGTCGTTGAGTGGTTGTTGAATTATCGTGGTGGATCGTTCCGTACAGAAGCCCATCAAGAAATTGAACGCATCTGCTTTTTACGTGGTGTGACTGTAGAACCTTTAACTGCTTCACAATCCGCATCCATAGATGCAGAAATTGAGAGTACCAACAAAGAAGCAATCCGTTTAGAAAAAGCACCTAAAATTGGTGTGTATGCTCCACCTTCTGCTCAACCTTGGGATGATGCAGTACGATTGGCATTAGAATATGCCGAAATACCTTATACTCGCATTTATGATGAAGAAGTGCTTGCAGGAAAACTAACCGAATTTGATTGGCTACACTTACACCACGAGGATTTTACTGGTCAATATGGTAAGTTCTATGGAAGTTATCGTAATGCAGAGTGGTATATGCGCGATCAACGCGAAGAAGAAGCACGTGCAAAACGGTTAGGATTTGCTAAGGTTTCTGAGCTCAAAGGTGAGGTGGCTTGGAAGATTCGTGAATATGTGGAAAATGGTGGGTTCTTGTTTTCTATGTGCAGTGGAACCGATGCATTGGATATTGCACTTGCTGCTCGCGGAGTAGATATCGTGGATGTGCCATTTGACGGTGATCCGCCGGATCCAAATGCTCAACGAAAATTAAACTTCAACGCTTGTCTCGCATTTCAAAATTTTCAGTTGTATTTCGATCCCAATTTGTATGAGTTTAGTGATATTGATGTTTCCCCAGAATTAGGAATGTCCATTCGTAGCGAAGAATACGATTATTTTTCTTTGTTTGAGTTTGCAGCCAAATTTGACCCAGTACCGACGATGTTAACACAATGTCATACTTCTTTAGTTAAAGGATTCATGGGTCAAACCACTGCATTTCACAAGCGATTGTTAAAACCGGGTGTCATCGTTATGGGTGAGGTAGAAGGCGAAAATATCGCCAAGTACATTCATGGAATTGTTGGAAAAGGTACTTGGACCTTTTTAGGCGGTCACGATCCGGAAGATTATCGTCACCGCGTTGGTGACCCACCTACGGATCTCAATTTACATCGCAATAGTCCCGGCTACCGATTGATTTTGAATAATGTTTTGTTTCCAGCAGCAAAGAAAAAAGAATTGAAAACGTAGATTCAGTTTAGATTATTTTTTCTTTCGTTTGGCACCCGAATTACTCATCCACAACCGAACCAACAATACTCCGATTGTGCCTCCAATGATGTCTGCATAAAAATCGTAGATGCTTGAATACCTACCGGGGACAAAAGATTGATGGACTTCATCCACTGCACCAAACACCGCAACAAAAAGAACGGTCACAATGACTCGTGCAGCATAGGGCAAAATTAGCGATTGTCCAACAAAATAACCGAGTGGAATGTAAGCACTTAAATGTAACAACTTGTCATAGGATAAAAATGAATAGTTCGGAAATGAACTTCCCGGTATTTGTGATGCAGTGGTCAACAACAATGCCCATACTATTGCAATTATAAGCCAACTCTTATGAAATTTTTTTGTCTTAGCAGAAGATTTTTTCACAGCAATTTAACCACACAAAACGTTTTGAAGTTCATCAAGTAAAATCTGGGAATGAAAAAATTCAGGACGCTTGCCTGCTTGAAGCCACTTGTCAGCAATCAAACCATGCAAATAGCAGGCAACAACCGCAGCAAGTTCTGGTTGTTGAAGTTGATGCGTTGCGTTCATTCTTGCTAAAATGGCCACGATCATCCCAGTTAGTACATCCCCTGAACCACCAGTAGCAAGTGCATGATTGCCTGTCGGATTAATGTAGAGAGTCCCATCAGGTGTCGCAATGAGGGTTGGATAACCTTTGAATACCAGAATAACCTGATTTAGAACAGCAAAGTGGACTGCAGTTTCAATACGATTGGGTTCAATGGATTCTGCTGGTAATCCCACTAAATTTGCAAATTCACCTAAATGAGGCGTTAAAATACGAATGTGTTTCGTTTTTGGTAACGAACCGCTTTCAGATTTTATTTTTGATAATGCAAAGAGGGCATCTGCATCAACCACCATCGGTAGCGGTACATTGAGATAAATTTGTTTGACTAAATGCGTGATCGCCGCGCTTCTACCTAAACCGGGTCCGATTGCCCAAGCGTGTGCCCAATCGCTCCAATGAGGTAAATATTGAAGTGCAGATTCATCCAATTTGCCGTCTCTTTCTGGCAAGGGTGTGGACATTGCTGAGATAAGTTTAGATGCAATGGTAATTTCTGCAGTTTCTGGAGCACCAACGGTAACTAAACCTGCTCCCATTCGAACAGCAGCATTGGCAGCCAATGCTGCCGCACCGGTTAGCCCTACTGAACCTGCCAATAGAAATACTTTACCACGATCACCTTTATGAACATTTTGTGGAAGAGGAGGTAAAATGTTTTCAATATCTTCTCGTTCGCATTCAAATATAGTTGCATTGGATTGAAGAACGTCTCTCGGGATTCCGATATCGTGGACGATTAACTCACCACATAACTCTTTTGATACGATATGTCCAATTTTTTTTGCTGCAAACGTTACAGTAACATCTGCTCCAGCACAAGCAGTGTGCACTTTCCCAGTATCTCCCGATAAACCACTAGGAATATCCACTGCTAAAATTTTAATGTTTTCTGAACGAAAACTTTTCAATAATTCGATTCCGTTACTCAGTTCCTCACTCAACTCTCCCTTCAAACCAGTCCCTAATAATGCATCAATCACCAGATCGAAATGAATGTAAGAAAGGGGTTTAACTTCAGATTCACTAAGTGTTTCAATCTCACCATCATTTTTCATACCACGTTGTTTTCTCATTCGTAAAAGTGGGACAAGCATTTGATATGCGTCCCCTTTCATTTTTGATTGATCTCCTACGATTCTTATCCACACTTCAATTCCTGCATTCATCAAATGTCTAGCCGCTACAAATCCATCTCCACCATTGTTTCCTGTTCCACAAAGGATAAACACTCTGTTAGATTTTTGATTCGGAAGGGAGTGTACTATTTTCAAAGCATAATCTGCAATTGCACGTCCCGCTGACTCCATTAGTGCAAGTGAAGGAATCCCAAACTCATCAATAGCAATTTTATCCGATTGTTGCATTTGTTGGTTGGTCAATAATGGTCTCATAAGCTTTCGCCTTTTTCAACAGTATCGGGCCAAATAATTGCAACTGCAATAGCCATCCCACCATCGTGGCTGATGCTGACGTGAATTTTTTTTCCAGCACCAGGACCGTTGATAATTTTTGCATACGGTGCACCATCTTCAGTATGTAAAATTTCCACATCTTGCCATGCTAACCGTCCCAGTCCCATAAGTCCTTTGCCTGTTGCTTTAGCAATTGCTTCTTTTGCAGCGTACATTCCCGCTACATGAACCGCAAATCTTGCTTTTTGTGTGCCACTTTCAGATTGGAATCTCGTATACATCCTCTCTCTTTCATTGGCTGTAAAAATTCTCTCCATCCATACTTTACCCATGTCTGTATCTAAAAGTTCACGAACACGTTCAACCGTGCAAACATCAATCCCTATCCCCCGATCCTCTTCCATAATGTTCTCCTTCTAATTATTCAAATAGATTCATTTGATGGTCTGATTCTTTTCTTATTGGAACTGGTACGCCCAAGTGATCCACAATTGCAATTAAATCGTTTAGACGATACAATTCAAAATCTGCACCGGACAATTTGGTCTCATCTATCAGCGTTCCATATCGCGCGAATGCTGTATATAACCCTAATGCTTTAGCACCTCTCATATCTCTTTCTGGCCAGTCACCGATCATAATGGTTTCTGTGGGTAAAACGTGCAATTTCTCCATAGCCATTAAAAACGGTTCGGGGTTGGGTTTCAATTTTCCAGTATCTTCAAATGCAACTACAACATTAAAAAAAATATCTAATCCTGCATCTACCAATCTTAACCAGGCCTGTTTCCGAGGTGCATCGGAAACTACACCCAACTCGATACCTCGTTTGATAAGTTCTAATAATGTTTCTTTGACGCCCGGATACGGATTAATGTGCAAGGTTCTGGTTTTACGATATGCTGAAATTGCCGCAGCCAAAAATCTTGGATGGGAAAGATGAATCTCTTCTAAGAAACGATCAAAAACTTCTTGATACTCAATTCCATGCTTGGAGTAAATGGCATAGATTTTTTGTGTAGCTTCTTGGTGTGACATCTTTAGACCAACATCCCGCATCGCTGTCACTGCAGCTTCTACACAAGCATGCTTCATTTGCATGAAATCTACAAGGGTATTGTCTAAATCAAATAGAATTGCTTTGATCATTGGCTTCAAGTTAAAAGAATTGTTTCACCATCTTTAGGTTCCAAAACAGTAAGCCCACTCTCATTAAGTCGTGCAATTTGATCTTGCATTCGTTGACGAGAATGGAAAGGATGAAAATGAATCGGTACAAGATGTTGAACAGCAGCTTGCAATGCAAATTCTGCAACATCGGTATCACAACTATGCCAAGATATTTTTTCCAACTCATTTTTTTGTTTCATCTCTTCCATATCAAAGGAATCATAATAAATTTCATGGAACAAATATGCCACTCCATTACAATACTTTATAGCACGATTCATTACAGAGGTATCCGTTACGTAAGCCAAAGATTTTCCAAATGCAAATCCAATACTTGCATCACTATGTTTTTGATGCCATACATTTACTTGAATGTGATCCACTTGATTCAAACCGATTTGCAAAGGTACAATTTCTTTTCTGAATGGTAACATGGGAAATGGTATCGGATAAAATGGCATTCTGATAAGCATTTCCAATGCTTCCTCTGGATCATAATAAGCAATGGTTTTATCGGGTGCACAGATGACCAAAGTTTGGTCAGATCGTAGAATTCCATCTAAATAGGATAGACCAATGGTATGATCCAGATGATAATGAGATAGAAATAAGTAAATTTTTTCCTGCTGTTGAATTTTGTTTTGAAATTCAGGGCTTACTAATCTTCTTAATCCACTTCCAGCATCCAACAGTAAAAGGGAATCATTGATTTCCCATAAGTACGATGCCGTCTCACGTTCCGCAGTAGCCATCCACCCTCCCGTTCCGAGAGGGGTTAATTGTCCGTGTTTTGCCACTTTTCCCCCTTTGATTGAAAAGTTCAATATAGGTTCTAAACCTTTCAATCTCAATTTAGTACGAGAGCTTTTTTTATTCATTCTAAATTGTTGTTATACTATAAAGGATTAATAAAACCAAGAATTTACTTTGGATACTCATTCTACATCTGTACCAGTCATAGCGATTGATGGTCCTGCCGGTTCCGGAAAAAGTTCGGTTGCGAAACGTGTTGCCGTACGTTTGGGTTTGCCTCATATTGACACTGGTGCAATGTACCGTGCCCTAACATTGAAAGCATTGCAATCAAACATCAATCTAAATGATGGCAAAGCACTGGCAGAATTGTTAAGGGCGACGAAAATTCATTTCGGTCCTAATCAGATCACATTTTTAGATGGAATGGATGTTAGCAGCGATATTCGAGGTACTGAAGTATCTTCCTATGTAAGTCGTGTGGCGGCGCATTCTGAGGTACGAGAATGTTTAGTTTCACTTCAACGCGAAATCGGAAAACATGGTGGTGTAATGGAAGGACGTGATATTGGTACAGTGGTTTTTCCGGATGCAAAATTAAAAGTATTTTTATATGCTTCGTTAGAAGTTCGCGCTCAAAGGCGACAAAAAGATTTACGAGATCTCCATATCTATAAAAGTTTAGAAGAAGTCATGAAAGAACTGGATGCACGTGATCGCTTCGACTCTGAACGTGAGGCCTCACCACTCCGATGTGCACCTGATGCAAAAGAATTGGATACAACCAATCTTACAATTGACGAAGTGGTTCAACAGATCGTCCAATGGGCAAAAGAAGTTGGTTTTCAGGTTTGAACATAGTCCTTTATGCTTTACGGTAAAATGAGGTTAGGTTATCGTATTGTAAAAGAGTTTGCTCATGTTTTGCTTACCTTTTTTGCTGGCAAAAAAGTAGTTGGATTAGAAAATGTTCCATTAAGTGGTCCACTTTGGATTGTTAGCAATCACCAATCTAATGTCGATCCACCACTGATAGGTTCTACTATACCACGTGAAATTTTTTATGCAGCAAAACGGAGTTTATTTCGTGGTTTGTTGGGTAAATTGATCACTTACCTTAACGCTGTTCCTGTCAATAGAACCGGTTTTGATAAAGATATGGTGCGAAGATTAACTCGCGAAGTGAACAATGGAAATGCGGTTCTTATTTTTCCAGAAGGAACACGATCTTTAGATGGCACCTTTTTACCGATTAAACCCGGCTTAGGGATGTTATTTCTTTTAGCACCAGCACCTGTTTTACCTATCCGTGTAGAAGGGAGCTGGCAACTGGATAAAAAACGATTACGAAAAGAACCTTTGATAGTATATATTGGAAATATCATTTCGGCAGAAGAACTCTTAGACGTATCCAAACAAGCCACAGACAAACATCAAGCAATCACAGAGTTTGTATTTCAACGAATCCGCCAAATGGGAAATGGCAATCCCTATCGTGCGGCTAAAAGCGAATAAATAAAGGATACGTATCAATTGTATTATTAACAAACCGTTGTTCATAAAGGGAATCTTTTTATGTTAAATATTGAAGTCCTTCCAGAAGAGGTAAGAAATTCATTACGCTTTCAACTTGAGAACAAATTAGTTGAAAATGAATCTGTTTTTGAATCCGAAGTTCAACGAATTATTGCTATAATCAAAGAACTGGCCGAATATGATGGGAAACTGCGTACTTCGGCAAGGTTCTGTTTAGAATACTTTGAGAAATATGAAACTCTTTCTACCATCTTAGATAAATTGAGTATTTACCGCACTTTGGATGAATCCATTGATACACGAAAAACGGGAACTGCAAGTGCTTTTTACTCCAGAATTTCACCTTACTTTACTCAATTGGTTTTTGCGGATTTAGAGTTACAAGAAATTGATGAAAATACATGGAATAAATGGTGTGAAGAACTTCCGAAACTTCGGCTCTATTCGGACTATATGAGAAAATTGTGGCGAGTTAAACCTCACACACTTTCAAGAAAAGAAGAAGAATTGTTGACCCGACTAACACCTTTGCTTACCCAATGGCAAAAGGATTTGTACCAACAATTGGTACTTCGTGCAAAATTTGAAGAGTTTGATGTAGATGGAAAAAAACTCCATTCAATGCGAGATTATAGCATTTTAATGTTACACAAAGACCGTTCTTTACGTGAGCGCGCTTGGAAAGCGTATTTCCAAGGTTATAGTACACAACGGGATCTTTTTGCTTTCGCATTGTACCGTGTAGCAGTGACTAACAATACCAAAGCCCAATTGTCAAACTTTCAAGATGCCTTAGAAAAACAAGCGTTTTATCTTGAATTCACTCCTCGGCAAGTTGAAAATCTATGGGTTGGTGTAGAAAAAATGACACCACTTTTAAGAAGATATCAGTTGGCGGACTTAGAACGTAAGCAAAAAATTCTTCAACTCTCAGAGGTAGAACCCTGGGATATGGAGCAAGAAGGACAACAGTTTGATCCGCCCTTGTATCCTGCCCTTCAAGCATTTGATTACATTACCGAAGCATTAAACTTGTTGGGTGACAAGGTCGTCACTGAATTAAAGAATTTACTCAATCCACAAAGTGGTAGAGTAGATATGTATGGTGGACCATACCGCCGACCGGGCGCTTTTTCCATCAATTCAGGATCATTTCCCGGCTTCTTTTACTTGGATCAGTACCACGGTACTTTTGATCAGGTGCGCACCATCGCTCACGAAGCCGGTCATACCGTGCACCATACTTTAATGGCACAAAAAGGGCTTCCATCTTATACAAACCACGGTCCTTCCTACGTCACTGAAACTGCGGCGATGACTTTTGAAGAAATACTCAATCAATTTCTATTAGACCACGAAACCGATGAGAAAACGAAAGATTATCTATGGAGAAAACAATTGTCTGATTTAATGACTACTCCTCGAATAGGGTGGGTAGCCAAATTTGAAGCCAGCATTTACCAAAAAGCGCTTGAACAAGAATTTAGTGGCAAAGGACCTTTACAACCGGACGAGTGGGATGAACTGGCTGTACCCGCAGTATCTGCACTGAGCATTTTCTATCCAAAATACAAAGAACCCTTAGCGATTTGGCAGCGCATACATCATTACTATACAGTACCTCTTTACAACCTGAACTACCTTATCTCTAAGCTACTGACCTACGAAATCACGAGCCGATTATTCCAAGATCCTTCATTCGCTAAATCAATCACAGAATTGTTTTCCCATCCTTTCGATCGGCCGCCGTATCAAATCATTTTGAATACTGTGGGAATTGATTTTAATCGTGATGATTGGTTTAATCAAGCTCTTGTCCAGATGGAAAAACAAGTCGCTCATTTTGAAGTGTATGTTCGTTCAATGTAATCTTATCAGTGTAAACTTAGAAAAACGCCTGCTTTACAAAAAGCAGGCGTTTTGTCTAATTGACCTTGGGTAAAAAAATGATGTAATAAAGAACATACAACCACGAAAAAAGTCCGTGAATGATAGCCCAAATTACGGAATGATTGATAGACCATGAAATACAAATGGCTAAAGCACTACCAAAACTTATACCGGTTTTAATACTGGATTTTACGTAAGTACCACTTCTTTCGTAAAGCATCGTCTCCTCATCTTTAATGCGTTTTCTAAATAAAGAAAATTTGTTTAACTGAGTGATTTGAGTATTGATTGACACGTTGTAAAAGTTCTTCTTGATTTAATTCTGCTTCGTGTCTCCATTCTGCTGAATCGACTCGAATTACTAACCTTCCTTTTTCAAACGAAATCGGTTCAAAATGGCTACCAAAATTATTTCCAAAAATTTGTTTTTTGTGCTTACGAAAGGCAGCCAACAAGTAACCATCATACAAATCAAAGCGTATTAACGTTTTTTCAATCAATGAACCAATAGGTTTAAATTTGCTGGATGACATCTTGCATTTTCTACAAATTTGGAAGAATGATTTCTTCTTTCACTCGATCCGGATGGATCGGGTCGTACGATTTAGAACCAAACGCAATTGCAATAGCAGCCACTAATCCATCGTTCCTTAATGCATGCGGTACATTGGGTGGAATTACGTACAAAGTCGTCGCAGGCAGTGGATTTTCTTTGAAAAGTAATTCCTCTTCTTTCCATGCTACCGTTATTCTTCCGAACAAGGGAAAGATAATTTCTGTGGTCTCTTGATGGTAATGGTTTCCACGAATGGTATTCGGTTCTAATGAAACGATATGGATATCTTCTATTGGAGAAATGTATTCTTTAAGAATTGGCATGAGTTGAATTAGCCAACCTCGCTCTTTCTGTTCAATTCGTTTGTCCGATAGAAAAAGTCGTATTACTTTCTTCTGTTCATTCATAGGAGCTCCATTCCAATGAGATACTGGGTATTAGGATGTGGCCGTATCGGCATATCAGCAGTTTACTATTTAATCATTAACGAACCAAATGCTTCCATTGTTGTAACGGATTCGAGTGTCGCTGTTTTACGATCAGCCCCCGATAAATTGATACGATCAGGGGTATCACGAGAAACCATTGAATCCCGAGTGACATTTTTACCACTTGATGGTACGACTGGTTTAAGTGAAAAACTGGAAGCAGGAGATGTAATCCTTTCTTGTCTTCCTTATAGTTTGAATTTTGGTGCAGCACAAACTGCGGTGAACTGTGGTTGTCACTATGCAGATTTGGGTGGAAATATTGATGTAACCTCCGAAGTTTTGTCATTACATCCCTTGGCAAAAGAACGTGGTGTAACCCTTATACCGGATTGTGGATTAGCACCGGGTCTGGTAGGAATTTTAGCGATGGATGGTATTCCACTTTTTGATGAAGTGGACTCGGTTAAACTTCGTGTCGGCGGTTTACCTCAAACACCAGAAGGTCCTTTTAAGTACTCATTGGTTTTTTCTTCCGAAGGTTTGGTCAATGAATATGTGGAACCTGCGTTAGCATTGCGGAATTATGAAATTCGTCAACTACCACCCATGAGCGAACTAGAAGATATTCCTTTTTCACCACCTTGGGGACACTTGGAAGCATTTACTACTTCCGGTGGAACCTCCACCTTACCAAAAACCTTACGTGGTAAAGTTCGGAATTTAGATTACAAAACGGTACGATACCCGGGTCATTGTGAAAAGGTACGGACCTTGTTGGATTGTGGGCTTGCCGATCAGACCATATGGAATGTTCCGAGTGGCAGTGTTAGGCCACGTGAAATCTTAGAAGAAATCTTTAGACGTACCTGTCCTGCAGATCAACCGGATGTGGTCTTATTGCGTGTTGAACTCAAAGGAATGTTTCAGCATCAAGAACGTCGTGTTATTTACGAAATGATTGATATGTTTGACCGTTCTACTGGTTTCAGTGCAATGCAGCGTACCACTGGGTTTCCATTGGCGATTATTGGTGCTATGATTGGGAATCAAATCATTACTGAGCGTGGTGCACTTCATCAAGAACTGGTTGTCCCTGCGGAACCTTTGTTAATTCAACTGGCGAAGATGGGTGTTAAAATCACGCGGAGTGTTCACCCGTCGTTAGACGATGAACCTTCTGTTTATCAACGAGAGGTGTAAGGAGATTCTATTAGATTGCAAGCCCTTGTTCGGCTTGTCGCCGGTACGATTCAATTTTATTCTTGAAGTCCAAATCGTTTTCACATCTTTGCCGAATGGTGTCACGTGCATGCATAATGGTGGTATGATCTCTACCTCCCAACTTTGCACCAATACTATTCAATGATAATCCCGTTAGTTCACAAGCGATTGCCATCACCACCATTCGCGCTTCAGCAATGGGTTGTCGCCTGGTTTTATCGGCAAGTAGATCGGGATGGATGTTGTAATCTTTACAAACAATTTCAATAATCCGCTCTATGGATACTTTACTTTGTTTTCTTTCTAACAAATCGTGAACCGCTCTTCTTGCAGTTGCAACGGTCAATTCACCCTTGGTAAAATCAGAAATGGCTAACAATCGTACAATTGCACCTCGTAAATTCCGCACATTAGAAGTAATATGAGTGGCTAAAAATTCTTCCACATCTTTAGGTAGGGATAACCCTTCTTTTTCTGCCCATACTCTTAAAATCGCAATTCTGGTTTCATAGGCAGGTGGTAAAACCTCTACCACTAAACCTTGGGAAAATCTACTTCTTAATCGTTCATCTAATCCATCCAATTCACGAGGTGGTCGGTCACTGGTCATCACAATTTGTTTTCCAGCATTGATCAAACTATTAAAGGTATGAAAGAATTGTCTTTGAGTTTGTTCTCGACCAATTAAAAATTGCACATCATCCACTAAAAGAATGGTAGCGTTTGCATATTGATCCGCAAAATCTAATTTTTTATCGTGTTGTACCGCTCGGATAAAATCCGCAGTAAATTGCTCGCTGGTAGTTAAAATCGGTACACAGTGAGGATGTAATTCCAAAGCCAACCCTGCTATGGCGTGTAGCAAATGGGTTTTTCCTAATCCGACACCACCGTGGATTAACAATGGATTAAACTTACTACCCCCCGGAGAGTTTGCTACCGCCAACGCAGCCGAACGTGCGATCCTTGAACCTTCATCCGCGATATAAGTATCAAAGGTACACTCTTTCATAATTTTCATGCTTATGGCTGGAAGTTCACGTTTGGGCGGTTCACGTAACTGAAGGACTTCTTGAGTGACAACAGGTTTGGAAACAACTTTTCGGATAGAATGGGTGATTTCATATTGAATTTGAAATCCCACACCTAACACCAATTCTATCGATTCACGAATTGCTTCGCTAAAGTTGGAGATGACCCATTCCTTATGAAATTCTGAAGGTATAGCAACGACAATTTTTTCATCTTCAATTTCTAAACGAAGCGGTAACAATGGTTCAAACCAAACACGAAACGCTTCGGAACCTATACGCACTGCAATTTCGTTGGTTATGCGACGCCAAATGGTTTCAATGCTCTCGTCTGCAAAGGGAATTTGTGAGGGCTTTACTACTTCTGCTGTCATCCTATTTGATATTAAATTGTATGTTTTAACGATAGAACCGCCCCCCTGAGGAGGAGCGGGGGGCGGGTTATCGAATTGGTAAACCCCTTAACGGGGTGTAATGAGTATACATCAAGTCAAAGTCAGTGGCAAGAGTATATTGATTTACAAACATTATGGTTTTCATAATAGAAATCCTTTTATCCGATTTTTCATATACTTTCTGTATCATTAAGGTACCCGACAGGTCGGAAAAAACTCTGTGAGTTCATCTATTGTATGAAAAAACAGTCAAAGATATATTCTAAACTAAAAATTCTTTCTATTCAATACGTTCACTTTCGTATTATTACATTAGTCATTTAACCAATAAGGAGAAAATTTATGTCTGAACATCAAAATGGATGCAACTGCGAAGATTATCAAATGCCTTTACAAGTCGGTGACATTGTACCCGATATCCGTATGGATTACTATGATCCGATTAAAAAGGACTTTGGCACATTGTCTTTAGGCGAACTACGTGAACAAGGAAAATATGTCATTCTGGTCTTCTATCCGGGAGATTTTACCTTTGTTTGCACCACTGAATTAACCGCCCTTGCTGAACAGTATGATCGCTATAAAGCATTAGGTGCTGAAGTGATTTCCGTAAGTTGTGATACCAAATTTGTTCACCTCGCCTGGCAACGCGATGAAAAACATTTACATGGAGTCAAATTCCCGATGGCTGCTGATCCAACAGGTGAGATCGCTGAATTGTTTGGTATCTATGTAGCAGATAAAGGTTATGCCAGACGGGGTACGTTTATCATTAATCCCAAAGGTGAGTTGTTAGTTAGCGAAATTCATATTGACTTTCTGGGCAGGAATATGGAAGAATTAATGCGACGTTTCAAAGCAATTCTTATGATTGCTAAGAATCCGGATAAGGCCTGTCCTTCTAAGTGGAAAGATGAAAACGATCCGTTGCTGAAGCCGGGTGCTGATTTGGTGGGTAAAGTTTCAGATACTTACAATCAATAAGCAACAGCATTAGAAAGTAAAAAGGGACGCATTTGAAAAAGCGTCCCTTTTCTTATTGGATGGATGGAAGGGTTGATTAAGATTTCGTCTCTTTTTGAATTGCAAACTTTGACGGATTTTTAACAAATGCTGGTTTACAATCATCACAACAGAAATAATAGGTATGACCTTCATAAACATAGAATGGTGAATCTTTTTTCACTTTGAATTGTTCACCTGATACTGGACACTTTGCCCACATTGTTTTTCCATCCACTTTTACAATAAACGCAGGTAAGGATAACTTTTCAAGATACTTAGCAGGATCTTTTTGAAAAGGTTCAGCACATCCCGCACAGCAGTGATAAAACCGTTTTCCTTGAACGTCACTGTAAGACGTTGCATCTTTTACATTGCCATGATTTCCCATCACCGGACAAACAAATCGTTCACTTCCATCTAAAGTCCGATACACATTTCCTGCAGGAAGTGTTTGAACATCTTCAGCTTTTTTCACTTTTCCATCGTTGAATTGAACTTTGCTCTCACTGTTTGCTTTTTTGGAGGATGGACAACCTCCACAGCCCGTTGCAGGACATTGGCCACCCGCAACGGCAAATATAGAGTAAATGGTTAAAAGCCCTGCTACTATTAAATAACGAAACATAAATTTCCTCCAAGTTGATTAAAGAAGGTTATACGATTAAAGGTTAAAAAATATTACAGATGCCAAGAATGAAGACGTGATTGATAGTTCAATAAATCAATAGAATACAAGAGGTTTTTGTTTTTTATCACTTGGACTTGCATTAGACCAATGTGTTTTTCAAAAATTAAATGATAATCAAATTCTTCATTCGTTTCTGTAATCACTTGGGTATGTAAATGAAGTTGGGGAGTTCCAAGCTCGGTAATTCTTAAGGTGTAACCTTTCGCTTTGGCCTTTCCGTAACCGCTTAACTCAAAAAACCGTTTCAATGGGCTTGCTACCCAGCGGCTGGTAACTTCATTTTCCCATTCAAATTTCGTTCCAACATATAAAGGTAAAATGGTTATTGCTGGGATAATTCTTTCTAACAATTTGGATTTTCCATTGGATTTGAAATCGGGATCCGTTTCATCCAAGTGAGACATCTGCCAATGTCCATAGGTTTTAATGGCTTGAATGACAATCGCACCATCATCTAACAAAAATCTTCCATACAATCCGGGACGACATAACAACCGAACTTCTTCTTGGGAATGCTTGGAAGAAATTCTATACAACCACTCCGCACCTAAAATAGACCAAGGGAAAAATTCTTCCAATGAAACTGTATTCATTGCAAAATAGTTTGCTACTACATCCCCTTTTTGAGGTGAAGAATTCGTTAAATAGTTCCATTTCCCATTTCTAAAAACTAGCAGACCTTGCCATTTCGCTGGAATGGTTTGTGCTAAAGGGTACCAATTGGATTGTAATGCGATATGTAAATGAGGTTCCGGTGAACGACCTGAGTTTCCTACTTTGGCAATCTCTTGCCCAATATAAACTGGTTGCCCTACAACAACTTTGACTGAATTCTGTTTTAGATGTGCCAGTATAGAGTATTCATTCGGCGCATGATAAATTGAAATGAAATTTCCATAAGGATTTTCAGTATTGACTGTTTGAGGTGGGTTATCTGGAATTGAGTTTTCCACCGCAACCACCGTACCGTTTGCAGGTGCCAATACCGGCATTCCGTAGCCATAATAATCCGAAAGTGCTAAACCGGGATATGCAGCCGATCTTTCTTGGTCATCCAATAACATGAAATCCCAAGAATATTTTCCGACGCCTGTATGCGTAGGAAAGGTATCGTTGCCTTGGGTTACTGTCCATTTACCAAAATGTGGAAAACTTAACACTGTAAATGGATAAGATGCTTTTCTTAACCATTTCCAGTACTGTCTAAGATTTGCTTCAGCAGTTCCTACAGAAGCAAGCGGGTAAAGATGTATTCCTGTAAAAAGCCCTAACCGAAATGGAATAAGCAATACAATCACACCTATTGAAAAAGGAAAAGCCAATGGTGGAAGTTGTTCCTGTCGGAAATAGGTTTGAGTTGCAATAGAAAGTAATCCAACTAAAATTGTCCCAAATATAGCAAAAAGGATTCCATTTCGATTCGGAAGAACAAATACCCCACCTAAAGCCCCAGCAGCAAACACACAATTAAACGCAGCCAGAATCAGTTCGTTGTTCGGTAATTGATTGCCTGAAAGGATAAGAACGGTTCCCATCCCAATCAAGGTTCCAAAAATCATTGCAATTGCTGTTATTCTGGTTCCTAATACAATTCCTATTAAAATCAAAAGCCCAGCAAATACATTGGTTTGAAGTGAGGTAGCACTGACAACCTTAAGAAAAGTGGAGATTTCTTTAGGGATTACGATTGCGAGTTGTGTATCCAAAGAATTGATCCACTCAAATTGAAAAGGTTCAATAACTTTACCAAACCAACCTGTTTCAATTGCTACTTTATCTGCCAATAGACCGACCCATGTAGCGAAAACAAATGGCAATGCAAGAGATGGTATCCCATATTTCCATCCTAAGATGGAAACGCTCACAGCAGTAAAAAAAGCCGAAAGCACCGCACATAACGGTACCAGAATAAACAAACTTGGAGTGGGTTTGATGTATAACGATAGTGCTAATCCAGTTAACAATCCACTTGCACCAAATACTCCCGCTTTGTGATAAGAACGATCCACTTTCATACTTAACGCAGTCAAATGCGCCGTAAGTGCTCCGATTAAACCGATTAAGCCGTGAAGTGGATTTAAAAAGGTTGCCAATAGAAAGAAAATGCCTGTACGTTTTCTACCACTAAATAGTACAGCACCATATGCAGTTAAGAGATCTTTGATGATTTGATTCATAATGTTTGGACAACCACGATTGTGTATTGTTTAGAATACTTAAACCATGCCTTGTACCTTTTTTAGATACTCTTGTAGTTCATCCCAATTGGTCGGTGGTGATTCGTTGGGAAACTTGGATTGAATTCTATTCCATATCTTGGCCACCGTCGGAAGAAGATGTTTTACACGATGCAACTTTTTTTCATCAAAGATCACTTTCTCTTTTGCTTCGTCCCAGATCATCATACCATTTTCAAATGCAACTATCCGTTCACACGTTTCAATTAAAAAATCCAAATCATGGGAAACTATAATGTACCCAAGAGTACGACGTTTAAGAATGGAGATTAACGATTGTATTCCTTTGTAATCGAGACCATTGGTTGGTTCGTCCCATAATAAAAAACATTCTGATTTGGACAACGTCTTAGCCAATGCAACTTTTCGGGCTTCCCCACCAGATAAACTATAAGGATCACGGTTTGCATCAATACACTCATTCCACTGAAAAAGTTGCAACTGTTTTTGATAATCTATTCCTAATTCATCTTTTACTGTGGCCTCAAAAAAACATTCTTCTGCTCTTTGAAATGCTACCGCTACTTTCCAATCTTTGGTTGGTTGTACCTGTCCATTCGTCGGTTTAAGCAATTGGGCAACAACCAACAAAAAAGTGGTTTTTCCCGAGCCATTATCCCCAATAATACCGATACGCTCTTTATCGTGAAGAGTAAAATTAGGTACCTTCACACGTACTTTGGAATGGTTTGATACAACGATGTTTTTTAAGGTAATTGAAGCCATTCTACATTCCAATTTGGCTGTATTCCCCAACGGATCCATTCCGCATTGCTAACTTGTTCAAGGGGTTGTATTTGGGTATCCCATACGATTTCACCTTTCCAAAGCACCAAGGTACGCGGGAATTGGATTGCTTCCTGTAGGGATAATGTAAACCAAACTAAGGTAGAAGGTAAACGCATCAAATCTTGCATCAATGCTTGTTTGGTTAATGGTGGCAAATCGTTGGCTGGTTCATCGGTCACAATGAGTTTTGGTGGAACAATTGTAATTGCTTTGACCATCACTTTTAGCCGTTCACCTTCAGATAAATGTTGCATTTCAGTATCTGGTGAAATGGATAATGATTGAATGGCATCATTACACAATTGCTGTATGGTTAGTTTGGATAAACCACAAAAGGTAGGCAACAAAGACAATTCTTCCTGCACGGTTTTAGATAAAACCTGTTTCTTAGGATTTTGCAACAGAATCTGCCTTTCTGTAGGCAAAAGAGGAGTACTCCATTCAATTGTACCTTGAGTAGGTTGAAGTATGCCCAGCATCAATAACCCTAAGGTGGATTTCCCCGATCCATTTTCACCAATCACAGCCACCTTTTCACCACTTTGAAGATGAAAAGTACACTCTTTGAGAACAACCCGCTGATCCGGCAATACATACCATACATTGTTCAACGTAACCATTTTACAAGGACTGAATCCATTCCAACACTTTATTTGTAGCACCAGCAGATTGCTGAACAAATTGGAGACATTGATTGGAAGCAGTTTGGTATGCCTGCTCATCATTGAATAGACGGATTAAGGTTTCTTTCCAATTGGTTTGATCGCTAACCACAAATCCAGCACCCCATTGAATTAACAGCCTTGCTTCTCTGGACATCAAGTGATTGGGACCAAAAAACACCGGAACCCCAAAAGCAGCCGGCTCCAAAACACTATGCACACCTTGTCCAAAACCACCACCAACCCATGCAATTTTGGTATCACGATACATGGTTGCCAATATCCCTTGTACATCAATTAGCAATACTTGATAATGGTCAATATCTTCCATTCCTTCCGTGTACTTTTTTACTAAATAATTGTACTTTGATAACCGATTTAGAGTTGCTCGTATCGATTCTGCATATGTTTCGTGAGGTACAACAATAAGGTGATAGTCAGTTGTAATGGATTGTAACGCTTCAAACAATAGTTCTTCATCCATTTCCCAACTGCTTCCAAGAATGATAGTCGGTTTGCTACGTATCCATTGGACTACTTTGATAGGCCGCTTATCCACTTGGCTCGCAATTTGGAGGACCCGATCGTAACGTGTATCGCCAGTAACTTTGATTTCTGTCCTTTGATGTAATAAATCACGAAACCGATTTGCATCCTCATCTGATATCGCACCAATACCTTGGAGTGCACCCAATAACGAACGTTGAAAAGATCGGATGAGTGCCACATTTCTTTTAGAATCGGGACGAAAATTCGCACTTTGCAACAAAACAGGAATTTGCAATTCACGCGATCTCCACACCAATTCGGGCCAAATATCGTGCTTGGTGATGACAATGGCTTTAGGTTGAACTTTCTTTAGAAAGGTTTCAACCTGCGAGGGTATGTCTAATGGGGACCAGCACCAAAAAAATCCTGCATTCGCAAAGGCAGATCTTCTCGATTCCAATGACGGTGAACCCATTGCTACAATTGGTGTATTGTTTGCTCTCACCAATTCTTCTATAATTGGTCGTGCTGCTTCAAATTCACCCACAGAAGCACAATGAAAAACAAATTGATTCGTGGGTAAATGATCCCATGTTTCTGCTGATCGCAATTGAAGTGTTTTTTCAAATTTTTCATCCCAAAACGCTAAAATTTTCGCCAATTTGAGAAAAAATGGCGAACACCAACGATAAGATTTTCTCCAAATTGGATGGGGTGGTGTACTCATGATTTAAGAATGGTGGCTAATCTCATCCAAACTTCTTCCACCGCAATCTCTTCCATACAGCGGTGATGATTGAGTGGACAAACTTTTGTGCCGTGTGCAGAACAGGGACGACACTCAATCTCCTTTTCTAAAACTGTAAGTTGAGAACGAAATGGTGCAAATCCAAATGATTGAATGGTGGGTCCAAATAGTGCAATCCCTTTACGGTTTGTTGCAACCGCGATGTGCATTGCAGCCGAATCGTTGGTAACAATGGCTTGACAACGAGCAATGGCAGAAAACAGATCATGAAAATGCCAATCTACTGAGGTGGTAAATACTTGATTAGGAAATTGGGTTGCAAGTACTCTTATTTCACTCAGTTTATCCCTTTCATATGGACCGACCATCCATAACACACGCATATTTCGTTGTAACAATCGGTTAGCGATTTCACGAAAATTATCCCATTTCCAACATTTGGTGAAGTGTTTTGATCCGTGTGCCAGTGCGATTATAGGAGGTTCAGTTTCTTTTGGAAAATGTTCAATAGGATGATGGTGGATTGGTAAATGCAACCCTTCACCATCGTCATGGACTCCATCTTGTTTTGCTACTGAAAGGTATCTTAAGGGTACGGGTGGAACATGGGTTAGAAAGTTCCACCGTGTATAAATGGTTAACCATCTTCTTAACCGTGGAGGTCGTACACTTCTTTTGATTTTGGATTGGATACGATTCAAAGCTTTCCACGATTCAAAGGAGGATTGAACATCGTAAAGGTATTCAATGCTCAATTCGTTTAATGGATTCAACCAATCTTTTGAATTCTTGGAATACAGAATTGTTCCATCTATCCAACCCGTGCCTTCCCATATTGTATGATAAGGAGATTTGGTCATCCAAAACAGACGATGTTCAGGAAAACGTTTGCGAAGCCCGCGAAACAGCGGACCTAATAAAATACAGTCCCCCAGAGAAGAAAATCGTAGCACTAGGATTGCAGGCGGTTTTACCATTCCGTTTTTGTTATCTCGTTTCTGTTCACTAAGATACCAATCGGAATGAATGAAAAGAAGTGATCTCAGAACATTTAAAAATGCTAATTTTTTTCTAAGTTGTAGAATAAAACTTTAAGTGTATTTCCAATTGAAGTATTGTCAATATAGAAGCCGTATCGTTTATCTTTACCAATGATGGCTTTTTGAAATTCTTCGCTTCCTTTACCTTTGGCATAAAACGGAACCAATGAATTAGAATGACGCGTTGAATAAAATTTCATATTGGGTAATTTTCCTTTTCCATTGGATTGGATGGGCTTCCAATCAGGATTAGAACCTTCTCCCCATAGGTATCCCGTTTCGTGATCACCTGTAACAATGATTAATGTTTCATTCCAATGGCTATTTTTCTCCACCCACTGAATAGCAGCATCAATAGCATGATTGAAGTCAATCATTTCTTCAATCAACCTCGCGGGTTGTTGATCATGTCCTGCCCAATCAATTGCACCACCTTCTACCATCAAACAAAAACCATTAGGATTCTCATCCAAAACGTTGATGGCAACCTCCACCAAATCGGAAAGTGCTGGTGCTGTTTCATTGGGCTGGATTTGATAAGGTAAGATTGTCCGATCGTTAGGTTGTGGAGGATTTTGACGCTTTTGTTGCAAAGTACTTGCAAAAGGCACTATTCCTAACAATCGTTTCGGTGTGTTCCCCGTTTTCAAAGATAGAAATTGCTCTTTAGATTGTACCAAAGTCCAGTAATCGGGTTTACCATCACCATTTTCATCATTTCCTGCTTTGCCAGCAACAATTTTATCCCAAAATTCTTTTCCACCCACATATTTGTATTCTTTGTCTTCTCTTAACTTTCCATCATCATTATAGTTTGGATGGCCTGCTCCAATTATTACATCCAATCGCGTGCTATCAATCATTTGGATTGCGATCTGTTCATAATTTTTTCTTGATAGATTATGTGCGATAAAACCAGCAGGTGTAGCGTGGCTAAAGGGGACTGTTGTGACAAGCCCGCTACTTTTACCCACAATTTCTCCAAGTTCAAAAGCATGTTGCAACCGTTTCTTTTGCAAATCTACCCCGAGAGCATTGTCATAGGTTTTTACCCCTGTTGAAATTGCTGTAGATGAACTTGCTGAATCCGTTGGTCTTTGAAGCAACCACTCCCAGCTGGACCAAGCCAAATCGGTATGATACACTTGACTTCCATCGTGTACCACATTGTTTTGATCTGCCAAGGAATATGTACTCATTGCATATTGAACAGGAAAATTTTGGTAGGACTGTTTCTCTACACCAAGGTAAAAATTAGTTGCTTCAATGTGGTTATACCCCCAACCGTCGGCTAAAAAAATGATCACATTTTTTACAGCATAAACTGAGGATTGTACTGTACCTATCCATAGAATACAAAAAATAAGTGTTTTTAGGTTCATTGTCTTTAGAAAAATAGATTTACAAAAAGGTACGGTTTGAATTTGAATTTTTTATTAAAAAAATGGTGAACACTCGGTTCACCATTCTTTTATCTTATCATCTACTTAGTTTTTAGTTTTTTGCAGATTTAGGTACCCTTTCCATCATATATTCATGCATGGCTTTGGATGCTTTTCGTGCAGCACCCATAGCCAAAATAACAGTCGCTGCACCAATCACCACATCTCCACCTGCATACACCCCTTCAATTGAAGTTAACCCATTTTCATCAGCAAGAATGTTTCCCCATTTGTTTGTATTTAAGCCCGGAGTAGTTTGTGGAATCAATGGATTAGAGCCATTTCCAATAGAGACCACGATAACATCACACTCTTGCTCATATTCAGAATTGGGTATCACCACAGGACGTCGTCTTCCACTGGCATCAGGTTCACCTAATTCCATTCGTACCAGACGCATCCCTTTTACCCATCCTTCTTCAGTACCCAGAATCTCGGTGGGATTGGTTAAAAATTGGAACTCAATTCCTTCTTCTTCCGCGTGATGAATCTCTTCTATCCTTGCTGGCATTTCATTTCTACTTCTACGATAGACCACGGTAACTTTTTCAGCACCAAGTCGTAAAGCGGTCCTTGCGGCATCCATAGCCACGTTTCCACCCCCTAATACTGCCACTTTTTTCCCTCGGATGATGGGGGTATCTGCATTGGGAAAATCAAATGCACGCATCAGATTGCTACGCGTTAAAAACTCATTTGCAGAATACACGCCATTGTAATTTTCACCGGGTATATTCATAAAATAGGGCAAGCCCGCACCTGTACCGAGAAATACTGTATCAAACTTTTCTTCATCAAGCAATTCATGAACGGTAAAAGTTCTACCGATTACCGCATTAAAAACAAATTTGACACCTAATCGTTCAAGATAATTAACTTCCGCCTCCACTATTTTCTTAGGCAAACGAAATTCAGGAATTCCATAGACCAATACTCCACCTGCCTTATGCAATGCTTCAAATACTGTTACATCGTGCCCTAACAAAGCCAAATCTCCTGCAACAGTTAATCCAGCGGGACCACTACCCACGACTGCTACCCTTCTACCGGTTGGTGGAGCACACGGAGGGATCTCTACCAAATTGTTTTCACGTTCATAATCCGCTGCAAATCGCTCCAAACGTCCGATTGCAACAGGTTCTTGTTTTATTCCAATCACACATACAATCTCACATTGATCCTCTTGTGGACACACACGTCCACAAATTGCTGGTAGCGCATTTCTTTCTTTGATTTTTCTGGCTGCAGCAGCAAATTCACCCTCTTTAATGAGTTTTATAAATGCAGGGATATCAATACCTACCGGACAACCATCCACGCATTTCGGATTTTTGCATTGGATACACCTACTTGCTTCGGCTACTGCCAATTCGGCAGTGTATCCATAAGGCACTTCAAGAAAATTTTTTGCTCGTACCAGCGGCTCTTGTTCGGGCATTTTCTGGCGGGGGAGTTTTTCTTTTGGCATCTATTGCTCTCCTGTCAGTCAATATTAATGCCGCGTAGCGGCATGGGATAAATACAGTTCCAACGCTTCTTTTTCTTGTGGAAGATATTGTCTCTGTCTAAGCATGAGTTCTTTGAAATCCACTTTGTGTCCATCAAACTCAGGTCCATCTACACAAACAAATCGCGTTCTTCCATCCACACTCACTCGACACGCACCACACATTCCAGTCCCGTCCACCATAATGGGATTTAACGATACTAAGGTAGGTACATTGAACTCTTTGGTGACCTTACAACAGGCATTCATCATTGGAACAGGTCCGATGGCAACCACCTCTTTCACCTCTTTGGTAGATAAGATGACCCTTAGTTCATCCGTCACAAAGCCGTGTGTACCATAACTTCCATCGTCAGTAGTAATGTGAAGTTCGTCGCAGATTTGACTCATTTCTTTTTCAAGAATCAATAAACTTTTGGTTCTTGCTCCGATAATTCCAATAACATGGTTTCCTATTTTTTTCATGGCTTGTGCAATGGGATGAACCGGAGCAACACCGATACCACCACCAACCACACATACTGTACCGCGATATTCAATGTGCGTCGGTTTTCCCAGTGGACCACAAACATCTGCCAACTGGTCGCCTACATTCATATCGCCTAATTCGTAAGTGGATTTTCCTACCTCTTGGAAGATAAGTGTGATGGTCCCTTTTTGTGGATCTGCATCAGCAATGGTCAGTGGAATTCGCTCTCCTAATTCTGTGGTGCGTAAAATAATGAATTGACCTGCAAGACGTTTTTGAGCAATTCGCTCTGCAAGCACCACAATTTTTTTCACCCTATCTGCTAAAATCTCTTTTTCAAGAATGATATATCCCATGCATTAACCCTTTTGAAGTTCACGAACTAACTTTTCAGTATCCCTCGCAATAACCAATTCTTCATTGGTGGGAATGACCAAAACCCGTACTTTAGACGATTCATCACTAATGTCACGTTCAGTATTGGGTAAATTCTCATTGGCAACATAGTTAAGGACGATACCCATTTGCTCTAAATTCTGTAAAACACGTTTACGAACTTCTGCTGCATTTTCACCAATACCACCAGTAAATACAACTGCATCTAAGCTTCCTAATACCGTCCAATACGCACCAAGATATTTTCGAATTCTATAACAAAAAACATTGAGTGCTAAATTGGCACGTTCATTTCCGTTTCTAATCTCATTTAAAATATCTCTCATATCTGAAGATGTACCGGAAAGCCCAATTAGTCCGCTGTGTTTATTCATTAACGCATTGGCTTCGGCTCGTGAGAGATCCTCTTTTTCCATAATGTGCAATAGAGCAGCAGGATCAATATCGCCACACCTTGCACCCATCACTAGCCCCTCTACCGGTGTAAAGCCCATGGAGGTATCTACCGATTTTCCATAGTTTACAGCTGCCATACTGCAACCATTTCCTAAATGAATGGTAATCAGTTTTAATTCTGTTATCGGTCTCTTTAGCATTGCAGCAGCACGATGGGCAACATAGTAATGGCTGGTTCCGTGAAAACCAAATCGCCGAATGCTATACCTTTTGTACAGAACATAAGGCAAAGCGTACATATATGCATAATCTGGAATAGTATGATGAAACGCAGTGTCAAATACGCCCACTTGAGGAATTGTAGGCATTAATTGTTTACATGCTTTAATTCCTTTGATATTCGCCGGATTATGCAAGGGTGCGAGTTCAATACATTCATGAAGTTGTGCCATCACCTCATCATCAATCATTACCGAACCTGTAAACTTCTCGCCACCATGTACAACACGATGTCCGACAGCATCAATCTCGTTACGATCTTTGATTACGCCATGGTTAGATGACATTAAGATAGCAAGAATGTATTCAATGGCTACTTGGTGGTCAATGATTTCAGAAACCAATTTGACCTTATCACCATCTATGCGGTGGTGATTCAAAATTGCATCACGCATTCCAATGCGTTCAACAAGCCCTTTGGCTAAAGGTTGTTCGCCTTTATCCGTATCAAACAGTTGATACTTGATAGAAGAACTTCCACAATTCAGGACGAGGATTTTCATAGGTTGGCTCCATATGGATCGTTCAGGTAGGTAGAGAAAATAGGTTCCCATTCCTAAAACAAAGTTAAAAGATAATACAAAAAATTGTGAACTGGTAATTGTTTAATTTCTACTGTTTGAGTAGAAAATGGAATTGTTGTTCATTGAAAGAGAGGTCTGCGAGTGATACAGAATTCTGTCGTTTTTTTGAAATGGTTTAAAATTGAATTAACTTGATTTGTAGAACCTTATTAATAATGTATCGGTGCATTGAACTTTCTTCTAAGAACCACATTTCGTGCCTTCACGCATAGAAACTACAAGTTATTTTGGACTGGGCACGCCATCTCTTTAATTGGCAGCTGGATGCAAACGCTGGCTCAGGGTTGGTTGGTTTGGCGTTTAACTCATTCTCCCTTTTGGTTAGGCGTTGCCAGTGCAATGTCTCAATTGCCTTCGTTACTATTGGGCTCAGTAGGAGGAGTCATTGTTGATCGTTCACGAAAACGTCTCGTTTTATTCATCACTCAAAGCGGTCTAGCCATAACCGCAATGTTATTGGCCATTCTCACATTTTTCGAGATCATCCGAGTGGAAGTAGTGGTTTTTCTGGCTGCAGTATCCGGAATTTTTGCAGCAATTGATGCACCTGCTAGATTATCATTTGTTCAAGATTTAGTGGGAAAAGAAGATGTGGGAAATGCTGTTGCCATCAATTCTACCACCTTTAATGCCGCCAGATTGGTTGGACCATCCATTGCTGGAATTTTAGTCCCTTATATTGGTGAAGCGGGTTGTTTCTTTCTGAACTCAATTTCTTATGCCGCTCTGTTATTCACCTTGAGCTTAATGACCAATCTTCCAAAACCTATTCCCAATCATCACAATTCTTTTCGTGAGCAGTGGTTAGAAGCATTTCAATATGTTCAACATTCACAACTCCATCGGCTTATATTGCTTAATACAGCAGCATTTGGTTCCTTTGCCTTTGCCTATACAGTTTTAGCCCCTGCTTTTGCTGGAAAAGTTTTGAATATCGGAGTACAGGGATTAGGATTATTGATGGGAACGGTGGGTGCAGGCGCACTTACAGGTGGTTTGACTTTAGCAAGCTTTCCAAGAAATACCCCTCGTGGAAAAATTATACGAGTATCTGGGTTTATACTCTCTTTAGTCGTTTTCATTTTTTCAATTTCAAAGATAATTCCACTTTCTTTCGTAATGCTGTTTTTGATTGGTTTTTCGGGTATTTTTTTACTTGCTTCCAGCAATACCGTTTTACAACTTCATACTCCTGATCATTTACGTGGTCGTGTTTTAGGATTATATACCACTTGCTTTTTGGGTGTTTCACCAATCGGTCATTTTCTGGTGGGCTCTTTGGCTGAAAGAATTGGCATCCAAACAGCATTAGCTCTGGTTAGTGGACTTTGTTTTTTGATTGCCCTATTTACTTTAGGTAGAAATCAAGCATTGCGGAAAGTGTAAATGAGTCAGGTGGGAACAGATGGCATTTTTAGATGTGATTGGGCTTATGAGCATCCACTGTTACTTGCGTATCACGATGAAGAGTATGGAATACCAATCCACGACGATAACTTGTTATTTGAACGATTGGTTTTAGAACAAATGCAAGCAGGTTTATCTTGGTTAACTGTCCTGAAAAAACGACATTATCTTCGAGAAGCGATGGATCAATTTCAAGTTTCCATTGTGGCTCATTATGATGATCAAAAACTCGTACAACTGTTATCCAATGCAAATCTTATTCGGAACCGAAAAAAACTGGTTTCAGCCATTGAAGTTGCGAAAAGAATCAACCAATGGCATCTACAAGGTTATTCTTTTGATCAATGGTTAAAAGAGAATGGCAGTCGGATCACCGAGTTAGAGGAATGGGTCACACTTTTTAAGCAAACCTTTGTTTTTGTAGGATATGAAATCGTGAAGGAGTTTTTGTTAAGTATTGGTATTCTTGAATATCCTCACCAACCGAAGTGTTTTTTAGTCCACCGTAAAGTAAACTTTTTTGAAAGGAATTAGGGGGAACTCGTGAAATACAAATTGCTTGGACATAGTGAATTACTGGTATCCGAATTATGTTTAGGTACGATGACCATGGGCTGGCAAAATGATGAACGCGAATCGTTTGAAATTTTAACCTATGCCTTTGATCATGGCATTCAATTTATTGACACAGCAGATGTTTATAGCCGTTGGGTTCCCGGTAATCCGGGGGGTGTTTCTGAAACCATTATTGGAAACTGGATAAAAAAGCGTGGAATCCCACGACATGATCTTATTCTTGCTACTAAAGTTCGTGGTAGAATGTGGGATGGTGAAGATGGTGAAGGACTATCAGCAAAACATATTGCGCGAGCAATTGATGATTCGCTCCGCCGTTTGCAGATGGATACAGTAGATTTATACCAATGCCACGCTCCGGATTACAATACACCAATTCAAGAAACTTGGTATGCTCTCTCCCAATTGGTCAAAGACGGTAAGGTACGATATTTAGGATTATCCAATTACAATGGTGCACAGCATTTAGAAATCATTCAATTTGCAAAATCCGAAGGATTGCCATTGCCTGTATCTACCCAACCGAAGTACAATCTTACTGTGCGAGGCGAAGTAGAACTGGATTTAGTACCCATAATTCAAAAGTATCGTATAGGGATGATTCCCTATAGTCCATTAGAAGGTGGATTGTTAACCGGAAAGTATCGCCGAGATCAAGATTTGCCGCACAATGCACGACATACCTTAAATGGACGTGCTTTAGAAAAATTAACCGATCAAGTGGTTGAAATACTTCGGATCTTAGAACGAATTGCTAAAGAACGGAATGTGTCTATGGCGGCTGTTGCGATTGCTTGGATGCAACGTTGGGATTGGATGACTTCGCCGATTATTGGTGCTACCTCCATTCAACAATTGCAAGAATCGCTCCAATCCACAGAATTCACACTAACCGATGAGGAGTGGCAATGGTTAAGCGATGCAAGTCAGTACGATGAGCAATCCATTCATTTTATTCAACGTGGTCCTGTAACTTAGAATAGGAGGCAGAATGAAAAAAAATGTTGGGGGTATGGATCGTTTGATGCGATTTATTGTTGGTGCTTCGTTTACCTTATGGGGGATATTGGGTGGACCGTGGTGGACCTGGATTGGTGTAGTTATTTTACTGACTTCTATTACACAAAAATGTTTCATTTATTCTTTAATTGGATTCACTACGCACTTTCATAAAAGAGATTTTTTTTAGAATGTATTTGTTATTCTAAATTGTGTTAGATTATTTTTACAAGTTCTTCAACATTAGAAAATCTTATGAAGGGGGTATGAAATTTGGAATCCTGTTGATCTGTTTTTTGATGGTTCCTTTAGGATGCAGTAAACACAATCCAAAAACAGAACCAAGGAAACATCAAAAACAGTTTGTAACTACCACAGTTTTATTAAAAGAAATTGTGTCCAATGTTACGAAAGATTCTGTACATATAACCGTTTTAATTCCTAACCAAACTGATCCACATCTTTACTCACCCACTCCAAACGATATTCAAAAAATTGCGAAAGCCGATTTCATTCTACTCAATGGATTGGGATTAGAAGGTTCCTTTCAAAAAACGATAGTAGAAAATGCAAAAGGGATAATCTATTCGTTTGGAGATACAGTTTTATCCACTTCAGAAGACAATCTTAGGGAAGATGATATTGAATTGCATCAAGAGCACAAGGAACATTCGCACCAAGATCCTCATTTTTGGTTTGACCCTCTTTTTGTGCATCACGGTCTACAAAAACTCGTTGGTTTTTTAGCAGACCAGTTTCCCAACTGTCGGGATTATTTTTATCAAAACGGAAATGCTTACCTCGACTCGCTATTCCGTGTTCATACGACCATTCAAAGCTATGTTTCAAAGGTACCAGTTTCCAAAAGATTGATTGTAAGTGATCACTTCCAATTTTCTTATTTTTGTAAACGATATGGATTTAAGGAAGTTGGTGCGATAGTTCCGAGTTTACATACCCATTCAGCCCCATCATCACGTGAACTTGGAAGATTAAGCCAACTTATTCGTGAACAAAAGATTGAGGTTTTGTTTGTTGATCGCTTTTCACAAAGTACGGTTGCACAGCAGTTTGCTAACGATCTGCAAATTCGTATGATCCCTTTACAAACGTTTTCTCTGGGAGAAAAAGGTTCAGGAACGGAAACATACATTCAATTTTTATGGTGGAATGCCAAACAAATCTGTGATGCTTTAATGGAAAAATAGGATGTGGAAAAACCGAACCAACGATCAACATGTTCATTCTTCTGAAGTGCCTTTTCTTCAGGTAGAACAACTATCCCATTCTTTTGGTGAGAACCTTGCTTTGGATCAACTTCAATTTACAATCCAAAAAGGTGAGGTAATCGGATTAGTAGGACCAAATGGTGCAGGAAAAAGCACCCTCTTGCAACTGCTTGCGGGTATCCTCCCTGTCCAACAAGGAAAGATTCTTTTTTATGGTACTGAACCCAACAAACATCTATGTATTGGTTATATTCCTCAACGCCCGTCTATTCGTTGGAATTTTCCCATTACTGTCAATGAAATGGTCATGATGGGACGCGTTAGAAAAATACCTTTTTTTCGCCTTCCAACTTCTAAAGATTGGTCAATTGTTCGTCAAGCATTAGAAACCGTACAACTGGAATCCTTTGCTTCTAAACCCATTGATGCTCTTTCAGGTGGTCAACTGCAGCGCCTATTTTTAGCCAGAGCATTAGCCCAAGAAGCGGAACTTCTATTGTTAGATGAGCCGTTGAATCATTTGGATCAATCCTCAAGAAAGCTATTTTTACAAACACTTCAGCAAATTCATTCTTCGGGAACAACAATCATTTTAGCGTTACATGATTTAATCATTGCTTCCAAGTATTGTAATCGTGTTATGGTTCTAAATCAACGTATCTTTGCTTTTGGTACACCCAAACAAGTTTTATCTGATACGACATTTTATCAAGCATATCCTACCCATTTCTCTTCTTTTCAAGCATTTCATGCATCGTTACTTTTGGACGATTCCTGTCATTCGTTAGAGGATTCTGACGATGAACCTGTTTCTTGAACCGTTACAATACCCCTTTTTCGTTCGTGGTCTATATGCCACCTTATTTATTGGTGTTTTATGTTCCGTTGTGGGAACATTTGTGGTGGTTCGTGGAATGGCTTTTTTTGGTGATGCATTGGCCCATTCCATCATGCCGGGTCTTGCGATTGGGTATCTTGTTGGTGGTAGCCAACGGTCTTCGCTTTTTTGGTGGGGAATCGCTGCAGCAATTGTCAGCGCTTTAGGTATTAGCAGTATTCAACAAAAAACCAAATTTAGCGAAGATACTGCAATTGGTATTGTTTTCGCTGGAATGTTTGCATTAGGGATCGCAATCATCTCTTCTACCCCAAATTATCCTGTAGATTTGAATCATTTGTTGTTTGGTGATGTTTTAGGGATTTCTAAGCAAGATTTAATCCGAACTGGGATTTTTAGTGTACTTATTGTACTAATAATCCTAATCTTTTTTAGAATTTTTGTGTTAATTTCTTTTGATAGAACTCTTGCCTTAACTTTACGCCTTCCGTTAAAATTTTATGATACATTGCTTTTAATTTTCATTGCCATCAGTATTATTGTATCTTTGCAAACGGTAGGAGTAGCAATGATGGTTGCCATGCTCATTACACCGGTAGCCACGGCACTTTTGTTTACCCATCGGGTTATGCGTGTCATGATCTATGGCTCCTTCCTTGCTTGTCTAAGTGGTATTATGGGATTGTACATTTCACACCATATCAATATCGCATCCGGAGCATCAATTGTTTTGACCGCAACGATTCTATTTTTTGGTGGGTGGCTATTGAAAATGGTAAAAAAATAAATTGTTCTTACACATTTGAAAGGGGTTTCTATATGGTTGCTAAATTAATTTGGTATTGGGTTGTAGATTTTGATAATATGCGACAATTTTACGAAGATGTACTTGGATTGAAATTGGTTCGTTTAGATGAATTTGGAGGTTGGGCTGAATATGAAAGTGGAATACCGAATTTTCATATAGCCATCCACGAGTATTCTTTTGATGAAGAGGATGAAGAGGAGTACGAATTAGAAACTGGTGTAGGTGGAATTTTAACCTTTGCAACACCTGACATTTATAAAACTCATCAACAATTTCTTGAAAAAAATGTTGAATGCGAAGATATCGTCACGGATGAATTTGTTACACGTTTCAACTTTTGGGATCCGGAAGGGAATCCGTTTCAAATGATTCAGATGTAACCGAAGAATTTGAAAACATCTCAAGATCAACCCTTTCTACTACAGGTCTGCAATTTACATAAACGTTTCGGCGGTGTTTACGCCGTAAAAGACATTACTTTTGATGTTCCTACTGGTATCATCTATGGGATTTTGGGTCCGAACGGTTCCGGAAAAACAACGTTATTTAATTTAATCAGTGGTGTAACGAAACCTGATGCTGGGCAAGTGTTTTTTCAGGGAAATGAGTGTACGGCTTATCCAGCGCATTCTCTTGCAAAACTTGGGATTGCAAGGACCTTCCAAAACCTTCGTCTGTTTACCGGAATGACTGTTTTAGAAAATGTGCTTGTTGGTGGTCATTTAATCACTCCTACCAATTTGTGGACCATTGGTTTTGTCCAACATTCTCATAAAAAAATAGAAGCTGAACTTTATGATAAAGCTCTTCAATGGATTGAATGGGTAGGTATCCAAGAATATCGTGACCTATTAGCCAATCAACTTCCTTATGGCGCTGCGCGTCGCCTTGAAATTGCAAGGGCTTTGATGAGCAATCCCAAATTGTTGCTCTTAGATGAACCTGCTGCCGGAATGAATCCTAATGAAGCCGCCAGTTTATCCGATCTAATTCGTTCGATTCGTGATCAAGGGGTAACGGTTGTCATCATTGAACACAATGTACGTTTGATGGTTTCTTTGTGTGATACCATTTTAGCGATTGATCACGGTGAATTTTTAGCGATCGGTACTCCTAATGAAATCGTACGTCATCCGTTGGTTATTGAAGCGTATATTGGTACCTCCAATGGACTGGCAAAGTAAAACTCATTTTTTTTCAGTTTCCAATTTATCGGTAAAGTACGGTGGGATCTGCGCGGTCAATCAGATTTCGCTGGATGTTTCCGAAGGAGAAATTGTTGCTTTATTGGGAGCCAATGGTGCTGGAAAAAGTTCAACCTTATCTGCAATTACTGGAACCTGTACAATTGCAAGCGGTGAAATTTGGTTTTTAGGTGAACGAATAGATACGCTTTTACCATCAGACCGTGTAAGAAAAGGAATTGTGCTTTGTCCAGAAGGAAGACGAATTTTTCCACATCTCACTGTTTTGGAAAACTTGTATGCGGGTGCTTTCCTCCAAAAAAACACTCTCCACATTGAGAATCAACTTCAAAAAGTGTACCAATTATTCCCAGTATTGGCACAACGGTCCACTCAAAGCGGTAGGACTTTATCCGGTGGTGAGCAACAGATGTTAGCAATCGGCCGAGCATTGATGAGTTTTCCTAAATTGTTGCTTTTGGATGAACCCTCTTTAGGACTTGCGCCAGTTGTAGCACAAAAAATCTTTCAAACAATACACGAACTAAGGACCATTGGTGTGAGTATGCTATTGGTAGAACAGAATGCAAAAGCTGCGTTAGAATTGGCCGATCGCGCCTATGTATTGGAAACGGGGAAAATTGTAAAAAGTGGACATTGTTCAGAACTGAAAAATGATCCTGCAATCCAAAGTGCTTATTTAGGTGGGTAGCTTTCAAGTATCAATCAAGGAGAATGATTAGTTCTTTTTCAGATTTTCCAAATTAGAAAGGGAAATGGAAACACCAATGTCACTGATTGCCTTATACTCGGTAGGCATTACTTACATCTCCAATAGATTGAATGCAATTCACAAGGTTCAGATTTTTTAAGGAATTAGGCAATTTGAGAAAAGAGAAAATATTCTACTATATAACCGTTTCATCATACGATTAAGATCTTAGGAAGTAAACCATTTTCTTACTACTTTTCAGAAACAACACTTTGATAAGAGGTGAAAATGTTACATGATTTTTGCCAATATCGTAACTTTGGAACTCTTATGATCTTTGTGGTTTCTATTTTTCTGATCAATTCTGCTATTGGTGGTGTTAACGGGATGATTGTTGATTCATTAAGTGGACAACCTATTCCCGGTGCATTGATCAAGATTGGTCTCCAAGATTCAACCTTTACCGCTACCAATGGAATGTACAACTTACCTAATGTTGGTGCGGGAACGTTTCAAGTAGAAATCCGCAAATACGGTTATTTCAACCATTATACGACTATCGTGCTTCAAATGGGTTCAAACACGGTCAATTTTTCTCTATATCCACTTACTTCTCCCCATAACCCGATTGGACAATGGGATTTTGATTTTCCGAGCAACTTGCTGCGTGCTACTACTGGCAACCATTTGGTGTTACAGGGCAATCATACTGCGGTTGTCGGTCCCGCAACTGGGAATGGTGCTGTCAACATTGGAGTAGGAAGTTTTTACCGATGCTACCATAATATTGCACCCAATGGTGGTAGTAGTTCCTGGGTCAATGAATACAGCATTTTAATTGATTTTAGAGTTTCTCAACTCGGTAGATGGTACACCTTTTTTCAAACCAACCTCAACAATTCTAATGATGGGGATTGCTTTATCAATCCAAACGGCAACATTGGAGTAGGTGCGACGGGATACTCTTCCTATAGTATCGTACCGAACGAGTGGTATCGTTTGGTTGTTTCTGTGGATTTAGGAAGTAGTTATACATACTATTTGGATGGACAATTGTTGCATCAAGGTACCAGTCAAGCGGTGGACGGACGGTTTGCCCTTTACTCAACTGTAAACGGAAATCAAATCTTGTTTTTTGCGGATGAAAATGGTGAAGATAATCCTATTGATGTTGCCCAAATTAGAATATACGACCGTCCTCTGACCAATCAAGAGGTGAATCAATTGGGTGGTTATGGACATTGGATCCAAAACCCTCTGAATGTAATGACTCCTTATCTCCAAACCCCAACCCCAAATAGTATCACCATCGGCTGGCATTGTCCAATTTCTACTCATACTGTGGTAGAATATGGAACTACCCCTGCTTTAGGATTGATGCAGAGTGGTTCTACGGTCCAACTTAGTCCACAACAACTATGGCATCAGGTTACTTTACAGAATTTGCAACCAAACACACGATACTATTATCGGTGTATTACGGATACTGCAGCCACGGCGGTTGCTACCTTCCATACCCCACCTTCTTATGGATCGTACCAAGGAAAATTGCGATTTCTTCTTATCAGTGATTCTCAGACGAATATCTCTACCAGCAGTTGGATCTCCTCTATGATTGAACAGACCTTGATACAACGCTATGGTACCAATTACTCCGACAGTGTTCATCTAATCTTACATTGCGGTGATATCGTGGGGAATGGTTTCAATTTACCCTCTTACCAAACCGAGTATTTCCTTCCGTTTTCTAATCTTACAAAGCGTATCCCCTTTATGGTAAGTATCGGTAATCACGAATCAGAATCGCCTTACTTTTACAACTATATGCACTATACCCCTTTCGGAGGGGATGGCGGGGAATTGTATTATTCGTTTCAATTGGGTAGAGTGTTGTTTATTTCACTCAATTCCAATACCCAAGGGACAACCCAATTACAATGGCTAGTGAATCGTCTCAATCAAGCACAAAACGATACCACAATAGACATGATTTTTGTTGCGACTCACAAGCCGGGACGTAGCGAAGTTTGGCCCGATGGGAACACCGGTTGGGTGTACAATTCGGTGATGCCAATTTTAGATAACTATTCCAAGGTTGTTCTAATAAGTTTTGGCCACTCTCATAACTATGAACGTGGTGTTCGGCCGAGCGGAAATTATCGGACGGTAATCTGTGGTGGTGCAGGTGGTACCTTAGATCGCTGGAGGATGTATGGGAACCAAACCAATTATCCTGAGATTCACCGCTCGTTGGATTATTATCATTATGTATTGGTAGAAGTATCTCTATTAAACGCTTCTTATCGTGCTTACGTGTATGGTTTAGGGAATGAACAGGTAACCATGAACAATGTTTTGGTGGATGTTTGGGAACATTTTCTTAATGCACCTTTAGGAAATCAACCCATTGGTTTGCAACCTTCCAACCAAACTTATGGGTATGTTCATCTTCTTGCATCGCTGTATGCAGGGGTGGATACTGTCTTTTCTTCGCAATTTCAAATTACCAATGTTCCCGGAAATTACAATAATCCGATTTTAAATGTTACCCGACATTTTGAAGATTATTATTATGACACAGGCAATCCAGAATATCAACCCATCAATTGGAATCAAGGTATTGAATTGCATCGCCTCAATCGGTTGGACACATTGCTCACTGTGGGTTCTACCTATGGCTGGCGAATGCGTTATCGTGGAAGTAACTTAAAGTGGACCCCTTGGTCAGAAGAACAAGTGTTTACTTGGAATGGCTTATCTGCAAGCGATATGAATTCAGAATTACCACAAGATTGGGTATCTCAAAACTATCCCAATCCTTTCAATAGGACCACAAAAATCGCTTATTCATTGTCAAGACCTAGTAAAGTTGAGATTACGCTTTACAATGAAATTGGACAAAAAGTAAGAGATTGGTATCTTGGTGAAAAACCAAAAGGAAATCATCTTTTCGAGTTAAGTGGTGAAACGTTAACTTCTGGAATATATTATCTGGTTGTAAAAACTGATTTTTATCGCGTACATAAAACGCTTCACCTAATCCAATGAACTTCTAAACTTAGGAGTGTTTATGAGACGTTTCTTTCTACTGGCTCTGTTCCTAATCGTTTTGTTCTGGATCTCCAGCGGTTGTAAAGGCGGTTCACATATTGTGATTGGTTATGCTGCACCGATGACGGGCGAATCCGCAAAGATGGGAGACGATATTTCCAAAGGCGTACTCCTTGCAGTTGAAGAATGGAATACCAAAGGGGGTATTCACGGAAAAAAGATTCGTGTAGAAGGATACGATGATCGCGCAGATCCAAAGGAAGCGGTCAGTGTAGCACAACGCGCCATATCCCAAGGTGTACGGGGTGTCATTGGACATTACAACTCAAGTTGTACCATACCCGCATCCAACCTTTATGATGAAGCCGGTGTTATCATGATTACACCCGCATCTACTAATCCACAAGTTACCTCCCGTGGATTAAAACATATTTTTCGGGTCTGCGGCCGTGATGATCAACAAGGCAAAACTATGGCGGACGCACTCCAACCATTAGGAAAAATTAAAGTGGCTATACTCCACGATAAAACTACCTATGGCCAAGGTTTAGCCGACGAATTCCGTAAGCATTTGTCTTCAGATATTCAAGTGGTGTTGTATGAAGCCATTCAACGTGGCGATAAAGATTTTTCGGCAGTACTCACCAAAGTAAAAAGTGTCCAACCTAATGTAGTGATGTTTGGTGGACTTTATCCTGAAGGTGGCCTAATCACCAAGCAAATGCGTGATTTGGGTATCTCTTCTATCTTTCTTTCTGGGGATGGGACTTATGATCCGGAATATATTCGGATTGCAGGAAAAGCTGCGGAAGGGGCTTGGTTAACGTATGCACCACCGGCTGATGAAATTCCTACTGCCAAAGAGTTTCTTAAAAACTATCAAGCCAAGTACGGCGAAGTTGGTCCATACTCTTTGTTTGCTTACGATGCTGCCAATATCCTGTTGGGGGCTATTGCGAAAAAAGTAGATGCCAGTGGTTTGGAATTGGCAAATATCATCCGTAGTACCCAATGGCAAGCTGCAATGGGAACCATTGAATTTACTGAACAAGGTGATCCAAAACAGGCACCCTATGTAATGTGGACCGTAGAAAACGGAAAGTTGGTGGTGAAAAAATAACTCATAACAAACGACCTTGGATAAAAGGGGCATTTGTCCCCTTTTTCATTTTTCTTTCACAATTTTTTTGATTTTTTACCTGAACTGTCGGTTACTCTCAAATGACCTTGAACCAAAACTTTTTTTTCAAACTTCATCAAAGTTACCAACAACATCCACTCTTTTGGATACTCTCTATTGGGTTACTTGCAAGAGTATTTGCTAGTTTTTTTGGGGGTGGGTATATCGCATCGGATGACCATTTTTTAGTCATTCACATCGCTTGGCGTTGGCTCAATGGATATACCAATTGGTTAGGAGATGATGTAAACCGCTTTGGACACTCACTCATTTACCCAAGTATCCATCTACTTCTCTTGAAATGGTTTCATTGGATTGGGCTTAATGATACGTCTTGGCAGATGGTGATCGTCCGTTTGTTTCATGCATTTTGGTCTTTGCCTGTCCTCTATTTAGGGTATCAATTCACTAAAGAAAAAGTATCTCAAACTGCTGCCAACACAGTGGGTTGGCTTTTAGCGATCCTGTGGATACAACCGATACTAAGCGTTCGCCAATTGGGTGAAGTGGTAAGTATGGTACCTTTGTTGTATTCTCTGATACGACTTGAAAGACATTTTACACATTCTAACTGGAAACAGTGGTTTCTCGCAGGTTGGTGGTTGGGCTTTGCATTTTGTTTACGGTATCAAGCAGGGTTTGCAGGTATTGGTGTATTTGCTGCTTTACTTTTGCTTAAACAACCAAAAGTAGCATTTTATTATACTTTGGGTGCTATCGTAGGTACCTTTCCCGTAGGTATCATAGATTGGATTATGTATGGATATCCGTATGCCAATCCGATATGGTACTTTCAATACAACTCCTCTTCAGCGATGTACGAATACATCACTGGACCTTGGTACAAGTATCTTTTACTTATTCTTGGGGTCTTTATTTTTCCTTTTAGTTTGTTTTTACTGATAGGATTCTTACGAAGCATTAAGGTCGCGCCATTTCTGTTTAGTGGTACGTTTGCGTTTTTATTGATTCACAGCATCATCCCGAATAAACAAGAACGTTTTATTGCGACAATTCTTCCAGAACTGGTAATTTTAGGAATCATTGGAATGTACCAACTTCTTGAAAAAATTCAGTATCCAATGATTCAACGTTGGTATCGGATCAGTTATCGGATTTTTTGGGTATTGAACATCCCACTCTTAATCCTCACAATTTTTACTTACAATAAACATGCAGAAATTCAATCGTTGTGTTATTTACAAAAACATACAGAGATCGGCGGAATCGTTTTAGACCAGCGAACTAAACCTTTTTTAGCACCATGGTACTACTTGGGCAAAGCATGGCGACCCGATCTGTGGTTGGTAGAAGTTAAGAATGAACAAGATTTTCAAGATCTCCTGACCTATATTCAAACCAAACAGAAACGACCCGATTATGTAATCATCTATCAAGATTTTCAATTGGAACAAAAACGAAAAGCGTGGGAACGAGTGTTAGGTCCGATGCAGTTTGAAAAGAAAATTGGACCATCGTTGGGTGATTGGATTCTCCACCAATTGAATCCAAAGTACAATCCAAGCATTACAGCAAACATCTTTCGTGTAAAATCGGAATAATTCCATCATTCGTTTTTTTATCTTAGTTTCCATTGCACAAATGAAAATTCGTTTGCATATTGGTTCAGTTTTTCAATCGTGAATTTGTTCGGAATTGAAACTACGTTAATGGAGACCTTGTTTTCCGAAAGGAGTTGAATTATGGCAGTAAAATCGTTCTTTACCGTATTTATCGTGTTTACATTGTTCTTCTGTTGTATTCCTACTGTTACCATTGCTGCAGAAGAAGATGTGATCTATTGTCCAAATCGCGTCTGGCTCTACCTTAGTCCTTCTCTTTCTTCTCAGTTGGTGCGAACGGATGATGGAAAAATTTTCTTTCCTACTGGTAATCGTGATTTAGATGCAATTTTAGCTGAATATCGTGTACAAGTACTGTATCCAACGTTTACTCACGATCCAATTTCCAAAGCCAATCCTTCTTTTTATTCCATTGGATTGGACCGTCATTATACGGTAAAACTAACAGATCCGCAGTTTCAGAATCTCTCTGATAGAGATCTTTTTTATCTATGCAATCAATTCAAATCAGTTTGGGGTGTTGAAGATTCAGCACCTATTCCCTTGCATTGGGCACTTCTCACACCCAACGATTGGAATCTTGGTGGACGGAGCATGTGGGGATTGGATGCGATGTTTTGCCGCCAAGCATGGGATACTCAAACAGGTAACCCTTCCATTTTGGCTGTAACGATTGATACAGGCGTAAATTTTACTCATGAAGATTTAGCTGCCAATTTCGCAGTCAATCCAGCAGAAGATATCAATGGAGACGGACAGTTTAGCACAGCCGATTTGGATAACATAGACAATGACAACAATGGTTTTGTTGATGACGTCATTGGTTGGGATTTTGTAAGTCACAGTTATACTGAAGTTGGAGGTGCATCGGCTGCACAAGGTGAAGATTATGGTCCACGCGATAATATCCCAAGCGATGTTCACGGACACGGCACGCATGTGGCTGGATCATTGATAGCCGTCACAAACAATTCGGTAGGGGTTTGCGCTGCCAGTTTTAATGTGAAGACCTTCGGTATGCGTGCAGGTTTTGCATTCATTTACAACGGCGGTTTAACTGGTGCGGGTTTTGTAGATGACTTTGTTGCAGCGGTTCAATATGCAGTCAATCGTGGCGCTCGTATCATTAGCATCAGTTTTGGTGGTTCACAATCCAACACCAGTTATGCAGCAGCCATATCTTATGCACGTGTAAACAACTGTTTGGTGTTTGGTGCAGCAGGCAATAGTGGTAACACTTCACCCCGCTATCCAGCAGCATACGATAGTGCTTTAGCCGTAGCAGCCGTTCAACCCGGTTTAATCAAAGCCGACTTTTCTAACCATGGTGCTTGGGTAGATTTTGCAGGTCCGGGAGTAAACATTTGGTCCACGATGGTGGTAAATACCTATAATCCACAGGCCTACGTCAATTGGGATGGTACTTCCATGGCTGCACCAAATGTGGCCTCTGCTGCAGCTTTAATTCTATCACGTGATCCCGGCTTAACTGACAATGAATTAGAAAGCATTATGCGAAACACGGCGACGGATATTAGTGATCTTAATCCGGGCTATCAATTGGGTTCAGGAGTACCTAACACCAATGCTGCTGTAAATTCCATCACACCTTCCGGGATTTATATCGTAAGTCCAAATGGCGGCGAAGAGTGGTGGTTGGAACAAAACCAACGCATCCGTTGGATTGCCGCGGATTCTATACAAAACGTGCGTATTCAAATCAATCGGAGTTTTCCATCCAACAACTGGGAAACCCTGTTTGCTTCAACCCCAAATGATAGTCAACAATACTGGCTTGTAAATGGGGATACTTCTTCATTTTGCAGAATCCGAATTTTAAATGCAGCCAATCTTAGCCGTTCTG
Organism: bacterium; assembly: GCA_026417415.1. Lineage (GTDB taxonomy): Bacteria > Electryoneota > JAOADG01 > JAOADG01 > JAOADG01 > JAOADG01. The sequence goes on from JAOADG010000032.1 coordinate 43,325, forward strand.
ACACATCCTCACAAAATTTTGCCATTCGCATGCCGTGGATTCAATTGACCTCTCCAACAGGAACGGATGTACTTCGCCAAGGAATTGCTCATACCATTACTTGGAACAGTGGTGGAATCGATTCCGTGATGATAGAATTGAATCGCAACTATCCGAACGGAGCATGGGAAATTATTGTACCAGCAATTGCTAATACTGGTTCCTACGCTTGGACCGTTACTCCACCTGCATCAAACAATGCCCGTATGAGAATATCCTACTTAAACCACTCAGAATACAACGATGTGTCCGATAGCAGTTTTGTTATCCTTACCCCGGGAATTACTGTAACTGCACCCAATGCTGCCACCGATTGGTACATCAATACAACTCAATCTATCCGTTGGTATTCCATAGGCGTGGGCCGAGTGAATATAGAAATCAATCGCAGTTATCCTTCATCCAATTGGGAAACGATTGCAAACAATGCTTTAAGTAATGGAATTTACAATTGGTTAGTGACTGGACCTACGACCAATTCGGCACGTATTCGTGTCACCAATGCCAACAACCCTAACCAATCCGATACCTCGGATGTAAACTTCAATATTGTTCCGTCAGATGTTATCATTACTTCACCTAATGGTGGTGAAGAACTTACCATCAATACAACTTATTCCATCACTTGGACAAGATTAGGGATCAACAACGCACGGATTGAGATTAACCGCAATTATCCTTCCGGTGCATGGGAATTGTTGGCTTCTAATGTAACCGCAGCAGGAGTTTGGAATTGGCAAGTTACTGCTCCTCCGTCCAGTGGAGCACGAATTCGTATTCTTAGTGAAACTAACCCTTCTTTAGGGGATACTTCCGACGCAAACTTTACCATCTCGGCACCGTGGATACGAACAATTTATCCAACAGGCGAAGATACCATCTTTATACGTCTTAATACTACGCTTCAATGGCAATCTGCTGGTTTTCCGGGAAATGTACGCATAGAATTGAATCGGAACTATCCCAGTGGAACTTGGGAAATACTGTTCGACTCTATAGCAAATAGCGGTACTCAAGTGTGGAGCGTAACTGGACCTTCTACGAATCGTGCCCGAATCCGAATTCGTGCTTTGTCTGATACAGCGACAGCACTTACACCATCTAATTTTTCTATAATTGCTGGGACATACACCATACTTGAACCGAACGGAGGCGAAGTTCTCACCTTAGGTTCAAATTACGATATTCGTTGGATTTCCAATTTACCGGGACGCTTTAACATTCAAATTGATCGCAACTATCCCTCTGGTCAGTGGGCAACGCTCTTTTATGGTACACCCAATGACGGTGTCCAACGTTGGGTGGTCAATTCACCGACTTCCAATGCAGCACGGATTCGTTTGGTGTATGAAGGAAATTCTGCATTTGCAGATACCAGCGATGGTAACTTCATTATCACAGCATCCAGTGTATTAGAGCGTTTACAAGGAATACCTACCCATTATGAATGCTCCATTTATCCTAACCCGTTCAATGCAGAGACCTCAATTCGGTTGGCTATTCCTGAAAGTGGTGATTTGTCTGTATCAATTTATGATATGAATGGACGCTTGGTTTCAAAATTGGTCCAAGAGTTTGTTCATGCTGGTAGTTATACTTTGCGATGGAACAGCCAAACGCATCAACAACTCTTGCCCAGCGGGATTTACTTTTTACGTGTTCAGACCAAACATTGGCGCACAACAGAAAAATTGGTTCTACTCAAGTGAGTTGCGGTTAACCATTTATAATACAAAAAAGGGGCAGATTGCCCCTTTTTGTTTGATACGAGTATGTTCCTTTACGGATCGAAACGGGGTGTTCTGCCTTCTAATGCAGCGTTGATTCCTTCTCTTGCATCCGGGCTAATCATCAACTCGTTTAAGAAAATATCTTCACTAATTTTCACAGCCCGTGTCACCGGTTCGTACAATCCACCATCCACAGCCCGCTTGACACAACGTAGCGCCAAATGACTATGCCGTACAATTCTTCTTAAAAATACTCTAAGCCGATCTTCAAATTCAGCAGTAGGATACACAGCATTGACCAATCCAATTTGCTTGGCAGTGATGGCATCAATCGGATCACCAGTTAATAGGATTTCCAAAGCACGATTTCTGCCACATAATCTTGGTAACAATGCAGTTGCAACCGGTGGAAAAATGGACAATTCCACTTCGGGCTGACCAAAAGTAGAACGTGCAGAAGCGACACATAAATCGCAAAAGAGTGCGATTTCACAGCCAGTACCCAATGCTTCACCGTTAACCGCAGCAATGGTTATCACATTAGGGATATTGAGGTTCTCAAAGAGTTTATCCAATTCAAACATCATATCCCCGACTCTGGACGGAGCCATATCTTCTACATTGATTCCAGAGGAAAAGACCCCACCTGTGCCACGAAGAACAATGACTTTCAACCCTTTCACATGACTTAATTTGATTAATTCATCATTTAACTTTCTTGCTAGTTGCAAGGAAATTAGATTGTTCGGTGGCCGTGATAAAGTTACCTCTGCCACATTTTCGCGCATGGTAACCGTAACTTCAAAGGTATTCATGGGTTCCTCCTCCGAAAAATAGGTAATGGGTTGTTCCCTATTCATTAAACTGTATCTTTATTAGATCAACCATTCAATTAAAAACTATTTATTTGACCAATTGGGCTTTCTTTTCTCTAAAAATGCTGCTGTCCCTTCTTTCATATCTTCTGTACCGCAGGTTACACCAAACCAATGCGCTTCCCGATTTAATGCAACATCCAGCACTACCTCTTGTCCACCATACACTGCTTTGATAATACTTTGGACAGCGATGGGTGCTTTGGATAATATCGTACCGAGTAATTTGTAGCAACTGTTCATTAACTCATCGTGCGGAACGACTTGATTGACTAATCCGATTCTATAGGCCTCCTCAGCAGATATGGTTTCACCTGTGAGTAACAATTGTAATGCTCTTCCCATTCCAACCAATCGTGTAAGCCGCTGTGTCCCACCAAATCCGGGAATTAATCCTAAATTTACTTCGGGTTGACCAAATTTGGCTTTATCCGATGCGATACGGATATGACAAGCCATCGCCAATTCACAGCCACCACCTAAAGCATACCCGTTGATAGCAGCAATCACAGGTTTTCGCAATAGTTCAATGCTTCGCATCGCACGATTCCCACGGATAGAATAAAATTCACCTGCTTCACGATCCAATTGCCGCAGTTCATTGATATCTGCACCCGCAACAAATGCTTTGTCGCCGCTTCCAGTGATAATAATGGCTTGTACTTCATCATCACTTGACACCACGGCAGTAAAATGCTGCAACTCCTCAATGGTCTCAATGGATAGCGCATTCAATGCTTGTGGACGGTTGATGGTCACTTTAGCAATATGATTGTCTATCTCTACCAATAGGTTTTTGAAATTGTATTTCATGATCTCCTCGTTTTCTTTATTCCAAAGGATATGCCAAGCGAATGGGCAATCCTGTTTCAAATATCCATCTACCTAACTCTTTTCGCGTAACCTTACCATCGGGGATCATTTCCACGTGTATATGCTTGGTTAAACGATGCTGTCTTACACGTTCTAAAGCCCAATCAAAAGAACTTTTGGATTCAATAAAAAATGCTAATTCGTCGTTCTCAATAAGTTCTAAAATGACCTGTTCACTTGGTAATGCCGAGGTTGTCCACGGGGTCTTAGGTTTTCTCCAAATGACTCGCCGAAATACCCCTTCAGGTAATCTTGCAAGTGAAATGGAGCCGGGTGTTTCCACACGTACTGTATGTCCTTTTTCCAATAGCAACTTACACGTACTGGTTAATGCTCCATATGCCAATGGTTCACCACCGGTAATAATCACAGGTGTTTCAGGAAATGAACTGCACGCTGCAGCAATCTCGTCGGCTTCTAATACTTCACTGGGTAAATTCGGATGGTTTTCAAAATCAGCAAGATTGACCACCCAACATGGCAAGCCATCCCATTTTCCACCAAAAGCATACGTATATTCTATCGTTACCACACGCATAAACACCTCAGTATATCGGGGGATATAAAGATATTCCGTTGTAATATAAGAAATGATTTAAATGGAATGGAACATTTTTTTAAACACGATTTCTTTTTTTAACTTTTTTTCGTAGTGGATTGGAACTTCTATGACGACTGAACAAATACGCACTCTTTTTTCACAAGGTCTGCTTGAATCTTCTGAGTTAAAACGCAAATCGTCAGAAGACCGAACCTTGTTGGACGCATTGGCCGAGGTCTCTTTGGTCATTGCTGATTCGTTACGAAAAGGTGGCAAGGTGATGTTTTGTGGAAATGGTGGTTCTGCAGCAGATGCTCAACATCTTGCTACTGAGATGGTGGTTCGTTTAACCAGTGATCTGGAACGCCCCGCAATTGCAGCGATTGCGTTGACCACGGATACTTCCATTTTGACAGCGACTGCCAACGATTATGGTTACGATTTTGTCTTTCGTAGGCAAATTGAAGCATTAGGAAATCCTGGAGATGTACTCATTGCAATTTCTACTTCTGGGAAATCCTCTTCGGTGCTTGCTGCTATGGCTGCAGCACGTGCTAAAAGAATTTTTACTGTAGCATGGTGTGGTGAAGATCCACGTGGAATGGCACCCCTTGCTGATGCTGTGGTTGCTGTGCCCAGTCAGATTACTGCACGAATTCAAGAATGTCACATTACACTTGGACATTTGCTTATTCACACTGTTGAACGATTGTTGTATTCCAATTCATGAATTGGATTAATCCTCCACTACTCGGATTTTTAGCAGCAGTTGGAATACCGCTCCTTCTTTATTGGTTATCAAGAAGAAAATTACCTAAAATTTATTTTCCAACCCTCCGTTTTCTTAAAGATCTGGAAAAAAAACAATATCGTAGAATTCAAATAACCCAGTGGCTATTGATTGTTTTACGGATGCTTGCAATTCTTTGCATTGTGCTGGCTTTCGCGCGACCTTTATTAACTGGAGCAGTCCCTATTGGAACCTATGCAAATAGTGATTGGGTTGTGGTGCTAGATCGTTCGGCTTCTATGAAAAGTTATATCGGAAATGTTACAGCATATGACCAATGTTTGCAATTTCTACGGATGTTTCTCAATTCACTTGAACCCAATGATCAAGTGACACTTTTTTTTGCGGACCGAGTAGATACATCACAAATTTTCAACAACACTATTCTTATCCGTAATGCATTGGATGGTTCTTCACCACTGGACATCGTGGATGATTTATCCTTCGGATTACGACGTGCAGAAAAGCATTTGCAAAATAGTACTAGCCCTTACCGAGCCATTTTAGTATTGACCGATGGAAAAGGAGTAGAGGATACAACCGTTCATATTCAACAAACAGCTCTTCATTATTTTCTTTGGCAACCGCCGCTCGTTTCTAAAAACAATGTTGCAATCAATCAATTGAAACTTGCTGAGCCATTATTAAATGCAGAAAATGGAGCAAAAATCTCTTTTCAAGTTCAATCGTATGGTGATGACGCCCAATCGGTATTGATCAAAGTTTCCGTACAATCCAATGGTAGTTCGTTCCAAGCGGTGGGTGAGAAGACCCTTGAACTTGCTGGAAACTCTACCGTTCCGATTGAATGGAGGGTTCCACTGACCAATCAAGGTCCGTGGATTATTCGGTGTGAACATCTTTTTGAAGATGTATTTCGCAGTGATAACATTGGTGAACTTTATATTTTAGCCACGTTTCATCCATCTGTCTCAATCAGTGGTGATCTTGCTGAAAAAAATCGCTTAGAGCGGCTTTTACAAGTAAACACGATTGCCGTTCTACCACAATACGAACATCAAGCGCTTCACATCCATGCAGGGAAACAACCTCCTATTGAACCAAGTTCCATTTGGAAAATGCGACTTGAAAATGGGGGTAGATTGTGGCTCATTCCTTCTCATCAAGCAGATATCCTTGCTTGGAATAGATGGTTAGAGAATTTAGTACCCATTCAGATGAAACAGTACGATTTTCACTTATCTGGACTTTATGCTTTGGATGAACGTGACTTAAAGATGTTGTTAACGGATTGGGTAAAAGCACCAAAAGGTACCACCAACGGACGATGGATTTTACAAGGTGATCCTGCCACCATACGATTTCAAGATGGTTCACCTTTTTGGATTGATTCTCCAATACAAAATGGTATTCTCAGAATTCAAAGTGTACCCATCACAGGAACCAGTTTTGAAACAGAACCAATTCAAGTTCCTCTTTTTGTAAAAGGGATTCAGATGCTACAACGTAGCGAAAGTGTACCTGTATCGGAAGCAGGTTATGAAGTTGAGGTTCCCTATCAATATGAATTCTTTAGCGAGTGGACAAGTCCCAGTGGAAAAACACTGTTTTCGTTGAATAGAAAATTCCTTTTTACAGAAATTGGATTTTGGAAAAATGATAGCAACCAAGTATGGTCTATTGTTTTTCCTAAAAGTGAAAGTGAGTTTACCTTACGAAAGAGAATCGGTGGTATTCCAAAAGAGAAATTCAATGTACTACCCGATGAATATGATGGTGCTATTCAAGCTATCCTTCGCTTACGAAATGGAAGAGAATTACGGACACTGCTTATTGGCATCGCTTTGGGTATCTTGATGGTAGAAGGTTTCCTCGGAAGAGGATTACGGAGCAAATCAAATGCATGAGCTTGTTTACGTTGAACCTAAAAAAGAACGTGCCATCATCGTAGGAGTTTTATTCAAAGGAGTCAACAAACAATGGCTTAACGAAACCTTAGAAGAAATGCGGCAATTAGCAGATACTGCCGGTGCTATAGTTGTAGATACCGTTGTACAAGAACGCTTGTCACCCGATAGAACTACTTTTATTGGGAAAGGTTTGGTGGTTGAACTGGCAGAGCGTGTACAAAAAGAAAAGATTGATGTAATTTTATTTGATGATGACCTTACTCCTGCTCAAACTCGCAACTTAGAAAATGTCCTACAGACAAAAGTTGTGGATCGCACAGGTTTAATTTTAGATATCTTTGCAATCCGTGCTAAAACTCGCGAAGCAGAAATTCAAGTTGAACTTGCTCAATTGGAATATCAACTCCCAAGATTAACTGGACGTTGGAAACATTTGGAACGACAACGTGGTGGGATTGATATGCGCGGTCCCGGTGAGACGCAGTTAGAAACAGATAGACGTCTCGTACGTGAACGTATCGCTCATTTGAAAAAACTATTAGAACATATTCAACAATCTCGTCAAGTACAACGCAGTCGTCGAGATCAATTGTTCAAAGTCGCCATCGTAGGATATACCAATGCTGGCAAAAGTACATTATTTCGGGCACTCACCGGCGGTAATCCTTTTATAGAAAATAGATTGTTTGCAACATTAGACCCTTTAGTTCGTCCGATGCGTTTGCCACATTGCACTGAGCCGATCTTGTTGTCTGATACTGTGGGATTTATACGAAAGTTGCCTCACAGTTTAGTCGCCAGTTTTCACAGCACTTTAGAAGAAACGACTACTGCCGATTTGTTGCTCCACGTAGTTGATCTTTCTAATCCTGCTTTTGAAACACAAATGAGTGATGTACTGGTGGTACTCAAAGAAATTCATGCCGATCAAATTCCGACCCTATTGATATTTAATAAAATGGATAAAGTCCAGGATGATCAACTCATCGCTAGAGTTCGGAAATCTTATCCCGATGCACTTTTCATAAGTGCCGAACGAGGACACCGTATTTGGGAATTGAAAAATCGCTTGGCTGAAATTCGTAGTTCACTTTGGGAAGGTTATGAAATTGTCCTAACCGCTGAAGGTTCAGGAAAAGGTTTAGCAGCAATTTACGAATATGGGGAGGTGATTCATCAAGAAACTTTGGATGATGGACGAATGAAAATTCGTTACAAGGTTCCGATGAAAAACTATCGGAAATTAGAAGAAATCCTTTACCCTCTTATGTGGAAGCAAGAATTGCCTAAACGAAAGTTAAGCACTTCCATTTCTACCATTCGTAAAAAAACCTTGAAAATGCAGCAAAAACCTCTGTCTAAAACGCGTAGGCAATCCCAAAGCACTTTCAGCCAACGCAAACACGCTAGTAAAACTAAAAACTCCTATCCTACAACAAAAAGGAAAAACGCAGGTCCTAAACCCTCTCCCAAAAAATAAACCACCTTGTGTAAAAACTCTGAGAGCAATTGATTCAGCGATCCGTTGGCAAATAGTTAAGAACCACATCTGTAATTTTTTGTTTTAATTCCTTTGAGTTGGGTGGTAAACGGAGAAATAAAGCACGGTATGCTTCCAAACGGGATTCACTTTTGAAAGGTGATAAAATCAGGCCACGTGGGTCATCTTTTAATGCGCGAAAACGACTCCATGGATGAACCAATTTGTAAAATGGTGTCTTCACTTCAACACCCTTATCGTCCACTTTATAAAAAGTAGGGGTCCAAAACATCCTCAAAGAGCCAAATAAAAAAATTGCTGATAACAGTGTGAGCCATCTCTCCTGAAAGGATATTTGGATTATGGCGATTAACCCAAACGTAATCAAAAAAAATGCTACTGTATTTTTCCAATTTTCAGTGATGGGAAAAATCATCCATTCAATAGATGGATTTTGCTTTGGTTCTGTGGTCTGGAGGGGCGGTTCCATAATCTTTTTGTTTTTTTTCATTGTAATTTTTGTAAAAATCATTTGCAACTTCCACAGAAGTTTGTATCTTCCCACTTTTTAGAGTAAAGGAGAAAGTATGATGAACAAAATGGTCGTTTTTTACAAGCAGCCAGAAAACATTGAAAGTTTTGTAACACGCTTCAAAACCCAACATCTGGAAATTTTAAAAAAGATTCCGGGTGTAACATCGGTCAAATTTACGATCCTTACTAAAACATTGGTAGGTGAAAATCCTTACTGGGCTTATTCAGAAACTTTTTTTGAATCAGCAGATTCTTTGAAAGCAGCACTTAAGAGTCCTGAATTGGCAGAATCAGGAAAAGATGCAATGGAATTTGCTGCTGGTCTTTTTACCGTGATTCTTGCTACAGAGGAGACCTTATGCTAAAACGTCGCTATGTCGGTAAATCACCGGAAGCATTCAATTTTACACACTTGCTATATTCCAAACACGATGGCATTGCCACCGTGACAATCAATCGCCCTCATAAATACAACGCATTGAATTGGGACACCCTTCGTGAAATGAGCATTGCTTTTGAAGATGTAAGTTGGGATGATAGCATCGGAGTAATGGTTCTCACAGGTGCTGGTGATCAAGCATTTTGCACGGGTGCCGATTTAGATGAACAGATTGATGAGTTTTTGGAACGTCCCCGAGATTATTGGAAATGGATGAATGCATTCATAGAAGCTCACGATCGTTTGCGAAACCTTGGAAAGCCCACCATTGCCAGATTAAATGGCATTGTGGTAGGAGGCGGAAACGAATTCAATATCGCTTGTGATTTTGCAATTGCTGCAGAAGATATTTACATCCGTCAAGTTGGACCTGCACGTGGTAGCGTCCCTGCAGGTGGTGCAACTCAATGGTTGCCGATTATTATTGGAGATCGTCGTGCAAGAGAATTGTTGATGTTGTGTGAAAATTTACCTGCACAAAAAGCATACGAATGGGGATTGGTGAATGAAGTGGTTCCACGAAGTGAATTGGACATTGCTGTCAATCGGATGGCAAAAAAACTTCTTCACCGTTTACCCAACGTAACACGATATACCAAAACTCAAGTAAACTTTTGGCGTGATTTATCATGGGGTTTAACCATTCAACACGCTAGAGATTGGTTAGGTATCCACACGGCATACCCCGAGATTTATGAAGGAATGCATGCCTTTCGAAATAAACATTTACCCAATTATGACAAGATACGTGCAATGTGGAGCAATGATGAATCACCTGAGTATTTGTGGGGTGCTCCTAAATTAACCTGTTCCCATTGTCAAACCGTTAATCCATCAAAAGCAAAATTTTGTATAGAATGTGGAACAAAATTCAAAGTGAGTGAATGATGAGTTCGTCGTTAGTACTCTCTGAGATTCAAAATCACGTTGCCATTCTACGTCTAAACCGTCCACAAGTGCTGAATGCTCTTTCTTTAGAGTTAATGGACGAATTGGTCACGTGTATAGAGATGTTTGACCAAGATGAGCAAATTCGCTGTATGGTCATCACAGGCAATGAACGTGCCTTTGCGGCTGGTGCAGATATTGGCGATATGGCAACTGCCACACCGATAGAAATGTATTTACGTGATCAATTTACAAAGTGGGAACGGATACGAAAGGTAAAGAAACCACTTCTTGCAGCGGTGAATGGATATGCCTTAGGTGGAGGTTGTGAGCTTGCAATGTTGTGTGATCTCATCGTTTGTGGAGAAAATGCTCGTTTTGGTCAACCGGAAATCCAATTGGGCATTATACCCGGTGCAGGTGGTACTCAACGATTAACACGTGCTGTTGGCAAATCCTTAGCAATGCAAATGATTCTTACAGGTCGTACAATCAGTGCAGAAGAGGCCTTGCAGTACGGGTTAGTGGTAAAGGTGGTGCCAGTAGAATGTACTCTAAAAGAAACCATTAAAATTGCAGAAGAAATTGCAGCAAAACCTCCTATTGCAGTTCAAATGGCGAAAGAAGCGATCCTAATGGCTTTTGAAACCAGTTTAAGCGAAGGGTTGCTCTTTGAACGAAAAAATTTCTATCTCTTGTTTGCAACCGAAGATCAAAAAGAAGGAATGAACGCTTTTACAGAAAAAAGAAAACCACAATGGAAAGGTAAGTAGCATCTTGGGAAACGAACTTATTATTTTCTATTGTGTGTCCACGATTCATCCTTTATCACCTTTGGGTTCGGTATTTTTCTAAATTTTATTTACGTGTACTTGCGCTTGCGTTATGTGGATTTTCTCTTTTATGGGATAGTTATGCTGAAGAATGGTTTGATGTTGTACAACGCAGTGTTTTAAGAGGTGCAGGAAAACCATTTCCTGCAGGTGAACTCTACAATTTTCGGAGACAATCGTTTTCCTTACCCAACCTTCCTGATCCATCGCCTCATAGTTCGCTAATGCCTACCTCGCTTGAATGGAGTGGACTACAAAATCATTATCGTTTTCACCCAGAACTACAAAATGCTTTGGAAGTTGCCATTGAGCATCATCTTCAACAAACTTCTATCAAAGTCCAACATCTTTCCCGCACCGCACTTTTACTAACTGCCAAGGGTTTCATTGAACAAGATACAATGTTGCTTCTCCAATCCAAACAACTTTTACTTTCGCTTCCTTCTGCACCTTCCAAAGGAAGTTGGGCAAGAAATGATATGGATCAGTATTGGGGTGATATGTTAGAAAGTTCATACTCAATGGTTTACCTCGCCATCTGTTACGATCTTATGCGTGGTCTGTTTTCAGACGGGGAACGACATACGATACTGAATCAAATTGCTCAGATTTGCAGACGTTTAGAATATGGTGCAGAGGTAATTGGTCCCAATAATCATGCAGTTATCTCCGGTTGCCATTTAGCAACTACACTTCTTCTTTTGAATGAATCGGATTGTTCACAACACAAACTTCGTCGGATTGATCTTTGGAAACTCAGTGAACGTTTAATGCGAATTGGACTGGCACAAGTTAGTGCTGATGGTATCTATCGTGAAGGTCCGGGCTATGCACAAGAAGTACTTAGAAGTATTACTCATTTGGGACTTCTTCTAAAATTACGTACCAATCAAAATTTGTTGAATGAACCATTACTAAAGAAACTTGCTTATAGCACAGCCAATTTATGTGATGAAAAAGGCAATCCATTACCCTTTGATGATACCTATCCAGTTAGTAAAAATTTGTGGCAATTGATCTCTATCTTGATTCCTCATTCACCCACCATCCTTTCATTTTCACAGGAACCACCACATCCCTATGCAAATGTTGAAGGTCTATTTTTTATGGTTCGCTTCCCTTATCGTCATTCTATTCCCATCCATTTGACTTCGGTACAAGAAATCTATTTGAATGGCGGTCATTCTGTTTGGCGTGAACCGAATCAATGGGTAATTGCAATTAGTGCAGAATCACGGAAGCAATGGACAGGTCGCCATGAACAATTGGATATTGGGAATCTATGCATCGCAATGAACGATCAAGTGTGTATAACCAGCGGTGGGTATGGTCAATATGGCGTAACCGATGAATCAAGACGATACTTTTTATCCGGCGAATCGCATAGCAGTTTTCTCGTTCGTGGCAATCCCATGATAGAATGGGTGAACACTCCTGATATAGAAAATCATCCCTTATGGTCAGGTACTCAATGGAATTCCGACGGTTTTTTTGGAACTGTACAATGGATACAAGATGGTGTTTCTATCCGAAGAAATTTTTTACGAGCAGGAAAACGTTTGATTCTAATTGATGAAACCCCTTCCGTAGATGAAGTGGAGAATCAATTTCTGTGTAATGGAGAACTTGTCCAACATTCAATTGGAGATTGGAAAGTTGTATCAAAAACGGGTGAAGCGATTCATTTACAAACCCTACCCTTATCTTCAGGCAACGTTTCTAAAGGAATCACCACACTTGCTGCAAATCAACGCTCTTTTGTTCATCGCATCCGTTTTACAATCCCCAAAAAACGGATTACTCTCTTTTCGCCGCGTGATGAATCGTTTGCTTTACGATACTTTGAATTGGATAGTAACAAACAACGAATAGAAATTTTGGAGTGGATTGAAGAAGATGGATCCAAATGGACCGTACGATATTTTACTCAATCTTCTCGTATTTGGATTTTGAAAAGCAATTTTCGTGATGCTTATTTGCATTGGATTAGCGATGAACCTTTTGATGCTGGATTTACTTTAATCTGGCAAGATGAACGTGGTTTTGCACTCTATCCATCTCCGATTGCCTATGATGAATTATCCGATTCTAAAAAAGTCAATCAAGTATTGAATCATTATCGTGAGATCATCCCTTTAGAACAATCGGTACAAGGTTATACTATTCTATCCAATTGGTTGGTGTATGGCACACCGCAAATTCAGTTGTTTCGCTTTGATGAATCAGTTTCATCCAACGCTTTGTCACGATTATCCAACGTACCTAATGGATTAGAATTTTCTGATTGGTATCGCTCACTTGATAGCAAAACCGAATCAGAAATGGAGCAATCTGCAGCAGACAGTGTTTTACAATATGCTAAGCAAGCATTAGACACGTTGCAGTTTCATCAAACTTTTCGTGTAGCAACTGCTTTGATTGATGCAACTACGGATGGTTTTGTCCCTAATGTTTTTCGCATTCCTTTTGATGTTAGAGAAACCTTTTCCTTTTCTGATTCAAGCTGCGTAGTCATTGATACGCGTGGTGCTTGGGGCAGTGGATTACGAATGGATCATCTTCGTTTGCAATATCGCACGTATCCTAATGGAGGTTGGGAGATTGGTAGATCTACACCCCACCAACATTTAGAGAGTTATTCATTCACTTTTTGGAACGATCGTTGGTCGTTGAGTGCGGATCATTCCGATTCGTACCTAAGTGGAATTTGTACCAGATACTCCAATGCTGCTACGTTGCTGTTTTTTAGAAGTGAGTTGTACCAAAAGGAGTATGTTCAATTTTCCAGTTTTGGATTTTGGAAAACTCATCAATATGAATTTTCTCACACCAAAGAAATGTTTTCAGTAGGTTACACTAAGCAACTGGAATGGAACAAGTTTTTCATTACCAGCGGTATAAAATATCAACAGAATCAACAGAACCGAAACGAAAGAAAAAGAGGATATTTACTCTTGAATCATTCCAATCGTGTGCATTCAACCTTTGACGTACAGCATTTAAACAACCAATTTTATTCCATTACGAACTTACGATTCCACTTTCCAAACTTTCAAATTCACACACTTTACCAACACTTTGCACAAAGTCGGTTCCATCAAACAGGACGTTTTTTGACTCCTTCTATCTTGGGTGAAAAAGGGCACGGTTCATTCGCATATGAACGAACTTCCAATCAACCGTTTCATTTCACTTTTGCTCGTTATCCTATCATTAACAGACGACCAATGCAATGGTTTATTGGTTATCAACAATTGGATTGTCCATACAAAACAGTTGAAAGTAACTTGAAATTGCCTTTTGGATTTTTTTCTTCTTTAATTGGAATAACCAGTCGTTCTTTTTTATTTCGTTCCGAGGTCTCTATTTCACGAGGTACACAAACAGCATGGTTTTCATGGTTAGCGGATCATCAAAAATACCAAATCACCACCAATTACGCTTTACACTTACTCCAAAATTCCTCTCAATTTCTTTTAGAAGTGCAATGGAATGAATATCGCAATAAATCTCATTTCACAGGTTATGAGGATCTCTGGAATGTTCGGTGTTCTTTACAACACTTGACATCACAACAAGGCATCATTCAGAAAGTGCATTTAAAAAAATTGCATACTGGTGAACTTTTTGCAGAAGGTGGATTTGTGTTCAATTGGTAAAATGAAAAAGGGCGGTTCACTCAACCGCCCTTATTCATCTGAAAATGAGATTTATGGATTCGTTAGCAAATAGGCAATGGCATTATCTAGCAAGGATAACGCATACGCTGGATTGTGAACGCCTTTACTCTTATCCGCACGAACAAACGTATATGCCCATAATGCTTTTCTATGGTTGGGTGTAACTCCCGGTCTTTGATTCCATACCCCAATGCTATCCGGATTGTTTCTAAAATCAACACCGGATAGATTGGAAATAAGCAGCAATACAGAATCCATTTTAGTTTGAATTCTGGTTTGGAATCCGTTCAAATCAAAGTTGGTAGCACCGGGATGGCAACCAGTACAAGCATTGATCACGGTTTCAAAACGATGATCGGAATGTGGATGAGTCCCTGTAGTGGTCATATGACAACTGACACATGCCTTGGGTATGGTTTTATGTCCAACGGTAGACGAACCGCGGTTATAAGTGTAGCCCGCAATTTCATAAGAACCACCACCTAAGAACATATCCATCTGATTGCTTTCATGTGGTCCAAATCTGAGCGCATGTCCATTGGCGATCTGCCCTGCTACATAAGTACTATCCCGTCTATCCTTATGGCATTGTACGCATGATTGTCCTGTACCATAACCACTAAACACAAAGATCCCGTGCGTACGATTGGTTACCGTATCCGTTGTTAAATTACGAAGTTGGTAAGTTCCTGACGCAGTTTGTTTATGCGGATCGTGGCACGTGGGACAGCCAATTAATTCCGCTACAGCAGGTCGTTCCATATTGGTATAATTGGGATCGTTTGCACGAATGAACCCTTCCGAAGTGTGACACTCCCAACAATTATTCAGATTGCCAATCGGATTGGTTGACCATGTTGCTCGCACAAATTCAGCAGTAAATTGCTCAATGGTTCTTCCAGATCGGGTTAAGGTATTTCCGTGCCCGGATTGTGCCCATTCATCAAGTTGTGTGTTGTGACAAGGTGTGCAAAGAGATTGAGACACACCACCTACAGTACGACTACCAAAGGATACTTTTGGTAACGTCGCATTTGCAGGTCCGTGACACGCCTCGCATTGAACATTTTTCAATGCTTCCATTCGTGCTAAGGATAAAGAATCTGTTTTGTTCCAATAATCATCAAAACCATTTCTATCTGGTCCATAATTTGTAATGACCGTATCACCCATCGCGATAGGAGAATCCCATCCGGTGGTATGACAACTTAAGCAGTAACCAGTATTTTGCATATTGGCTGGTAAATAAGAAAATGCTTGGGCATGTTTCGTACCTAACCATTGCTGTGTATTGGACAAATGGCAGTGCCCACATTCCAGCATATTGTTCCCACGGTAGGTAAATCTCGTCAAATCTCGTCCATCATGTCCGGGAGGTCCTGGAGGTCCAGCGGGACCTTGTGGACCAGCAGGTCCTTGAGCACCATCTTCACCTTTACATCCAA
>JAOADG010000012.1 GCA_026417415.1 bacterium
TTTGATTAAATAAAAAACAAAAGGGAATTCAATAAAAAACCGCATCTCGAGGAGATGCGGTTTTTTTATGAGGTTTTCAGAGTAAATTACTTCACATCAGGTGTGTAAGTAAGTGAAGCCATCGTTGACCAATCACCAGCAGAACCAGTCAAGAAATACGGTCCCCGATTGATTAAATTTTTATCCAAATTCAGATCAAGTGCAAAGTTACCTTTCTTAAAACCAGCACCTAAATAAAGATTAGTTACTGAACTGGCATTCTCGTAACCTGTTGTATTATTATCATCGGAATAAGTTGTCCATGCACGCTCTGCACCGAATCGACCAACCATCCAATTATTTACAGATCCTTCAAAACCAAATTTGTAATATGGGAAAACCATACTAGATGTTTTAACAGATACTGACGGTGCACCGGATGGTTCAGTTTTATCTTCTGAGTTTTCAATAGCAATTCCGACATCTGATACGAAGAAAGCTTTATCGTTCATCTTACTACTAAATCCTGCACCCAAGCCGATAGCAGTGCTAGATAATGAACGCTTGCCAACATTCGTTACATCAATACCTTGATTAAGCATTTGAAATCCGAGATGAGGAATTAAATATACACCCTCATCCAGTTCATACCAATAACGTGCATTAAGATTAAGTTTCATTCCACCATTGGGCTTGGAAACATCATTGCCTTGAGCATTTTTATCAGTGAATGTATGATTACGGAAACGTAAGGACGCTTCAAGTTGTTCCATCAAAGTAATACCAAAACCTAATCCTAAATACATTTGCGAACGTTCGGTCTTATCATTGGTGGCTTTACTTTTCCAGCTATTTTGATAGAGAGATAAATTAAATCCAAATGGCATTTCACTTAATTTGCGTCCATAGAAAAAGTTTAATTTTGGTGCTGTAACGTTTTCACCTGTTCCATTTTCATCTACTACTGGTCCATAAATACCACCTTCGGGTACATCCAGATTATCAAGGTATAAACCATAATATCCTGTCCCGAACTGATAATGGCCGCCCAAAGTATAGACACCACCACTAAGTGTCATCGTTGCAATATAAGGATAATCTATCACGGTCTGTGGATAGACATTGATATTTGAACGATCTTTCATCACATTTCCTACATTACCAAGTGTTAAAACACTGGTACCAGAAGCAAACACAGAACTAACAATAACCATCAATGATAAGAAAACGAGCAGTAGCTTTTTGCTCATAATGGGATCTCCTTTTTAAATAGAACTTGAAAACAGATTCGATAGCGTCTTTTGTACAAGTAAAATGGGTTAGTCAGTAAACCCTCCGTAAAATACAGCAAATTTATCTAAATTTACAAGTTCTTACTTCAACTGTACACAAAAAATGCTTTCCAAAAAAATTGACCCTGCTTGCGAAATGAAAAGAACCTATTTAACTTTCGTTTACATCTTTAATCTGTTGAAGAGAGGTCTTCATGAATTTCCGTATGTTTCATTACTTCTTCGTTGCTATCATTTCAATCGTGTTGTTGGGCTGTGGTGAAGACAGCACAAAACCAATTCTTACTACTCGTGAAACAAGGGATAGTGATGATTCTGAAGTTGCTTTATTTGTTGCAAAAGCATTCAGCAAGTTTATGGTTGCTGTAGAAGATCATAAATCTCATTTCGGTATCAATGGTGGTGTGGATTACAATGTATTTCGACCAATTGAATGGAGATCACAAACAACGCCAGCACCAGGGTTAGGAATTTTGTGGACCAATTTATATTACTATCGGACCATTCAAAATACAGATTTACAAATTTTAAGATTTGATAATGCTATCCCATCAAGTACACCGTTTCGACCTGCAAGATTAGAGCATGGATTGTATCGGTATGGTCAACTTTCAATTGTGGTCAATTCTCCAGCCATTCCAGATTCAATGAGAAATTTTCCCATTGCATATGATATCATTGAGTTTGATATGCGATATGAAGGTGATCCCAATAATCCAACCACTTTTCAAGGCGTGGGAGATTTGTCCGGTGTAGTCAATGTTCGAATTGATTTTAGTTCACCACAAGGTCGTGGAAGCATTCAGCAATCTGACACCATTCGAACACATGTAGTATTTAATCAGGTTGGAATTAGACAAGGGGATTTTAGTGGAAATGTTACCTTTACAGGAATGTATCCATATTACAATCCTTTAACGGATGTACGCAGTTTTTCAAGAAAACGTATGGATGTAACCATTTCCGTTGATTCACGTGGAAGGGGAACAGGTACAATTTGGATGAATGGTGAAGAAAGAGTAAGATTATTTTTTAATGGAAGACCCTATTATTATACTGGTACTTATACTGTACGTGCCAACGGTTTTTCTCGTGAGTATCCTATAGTCATTCAATAACGGAATATGATTTTGCAAAATACAATAGTAGTAGTAGTTTTATCCGATTAACGCCCTGTTGGTTTAAACTGGAACGGGGCGATATCGCCCCGTTTTTTTTGAAGCTTTATCAATTGAACAAGGACTATGAAAAAAGAAAATGTAATCAACAAAAAATCGTCAAGTGCTTACGACCCTTCACAAGTTGAACAGAAATGGTATCGTATATGGGAAGAAAGTGGTGCTTTCATTGCTTCTGATACCCAGCGTCCACCGTACGCGATTATGATACCGCCACCCAACATTACGGGTGCTTTGCATATGGGACATGCATTAAATAATACCATACAAGATATTGTGATTCGTATGAAACGGATGCAAGGGTATGATGCGCTATGGCTACCCGGTACTGATCACGCAGGAATTGCTACTCAATCCGTGGTGGAAAAAAAATTACGTCTTGAAAATAAAACACGACACGATTTAGGAAGAGAGAAATTTATTGAAGAAGTTTGGAAATGGCGTGAGGAGTACGGAAATCGAATTTTACAACAGCTTAGAAGATTAGGATGCTCGTGCGATTGGAGTAGAACACGATTTACTTTAGATGAAGGTTTATCAAGAGCAGTCCGAGAGGTTTTCTGTGCATTATATGATGAAGGATTAATTTATCGTGGTTTACGAATTGTAAACTGGTGTCCAACCTGTCACTCTGCGATTTCCGATGATGAGGTTGAACATCGTGACGAAGATGGCTTTTTATACGAAATTCGTTATCCATTGGTTTATGGTAATGAAGCATTAGTAGTGGCTACAACTCGACCAGAAACCATGTTTGGCGATGTTGCAGTTGCGGTGCATCCGGATGATACAAGATGGAATAAATTCATTGGTAAAATGGTGCAATTACCACTTACCAATAGAACCATTCCTGTGATTGCAGATAACGCGGTGGAACTTGATTTTGGTACAGGTTGCTTGAAAATCACTCCTGCACATGATGCAAACGATTTTGAAATAGGGAAAAGGCATCAACTCGAACCATTCTGTGTGATTTCTACAGATGGAACAATGAATCAAAATGCACCGGAAAAGTATCGTGGTTTAGACAGATTTGAATGCAGAAAAATTGCATTGCATGATTTGGAACAACAAGGATTGCTTCAAAAAATTGTTCCTTACAGGCATGCTGTGGGTCATTGTTATCGAACAGATGATGTCATTGAACCCTACTTATCAGAACAATGGTTTGTTAAAATGGCAGATTTGGCACAACCTGCGCTTGATGCTTATCGTCAAGGACGAGTACGATTTATCCCAGCAAGATACGGAAAAATCTATGAGAGTTGGTTGGAAAATGTCCGTGACTGGTGTATTTCGCGGCAATTGTGGTGGGGACATAGAATTCCAATTTGGACTTGTAAAGATTGCGGATATATCCAAGCATACCGAAACGATCCGAAGCTTTGTCCCCAATGTAGTTCAACCCATTTAGAACAAGATCCAGATGTACTGGACACTTGGTTTTCATCACAACTTTGGCCCTTTTCAACATTAGGTTGGCCTGATCAAACAGCAGATTTGAAAAAGTGGTACCCTACCAATTTACTTTCCACAGCCAGAGAAATCATTTTCTTTTGGGTTGCACGAATGGTCATGATGGGTGAAAAATTTATGAAAGATGTTCCATTTGATACGGTTTACATACACGGGACAGTGCTGGATTCTCTGGGAAGAAGGATGTCAAAATCGCTTGGAAATGGTATTGACCCAATTGATCTAATTGAAGAATATGGATGTGATGCAGTGCGCTTTTCTTTGATGATGTTGAATACGGAGGGACAGGATATAAAACTTTCACCCGATAAAATGGAAATGGGAAAACACTTTGCAAACAAGATTTGGAATGCGATTCGGTTTGTATATACTGCGTTAGAAGATTACACACCTCCTAAACAGTCATCACATGAATTCAAAGAACGTGAAGATCGATGGATACTATCACGATTACAATACATTATTCAAGAAGTTACTCTATCTATTGATGAATATCGTTTAAGAGAGGGTGCATTGGCATTGTATGAATTTTTTTGGAAAGAGTTTTGTGATTGGTACTTAGAACTCATTAAACCACGGTTGAATGCAATTAAAAAAGATTTTCCAACTGAAGATGAAATCCAAAGTGCGAACGATGCGAAATGGGTAATGAATCAAGTAGTGGATAATTTTTTAAGATTATTGCATCCATATATGCCTCACATTTCAGAAGAATTATGGCAGGCCTATCCAAATGCGAAAAGAAATCAAGATGGATTACGCAATCTTTTAATCAAAGAATCGTGGTGTGCGCCATTGAATTCTAATCGTGATCTTCATTTAGAAGAGACATTTGAATTGACGATAGAACTGGTGCGAAATTTACGTGCTTTAAGAACCAGTGTCGGTTTGACCGAAAAAACACCAATACAAGTAATTTGTTCTACTTCATCTGAAAAGGTACTCTATGAGTTAGAAGAAATGCGGTCTGTGATTATCCGTTCAGCAAAGTTATCTGAATTGATTGTTGGAAAAGATTTGGAACGACCAAAACATTCATTGTCATTTCTTTTACCTCAAGGTCCAACAGCGGTTTATGTACCATTGGAAGGATTGGTGGATATTGAAGCAGAAAGAGTAAAAGCAGAAAAGAAGTTACAAGAATTGCAATTTCAATACGAGCAAAAAGAAGCACAACTACAGAACGAAAATTTTATTCAACGTGCGAAACCCCATGCAATTCAAGTGATTGTTGAAGCGCGCAATCGAATTTATGAACAAATACAAATCTTAAAAGCGCATATTGATTATTTAATCAAGTAGATATTTTTGATTTGCATTTTTGCATTGAGTTTCAGCAACGAATAAACATGCAAGAAGCATCATAGATTCCCCTTTTCTTGGATGCTTAGAAATAAGAAAAAGTATTAATGTATTAGATAGAAAATGTCAATCGTTATTCTTGAAAAGTTGATTTTTAATTCCATATCTAGACAACAATTGCAGAAATTCTTTTCTTAAAGATTCATCAATTTCATCTTGATGATCTAAAGCGAAATTGGCAAGTTTGTCAGCAATTCTATTTTGTATTCGTGGAATATGAACAATTGTAACAAAGTGAAGATTGGTAAGAAGAGTAATTGCAACGTGATGTAGTGGCAACAACTCTTTAGATCGGACTTTCCAATTTCCTATGATCTGCTCAGCAAGCAATTGACTGTCAGTGTAGATTGTTGCAGTTTGATAGGGATGTTGTTTTAACCAAAGTAATGAAAGAATAAAAGCAAAATATTCTGCTTGATTATTTGTATATATCCCAAGACGTAAACACCATTTGGCTATAGTACGAGAAGATTTCTTAACTATTCCTGCTGCAGAAGATTCACCGGGATTGTGTCGTGAAGCTCCATCTATCCAAATCAAAAAATGGTTTGCTCTCAATCCTTTAAATCCATAGTAATCAACACGCGTCCGCAAGATTCACAAAGAATAAAATCATGCAAAGTTTTGATTTCTACTTGTCTTTGAGGGGGTACGATATTAAAACATCCACCACAAGCGCCGTTTTCTTTTAAAAATGCAATACCTTTTCCGGAACGAGCTTTTCTTATCCGTTCATAGTGGTTATAGATGGGGACAGCAATTTTGGTGACGGTTTCTTCGCGCATTTTTTTAAGTCTAATTTCCTCTTCGGACACGTCTTGAACAACATCTTCCAAATCTTTTTTAAGTTTAAGAAAATCAATTTTTAGTTGGTGTATATGCTTTTCTAAACGGGATTGTTCATCTTCTTTTTTTTGAAGTTCTTGTCCAACACGTTGGATCTCTTCTGAATTTTTTCCGAGAAGTTTTTGGAGTTCTTCAATTTCTTTGGTTAATGCTTCATATTCACGATTGGAAGTGACTGTATATAACTGGTCTTCGTATTGTCGTTTTCTGATTCTTGCTTCTTCAATACCACGTGTTAAACTAAGACGACGCTCATTTAACTGTTCAATGGTTCGTATGGTTTGAACCAACAGTTGATCGAAACGATTGATTTGGTTTTGGAGTTTTTCTAATTCTGTGGGCAACTCACCACGATCTTCTTCAATATCGGATAGTTGGTCATCAATTTCTTGTAAATGAATCAGATATTTCAACTGTTCGCGAAGATGTTCTGTGTCCGTCACTTTTACTCCATACCTTTATTCATTGAACAAAACAAAAAAGGAATGAGCAAGATTCTCATTCCTTTATAGTATTGAAATGTAATTCGTTGATATCGAACTACATTGATAAACTTTCATTGGTAAAATGTCGTTATCCATAAATACTTTGTTTGTTTCCGTGGGCCCACTAGGACTCGAACCTAGGACCAACGGATTATGAGTCCGCTGCTCTAACCAACTGAGCTATGGGCCCCAATTTCTCCAAACAACAATATAAACACCAAACTTCTATTTTAACAAACTTAACAAATTCACTCTAAGAGCACAAAACAATCAAAACATAATCCCTGATTTTTCTTAAGATATGATGAAAAGAATTTTCAAAAATCCTTGTAGGAATTACGTAATTTCTTCCAATGGATCTGATGGTAAAAAACCATTGATTTAAAATTCCAAACTATAATAATACATCATAAGCAATGTACAAATTGATCCATCAATCAAACTGAAATAACACCTAATGAACAATAGATTTTTTGGGTTGAATAATAGAAAACAATTCCAATTGTCCTGATGTAACTTTTTAATACCTTTTGAAGAACAAAACACTAAAGAATAATGTGAAACTCTAAAATAACAGACGTTTCTGATATCAATTACGAAAATTAAATAAACAATCTATCAAAAGGGTGAAAAATTATTCTGTGCCCAATACTCTTCTCGCAATTCTTGTGCTGCTCGCGAAAACGCACCGGCATGCGACATTTCCCATTCTAACAATTGTAAGTAGAAATCGCGTAATTCACCGGGACCAGCTTCTTCTGCCAATCTTCTATAACGGTCAATAGCCGCTTGTTCCAACTGTTGGCCTACGGATAGAGCGGTCATTTCAAAGTGTGCATCTTTTAAACGGGTTCTTAGTTCTTTTGAAAAGATAGGATGATCTCCTTCCATATCGGTGACAGGAATAGGAGGGACTTTTTCTAAAGGTTCATCGTTCAATAGATGAGCATACTGCTTTTTTAACCAAGCAAGGTGTTCCGCTTCTTCTTGAGCCAAATTTTGAAAAACCTCTTTTCCTTTTGGATCGCTTGTTCGTGATGCTGCTACTGTAAAAAATTCAATACCGGTGCGTTCTGCAATCATTGCTTCTTTGAGACCTTCCAGTAATTTTTGTTTGGTGCTTTGGTTCATAATGGCTCCTATAACAACATTTAAGATTGTTTTCTAAAATATACTTGAAAAAAGGTACAGAAGAAATTGAAGAATCACGATTCGCATTCTGAAGGAAAGTATTGTAGTTTGATTGAATTCAAAGATAACAATTTATGAAAACACGTTATGCTTACATCGGTGTTGGTATAGCCATTTTTGCTTTTGCTTGGTCTGCAATTTTTATACGTTTTGCAAACGAAGCACCACCACTAATCATTGCTTTCTATAGAATGCTTATTGCTTCTTTATTTTGGACACCATTTTTCTTTATCAAAAATACAAAACAGAAAAAACATCCAAAGTTAACCCAAAAACATTGGAAATGGATAATTTTAGCAGGACTTTTTTTATGCTTTCATTTTGCTACTTGGATTACATCACTAACTCTCACGACAGTGGGTTCAGCAGTTTTCATGATTTTATTGCAACCCCTTTTAATTGCAACCGCAGCACATATTTGGTTAAAAGAGCACCTCAAAAAGATTCATTTCATCGCATTGGCATTAACCATAATGGGTGCGATCTTAATCACGTGGGGTGATATACAAATTAAAAAAGAGTATCTGATTGGAGATATTTTAGCGCTTATTGGAGCAGCGTTGGCAGGAGGTTACTTATTTATAGCAAGGTTAACGCAAACAGGATTCGTTGGTACAAAAGAAGGATTACATTTGTTTCAGTATCTACCGATTGTGTATTGGGTAGCCACCTTTGGTTTATTGGTTTTATGCATACTTTCAAATAACTCTTTTTTTCCATATTCCACAAAAACATGGTGGGCATTGCTTGGAACTGGAGTCGTTCCAACCATAATCGGACACAGCTTATTCAATTGGGCAATGAAACACCTTCCTGCACTTACCGTGAACATTGCATTGGTTGGAGAACCGATTGGTTCTACCATTCTTGCATGGATTTTTTTTCAAGAACCGATCTCATTTGGAATTTTGCTGGGAGGTCCAATTATGATCATTGCAGTCATTTTAGTAGTCAAATCACCAACAAAATCTGAAACTTGAGAGAAATAACAAGAAGTGAAATTTAAAGTATAAACTACTGTAATTTTCTTGCTAAAATATGTACACGATCATCGTTTTCTGAACCGCGAGAAAAGGTCGTATTGGAATAGACCGAAAGAATGTGAAAATTAGCTTGTGAAGCGGTTTGTATCATTTCATCAATGGAATAAATTTTTTGCATGTGTTTTTCTACATAGACCGTAGTGGGATCGTTTGAATGGATGATTTCAAAATCATTGTAGTGGATTTGATTTTCTTCATTGTACCAACTGTGTCGCCAATAAGTCCAATCACCATAAGTTTGGATTTCACACCAATGGTTTAGATTCCGCAAACTGTTTCGTTCAGTACATAAATCAAACAAAAACAATCCATTTGGGATCAGAGCATTATACACTCGTTGAAAAAACTTTAGTACTTCTGTAATGTTCAATAAATAGTTCATACTATCATATACAGTAAAAAGTGCAGCAAGATTTTGAAAGGTAAAGGTGTGAAAACTTTCTACTTCAAAGTTTAATTGATAATTTGATTTTTTCCTTGCAACTTGAATCATTTCTTCAGATGCATCAAAGCCAGTAATTGCAATTCCTTTTCGAAACAATTGAATGGTGATATTTCCTGAACCACAACCACCTTCACACCAAATGCCATTTGGTACGTTTGAGCGCTTGAAAACTTCGTAAATGTAATTGGACCAAAAAATGTAATTCACATGCCACATTAGTTGGTCATAAAAGTTTGACAAAAGACAATAGGGTTTTATTGGTATAACGCGATTAGCAGTTGTTGACAATGGCTTCGGCTGCTTAGAGGACTTTGAACGCATCAATCAAATTACATTTTTTTATTGGTTAAAAAGAAACTTAATGACTCAATTTCATAAGCCATATTTTCTT
This sequence comes from bacterium, assembly GCA_026417415.1. GTDB lineage: Bacteria > Electryoneota > JAOADG01 > JAOADG01 > JAOADG01 > JAOADG01. The sequence continues at coordinate 9,689 of JAOADG010000012.1, forward strand.
GTCGGACAAAAACATTTTGAGGAACTTGTAGGGTAACTGGAGCAAAATTTAAGATGGCACGACATCCAGCTTGAACGGCTAAATCTGCTGCGGCTTGGGCTGAATGAGCTGGAACGGAGATGATGGTGATGGCAATCTCAAATTCTTTGTAAAATAACTCGGCATCCTTTGGTGATTGAATCGTTAATCCATTGACTTTTGTACCAATTTTGTCTGGATCGTTATCAATAAGCAGTTTGATATTAAAGCCGCGATTGCGAAATCCTTCATAAGCCACTAAAGCACGCCCTATATTTCCGACTCCAATCAATGCGACATTCCAAGTTCGGTTTAAACCTAATAATTTACTGATGCTTGTCATTAAAGTGAGTACATTGTACCCTAAACCACGTCGCCCAAACGCTCCAAAATAAGAAAGATCTTTACGAACTTGTGCTGCTGTGATTTTGTTTTCTGCTGCAATGTACTGACTCGAAACCGTACGAATTCTTTGCTGATGTGCTGACTCAAGTGTTCGTAAATACATAGATAAACGACGTATGGTTGCATCGGATAAACGTGTCTCTAATGCCATATGAACCTCACAAAATGGTTAAACTAAAGTTAACTGCAAATTGATTCGAGCGAAACAAAAAAACGTAAAAACAAAATTATTCTGTTCCCCCTAACAACAATTCATTGCCATTGTCATCGTTGTCACCATTGGAATCTGGTGCAACTTTGGTAATGTCAGCAATGGTTTCGCCTTCTTCTAATTTGATTAATTTTACACCTTGTGTTGCTCGACCTGTTACCCGAATTTGACTTACGGGCTGCCGAATGGCAGTACCTCCGGTGGTTATCACCATTAAATCATCTTCATCTTTTACCAGAAGCAATGCAATCATTGGACCGTTACGTTGATTCGCTTTTACTGCAATAACGCCTTGACCACCTCGGTTTTGAATGCGATACTCATCTAAAGTTGTGCGTTTGCCAAATCCGTGATCCGTAACCGCAAGCAAAGTGTACTCTGTTTTTGTATCAACATCTTTATCTACTACAACAAAACCGATCACATAATCATCTTTGGATAAAGTAATTCCTCGTACACCTTCGGTGTTTCGGCCTGTTTCACGAACCGATTCTTCATCAAACCGAATGCACTTCCCATGATGGGTCCCGATGATAATTTGTTGTGCACCATTGGATACAAGTGCTTGAACCAAATCATCCCCTTCTCTTAATGAAATTGCAATGATGCCAGTTTTGCGTTCAAATTTGAACTCTTCAAGAGAGGTCTTTTTCACTTTGCCTTGTCTAGTGACGAAAACGATATATTGATTGGGATGATAGTTTTGGGCTGGAATGAGCGCACGAATTTCTTCACCTTTTTCACGATCAATAGGAATCAAATTCACAATTGGAGTACCGCGTGATGTACGACTGGCTTGGGGAATTTCAAACACCTTTAAGTAAAAACAACGTCCATGATTTGTAAAAATTAATAGCGTATCATGGGAATTGGCAGTAAATAAATGATCAATCCAATCGGTCTCTTTGGGTTTAGTCGCTTGTAATCCTTTGCCACCGCGGTTTTGACGTCTTAGTGTACTTACAGGCATACGCTTAATGTATTGTTGGTGGCTAATGGTGACAATCATTTCTTCATTGGGAATTAAATCTTGCCAACCAATTTCACTGGTTTCCAATGTTATTCGGGTGCGACGGTCATCCCCATAATTCGCTTCAATTTCTTTAAGTTCTTGTTTGATGACTTCGCGTTGTTTCATCGGGTCATTCAACAGATTTTCTAATTCAAGAATGATTTCACGTAAAGATTGAATTTCTTCTTCTAACTTTTGTCTTTCCAAACCAGTAAGTCGTGAGAGACGCATTTCTAATATCGCTTTGGCTTGTTCTTCGCTCAGTCCTTGACCTTCAACAACTTTTGCCATCGTAAGTGTAAGTTGAAGTTGTTGCATCAATGCGTATGTGCGTTCATATGTGAAAAAGAGCATTAAATCATTTTTTGCATCTTCAACTGTTTTTGCAGAGCGAATGATTGTGACCACGCGATCAATATCATCTACTGCGAGACGCAAACCTAATGCGATGTGTAAACGATCACGCGCTTTTTTTAAATCAAACTCTGCACGTCGGATAATCACTTGATTACGATGTTTTAAAAATGCTGTGCACAATTCTTTTAGGGTACAAACTTTTGGAATTCCATCCACTAAAGCCAAAAGAATAACTCCAAAAGTAGTTTGTAATGGGGTGTGTGCATACAATGCATTTTCGACTTGGGAGGCAAGTGAATCTCGTTTCAGATCAATTACAATTCGCATCCCTTCACGATCGGATTCATCGCGTACGTCTGAAATTCCTTCTATTTTCCCTTCGTTAGCAAGTTCTGCGATTCGTTCAATCAGTTTGCTTTTATTGACTTGATAAGGAATTTCACGTATCACCAAACGTTGCCGATTTCCTCGATCAGTTTCTTCAGTTTCTACAAGGCCACGAACGATAATCCGACCTCGGCCGGTGGTATAAGCATCCCGAATTCCCTCGATACCTAAGATGATACCACCAGTTGGAAAATCAGGTGCTAAGCAATAAACAGGGCTACGATTGCTGGGTATTTGAATTAGTTCTTCATTAGTCAAATTGGGGTTGTCAAGAAGTGCTTCAAGAATCCAAACTATTTCACGCAAATTGTGAGGCGGTATATTAGTTGCCATACCTACAGCAATCCCCGAACTTCCATTTACCAATAGGTTTGGAAGTTTACTAGGTAAAACGGATGGTTCTTTGAGAGTATCGTCGTAATTGGGAACAAACGGTACAGTTTCTTTGTCCAAATCTGCCAGCATTTCTTCTGCTAAACGTTGTAAGCGTGATTCGGTATATCGCATTGCAGCAGCACCATCTCCATCAATGCTGCCAAAGTTACCTTGACCATCAACTAAAGGGTATCGCAAACTAAACGGTTGAACCATCCGAACGAGTGTGTCATAAATCGCTGCATCGCCATGGGGGTGATATTTACCCATAACATCACCCACAATTCTGGCTGACTTTTTGTAAGGCCTACCGGCTGTTGCGCCAATTTCTTGCATTCCATATAAAATGCGGCGGTGAACAGGTTTTAGTCCATCACGAACATCCGGTAATGCACGTGAAACAATGACGGACATGGAGTAATCTAGATAGGACGATTTCATCTCGTCCGTAATATCTACAGGGATAATTTGGCTATTGTCAAAAATGGTATCTTGGTTCATTATCTTTTCTTTCAAACTTTGAGAATCATCTGTACACATGAAAATTGAACAAACGGAAGGGGGCAAATTACCCCCCATTACAACCGCTGAAATATAAGAAAAATCAATACTTTGAACAAGTTCATCCGATTGAAAAAAGTAACATAGGAAGAAAAAATAGAAGTTTGAAAACCATCAAAAAATTTGTACATTACTGCCGAAATTGTAATGGAAAGGAGGTGAAAAAATTGCCTTATATTAAAGTTCGAGACAACGAAACCTTTGAACGTGCATATCGTAGATTTACGAAAAGTTGTGAGAAAAGTGGATTAATGGCTGAAATCAGAAAACATGAACGTTATGAAAAACCTTCAGAAGCAAAGAAAAGAAAGTCAGCCGCTGCACGTAGAAAATTGCGAAAAGCAATGAGTCAAATGTAACAGTGACCCCCTTAGACGGGGGTTTTTGGTAAATGTCTGGAGAAACAGTATGAGTGAAACATTAGAACAACGGTTAATGCGTGATGCTCAAAATGCACTTAAAGAACAAAATAAACGTAAAAGAGAAATTTTAACTACACTATTGGCTATTGTAAAAAAAGCACGGATAGATGCCGCTGGAAAACCGTTTGGTCCTGCAGAAGAACTCTCAGCATTGGAAAAAGCAAAAAAACAACGTGAAGAAGCCGTAGAAATTTATCGCCAAGCAGGAAAAACGGAACAAATGAATAAAGAGTTAGAAGAAATAGAAATCATCAAACAGTATTTGCCTGAGCAATTGTCCGAAGATGAAGTGAAAGCGATCGTTCAAAGAGCCATTGCTGAAACTGGTGCAACAACGATTAAAGAGATGGGAAAGGTAATGGCAATTGTTCAACCACAGACGAAAGGAAGGTTTTCAGCAGAAAAAGTTGCACAAATCGTAAAACAAAATCTTAGCCAAAGTTCATAAAAAAGTTTATCTTAATTAATTGACGACCATTTGATATTTTTTAAAAGAACAACAAAACTGTCTTCAAAAAGGATGAACCCATGCCTCCCTTAAGAACTCTTGACGAAGTTCGTTCTTTTGCCATTCGGATTGCAGAACATTCTGGAAGATTAAAAGTAGCAGTACCTGCGGCCAATGATGATGATGTTATTGGTGCGTTAAAAGAAGCAGCCATTGAAGGTTTTATTGAAGCCATATTAATTGGTCCCAAAAGCGATATTCAATCCTTAACTGAGCAAGTTGATTTTCCAAAAGACCGATATGAAATCATTCATGAAACAGATGTGAAAGCAGCTGCCAACTTAGCGTGTAAATTAGCACAAAACGGAACTGCTCAACTCATTATGAAAGGAAATCTTCCTACAGGTACGCTTCTAAAAGCAGTTCTAACCAAAGAGTATGGACTTCGTACAGGAAGGATTTTATCCCACGTTGCTGTTCTATCCATTCCACGATTACCAAGGTTACTGGGAATTACAGATGGTGGAATGTTACCAGCGCCGGATGAAATTACACGTCCACAAGTTGTTGAAAATGCTGTTCAAGTATTTCATGCTTTAGGCATACAAAAACCAAAAGTTGCGTTATTGTCTGCCACGGATGATGTGGTTCCAGGGGTTCCGGTAACAAGAGATTTGGCCGCATTTGCGAAAGGTGCTGAACGTGGTGCTATTAAAAATGCAATTGTGGACGGACCGCTTGCTTTTGACAGCGCAGTTTGGGCTCCGATTACTGGACGTTTGCTTTTCCGATCACCAGTAGCAGGTGCAGCAGATATTGTGGTAGTTGGTTCGTTTGAGGCAGGAAACATTATCGTCAAAGCGTTGTATTTGCTTGCTGATGCTGGGATGGCGGGTGTGATCTGCGGTGCTAAGGTACCAGTTGCGTTGGTAAGTCGTTCAGATACTGCACAAAACAAAATGTATTCATTAGCATTGGCAACAGTCGTAGCCGCCTATGCAGATGGGAGAATTGGAGCATGATTGAATCTGTGAATGCTAAAGCACTAAATGATTTTTTATCCATTTTACCAAAAAGAAATCACATTCGTTTGGGAATTCTTTTACCATCTCTCCCAGATGCTGCAAATGCAATCAAAGCAGCAGTTAAACAAGAGTGGATCGTTCCTGTATTATTAGGAAACAAAAAAGATCAAGAATTGTTTTCTTACCTTTCTGGGGTGGATGCCGAATCCATTACAGCCGAAAATGCTTTGCAAGCCCTTGAGATAGCGATTAACGAAGAAAAGATTCAAGCCCTGTTAAGAGGTGAAGCAGGCGTTCACAATTTGTTTGCTACCTTATTGAGAATGCCTTCTTTTCGAATAGGGTGGATCTCTCAAGTAGCACTACTCCATTTAAATTCAAGAACATTCCTTTTATCGGACGCTGCAGTTACCTTGTTACCTACCTTAGAGCAAAAGGTAAAAATTGTTGAAAATGCGATCCGTGTTGCCAGAGTGATTGGATTTGATCCTCCAAAAGTTGCTTTGCTTGCTGCAGTTGAGACCATTTCAACCGACATTCCAGTTGGGATGCACGATGCAATTTTGGCAAAAATGAGTGAACGCGGACAGTTTGGAAATGCTTTATTGGAGGGCCCGCTTGCTTTGGATTTAGCAATATCCGAAGATGCTGCCAAAAAGAAAAAAGTAAAAAGTCCTGTTGCTGGAAACGCAAATGTTTTAATTGCACCGAACTTAGAAGTTGGCAACGGTTTATACAAAGCGTTGATTACACTTGCTGGTGCCGCTTCTGCATCCGTGGTAGTAGGAGGTTCAATTCCTATCGCTTTGCCGTCAAGATCAGATAGCATAGAAGCGTTTATCAATTCAATTTTACTAACCTCTATTCTATCTTAAAATCAGATCGCAAAACGAATAAATAATACATCTCCATCTTGTACAAGATAGTTCTTACCTTCAAGGCGAACTAAACCTTTTTCTTTTAATAAATGCATAGATTGATGTTGTAAAAGATCTTCGCAACGTGAAACTTCTGCACGGATAAATCCTCGTGCCAAATCACTATGGATCGTAGCAGCCGCACCTACAGCGGTGGTATTTCGTTTGATGGTCCATGCACGACATTCCTCTTCACCTACAGTGAAAAAGGTGATGTAATCTAATAGATGGTAACAAGTTCTAATAACCTTGTGTGATGCAGGTTCGTGAATTCCTAATTCCTCTAAAAATAGATCGCGATCCGCTTCTTCCAATTCACTGATTTCTCGTTCTAGTTCACCTTGCAGTGCAAGGAATTCACTGCGGATAGTTAACTCCGATTGAATTTGCTTTTCCCATTCCTCAGCTTGATGAAAATAGAATTCACTTAAATTCAAAATCACCAAAAGCGGTTTGTAACTTAGAAATTGAAAACCACGCAACAGTTTATCTTCTTCATTTGTAAAGGTAAGCGTACGAAGTGGTTGATTTTGATCCAAAACCTCTTTGCACTTTTCTAATAGTTTTAATTCTACATTGAATTGTGGATTTTGCATTTTTTTGAGTTGGACTTGAAGTTTTTCTATTCGTTTTTCTATAATTCCTAAATCATTCAATAGAAATTCTTCTTCTGCGATATTGAATTCACGAACGGGATTAGGTGGCAGTCCATCTTCCCCTTCAAATCCTCGTACAACTAAAGCAAGCGCATTGGTTTGTGAAAGAGCTTTTAAAAAATCTTCTTCATACCCTTTTTTTCCTGTACCACTCTCTAATCCACCGACGTCAACAAATTCAACGGTAGCGTAGATTTCCCTTTTTGGATTGTAAATTTGGCTTAATTTAGGCAATCTAGTGTCAGGAACCTTTGCAACACCATAGTGAGTTTCTCGTTTACCGTAACTACGCTCAATACGTTGTCCAACTAAAGCTGAGAAAATGGTAGTTTTTCCTACACGTGGTAAACCAACTAATCCTACTTGCACGTTTTCATTCCTTCTACGATTATTCTTAATATAATGTAGAAGATTTTGAAATTTGGAATGTTATATTCATAGCAATTATAATCATTCCGTAAGGAGTGGAGATGCTAACACCAGAACGAGCACAATTAGAAGCAATCTTGTTTGCAACCGATCTTCCCCTGACCATTACAAAAATCGCTGAATTGTTAGTAATGCCTGTGGGACGTGTAGAGCGCGAAATTGAAATGTTGGAAGAATATTATCAAACCAATGGACATGCACTTACTGTGTCACGTGAAGGAAATGCTGTTCGTTTAAGAACCAGAAAAGAATTTGCTGAAATTGTGATTGCGGTTCGTGGTGAGCCACCACGTTTAACCAAAGCAGCATTGGAAACACTTGCCATTATCGCTCTTTCTGAGCAAGCGGTTACAAGAACAACCATAGAAAGAATAAGAGGAGTAGATTCAGAAACCGTAATCAATGGATTGGTCGCAAGAGGTTTGATTGAGGAAGCAAAACGCGAAGATACAATAGGAAGACCTATTGTATATCGCGTCACGGAACTGTTTTGTGAATTGTTTGGGCTATCTGATATTAGTGAATTAAAAACTGAGTTTCAGAAATTACAAAAGACAGAGCAACCGAATACCCTTGAACGAACTTGAAATTTGACTAATTAGAAAAGATTATGCATGAACTTTTTTTCTAATCCAATTTTCTAATCCACCGACCACGATTAATTCCTGCGCTGAAGTTCCTACAGGTCCAATAGAAAACGATTGATCACGGAATGTAATCGTTGAACTTGCAAAATGAATGGATATTTCCTCTTCAAGCCGAATCGTCAATTGATCTGTGCCTAATTGTTGTTTTAAGAACTTAACGAAATCTGGCGATTCGACTACCAAAAAACCATTGTTTAATGCGTTTCTTTGATAGGTTTGGTTAAATGAACCTGCCACAACCAATTGAATTCCACGGTACTTTAAAGCAGTAGCCGCTTGTTCTCGTGATGAACCCGTACCGAAATTAAAGCCACCAACCAAGATATCCCCTTTCTGAACAATATGTCGAAAATTTGGATCATAATTTTCCATCACCACTTCTGCTTGTTCTTCTGGGGTCATATCGTCTTTGTAGGTGTATTTGCCCGGATAAATACCATCGGTATTTAAATTATCCTGATGACAGAAAACAATATTTCCCGTTACAGTTTCAGGAAATCCATCCACAATTTCTACTTTACTAGCAATTGATGGTCTTGAAAATTCAAACATAGAACTCTTGGGCAATTGGCTATCAAAAGAAACAGGACCGCAGATGTATCCATGAATTGCAGAAGCAGCAACAACGGCGGGAGATGCCAAATAGGCAATTGCTTTTGGAGAACCCATTCGTCCTTTGAAATTGCGATTGGTAGCAGAAATTCCAACTTCGTTGTCTTCTAACAATCCTTCACCTAATCCGATACACGGTCCACATCCTGGAGGTAACTCAATTGCACCAGCTTGAATTAATTTCTGCCAATCTCCTCGACGTTTGCTTTCTTCTTGGACTTCGCGTGATGCTGCAGAAATATAAAACTTTACCTCACTTGAAAACCGTTTTCCGTTGACAACTTCAGCTGCTGCTGCAATATCTTCTACACGGCTATTAACACAAGATACTAAGTATGCTTTGTGGATTTTAATCTTTTGTTTTTCAATATCTGTAACACTCTGCATGGTTTTCACATGATTCGGTCCAGAAACATAGGGTCTAACAGTAGATAAATCAAATTCAATACGTTTTGCATATTGTGCGTCGGGATCTGCAGTTGGAGCAGTGAGTTGAATATGTTGAAGTGTTTGTGGGTTTAATCTTGGGTGTTGACCATTCCCATCAATATCTGAAGGAACTCCCTCTAATCCGCGTTGTTGAATAAATTGAACACGCTTTTCAAGCCAATCAAAAGTCACATCATCAATTGGAAACAAACCTACCAATGCACCCCACTCAGTGGTCATATTTGCAATTGCTAATCGTTGATCGATACTTAGTGTTCGTACTCCATCGCCACAAAACTCAATAGCATGATTAAGTACTTCGTCACGATTATACAATCCACACAAAGTAATTATCACATCTTTTCCAGTTACACCGGGTAGCAACGAGCCAGTGAATACCACTTGAACAATTGGTGGAACTTGCCACCAAGTTGTTCCTGTTGCCCAAATGGATGCTGCATCGGTACGAACAACCGGTGTGCCTAAGCAACCCAAACCACCATACATATTTGAATGACTATCTGATGCAACAACAAAACTACCGGGGAATGCATAACCCTCTTCGCACATGATTTGATGGCCAATTCCACGTCCTGCTGGGTAGAAATCTACACCCATTTCTTTTGCAAAATCGGAGATCCGTTGATACTTACGTAAATTTTCTTCTGATGTATCTTGGATGTTATGATCCAATGCGAAAACGGGTTGACGTGGATTTTTAATTTTTGGAACTCCAAGTTCTTTAAACTTTTTAATTACAGCACCAGTATTATCATGCGTCATAACATGTCGTGGTTGAATGGTTACATAATCCCCTGCATGCACTTCGTGATGCATCGGTAGATTTACAGCATAATTTTGGACGATTTTTTCTATCATTGTTTGTGGCATGTTGACCTCTTACAGTTGAAATGGTTTTTGAAAATTCATCTTTCTAAAAAAGTTAGACAAGGTTAGATGAAGCAACAAATTAGAAAAAAGGTTAGTATAGAAATTTATGTGTGTTATACCTTACCCTGAACCATTGGTTGAAGGGATTTTGTTAAAAAGATACAAACGTTTCTTAGCAGATGTCCAACTTTATTCTGGCGAAATTGTAATTGCACATTGTCCAAATCCTGGTAGGATGACTTCATGTTTATTCGTCCATGAAAAAATTCGTCTATTGCCTACTCCTAAAAATAAACTCAAATACAGATGGGTGCAATCTTACACTCCCTATGGATGGGCAGGAATTGACACCATGTTACCTAATGAATTGTTGTGGAAAGCGCTACAAAACGGATCGATACAAGAGTTAAAAGATACAAAATATATCCGTAAAGAATATCAAGTTGATCATTCGCGTTTTGATTTTTTTCTTCCTTATACAGAAAAAGAAGTAAAAGGGACACTCATTGAAGTAAAATCAGTAACGTGGTATGATGAAAGTGGTTTTTTATTCTTTCCAGATGCTCCAAGCAAGCGAGCAGTAAAACATTTACAAACCATGATTGAGTTTGTACAATCAAAGAAAATGAATGGAGTGGTAATCTACCTTGTTCAACATCCTAAAGGAAATCAAGTTTTACCAGCTGCACAAATTGATCCCCTTTATGCAAGAGTTGCAAAAGAAGCAGTAGAAATAGGGATCAAATTTTTCACCTATCGAGTACATTTTACTCAAAATTATGCGGCTTTAGATACGAATTTGCTCGCATAACCTCAAAAAAAAACGGGACGAATGTTCGTCCCGTTTTTTTCATCATCTGTGAAACTTACTTCAAGAGTAAAATTTTACGGCTTGCTTCGAACTTTCCTGCTTGCATTTTAACGATGTAAGTACCGGATGCAAGTGCTTGACCTTGTGCATTCTTACCATCCCAAGATAGGATATGCGAGCCGGGCTGTAGTTCATTTTCTAATAAGTTTCTTACTTCTCGTCCATTGAGATCATAGATACGAATAGTAACCTTTGAAATGGTCGGAAGATCGAATCGTATGTTCGTTATACTATTGAATGGATTCGGGTAGTTAGGTTTGAGCTCGAACTTGTTTGGAAGTTCATTTACATAAACCTCAACTGTACGTCCAAAAGTAAACCCAGAACCATCAATATCTATTGAACGTAAACGGTAGGAATAGGTTTGCCCCATAGAAACATTTCTATCTACAAATTCATACACGAAACCTTCCGATGATGTACCGCCTTCTGCTTGTGAACGTAATTCAGGATTGGTTAAGAAACTAGCAATCTTGATATAATCTGAATTATTAGAACTTCTATAGATTTCAAATCCAGCATTGTTCGTTTCAGAAGCAGTTACCCATTGCAATGTGACGGTTCCATTTCGTGATCCACCAACAAACGATTCTAACTCCACTGGAAGTGCAGTATTTACATAGGGTAATGGGAAAGAACCTGCAGCGCTTGTAGACGAAGAGAAAGTAAAGCTTGAGGCACTGTTAACTGATGTATAAACTTGATCCAAATCAGATGCAGTGCTGCTGGTATTAATGGTCAAGAACAAATACCTTGGTGTAGTGGTGATCGCTTGTGCTGAAAACGAGAACGATATTGCTGCTGGTGTGGTAAACGATGCTGTTGAACCAATTTGTGTATCACCACCGAAGGTTGCATCATTTGAAATCCAAAGTTTTACAGCAGTAATATCGGTGTTGTCGGCCGTCGTGAAAAAGTTTACGCCATCACCATCCATATCAAAAGTTACGCCTGTTAACATCGCAGTTCCATGGCTTGCAGAAAGATTAAGGCGATAAATGGGGGCATTGGTTTGACTTGCACCAACCCATGCCGCAACTAACGTCCCAGTTACATTCAACACATTTCCAGTTGATACATGGATTGTTCTACTAGAAAACTCTGTTCCGTTTGCGGGTAAGTCGTTGACAGTAATTTTCCAAGTATATGTTTGTCCAGCATCTAATGCACCATCACCTGAATAAGAATAATCCGAAGTTCCAGATATACTTGTAAGATTTAACGTCAATGATTTACTTCCAGAAGTTAGATAACTGCTACCAGGTGTTATTGTTAACGTATGGTTATCGCCTGTTCGTTCAAAAGTGATGACAACTGATTGATAAGGTTCAACGTTTGTCCATGTAAAGATCTGTGTGCCAGCAGGAACATAAGAGCCGTTAGAGGGTGAAGTTAAAGATGGTGCGACTGTTGACACATCATAAACAAAGCTAGCAAAATCCACATTACTACTTGTATTTCCAACAATGTCATCGTAATAAAGTCGAACAGTATAAGTCGAACCGTTCACCAATGCTGTAGTGTTGGATTGCGAATGAATGGTAAATAGTGCATCACCGACATCATTCGAACTGGGAACGACTGAAAAAGAATTGCTATAGTAACGTAGTAATCCACTGTACCATCCTGAAGCAGTATTTGAAAATACAATGGTTTGATGGGCAGTACCACCACTACGGAATTCTAAAGTAATGCGGTTTCCAGAAGATGATGCGGTTTCTGGAATGTTAAACCGAACTTTGATGGTATCATCATCACGTCCTTGTTGGAAAGCACTGGATGGTAAATTTAAAGTAGGTGTAGCAGCAGTTATGTCATATACAAAACTTGTAAATTCTGCGTAGTTTGATGCTTTCCCAGTTTCTTTTGTATAAATCCGAACCGTATAAGTTGATCCATCAACCAATGCTGTATTGTTTGTTTGTGATGCAATAGAAAAAGTGTTATCTCCTGGATCAGCTGATCCTGTTGCAGTAAAGCTTCCTGCGCCACCAGGCGTATAAGTCAAATCACGACTATAAGAACCAGCCGTTTCTTCATTAAAAACGATTTCGTGTAAGACAGTTCCCCCTCCAGTGCGTATTTGCAGCTTAACTTCATTATCTACTGCGTTAACTGGGAGAGTATATCTTACTCGAATTGTATTGTTATCACGTCCATTTTGAAATGATGCAGAGGGTATGTGCAGAGTGGGCGCAGCAGAAAGCAATTGAACACTCATGTAACTGTTTGTATAGATACCAGAGCCGAATGCACTTACTGCACTTGCAGTACCCCAAGAAATACTGGATGCACGCCAAGCTGTAGCAACGTAATCAAAATCTTCGTTAATGTAAACCACACTGCCACGAATTTGTATCGATTGAGTTCCAGTTGGAACTATAGTTGGAAGTAAGAAATACCCCGTAACAGTTCGATTGGATAAATCAGTATCGGTTACAGTAAAACGACGTTTTGTTTGAGTGCTTGTTGCTGTTAAAGCAAACGATGCATTCGGTGTAGAAGAAGAAAAATATCTTACCTGAACTGTATCTGACTGGGTCAATGAAGCACTTGTACCCGCAAGAGTTACCAATTCTGTAATACCAGTAACATCATCCAATCGGAAACGAATAAACACGGTATCGCCTACTGCAACAACATTATCAGAAACACCTAAACTAGATGTCATCCCGATTGCATCAATTGTCTGTGCGTAGAGAATTGATGGCAGAATCAATAAAAAACTAAAGACAAGTAAAAGTTTTACTTTTTTCACAAAACGCATTAGCAACCTCCTTCGCATTTTTAATTACAACCTAAAATACATCATCTTTTCATAAAAGCAAGAATCTAAAATCTTGAGCGGAAAAATTAAAGGTGATTTTGAACACTTTAAAGAGTGATCGTTCACATATTCTTAATAAACTCTTTCAAAGTTTTGTAAATACAAAAAATTTTGCGAAACTTTACCTAACCTTCCGTTTAATCCAAAGATTAAAATAACCAACTGTTTTAAAAATAACAACCAATTTTTAAAGTTTGAGTATTATTGAAACTCAGAGAGCTAATACTTATCTCGTGGTATCAAGCCACTTTCAATGCTATCCTGTGTAGCTGGAATACCCCACCCCCATAACAAACCGGTTGCGATATCAATATATACGAATCGATCCCTCCCACCGGGCATAGAAGGCAAACTTTGGGCTTCAACAGTATGTGCTGGGTTACCTAATAGTTCAAAAGACCAATGCTGCTTTGTTTCTTTATCTAAAATGACCCAATTTTTGGTTTGGGTCATATAGGTGATCGTTACAGGTTCATCGGCGGTCGCTGCGTATCTGTTGTAAGCATTTGCAAAATCTTTTAACGCCATTTGAACTTCTTTTTTAGCCATATACAAAGGGTACCAAGAAGAGATATACCACAGTAAAATTCCTAATAGCGCAATTCCTATGGCTAATAGTAAAATGATTTTCAAAACCTCATTAACATTATCGCTACGTAAACCGGACATACAGTGCCTCCAAATCACTTGTTGTTTTTTGCTATATTAAGATTTTCAATCAAAAGATACAAACAAAGGGGAAACTATGTTTTTCAGAGCAAATCGGATGCAAAAATTGCCACCTTATCTGTTTGCTGGGTTAGAAGCAAAAGCGGAAGAGTTGAAATCCAAAGGCATTGATATTATTGACTTAGGTATCGGAGATCCGGATCTACCACCTCCAAAAATCTTTACGGATGCAATCAAAGCGTTTTTAGAACTTCCCAATGCTCATCTCTATCCAACTTCTATAGGTGATTTAGAGGTACGAAAAAGTATTGCTCGATGGATGAAAGTAAAGTTTCAAGTAGAGGTCGATCCTAAAACTCAAATTTGTGTACTTATCGGTGCGAAAGAAGGACTGGCCAATCTTGCGCGTGCGTTCGTTAATTCTGATGATCAAGTTGCTGTTCCTGATCCTGCATATCCCGTTTATGCAAATGGTGCCACAATTTTATCGGATGGAATACCTGTTTATCTACCTTTATTTCAAAAGAATCAAATGCTTCTTGATGTTGATTTGCTTGATCAAAAGTTCAAAATGGTTTATTTGAATTATCCCAACAACCCAACAGGTGCCATTGCGACAAATGAGTGGTTTAGTCAATTATCAGAGTGGGCAAAATCAAATTCAGAAACCATCGTTGTCCATGACAATGCTTATAGTGAACTTACGTTTTATGGATATAAAGCACCGTCATGGTTACAATTTTATGAAAATGGAATTGAGTTTTTTTCGCTTTCTAAAATGGTTAATGCAACTGGTTTTCGTATCGGATTCGCAGTGGGACATCCTGAAATCATTCAAGCATTGGTAAAAGTGAAAACTCAATTGGATAGTGGAGCGCCTTTATTCATCCAATTGGCAATGAAGCAAATTCTGGATATGTATGACGAGTATGGAAATCCACCGCAAATAATCCTTGAAAATCTTAACGTTTATGGTGAACGAAGAAATGTAATGGAACAAGGTTTAACACAACTCGGGATGAGTTTTGTGAAAAGTCCTGCTACTTTTTATGTATGGACAAAAGTTCCAGATGGGTGGGATGATTTAACTTTTACAGAGGCAGCGCTTGAAAAAGGCGTTATTCTCACTCCTGGAAGAGGGTTTGGCAATCAAGGAAAAAATTACGTGCGTTTTGCTTTGACTCAATCAACAGAAAGGATTCTTGCAGCGATTCAACGATTAAAAACGTTGTAACTATTGATTAAATGGAGTATTAAAGAAAAAGAAATTCACTGTAACTATTAAACGAGTAATCAAACAACGTCTGATTGAAAAGCGTTGTTGACGTTTAGGACACACTATATTTTCAAAGTGTAAATAAAAGATTTTCTTTGCTACTTGAGTAAGACCACCGTTTTTTGTTCAATGATTTGATGATTCGAGATTAAAACCAAATAATAAGTACCCGATGGGAGACCATCAGCGTTCAAGAGAATCTCTTTTTGTTCGCGGTTACCGGTAAGTTCTCGGATTAATTTACCTTCTACAGAATACACTGCAATTTGATAATTCAATCTAAATTCGTTGTGTATAACGATTCTCGTTGTTGAGTTAAAAGGATTTGGGTGAATACTCATCACATCAAATTGTTGTGGTATGTTAGTTTCACCATTTTCTTCAATGTTCAAAACGCGAATAGAAAAATTTGCATCAGACGTATCCGCAATTTCTACAGCCATCTCTAAGGTTCTTACTCGTACTCTGGCATTTTGTGTAGCAGGTCCAGTACATAGCCAAGAGTAAGGGCTACTAAGAACACTATCGCCAATGACTTCCCAGTTGCCCGATGGATAATTCCGATCAATTTCTAAACGAACAGTTCCTACAATTCCATTTTGATTCCATAAGATCGCGTGACGATTTCCAGCAGTGAAAAGTTCATTACCATTGGGACGTGTTAATGTGATCGTTCCATATCCAATAGAAAAATTTTCATCACTAACACCACTTACTGCCGGATTCATTGTGTTGGTGCGTACACGAATTCGTGCTTGTGATGTTGTATCTCCAGTGATTGTCCAAACAAAAATGCTTTCTGCGGTCACATTATTATGGATCAATTCCCATGGCCCGTTGGGATAGTTCCGATTGATTTCTATGGTCTTTGATCCTGTTATTCCACTGGGTGCCCATTCAATGGTCATCCTAGAACCCACAGCGTAAAACTCGCCACCATTGGGCGTTTCCATAACAATACTTGCACCATTTACCATAAGATCTGCAGTCATGACAGGTCCCGAATTGCTTATTCCAAGAATTCCAACCTGTGTAGAAGTATTTGAGTAAGAGCGACTATTAGGGGTTGTAGAAGTATTGAAGTTACGGTTGTAACTAGTACCGGGATATGGATCACCAGCATCTCCTGAATTGACGTTTCTTTCTAAATCCCAACGTCCATCAGCTTGTTCTAGAGCAACTCGGTAGTGACCAGAAGAAGTACGTCCCGGGTACCATTCATTGCGGTTGTGGCTTACAGTACGATCAATATGATAAATCAAAAGACCATCAGCAGGTAAAGCCGCATCATAACCAATGCGTTGACGATTTTCTAAAAGAAAGTACTGGCTACCGAGTGTGCCGTTTCGCCATAACCGATAGATTATGCCACTGGTTTGTACCGCAGGAATTTGTTGATTACTAAGGGTTGTGGTGACATTAATGGATGAGGTAACTCCCATAGCAATCTTACAGTAAGCATCTGGATGTGCTGGTGAATTGCCACGTTGACCATTCCAAGAACCACCGGCCATTAAAGACCAACTTCCTAATCCTTCTGAACTATAATCTGTATCATACAGATCAGGTAAGCCAAAAAATGAATGGCCCATTTCATGTGCAAATACACCACAAGTCATATCATTTGGATTTACCCAATATTCCGGCACTGTATTGTAATTTTGAATGGTTACACCATCTACGTTGACTGGGTTTGGTAAATTCCAAGCGTGTGACCATATATGATTGTTATTTCCAGTAAGTTCTGCACCGGGACCTGAGTGGACCACCATGAGACCATCTACGATATTGTCTCCATCAAAATCATATTGAGAAAAATCTACGAAAGGATTGGCTAAAAGAATTGCGTCTTCAACCATTCGTTGAGCGTTTTGGGGATATGTACCAAAACCGTTTTGACCATTCGTATAGTATGAATACAACTGAGGTGCCCGAATCCAACCTACCATGCTCGGTGGATGAAATGTGGTAATGTAAAGTTGTTCACGGGAAATTTCACGAAAGTAATGTCTAACTTTACCAACACTGTTTCCGTACATTAAACTGTCAAAAAAACTCGCAGAGGTTTGAAAAGGTTGGTCAACGAAATCCACCAACAATAAAATGGATGGAAAATAAGTTGTATCTATTTCGTCTGCATTTCGTTGCCAACGTACCTGAACAGGTTGTTCAACACCTAAGTTTCTCAAGTGATTTTCATTGATTAAAAAATAAGGTTGAGTGATTGAACCTTCCCGAATGCGCTCTAAGAGTTCAGGAGATGGCGGCATCCCATAACTCAAGCCAAGTATACCCATCGTCAATACAACAGTGAATCCTAACCGAAAAATTAAATGCATAGGAATACCTTAAACTGGAAAAGAAAACAATGTAAAGGAAGAATGGTCACTAAAAAAACAGAGTTGGAGCATAATAAGAAGAATTACACTTGCGACCTCGGAGGGATTTGAACCCCCAACCCTCAGATCCGAAGTCTGATGCTCTATCCAATTGAGCTACGAGGCCTGTTTGAAGAAATAAAATAAAAAAAGGATTCAAAAAAGAAAACTTCACCGTGTTGCCTCTTTTTGAATAAGTTCATTCAGTTCTATAATGCAGCTTTCTAAGAATTGTTGGTTGTATCCCTTTTCACGAACAGCGCTTCCCAAAGTACCCCATATTGGTTCTCCACACGCAATACATTTGATCCCTTTTTGCATCAGGTAACGCACAGTAACAGGGTATAATCTCACCAACTCTTCTATCGTAGTATGTTCAGTGATCATAGTTTATCCATCTATAGTGATTTTTCTTGAAACGTTCTGAAATACGCAAATCCTTTCAAGAATGTTTGCACTCAACCGTTTGCTATTGTATTCTATAAATCTAAATGATTGAATAATAGTTTGATTATCATATGATTAAAAAAGGAACACCACCTGCTGATTCTGCTTCCGACCATTATTCTTTGATATGGTTGCCTCCCAATCATGCAGAACCGCATACTATTACCATGTCCATTGCAGCATGGAGATGGATACGGTTAGGACTGCTCTTATTAATTCTTTTGGCAATGATTATCTTGGTGACTTGGGGTGTGTCACTTAGAAGAGCAATTCAATACGATTCGTTAGCAGCAGAAAATGAGAAGTTAAAATCAAGTTTGAGAACTGTAGAAAAGTTAAGAGCACAAATGGAAGATTTGCTCATTTTAGATCAACAAATTCGTCGTGCAATTGGAGGTGCACCTGCACTCAATGAAGAAGATCGGGCGATATTAAAAGACAGATTTCGTAAAAAACAGATGGAACGTGAATTAACTACAACAGTGGATGTCCTTGATTTAACGGCAATTCCACGGGTGTTACCCGTAAATGGAATGATTTCAAGAGGGTTTCAGAAAGATCCTTTTGCTGGGAATTATGGACATCGTGCTGTTGATATTGCAGTACCCGAAGGAACTCCGATTTTGGCTTCAGCATCTGGGACAGTTCTATTTTCAGGTTGGACCTATCGTTATGGAAAAATGATGATTATTGGCCATCGTACAGGGTACTTTACGATGTATGCACATTGTCAAGTGCTGTTTTTTGAAACAGGAGATGTGGTGAATCAAGGCGAACCGATTGCCTTATCGGGAAACACAGGGCTATCTTCGGCACCCCACTTGCATTTCGAAGTTTGGAAAAATGAGCAAATTCTTGATCCATTTAAAGTGTTAGTCCATTATCAAAAAAAATAAAAGCAAAGATACTATAAGGAGTGATTCATGTTTGTGAAAGGAACCCCGATTGCAACTACGGATCAATTCACAATTATCGGACCGGGTACTGTTGTATCTGGCAATATTACTGCTCCACATATGATTAAAATGTACGGAAAAGTAACAGGTGACATCGCTTCGGATGATGCAATTGCCATAGGAAATAGTGCTGAAGTTCAAGGAAATGTTTCCGGTAGATCAGTGGAAATTGCCGGAAAAGTAGCAGGAACTGTATCCGCAATTGACAAAGTAAAATTATCTGAGACCGCTTCACTTAAGGGTGATATTGTGTGTAAAAAATTGGTGATTGAAGAAGGTGCGATTTTTGAAGGGAATACCTCCATGAGTACTGAATCATTACAGCTCCATTTTCCAACGGAACGCTCAAAATCAAGTGTAACTACACCCAATCCAAAACTTTGATGGATGGATTGTATTCTAGGTAAAATACATTATGCTTGATCGCGAATCCGTACGATCCTTAGCAATTGTTGCAGAATACAGTGCTTTAGGAATTCAGTTGTTAGCGATGATTGCTGTATTTGCCCTTTTAGGGTGGTGGCTCGATTCTTTGTGGAATACAAAGCCGTACCTACTCATGATAGGTGCATTATTAGGTTCAGTAGCAGGGATTTACAATTTTATTCGCGCTGTCCAAAAGCTAAATCAAAAATTAGAAAAAAAGGAAAAAGAAAAAATCAATCAAACAGAAACTCAAAAATAGGAGTTGACGAACCCATTTTTACAATGTAATTTACGAATTTTTGATACCGAATGAGATTAACGATTGTAAAAGAAATGGTGGCAACTCTAATGGTATTTGCCATCATTTATTTTGTGCCACCGTATGGGTTTGAAGCCCAAAAATATGGTTTTAGCATTGTAACTGCGTTGGGTGTTTTTGGGGCTGGAATTGTACAAGTGAAAATTTTACAAAAAACACCAGAAAAAACATTAAAAGCAATCCTAATCGGAATCACGATTCGCAGTATCGTTGTTCTTTGTTCAATAATCCTTGTTTGGAAAGTTGCTTCAGATAAACTGTTTGGGATAACCATTTCCATAATGCTGGTTTATTGGGTCATCTTACTAGTAGAATTACCTTGGTTCAAGGTGGTATTAAATAATCAAATGAAAGAAAAGGAGAGGGAAAGTAAAACGAATGGCTGAACACGGACAACCTGTTGGTGCTGAATTTATTCAAGATAGTGTGCTCACGAATCCAAGCACTCTCCACCTAAATCATTCACAGCATGATTATAGTTTTGCACACGATTCGTTGTGGGAAGGAAAAGATTTGGTTTACAATTTATTGGATCACGAATTGGACTTTTTACCCAAAATCCAAATTGGCAGTTTAGACCTTTCTATGACCAAACATGCTTTTATTCTTGCAATAGCATCAATCATTCTATTGATTGTTGCTACCTTGGCCGGGAGATCCGCAAAAAAAAGAATGGGCAAAGCGCCTACAGGATTGGGAAACCTCTTTGAAGTGATAGTGAAATTTATTCGTGATGAAGTAGTTTACCCTGCTATGGGCGAAAAAATGGGTAGGCACCTGTTGAACTATTTTTTAACGGTGTTCTTTTTCATCTTAATTGCCAATTTATCAGGTTTAATTCCCGGTTCGAAATCTCCTACCATGAATATTGCTACTACAATGGGACTTGCATTGATGACATTGGTGCTGATGATTTACGGTGGGATTCGTACACATGGCTTCATTGGATTTCTGAAACATTTCGCACCACCAGGGATACCCCCATTTGTTTATCTCATTCTAACACCAATAGAAATCGTTGGCGTATTCATTAAACCGTTCGCTTTGACCATCCGACTTTTTGCCAATATGGTGGCAGGAAAAGCGCTGGTGTTAAGTTTTATCGGACTTATTTTCATGCTGGCATTAGGAGCAGGAGCCATTGGAGCTTTTACAATCGGAATTTTGCCTTTTCTTGGTGGATTAGGAATAATGGTATTAGAAGTATTTATTGCATTTTTACAAGCATTTATTTTTACGATGTTATCAGCGTTGTTTATTGGTCAGCTTTCTTCCCATCACGGGGATGAACATCATGAAACAACCCATGAACATTAAATTTAAAACTCAAAATGGTAAACGCAGTTTACATTTTGAGAGAAACTCAGACCTTGGCTGAGTGCCTATCTAAAGCGAGATGCGGATAGGAACAACGGATTATTAAAAAAAGGAGAAACAATGGAAGGAGCAGGATTAGCATTATTATCAGCCGGTATTGGAGCTGGATTGGTAGTAATCGGTGCAGGACACGGTATTGGACGTTTGGCTGAGAAAGCAATGGAAGGGATAGCAAGACAACCTGAAGCAACGGCTAAAATCCAAACCGCGATGATTATTGCAGCCGCACTTATTGAAGGGGTGGCTTTGTTCTGTGCAGTTATCTGTTTACTACTTTCATTTAAGTAAGAAAACAACACTTCGCCAAAGAATTCGTTTCTTTGGCGAAGTGCTATCTGTTGATTCATCGTCGTGAAAGGAAACGTAGCGAATGAACGCAATTGATTTAGTCACTCCAAAGATAGGAATGTGGTTTTGGACCACACTCTTATTTCTTGCATTATTGTTCATTTTAAGAAAAACGGCTTGGAATGTGATTTTGAAAGCACTTGAGGAAAGAGAAAAAAATATCGCAAATGATATTGAACAAGCAAAACAAGCCAGAATTCAAGCCGAAAAGATTCGTGAGGAAATGATTGAACAACAAACCAAGCAGCTTGCACAAGCCAATGAACAGATTGCATTGATGTTAAAAAATGCCACAGATAGAGCCCAAGAGATTGAAGAGAAAGCAAAACAAACTGCTCAAAAAATTCAAGAACAATCTAAATATGAAATTGAATTAGAAAGACAAAAAGCAATTGCCAGCATAAGAAATGAAGTGGCTAACATTGCGATGCTCGCTGCGAAAACCATAATCGAACGTGAAATTAAACCTGAAGATCACAATAAAATCATTCAAGATACATTAAACCGAATGAATTAGGATAAAATAGTGAAAGTTTTAGTTCAACGATACACATATGCATTGATTCTTGCAGCCAAAGAGGCAAAGGCGCTTGACGCAGTGACAAAAGACATTGCACAGTTAGAACGTTTATTAACAGAAAATCTCGATGGCAATGAATTTCAAAATCGTATCAGTTCACCGATTTACACCAAAGCGGAAAGAAAAGAGTATATTCTTTCCCATTTTCAAAATGCACACGATTTGACCAAAAACTTTATTGCGATGGTGATGGATCGAGGAAGAGAAAAGATACTCATTGAAGTCCCTTCTGTCTTTCGTCAAATTCAACGTATGATAGAAGGGATTGTATGGGTTCAAATCACTTCCGCTAAACCCTTGAGTACACAAGAACTTCAAGCGTTTCAAATCAAGTTAACGAAATCTCTAAACAAAAAAGTTGAGTGTAGTACCGAAGTTGACCCCACGTTAATTAGTGGGGTAGTCATTGAGGTAGAAGGAAAACGGTTTGACAGTTCGTTAAAACGTAAAATTGAAGAACTTCACACTTTGTTAATTCATTGAACCAATTTTGTAGAAGGAATAAGGAATAAGGAAGTAGTATGCAACTTAGACCAGACGAAATTACATCTGTACTAAAAGAAAGAATCCAATCGTTTGACCGGAAAATACAAACAGACGAAATCGGCAAAGTTCTCACTGTAGGAGATGGAATTGCTCGGGTTTATGGATTAGACAATTGTCTTGCGGGTGAACTGATTGAGTTCCCGGGACAAGTGTACGGAATGGCTTTGAACTTAGAAGAAGACAATGTTGGAATTGCTCTTTTTGGAAGTGATGAGCACATCCGAGAAGGAGATATTGTCAAACGTACTGGAAGAGTTGTGGATGTGCCTGTCGGTGAAGAACTATGTGGAAGAGTGGTCAATCCATTAGGGATTCCGATTGATGGGAAAGGTCCTATTTTAGCAAAACGCAGGAATCCTGTAGAAAGAAAGGCAACAGGTGTAATTACTCGTCAACCGGTAAAAGAACCCTTGATGACTGGAATTAAAGCCATTGATGGAATGATCCCAATTGGTCGTGGACAAAGAGAATTGATTATTGGTGATCGGGGTACTGGAAAAACAGCAATTGCTGTGGATACCATCATTAACCAAAAAGGACAGAACGTTTATTGCATTTATGTCGCGATTGGTCAAAAAGGTTCTACGATTGCAAAAGTGGTTAAACAATTGCAAGACCACGGTGCAATGGATTATACCACTGTGATTTCATCCACTGCAGTAGAAACTGCACCTATTCAATTTCTTGCTCCTTATGCTGGTGCTGCAATGGGAGAGTATTTCAGAGACAACGGCAAGCATGCGTTGGTGATTTATGATGATCTAACCAAACATGCTTGGGCGTATAGACAATTGTCTTTGCTTTTAAGGCGACCACCAGGACGAGAAGCATATCCCGGTGATGTGTTCTATTTGCATTCAAGGTTGTTGGAACGAGCTGCAAAATTATCCGATGCTTTAGGAGGAGGTTCATTAACCGCATTACCCATTATTGAAACTCAAGCAGGTGACGTTGCTGCTTACATACCAACCAATGTGATTTCAATAACGGACGGCCAAATCTACCTTGAACCTGATCTTTTCTATTCAGGAATACGTCCTGCAATCAATGTTGGTATCTCTGTTTCACGTGTAGGTTCAAGTGCTCAGTTTAAGGCGATGAAGGCCGTTGCCGGTACCATGCGACTGGATTTAGCGCAATATCGAGAACTTGCTGCGTTTGCTCAATTCGGAAGTGATTTAGATGTTGCCACCAGAAAACAGCTTATTCGCGGTGAAAGAGTAACAGAAATTTTAAAGCAGGGGCAGTTTACCCCTTGGCCCTTAGAAAAACAAGTAGCAACGATGTTTGCAGCCACCCAAGGTTATGCAGACGATATTCCCAGAGAAAAAGTAAAACAGTGGGAAAGTGAACTCATCGCATTTTTAGAGAACAGTCATGGAAATGTGTTGAAAGAGATTGCAGAGAAAAAAGAACTTTCAGAAGAAATCAAATTAAAATTAAAATCTGCCATTGAACATTTCAATCAATTGTTTGTTGCTTGATTGTTGTGATTTGTAAGGAGTTTTAGAGAAAAATGCCCTCATTAAAACAGATTAAGCGTCGTATTGCTAGTGTGAAATCTACGCAACAAATCACCAAAGCAATGAAGATGGTTGCTGCAGCGAAACTAAGAAAAGCACAAAACAATATGATGGCAGCAAGACCATATTCACATCGGTTACGAACCGTTATCGCAGACATGGCTGCCCGAACTGATTTTTCACATTTTCTACTGGCAGTTAGAGAACCTCAACAAGTTGCATTTGTTGTAGTCGCATCTGATCGCGGGATGGCGGGTAGTTTCAATACCAATGTGATTAAAAAAGCAGTCGCGACCTACGAAGAATTTGAAGGTTCAGATCGATTTCTTATTACGGTAGGTAGAAAAGCGACGGACTATTTTGTAAAAAGAAATTATCCTGTACTATCTAAACACCTCAATGTTTTTCCTGATCCTACTTTAGAGTCAGCGAGGTCAATTGGCGAAAATATCATTGAGAAATATAGAAACAATGAGTTAGGTTTGGATCGTGTGTACTTAATTTACAATGAGTTTAAAAACGCAGCACAGCAGAGAATCGTGGTAGAGCAACTTTTGCCGATTACTCCTGAAAAAATGGAAAGCGAACCATATCTTCTGGATGTTCTTTTTGAACCCGATCCAGAAACGATTTTAAATACAATTTTACCTTTATACATCAATGTTACGATTTGGCATGTTCTATTGGAATCTTTTGCTGCAGAAATGGCTGCACGAATGACTGCGATGGAAAACGCAACCAAAGCAGCAGGTGATTTAATTAAATCCTTGACGTTACAATTCAATAAAGCAAGGCAAAGTGCAATTACAAAAGAATTGCTTGAAATTGTGTCCGGTGCAGAAGCATTAAAAGGGTAAACAAAAAGCGGTTGAAGTTAGAGAGTAGTAGTAAATAACCGTTAAGAAGTTAAAGTTTCTAGAAACAATTTCGTTTAAGATTTACAAAATAAGATAATTACTAACGATTTACATAGGGAAAATCAATGGTAGAAAATGGATTAACAGCAAACACATCCTTGATGGAAGGAAAAATACGTCAAATCATTGGTGTGGTAGTAGATGTCGAGTTTCCTGAAGGTGGACTACCACCACTTTATACCGCCCTTAAAGTGCCTATGAAAAGTGGCCACGAGGTTGTTCTTGAAACTCAAATCCATTTAGGAAATAACCTTGTACGCGCCGTTGCGATGGATAATACGGAAGGTATGCAACGGGGAATGAAGGTAGTCAATACAGGTTCACAGATATCAGTTCCTGTTGGTGATGCCACATTGGGACGTCTGATGGATGTGATTGGCAATCCGATTGATGAACTTGGACCCATTGAATATAAAGAACGATGGCCTATACACCGTCATGCACCAAAATTTGAAGAGCTGTCCACTGCCAATGAAATGTTTGAGACGGGTTTGAAGGTGGTGGATTTATTGGCTCCTTATGCAAAGGGTGGGAAAGTTGGACTTTTTGGAGGTGCTGGAGTTGGTAAAACGGTGTTAATTATGGAATTGATTAACAACGTTGCCAAAGCTCATGGTGGTCTTTCAGTTTTTGCTGGTGTGGGCGAACGTACGCGTGAAGGAAATGATTTACTTCGAGAGATGATAGAATCCAATGTAATTAAATATGGAAAGGATTTTAAGGTTCACGATTTCGATCTTACCAAAGTAGATAAAAACGCATTAAAAGATTCAAAAATTGCATTAGTTTTTGGTCAAATGAATGAACCACCAGGATGCAGACAAAGGGTAGCATTGACAGGTTTAACGGTGGCTGAATATTTTCGTGATGTTCAAAACAAAGACGTGTTGCTTTTTATTGACAACATATTCCGTTTTACTCAAGCTGGTTCAGAAGTATCGGCACTATTAGGTAGAATGCCTTCTGCCGTGGGTTATCAACCGACATTAGCTACCGAACTCGGTGAGTTACAAGAAAGAATCGTTTCTACCAAAAAAGGTTCAATCACTTCTATTCAAGCGATTTACGTTCCTGCAGATGATTTAACCGATCCAGCACCCGCAACCACCTTCTCACACCTGGATGCTACAACGGTACTAAGCCGTAGATTAACAGAAATGGGAATTTATCCTGCTGTGGATCCGTTAGATTCTACTTCTAGAATCATGGATCCTTTAGTCGTAGGGGAAGAACATTATTTTGTAGCCAAAAAAGTTCAAGAATTTTTGCAAAGATACAAGGATTTACAAGATATCATTGCTATATTGGGTATTGATGAACTTTCTGATGAAGATAAATTAACTGTAGAAAGGGCAAGAAAGATACAGAAATTCTTGTCTCAACCTTTTACAGTAGCAGAACAATTTACTGGAAGACCAGGGAAATATGTTCCCATTAAAGAAACAATTTCCAGTTTCAAAGCGATTGTAGAAGGTGAAGTGGATCATATCCCTGAAGGGGCATTTTACATGTGTGGTGGAATTGAGGACGTTTATGAAAACGCTAAGAAGATGGGTGTAAAGGTATAATTTTCAGGTGTTCAATGGCAAACAATATCCTTTTTGAAATTCTTACTCCTCGTGGAGTTGTTTACAAAGCAAATGTTAAACATGTTAAATTGCCGGGAATTGCTGGTCAATTTGGTGTACTACCTCAGCATATCCCATTTATGACGACTTTGGATATCGGTGTGATTGAACTAGACACCATTGAAGGAAAACAAGAAAAAATAGCTGTTTCTGGTGGATTTGTAGAGGTGCTTCCAGAAAAGATTGTTTTGTTTGCCGAAACGGCTGAAACTTCTGAAATGATTGATTTGCAACGTGCACAAAACGCTTTACAACGTGCTGAAGAAAAATTAAAATCTGCAACTGACGAAATTGAAATAGAACGTCTGAAAATGGCGATTGCCAGAGCAAAAGCAAGAATTAAAGCAAAGTAATAGAAATCACTTTGTTTTTTTAACTTTGTATGTATATTAAGAATGGGGTTCTAACAACAGATTGAGAATCATTACATACTAAAAAAGTTGAAGAAATAAGGACTCGGTAAAGAGGTAACTTTATGATTGGAATAACATCCTTCAGGAGAAGAACGATAGAGGGAATTTTTTTCTCTGTTTTTCTCATTGCATCCTTTGCGTATGGAGTTACTGAAGAGAAGTTCAAATTGGCAAAAATCCGACACGTTCAAAAAGAGATGATTGGGTTTACTGCAGAAAGACAAATTCGAGAAAGATTTCTTCAACAACTTGTCCAAGGTAATGCTCGTGAAATACGTCTTAGAAGACGTGCTGGTGAAGTGGTACCAACCTTTTCTTATCCTGAAGGAGAAACCGAAAAATATTTTAATGTAGATGATACCTTAAACATCGTTGTTAATTTTTATGAATACCGTGATTCAGTTCGACTTGAATATGATAAAAAGTTAACTGCAGCAAGGAAAATTAAAAAAGATTTATTAGCAACTGCATCCCCGATAGCACTTGAGAGAATGAGAATATTTGATTGGAGTGCATTCTACTCTGCTTACGGAGCAAACATTGAGCTACGCAGCGATCCACAACTTGCATTACTTATTTCTGATGAATACGCTAGAAATTATCCTCAAGCTTTAGCCGACAGTTTTTGGTTCTATCGTGGAGAAGCAGCTTTAACTGCTGGGTATTATCGCGAGGCAATAGAAAGTTATGATCGAGTATTTGTATTGGAGACCTCTGCATTCCGACCTAAAACAATCGAACGATTAGCATTTTTATACGCTGAATTAGGCGATGCAAAACGTGCGGATAGAGTGTATCAGGTTTGGTTAAAAGCGGGAAAACCCCTTGCAGCAGATGGAAAAGTGGCTTTTCATATCGGACGTGCTCAATACGAAGCTGGAAATTATATCAAAGCAATAGAAGCGCTACGATTAGTACCCAATAAAACACGATATGCATTTCGTGCAAAACTGTTATTAGGGTCAGCTTTAGCAAATACAGATCAATACGATAGTGCCATTGTCGTATTAAGGCCTTTTATTACTCAAAAAGTCATTGATAGAGTTGCGATTGAACCTGAACAGTATGTTTATGCTGCTTTGTTAGTTGCTCAAATACGTACGCTGATGGGAAAAGGAGATGAAGGTTTAAAAATACTATCTGTTTTGGATGTAAATGACGTCTATGGCGACAAAGTATTGTTTACAAAAGCATGGATTTACCGTACTATCGGCCGTTTTGACGATATGGCACAAACGGCTGATTTACTTGTCCGCAAAAAAATATGGTCTCCTTATGTTCCTATTGCATCTGCTTGGTTATCAGAGGTTGCTGAATTAAAAGCGGATAAGTCCAGTGAAAAAAGCTATATCAACATCATAAAAATTTTAGAACAGAGTCAAAAAGCATCAAGATTTGCCGAAGAAAGATTAGGCATTTATCGAATGATGAATGAACTCCATGAGTTAGAAGCACAAATCTTATTAAAAGAAGATATTGAATTGTTTAGACAGTATTTACGTGAACAAGGGCGATTAACGAATTTGTTAGAATATAACCTGCATCATGCTACTTTAATTTCCAACCCATTGATCACAGAAATTTCAATGCTAACGGATTCACTAGCAAAGTACAGACTAACGTTAAATCGTTTGCGACAAGTAGTAGATACAACAAAAAGCGGAAAATTAGAGAAACAATATATCCGATTAAGACGTGCGACTGAGATTCTCGAAGAGAGATTGCAAGAAATTCATCGTTTGACCAAAAATTTACAACCTGCTATCCGTTTAGAGCAGGATCAAAAAGTGCTGTTAAGAGAATTAGATGCATATTCAAAAAAAGCACTTCATTTGCTATCGGAAGGTGCTGATCCTTCTACATTACCTATTCCTGATAGAGCAACGATGGCTCATTTGAATCTTGATAAATTCAGTTCACAACTCATTTCAATGAAAATGGATCAAATACGAACCAATATAGATGCATTTGCTGGATTTGCGTTACAAAGATATGCTTTGGGTGGATTGGATTTTGATGTATTGGTTCGACATCGAGAACAAAGCGATGAATTGACGTTGTACATCAATCAGATTAACGCTTTGATTGAAGCTAGAAATCAAGAATTTGATGAAGTTGAAATGCGCAATATTCCTGAAAGTAAAAATCCGACTAATCCACAATAATAAGGGAGTGTTTGCCTATGCGAAGATGTAACACTGGGTCATTAGTCATTTTCTATGTTGCACTACTAAGTTGGATTTTACCTCAACAAGTATTGGCGCAATCCACTGATAACCTTGATTCTTTAGCTATTCTTCGTTTAAAAAACGAATTGCTTTCTATAGAAAAACAGTTAACAGAGATTACGCGTTTAAGTGGAACTGGTATTAGTGATCCGAATTCTCTTGCATCCCAACGATTTACTGAATTACGCGAGCGCCAAGTGGCGATTGAGAGACGCATTAAAATGCTCTCTTACAAAGGTTTGGACAATGATTCTTTAAGAATTTTAGTAGAAAATTACCAAAGAGAAAAAGAACGCATTAACCGTGAAAGTCAGTCATTAAGAAAAGTATTTATTGCACGCTGCGAAACATTTTTGAATCAATGGAGACAAACAGATCCCAGACAAAGATTGCAAATACCGGATGATTTAATTGCACAAATTGTTTTAAGATTGGCCGAATTGTATGCTTTTGAAGCGTTTGATGATTATGGTGAGGCGATGGAAAAATGGAATAAAAATCCAACTTTACCTGAACCAAAAGTGAATTACAACAAAGCAGCCAAAACCTTTGCAGAAGTGGTAAGAGATTTCCCCAACTCACGGTGGGCTCCCGATGCGATGTATAGTTTAGCGTATATCAAAACCGAACAAGCTAATCCTGATCCGTTTATCTATGATCCATTAAGAGATGAAGCAAGGAGTTTATATACTCAGCTTATTGAATACTACCCAACTAGTCGTTATGTGGATGAAGCGTATTTTGCGTTGGGAGATTATTGGTTCCATACTCCCCCAAAAAACACGAAACCTGCTCAGCAACTTGACTCCGCTGAATATTATTACAAACTGATTGTACAAAGAGGAAATAAAAATAAACTGGGTACCGCTTACTATATGCTGGGTTGGACTCAGTTTAGAAGAAACACAGGTATATCCTATGCAAGGGCGGTAGAATATTTTGAGAAAACAATTTATTTCTACACTGAGAACCCAGAAATCGTTGCGATAAGTAAACGGGATGATCGTGAAGAAGCCATTAAGTACATTGCAGGGATTTTTGTCGATCAAGGTAAAGTTTGGAACGGTTCAGGCGCTGCAAATGCTGTTCAATTTGTGGAAGCCGATTCATTTCGAGCAAACACTTATGGAACAAAGATGCTTGAAATACTTGGACAACAGCTTACCATCGCGCAGAATGCCTATGATTCAGCAATTTATGTCTGGAAAGGAGCAATACGGATTGCACCTTTAAATGAACGTGCTCCATTTATCCAAAAAAATATTTTAGATATGGCACGATACGAACTGAATAACATGAATCTGTGGTATGTTGAAGGGATCAAGTTATTTGAAAACTACAACTCTAAATCACCATGGTGGGCTGCGAACACTTCACCTAAGATACGAAAGCAAATCCGATCGATGATCCGTACTGTTTATGATGAAGTAACGCGCTATGCTGTTGCGAGATCAATTGATAATACTCGACCTGATTATAACCCAAGTATGATTGATGAAGCAATTAAACTTGCTTCAGGAATGGTGAATGAATTTCCCAATGATTCTGCTGCTTATGAATGGAATTTTCAAGTTGCTAATATGTTGGCAAGTCCGCAAGTCAATCGAATTGAAGAAGCATATGAGGAGTATAAAAAGGTTTCTGAAAACTATCCATTTACATGGCACAAGCAGGAATCCAATTTACAGATGCTTTTGCTAGCAAATGAAAAGGCAACCACGCAATTAAAAGCATTTCCTTACAAAGAAGCAGAAACAGATACTGCGACAGGTTTACCACTTGCTGTGAATGATACACTCACTGATGGCGAAAAACTACTCATACTCGCAGCTGATAAATATGCAAATTCATATCCACAAGATGATACCATCTCTTCTACCTACTTGTACAAAGCCGGTCTCGTACTTTACCGACGTGGCTACATTGATTCTTCTGCTACTTTTTTTAATCGTGTAATAAAAAATTATCCTACCTCAAAAGCTTATGAATCAGCATTTCAATTGTATGTTAATACCTTTTTAGTGAAGAGAGATTTTAAAGGTGCAGAAGTTGCTACACAGGAACTTATTGCGGCACCAGTATCTGATTCTCTAAAGGTGTTCGCAAAAGAGAGACGTGCGGCAGCAGCTTTTTTCAATGCAGCCGGGCTTCAAGCCAGTGCTGAAAAAATTCTGGAAGATACAACAACGGCCTCGAAATCAGATGCTTATCGTATTTATGAAGAGGCAGGAGATAACTATGTGAAGGTTGCGGTAGAAACCGATCCTCAGTTCTTTAAAGATGGTGACTTAGCATTAGAGAACGCTGCACTCTCTTATCGAAAAGCACAAAAACCAGAAAAAGTGATTTATGCATACAATTTATTAGTGGAAAAGTTTCCTACCTCTAATCGTGTTCCGAGAGCTTTATACAATTCCGGTTTGATTCTTCAGAATGAATTAAAAAACAATTTAGCTGCTGCACAAAAATTTGAATTGTTAGTCAAGAATTATCCCAAAGGCGAATACGATGTTAAACAAGCATTAATCAACGCTTCCTACAATTATGAAGAAGCAAAAGATTATTCAAGTGCAGTTCGTATCAATCAAGAATTTGCAAAGTTATTTCCTAATGAACCTGAAGCTGTCCAACTTCTCTTCAAAACTGCCGGATTGTATCTAAAATTAGGCAATGTGGATGGTGCAAATAAAATATATGAAGAATTTGCTCGGCAATATCCCAATAGTCCAAACACTGTTGTGGCACATTATGAAAGAGCAAAGTACGCAGATGAGAGAAATGACCGCGTAGTGGCACGTAGAGAATATCAACTTGCCTATGAACGGCACAATCAGCTGGTCGCTGCAGGTGGTACTGGAAATCCAGAGTACGCTTCAAAGGCATTGTATCGGATTACTCAATGGGATTTAGATACTTATAGAAACATTCAATTTACAGCGTCCAAGCAATATAGAGAAGGTGTACAACAACGCGATCAGAAAAAAGCATTAAGAGAAATCCTGTTTAATAACATTCGTAATCTTGTTCAGTTGAGTCAAATTGAACAATTTGAAGCGTTGTATTGGGCAGGTGAATTGGATGAAAATTTCGGTACCACACATCTCAATCAAAAAGTTGAACCAGCAAAAGATGCAATTACCAATTATGACAATAGAGAGTTGATCATTGAAGAAACAATTGAGTTTTATAAACTCGCTGTTAAGGAATATGCGAATTCTCTTGTACAATACGATAAGGCAATAGAATTGCTTGAACAACAATACAACGAGCAAGTTGCATTAAGAGATACACTTTTTGCACAAATAGAAAAAATGACTCAGTCCAATGCATCTGGGATTGCAGACTCAAATACCGTTTTAGAGGTTAGAAACAATCTAGTCAATAAACTCAATACTGCACTTGTTGAAGCAAAGAGATGGCGAGAGCGTGCCAGAGAAAAAGCTCCGGAACTTGCGTTTCGTAACGCAATGCTCAAAAAAGAGATATTATTAAGTGCTTCAGCTTTACCCGATGTTCCCAATCCTAAAATAAAAGATGTGGATGTTGGTAGAACTTTGTACCGTCAACAAGTACTAAGTGGTGTAATTGGTGAATTCACGAAAAAACTTTTTGAATCCTTTATGGAAGCCATTAAAGTTGCACGAGAAGCTGGATACGAAGAAAAATGGGCACAACCTGCACGTGTTGAAATGGCTTCAGCAGTTGATTTTGTGTTGAAAGATGCATCACAATTGAATCAACGCTGGTTTGATATTTTTCAAAGATATCACCAAGATATCCAGAATTTATTACCAAGAGGTGAAGGTGCAAGAGATAGGCAACGAAGAGAAGTTTTAACCATAGCATCTGAACTTGAACAAATCGTTGCATTGTATGCAGGTGATAAAGGTGTAACAGCTGTTGTAAATAAAATTATCAATGAACTAATCGAAATCATTCAATCCGATGAAAAAGAATTCGTAGCAATGCAACCTATGGTTGAGAAAGTTTTGAAATGGTATTTGGACGAAGCAGAAAAAACAGTTCCTTATATTGAAATTTCACGGAATGCTGATATAAGTGCGAAAAATAAATTTGCGGAAACCAGTCAATATCAATATGAAGATGCATATCTAAAATATGAGTCCATCCGTTTGTACTTTGAAAGCCAATATAAAGATTTATTAAGTTCGGGTTATGATCTTAGTGAGCGGTATAAGTTTGATTCTCCAACAGTTCCGATGTTGATACAAAAGTTAGCAGAGATTGATCCTGAAACTTATGGTGCTAAAGTAGGGATCACTGTAAAAGAGAACGTAGTTTATAGTGATGAAAATTGGATTGCGATTGATAAATATATTGAAGGATTTACTGAATCGAATTTAGATTTAACAGGTTGGAGATACGCTGAAATTAGTCCTATGGTATTCAACGATAGTGCAAAAGCAGTATTGGGAGCTGCAAAACCTATACACTACGTAACCAAACCCAATGGAACCAAAACATGGTTCAGAAAAGCAGTTTGGATACCAGAAAGGGTTACCTCTGCATCCTTGTCATTTGTTGCAGATCAAATTGTTTCGGTATTTGCAAACAAAGAGTTTTTATACTCAACTCCAGAAGAAGTTACAGATTGGACGATGCCAGTAACTATAGATGTTTCACCGATTATCAAAGCGGGATATAATGTTCTAACCTTTGAAGTCGAAGATACGGATGGATCAAATAATGGAATTGCAGTGATGTTTAAATATCGAACAGTACCAGGTGTTGTAACTCCAGTTTATCCGGAACCACCCAATGCTTCAACGATTAACAATGTTAAGCGGGGATTGGATATACCACCTCCTGTAGAAACGAAAGCAGAGCCCACGATCGAAAAACAGGAACAAGTTACACCTGAAGCTCCTACTACTGGAACAGAAGCACCGGTTGCTATTCCAGAAACCATTCCCCAGCAACCTGTAGAAACGCCTATACAGCAAGCTACACCGGTTCAGGAAGAACAGAAAGAAGTAGTTCCGGAAACAGAGATACCGGTTTCTACACCGGAATCAGTTCCACAACAACCTGTAGAAACGCCTACACAGCAAGCTGCACCGGTTCAGGAGGAAGTGACACCTAAAACTGAACAATTGGAAACAACACCAGTAATTCCTGAAGTAGAGCAACAAAAAGAAGTTTTACCAGAATCGGTCACAACACC
The DNA here is from genome assembly GCA_026417415.1 of bacterium. GTDB lineage: Bacteria > Electryoneota > JAOADG01 > JAOADG01 > JAOADG01 > JAOADG01. The sequence continues at coordinate 44,405 of JAOADG010000012.1, forward strand.
AGTAGATACAACTAATACAACAACTACTGTTCAAGACACAATTCAAACCTTGCCAGTTGAAGAAACAGTCCCAAGAGGAATGGAGGAATTAGAGGAAATTCCTGTGGATACATCATCTGCTCCTGTGGACACTTTAGAACCTAATCAAGGTCAATAAGTGGAATAGGAAAGGAGAAAATTATGAGAGTTATCATTGTCATTTTATCCTTATTCAGTTTAGGTATCGGTTCTTTGGCGTATTCACAACAAACGATGACTTTTGAAGAAAAAATTCGAGCGGAAGTGGATTTTCCAAAGTGGATGCTCTTTGGTGGAAGACAAAGATCGGAGTTCCCAAAGGCGACTTTGGATTTAAATGCAAGCGATATTTTAACAAAAGTACCGTATGTATTATATAGAGCGGATCCAGTTGAAAGAAAACCCTTACTGGGTTTTCAACTAAATGATAAGGATTTTTATACACCAACCATTAAAATTGAGTTTGAATTAAAAAGGTAATTGCAAGAATTTGTTATTTCAATTATATTCGCAACTTGGTTAAACAATAGGACTTTAACGGAGGAATCAAAATGGAACAATTTTTATCAAAGTTCTTCTCAGCTTACAACTTAGCAAATGATGGAAGTTTGTTTATGTGGGCAATTGCTTTAATGGGTGCTTGGGGTCTAGTAATCATCGTTGAACGCTTTAACACCATTTGGATGAAAGCCAATGTAAACGCAAAAGCGTTTATGACAGAAATTTATCAGTATTTGCGTTCAAATAACGTAGATGCTGCAATCAAACTCTGTAGTGAGGGTGAACAAAAAGCATTGGTCAAAGTTGTCGGTGCAATTCTAAAAGCGTATAAGCAACACGGTGATTATCGTGCCATGCAAAATGCAGCTGACGAAGCGGTTTTGGAAATTGTACCACATTTGAATAAGCGTACTCCAATGCTACAAATGATCTCGGGTGTATCTACGTTGTTAGGGCTAATCGGGACCATTTATGGTTTGATTATTGCATTCTCTGCTGCTGCTGCTGCCGGTGCGGGTGGTTCTCAAGCATTAACGGTAGGTATTTCTGTAGCAATGTTAACGACCTTTGCCGGTCTTATGAATGCTATTCCGATTTCATTGTTGCATGCTGTTATCCAAAGCAAGACCAATCATATCATTGAAACCATTGACGAAAATTCTGTAAAATTGATGAACTTCTTAATTGCCAAATAATTGGATTAAAACAGAAGAAAGGAACTTTATTTTATGGCGTTCCAACCATCCAAAAAGGCAAAACTGTTATTTAGAGATTACTCGGAACCTGATTTAGTCCCGTTAATGAACATCATGTTGATTTTGATTCCTTTGTTGGTCTCAATTGTATCGTTCATTCAGTTTGCTTTCTTACAGTATAATCCTAATCCTGCAGCGGGTGGAGAAGGCGCTGGTGGAGGTGGCGGTGGAAGTGGTGAAGCGGGAGAAATGTTAAACTTGGTGCTTAATATTACTGAAAATTCTTTTCAAATTTCAGTTCTCAATGCACTGCCAGGAAGTCCTAACTATTTTGAAATACCAAAGTTAGAGAATGGGCGATACAACTATACCGGTCTTAAAGATCGGTTAATGTACATTAGAAAAGAAATCGTTAAAGATCCTATTGAGACGAAAGAAACCATTGATCCGTTAACACGACAGATTTCTTATACAATGCGGTTTCGTTACGCTGATGGAAATATCATCAACATATCAGCAAAGAATGAGATTCCTTGGCAAGTATGTACACGAGTACTTGATGTCATTCGTGAGTACGAAGTGAAGACACTTCCGAACGGTGCAAAATTATCTATCCCTTTGTTTGCTGAACCTGTATTTGGTCAAATTCAATAAGAGAGGAGTGGTAGCATTATGGCAATGAGCCCCACTAAAAGGGTAAAAAATAAAACCAAAGAGTTTAAAATGCCGCCATTAACCTCGTTAATGGATGCCATAACCATCTTGACATTCTTTTTATTGACTCAAATGTCAACCAGCACGATTTTACATCCACTTATTGAATCGGTTCCTAAATCTACCGTTGAAAACGAAGTAGTCAAAGGGTTAGTTCTTGGATTAGACCGTAGTGGATTGTTTCAGGATCTTGGACAAACAGTAAAAGAAGAACAGCGAAAAATTTTGTTGGCATCACCTAGCGAGATGGAATCACCTGAACTGGATATACCAGCATTAACCGCAGTATTAAGTGATGAAATCCAACGTACTCAAGCAAGAGGTCTTCCACCACATACCATTACATTAATGGTGGATTCATTGATAAAATACAGTTGGGTACTCAAAGTCATTAATACAGCAGGCAATTTGAATTATCCAAAAATTGACTTTGTGGTATTAAAAGGAAGAGGATAAGGGGGAAACTATGGCTACAGCGGTTTCTACGTTCCCAAAACATTTGGAAAGGAATTGGTTCCGTGAAAAAATGGAGGAAGACCGCGATTTTCTGATCATCTTCTTCTTAGGATACCTATTGGTAATCACTTTTTTTGCGGTGATGGGTTCTTTAGAATGGAAAGAAATGACGCTTGAAGATGCACAAAGACATTTAGATAAATTGTACTCGGTAAAGACATCTACGCCTGCCTATGCACGACGGCAAATTATGCAACAAGGTAAGAAAGAAGAAGAAGTGAAAACTGCTGATGAAGGACGACAAGCAGAGGCACGTGGAAGAACTGAAGAAAAGAAAGTTCTATCTGCGGAAGAACGTCGTGCTCGCCGTGAAGCTGCTGCTGGTGCTATGTCTGCACAGATTGGTTCTGCCATTGATGCCGCTTCATCTGTAGGAATCTTTAGACGTGCAGGTGCTGCTGGTGGTGGACGTGGAGGTAGAGGTGCAGGTGCAGTTGCTGGGCTTAGCACCGGTATTGGTAGCGGTGCGGACATGAAAGGTCTTGCGGGTATTGGTGTATCTGGTCAGGATTTAGCCAATGCCCAGCGATTGAGAGGTTCAGGTTCACTAATTGAAGGTGGTGGTGGTACTGGTGGTAGGTTAAATTTAAGAGATATGACACCTGCGGAAATTGATGCATTGATTAAGCGTGCAAGTGTTAAAGCCGTAGGAGCACCCACAGTTGTAGGTTCAGAAAAAGCCAAAGTTGCTAAAGGTAGAACCACTGAGGATTTATCAAGACAAATTGCAAGTTATTCTAATCAAGTTAAAGCATGTTATCAGCAGTTTTTAAGACAAGATCCCAATTTAGCTGGAACTGTTCGTTTATCTTTTACCATAAAACCAAATGGCACTACTTCAGCAGTGCGAGTCACGGAAAGTGATTGGAGTGATGCAAGTTTAGGAAATCGAGTAAACGCATGTATTGTTCAACGAGCACAAAGTTGGAGATTTGATCAAATAGAAGCTACGAGTGGTGACTTGACTGTAAATTACACGTATGTATTTTCTCGGTAAATGCGGAGGTGAATTTAATATCTTTTTTGATTTAGTAAGTGTTGAATTTCGTTAAGCTACAAGGAACCGTAGTCATCTTCGGTTCCTTTCTAATTTTATTTTAGATAATTGGAATCAATTTATGCGAACAAACTACTGTGGGTTGTTATCAAGTCACGATTTAGGTAAGTCAGTAACTTTATGTGGATGGGTAGATAGAATTAGGGATTTAGGTGGTTTGGTGTTTATTGATTTGCGTGATCGTGAAGGGATTATCCAAATCAATGTACCTCAAGGAGAACTGACAGAAATTGCAAAGCAATTAGGGCGCGAATACGTCATCCAAGTACAAGGCGAAGTCGTTAAGAAACCCGTTCCGAATCCTAAGTTAAATACAGGTGATATTGAAGTTTTGGCAAGTTCAATTGAAATTTTTTCCCCTGCAAATTTGCCTCCTTATGAATTAAGTGAACCCAATGTATCCGAAGAACTGCGATTGAAATATCGTTATTATGATTTAAGAAGACCGGAGCTACAAAACAATTTGCGTATTCGTGCAAAAGCGATGCGGTCTGTGCGATCGTTTTATGATGCACATGGATTTATTGAAGTAGAAACACCTGTTTTAATGCGTTCCACACCTGAAGGTGCAAGAGATTACATTGTTCCATCACGCATCCATCAAGGGTGCTTTTATGCGTTACCTCAATCTCCACAACAGTACAAACAATTGTTAATGGTTGCAGGCTTTGATCGATACTACCAAATTGTAAAATGTTTTCGTGATGAAGATTTACGTGCAGATAGACAACCGGAGTTTACTCAAATTGATGTGGAAATGTCTTTTGTTAAGGAAAACGATGTAATGACTATTGCAGAAGAAATGGTGGTGGTGCTTTTTCAGGAGGTTTTACAAGTTCAGTTGCCGACACCGTTTCCAAAACTTGATTTTGAAACCGCAATGAAAATCTATGGTTCTGATAAGCCAGATTTACGTTTCCAACTACCACTAATTACGGTTACAAAGTATTTTCAAAATAGTGGTTTTCATGGTTTCGATCAGGAAGTTGAAAAAGGTGGTGAAGTCGTCGCGTTAAAACTACATGGACAATCTAATGTATCGCGTAAATCTTTAGATGTATGGCAAGAGAAAGCTAAAAAATATGGTCTTGCTGGTCTGGTGACCATTAAAAAGCAAGAAAGTAATTTATCCTCAAGTATTTCTAAATTTGTCTCACCTACAACTATACAAAACGTTGCAAATGCACTTGAGATGGAAAACGGAGATTTAGTGATATGTGCTGCTGCTGATCCGGAAACCATTTATCCTGCTTTTGGAAACTTACGAGTTTACTTTGCAAACGAATTCAATTTAATCAAGAAAAATCAGTGGGCACCTGTATGGGTAGTCGGTTTTCCATTGTTTGAATGGAATAAAGAAGAAAATCGTTGGACTGCGGTACATCATCCTTTTACATCGCCTATTCCAGAACATGAAAGTATCTTAGAATTGACTCCTGAACGTGTGAAAGCACGTGCTTATGACTTGGTTTTAAATGGAAATGAAATAGGTGGTGGTTCAATACGCAACCACCGTTCTGATTTACAAAAAAAAGTATTTTCTGTACTTGGTCTTTCTCAAGAAGAAGCAAAAGAGAAATTTGGGTACTTTTTAGAAGCATTGACTTATGGTACACCACCTCACGGCGGTATTGCGTTTGGTTTCGACCGGATAGTTGCTTTACTATGCGGTGTGGATAACATTCGTGAAGTGATTGCGTTTCCGAAAACGACTACTGCAGCATCTCTTATGGATGGTTCACCTGCACCGGTGTCACCTAAGCAGTTACAAGAATTGGGAATACAAATTGTTCAATCAAAATGAAAAAGAATTTATCTAAACAGACCTATAAAAAACAAAAGATTATACGTTGGGAGTTAGAACTTGGTTTAGATATTGGACCAGAATTGCTTGGACCCAATGATGCTCATATTCGTTATTTAGAACAATACTTTCTTTCTTCAATTACGGTTCGAGGTACCAATTTAGTAGTCCATGGTCCAGAAAATGAAAAGTCATTAATTGAAGCAGTTTTTCGTGATTTAATGACCATTTACCGTGAAAAAAAGATCCCAATCCATAGTAGAGATGTGGAAACGGCGGTTGCTTTAGCAGCCAATCCTATGAGTGCTCGTAATAATGGCAACCATAAAATTATTTCGCAAGAATCATCTTTAAGCGTTTCTACCATATCACCGTTGTTAAGGATACCGGTTCAAGCGAAATCAGAAGGACAAAAGAATTACCTTGAAAAATTAAAAAAGTATTCTATTCTATTTGTAACAGGTCCTGCAGGTTCCGGAAAAACCTACTTAGCTGTTGCTGTTGCGGTAGCAAGTTTGCTTGAAGGGTCAGTGGATCGAATTATTTTAGTTAGACCTGTAGTTGAAGCAGGAGAACATCTTGGTTTTTTACCCGGTGATATTAAAGAAAAAGTAGATCCCTATTTTCGTCCTATTTATGATGCTTTAATGGAATTGTTACCTTCTGATAAATTGAAAAAATTTCTTTATAGCGGAATGATAGAAATAGCACCACTTGCTTATATGCGTGGACGTACCTTAAACCGTTCTTTCATAATTTTAGATGAAGCGCAAAATACAACTAGCGGTCAAATGAAAATGTTTCTTACACGGATTGGAAGAGATTCGCGTGCGGTGATTACTGGAGATATTACACAGGTTGATTTACCTGATCACGTAACATCCGGCCTTACTGAGGCATTAGCCATACTCAAAGATGTGGATGGAGTCGGGCAAATTGAACTAAGCGGAAAAGATATTGTCAGACACGGTTTGGTGATTGAAATTGTTGCTGCATATGACCGCATGAGCAAATCTAAGAAAAAATGAAACGTTCTTATTCATTTCGATGGATTGCTGTATCTTCGCTGGAAGAAAATCTTAAACGGCTACTCATCATTGGTTTAGCTACCTTTGCTTTAGTAGCTTTTTTACCAAATCCTTTTGGTAATGAATTTGCTGATTTACGTGTGGGTGCAGTGGCTACGGTTGAAATCATTGCACCTTTTGATTTTGAGATTTTAAAAGATCCGGAAGAGTTATCCCAAGAACGCTACACTGCACGAGAAAACACGCCTCCCGTAATTGAATATAATGATTCAATTTCCAAAGCAATCCTTCAAAAAGCTCAAAAACTACATCATTTTTTCAAAACGGAAATTCCAAAATTAGCGAAAAAAAATAATACACAAATAGATCCTATTGTAGATGAAATGGTAGTTTCCTTATGGCGCGATGATCAATATCTCATTGATCGAGAAAATTTGTGGTGGTTAATCAGAAAGTGGAATGAAAATGAAAAATCTATCTTGGATGCTCTTGACCGATGGTATGACTTGATTGACAAATTGGTTAATCGTGGTATTGCGGAGTTTCCTGAAAACAGTGCTAATCCGAAGATAACCACGTTGAAAGATGGTGTAGCGGCAACCTCGGATCGCTCACTTTTTATTTCAACAGAAAATTTATCCCAAGAACTTCTTGAATTGTTACGCGAGCGCGAACCTTCAGAAGAGTTTCTTCGTGTGGGTTATGATTTGATTAGACCGTTATTACAACCTAATTGGTACTACAATTATCAAGCAACACAAAAATTACGAGATGCAGCCGCCGCTGCAATTCCATCTGCCCAAGGGATTGTTCTAAAGGGTGAAAAAATCGTTGATCGAGGAAAAAGAATTGATCAAACGACCCTACAAGTTTTAAAATCACTTCAATTAAAACAAAATGAATTGTTGGCTTCGCAAGGGACTTGGGGGTGGTTGCTACCTAAAATTGGAAGAGGGTTTGTTGTCTTTCTATTGCTTACTCTATGGTTAGTTGTTTTGCTTACTTTGCGCTACGAAAAAGTGAGAAAATTCCGTGATGTTCTTTTAGCAATTGGATTAATTGGGGTACCTGAAGTAATCTTGGTTTATGGGATTTCATTAAACAATTTATCTATTTTTTTATTTCCTATCGCGGCATTTATTCTATCCATTTCGATATTGTATGATGTTGAAATAGCTTTAATTAGTATAGTCATCTACACAGGTTTAATGGTCGTTTTAGGTGAAGCAAGTTCAACATTAATTCTGTTTACTGTTTTATCCAGTGCTGTAGCATTGGTATTTGTAAGTTCTATAACCTCAAGAAGCCAATTGTTTCGTTCAATTCCTGTCATCTTTATTGTTACCGCGTTTTTGATTGGTCTTCGAGTCCTAACGGATGTACAATGGTCTGATCAAAATTTTAGTGATCTATCTGCCGGCTTGATGAATTCATTGGCAAGCCCATTAATTGCATTTGGTTTAATCGTGGCAGCAGAAAAGGTATTTCTATGGACAACCGACTTAACCTTTATTGAACTTGCGGATTTTAATCGCCCCGTTCTTCGAAAATTGGCACTGGAAGCGCCCGGAACCTTTCATCATTCGCTTTTAGTAGGTGCTTTATCTGAAGCAGCTGCAAGAGCCATTCAAGCCAATCCCATTTTGGCAAGGTGTATTGCCTATTATCATGATATAGGAAAGTTGGATCTTCGCGAGTACTTCATTGAAAATCAAGTAGGAATAGAAAATCCTCACGATAAAATGTCACCTTTAGAATCTGCAAAGATTTTAAGAAAACATATCCAGCAAGGGATTGATAAAGCGAAAGAATTAAAGTTACCTGATGAAATCATTGCAGGTATTCCGGAACATCACGGTACCTCTATTATGAAATATTTTTATCAAAAGGCATTGGCACTATACTCAAACGAAGTGAATGAAGGCGATTATCGTTATAGTGGGCCTAAACCAAAAAGCAAAGAGACCGCAATTTTAATGCTTGCTGATAGCTGCGAAGCAATTAGTAGAACTTTGAAAAATCCATCTCGTCTCGAAATTCGTAAAGCAATACGTGAGATTATCCAGGAAAAAGTTAGTGATGGACAGTTAGTAAATTCTTCCCTTACCTTCACTGATCTTAAGAGAATTGAAACAGCATTTGTAACTGTATTAGATGGTATTTTACATAAAAGAATTGTCTATCCGAGTAGTGTAAAGAAAATTGAGGGATTTGAATGATTGACGTGATCAATTTGCATGAAAAATATCGCGTCAATAAAAGAGCGATTAGAAAAGCAGTACGAAAAACATTTCTAATTGAAAAGAAGAAATACGATCAAATTTGTGTCGTTTTAGTCAACGATGATAGGATAAAACAAATTCACTTGCAATATATGAATGATAATTCAGCAACAGATGTAATCACTTTTGATTTAACTTGGTATGCTCAAAGAATTAGTGGAGATATTTTTATTTCATTAGATACTGCCAAAATTAATGCAAAAGAGTTTCAGGTTACTTTACTAAATGAAGTTTTGCGTTTAGCTATTCACGGTGCTTTGCACTTATGTGGATATAAAGATAACTACGCAGTTCTTAGAAAAATAATGTCCGACAGAGAAAACCAAATTCTCAATGAATTACTCGAAATAAAATAACCATGGAACCATTTCTGATAATCTTACTTTTTGTAGCCCTCTATTTTTTCCTTTTTATCATTGTTACTGTAGAGATTGCATTTTTTGCTTTAACGAAAAAGGACATGGATGTACTGAACAAAGAAAATGATTTTGAGAGAAAAATTATTATTTATCGTCGAAAACCCAGAGAAATCATTTTAACTTCAATCACAACGACTACAATTTTTTTATTAGCATTAGGTGTTTTAATCGCTTACTGTACGAAATTGATCGCACATAATCAACTTAAAACCTTTACCACAATTAACTTGTTGATTTGGTTTTTCGTTCAAGTATTGGTGGTCATTTTAATAGGTGGAATACTACCTAGAATTTATGCAGTGGCTAATCCCATACAGACGTTAAGACGTTTTTTACCTGCGTTCTTTTTATTTTATAAAATCTTTTATCCCGTGGTCTCGCTCTTACGATTGATCACCACGAGGTTGGCAATTCTATTAGGTGTACACAAAGAGAGTTTGTACGTATCGGAAAGTTTTGTTTCAGCCATTGTAGAAGTAGAACAAGAAAATGATCACGTAACCGAAGAAGAAAGGAAAATGATTCGAGGGGTAATGGAGTTTGGTGATAAAACAGCAAAAGAAATCATGGTACCCCGTCCTGATGTAGTGTTTCTAAGTGTAGATATCAATATCCCAGATGCAATACGTTTGGTAAAAGAATCTCATCGGAGTAGAATTCCTGTTTATGAAGAGAACATTGATCATATCGTAGGTATTTTGTATGCAAAAGATTTATTGGGTGAGTTACCTGAAAATGCAACCATTCGTTCGTTATGTCGTGCTGCACATTCAGTTCCTGAATATAAAAAGGTAGATGAGTTGTTGAGGGAAATGCTGCGATTGCATATCCACATGGCAATCGTGATAGATGAATATGGTGGAACGTCAGGAGTTGTGACCTTGGAAGATATCGTAGAAGAGATCATCGGGGAAATACAAGATGAGTACGACCGTGATACGAAAAAAATCGAAATTGAATCTGAAAATTCATGGATTGTGGAAGCGAGTTTTCTAACTTCAGAATTAAACCGAGAATTAGATACCACAGTGGTTCCAGAAAGTGATGAATATGACACAATTGGAGGTTATATTTTATCAATTGCAGGTCGTGTACCTGATATCGGTGAAGAATTCGCAGTTGGGAATTGGAAATTTATCGTTGTCAACAAATCACAAACTAGAATAAAAAAAATTCGGATTATTAAAGAAGAAGTAGTACAGGATACTGAAGATGAATCTGAGTGATTTGTGGTTAAGATTGGGATATTGGTTAGCAAAACAAAGATATAAGAATTACATTCGTAAAGATGAAACCTATTCGTTTCAACAAGGGTTGAAAATCAAAAAAATATTATTGTGTATGCCTGATTATAGCAATCAAGTTCCTGAAGCAGCAAATACTATTAATTATGTAAAAAGTTATTTTCAAAACTGTGAATTAAAAGTCATTTTTTATGATGCAATTGAAGCAAACATCCCAAACGAATATCGTTCGTGGGGAATGATGACCAACTCTTCGTTTGATATCTTTGGGATTCCTAAACGTACCTTTATTGAATCCATTAGAAGTGAAAAATGTGATATCGCGATAGATTTAGCATGTCCTACGAATGAGGTGAATGATATTCTTTGTTTATTGTCCGGATGTAAATGGCATGCATCTTTAGAATACAAAGGGATGGATGCGAATTTTCTGTCTTCAGCAAATATCAAAGTGGTTGCTAAAAACGAAACTTCACGTGAACAGCAATATCGTACACTATTTCGAATTTTAGCAAATTTACAAAATCCTTTGAAACAGGTGAGAACCTAACTAAAATAATGAAAAAGAAAGCAGAACGTGATGATTGTTCAATATCTTAACTTGAAGTGGGAACTGTTTGAGTGGTTGATTCTTGTCGTAGTTGAATCAATCTCCAATCAGTTAAAAATCTTAGAAACACACCACAACGTTCTGCATTCTCAGAGTTGGAGAGTTTTTTTCAATGAAAAAAGAAATAATAGTGAATGCTGCACCCAACGAAACCAGAATCGCCCTCCTGGAAGACGAAGTATTGGTGGAGCTATTTGTCCAAAGAGACGAGAACGAAAGAACTGTTGGGGATATCTATCTTGGCAAAGTCCGTAAAGTCCTAGAAGGAATGCGGGCTGCATTCGTGGATATTGGATGGTCCCAAGATGCTTTTCTACATTTTTCTGACATTGGGTCTGGTGCATTATCCCTTGATAATTTATCCAGTTCACTAACAGAAGATGACATTGAATTAGACGATCGAGGTCGTGCAGAACGTGCCAAACTTAATGTTGGCGAAAATATATTAGTTCAAATTATTAAAGAACCAATTGGAACCAAAGGTCCAAGAATTACAAGTCAATTGGCTTTACCGGGTCGTTTTTGTGTTCTTTTGCCCGGTGAATTGGCAATTGGTGTATCGCGAAGAGTGGTTGATTTTCGCGAACGGAAGAGATTAAAAAGTTTAGCATCTGAGTTAAGGCCTGAAGGTTGTGGATTAATCATAAGAACGGTAGCTGAAAATAAGCCAGAAGATTTGATTCGTAAAGACGTTGAATCGCTCCATAAGTTTTGGAAAATGATTGAAGCAAAGGCCAATCATTCAACCCCACCAACACTCATTTACAAAGATGTATCGGTTTCTGATTCCGTTATTCGAGATTTGTTTACTTCGGATATCGATCGGTTTGTGGTAGATAGTAAAGCTTTGTATCGCCAAACGGAGGAATACTTACGTAACGTCGCACCAAATTTATTGGATAGGTTAAGTTTATATACCGGGAAGGTGCCTATTTTTGATGCTTATCGGATAGAAGCAGAAATTGAAAAATCACTTATGAGAAAAGTGTGGTTAAAAGGTGGTGGATACATCATCATTGATCACACAGAAGCATTGATCACAATAGATGTCAATAGTGGAAAATTTGTTGGAAAAAAGAATCACGAAGAAAATAGTTTACAAGTCAACATTCAAGCAGCAAGAGAAATTTGTCGTCAATTAAGGTTAAGAGATATTGGTGGACAGATAGTGATAGATTTTATAGATATGAATGATGAAAGAAATAAAAGAAAAGTTGAAGAAGAAATGAGACGTGAGTTAAAACGTGATCGTGCAAAAACAGATTTTGAACCGATTAGTCGTTTTGGATTGATGCAAATGACCCGACAACGGATAAAGCCCTCTTTAATTTTTACCTACAATCAACCTTGTCCAATGTGTGAGGGGTCTGGGCTTATTGCTTCCAAGGAAACAGTGGTCATTCAAATTGATCGTTGGTTAAAGCGATTTCGTGCAACATCAAAAGAATTAAGATTAAAAATCACTGTCCATCCAGACATCTATGGATTTTTAACAGGGGGAATAAAAAGCCAAATCAATCAAATGATGTGGCATCACAAAATCTTTATTACCTTAGTTGCGGATGCTACATTAAAAATTCACCAATTTCAAGTATATAGTTACAAACAAAAAAGAGATATCACTGAAGATTTCTTACAATCGGTGTGATATTATCAAATCATAGACAATAGCCATAAAACAATAGCAGTTTTATGGTTTACAATATACATTAGTTCATAGATTTCTAAGGAGGCGGTTTATGAAAAAAGAAAGGTTGATCCTTTTCATCCTCTTTTGTTTGATCTATTCTTTAGGGGTTTCCGCTGAATTTGAATTATCACAAAATGTTCCTGTAAATGCAATTCGTAACCTTGAAATACAATATCTTCCCAATCCCATAGATGAAACGAATGACACTTTATTATACCATTGGAATTTTACTACTCCTTCTGGTTGGACTTTTTACGATGCATCCAACTTACCTCCTTATTGGCATCCCGATACCGTTCCGGGACGTGGAAATGACAGTGCTTGGTGGTGTGGTACCAGAGAGTTTAGAGGATATGGAAACTACTGGAATCAAGTAGTACAAACTCCGATGTTGGATCTTAGCGCGACCACCAATCCTATTTTAGCATGCAAACTTTGGGTATCCGTAGAAAACGGAAATTATGATGGTGTGACCTTATGGATTTCTACAAACGGAGGAAATTCATTTTCGGTGATAAACAATGTGAATCCGCCATACAATGCCAATAATCTAAATGCAGCATCAAGTTTGGTATGGAACTATGGAAACAATATTCCCGGTTATTCAGGTGAGACGTATGGATATCGTGTAGTCACTGCAAACTTAGTTAACTTCCGACAAGATTCGGTTATTGTACGATGGACCTTACTATCCGATCGTGCAATATCCTCAGAAACCAGAGATACCATGCGAGGCGCGTACTTAGATTCAATCCGAATTTCCGATGGTGCAAACTTGTTGTTTGTAGATGATGGAAATCAAATGAATGCAAATAGTTTACAGCCGATACCGACGTGGGGTTTCGGTGTCTATTGGACCTGGTCAAATGCACAATATGTTTCTGCACCTACAGCAGCCAACTGTGATGATGATATGCCCAATCAAGCAAGTTGTCTTGTGAGTCCACCCATTCAATTACCAAATATGGCAACGTATTTTCGGTTTCAAGTAAGATGTGATATGCCTGATTCTACTCATGCTGGAAGTAATTATCTAAGGGATTACTATCGTGTAGAACTGATGGGTCCTGATTCGGTTTGGAGATGGGTAATTTCTGATTATTCAAGAGGTGGTTATGGTTATCCCAATTGGTATGACTACGGACCGGGTTCGCCTTACAATGGTAACCTACAATTGAATCTTTCTGCTTATGCTGGTCAAACAATTAGATTAAGATGGAAAGCAATTACTGATTACGACAACAATCCAAGTGGTACAGGATTATGGATTGATGATGTACGCATTTATGGTACCGATGCACCTTTATATCAACTGATGCCATTGGAATTGAGAATTCCTTTTCCTACCACTTTAGGAAGAGATTTAACACAAACTCCATTTGTACGTATTAAAAATATCGGAGCAGGAAATCTTACTAACCTTCAATGGGCACTCCGTTTAGATAATGAGCAATTTATCCAACAACCACCAATACCACTTTTACAAGCAGATAGTATTCGTTCTTATTCATTCAACTTAGAATTAGATACTGTTCGTTCATTTTATCCGGCTGTACGATTTATTCTTCCTAATGATTCAGTTGTATTTCAAGAATATGATGAAGTAATTATTCGGTCTCCGAACTATTATGAATTGGGTTATGATACAAGACATTTTTGGATTGGAGATACTATGCCCAGTGGACGAAGTATCGCTGTTCGTTTTCAACCCTCTTCAGAAAACTTCCTTGGAAACTTTAATGTGGTTCAGGCACGATTTGCTACAATGGGGGATCAAAGTGGAGCAGTGCATTTGAAAATTATGTCTGCTTCTGGAGCAAGACCCGGTTCTACTTTATTAGACACCATTGTTGTATGTACTCCAGGAAATCCAAATCGTGCCAAGTGGTATGAGTTTAATGTAGAAGGAAGACCTGAGGGAATGAATCGATCGGGTGTAATTTGGGTAGTATTAGATAGAGTTGCAGGTCAACCGTTACCGTTATTTGCTTGTGATACTATTACCTATGGAATTCAGAAAACGTATACTTGGCTTGGTGGAACTTCCACACCATCCCAACACAATCGTGATGTTGCAGTCAGATTAGTGATCCAATGGCCATACAACGATGTGAATTCAAATGTAGAAAATATACTTCCCAATACATTTCAGATATCTACGTATCCTAATCCAATGAATTCTATAACCAATTGTGTACTCACTCTTCCGAAGTCAGATGAAGTAAACATGAATGTATATTCAATAGATGGAAGAAAGGTGGATCAATTGTTCAAAGGTAAGTTACATGCAGGGAAACACACTTTTCAATGGAATGCGTTCAAGCAAACAAGTGGAATGTATTTTATCGTTGCAACGAATTCTCACGAGATGAGAGTATCCAAATTGATTTTACTGAAATAAAAGAAAGGATCTTTATGTCAACCAATATTCCAACCCCTCCACAAGGACAAATTACTATTGAATTAGATGAAACTACAGGTCAAGGCATCTATTCCAATCTGGTTTTAATTGTTCACTCCAATGCTGAGTTTGTGCTTGACTTTACAAAAGTTTTACCGGGATTACCAAAAGCAAAGGTGCAATCAAGAGTGATTCTTGCGCCACCACATGCGAAGGCACTTCTTAATGCGTTAAAAGAAAATATTCAAAAGTATGAAGAACAATTTGGTGAGATTACTTTACCCGGAGCACCAAACGATAAGCAATTTGGATTCAAAGTGAACCAGTGAACGTGACGAATGGATAATCATTTGAATAGATTATCGTAATCCAAACATCGCACGTAAGATATACCCTGCAATAGCAGGGTTTTCTTTTAATCTGCGTATGCTATAAGCATACCATTTTTCTCCAAATGGAACATACATTCGGAGTGGATGTCCTTGCTGAACAATTCTATCTCCTAATTCAGGCAAAACGCCTAACAACATCTGGAATTCATATTTTTCTTTAGGGATGGATCGTTTTTCTATTTGTTGAATTGAGTAACGGATTAATACTTCATCGTGAGTAGCAATTCCTACAGAAATATCGTGATCTAAAAGTGAATCAAGACAGCGTTTGAAATTGGTTCTAATTTCTTCTCGCCCTTTATAAGCAATGCTCTCTGGTTCTACGTAAATTCCTTTACAAAGTCGAATATGTTTTCCAGCATCGGCTAGTGTATGACTCATTAAAGAGGAAAGGTTTTCAATGTCATTGAGTGTTCTACGAAGGTATGCTTGCAATACTACCCCCACATTGGTAAAACCACTAGCACGCAATTGTCTATAAAGTTCTAGTGTGGAATCAGTATAAGGAGAATCTTCCATATCAATTCTAACAAAAGTATTTTTTTCCCGTGCTGAAGTTAACAACTTTTGGTAGATATGAAAGGCGTGTTGAAAATCAATACCTAAACCCATTTGGGTTGGTTTAACGGAGACATTTCCTTGAAGTTGTTCAAATTGAATTGCTTCTAAAACGCGCAAATATTCTTCGGCTGCAGCATCTGCTTCGGTCAAATCTTGGATGTGTTCACCAAGCACATCAATGGTTACTTGACGACCTTTTGAATTTTGTTGTTTACTTTCACGGATGGCATCTTCTAATCTGGGTCCAGCGATATAGCGTTTTGCAACAGCATAAACAAGGGATTTAGGGAGTAAAGGGAGCATTTTAACAACCAATGAATTTAGCATTTATCCTCCAAGGTGATTCCATCGGTATTCGGTAAGATCATAGAAGAATTGCATATTGTGGATTGAAATGTGTGGGTGCTGGTTAATCAATACGTTCCAAGTAAAATATGCAAATTTTAATCAAACGAAGCAAAAAGCATTGATTCCATAGATATACAATGCAAAGAATGAGTCAATCACTTTTATTAAAAGGATAGCGAAGTGAATGTTGACAGTAGATTGCAAGGAGAAGATGAAAAAGTAACTCTTAACTAAGTATGTAAAAACTCAAAAACAAAAAATCTTTTCACACGGATCATTCATTGATTGTTGGTTGGCGACAGCATCAACAAAAGAACTTCAAAAAACTGTGCAACAACGATTTTCAAGTGCCGTGATACTGAAAAGCATCCTATTGGAAAGCGCAAGCAAATTATCATGATCAGTTGCATTAAAAACTCTTTTTGAATAACTGCTCAAAGTTTAACAAGGATTACTTTTCAATTTTCGGATTTCTTCAAAATCTCTGTGAGTAAAACTCTTTGAGGTATTCTATCCCTCTAAGAGTATTTCACCCCATTTCTCCTTTTTCAAACGATTTTTCAAACGATGAATTTTGATTCAAACGGAGATTTTACTCGTTTTAAACAATTCTTTCACTGCAATTCAAACGATAGGGTGTCATCTTGTAAGCGAAATAGGTTGAAAAAGACCTAATCAGCAAAAGGAGAAAAACATGATTTATTCAAGAATTAGTTCCGGGTTAGAATTCCTTGATGCGACCTATGGTGGATTGTACTCCAATCGGAGTTATTTGTTAAGAGGACCCTCGCAATCAGGGAGAACTACTGCTGCACTTCAATTTTTATTGGCAGGGGTAGAAAACAATGAAGCCGGTATTCTCATTTCTAGCGATCGAATTGAGAATGTCATTTTGAAAGCAGAATCCGTTGGTTTGTCTTTAGAAAATTATTTAATGGACAATCGTTTGATTTTAATGGAATATCCAAAAGACATTATCAACGGTCGTTTTCAATTGGGTGGGATAATCCATCTATTGGGAGAGATAGAAAGGTATATCAACAATTATGGATGTAGCAGAATCGTTTTTGATACCATTATACCACTTCTATCTAAAGCGAGAGAACCTCATTTAACCAACTATGTGTATTCATTGATGAATTCTCTGGATGCGTTGCATGGTACGATATTGGTGACTTCGGGTGAACCAAACAGTCCGGTTGCTACCAGAATTACAGAGTTGTTAGAAGATGCAGTTGTCGGTTCATTTGTATTGAGTTCAATTCCTTTAAGACAAGGAACGCAAAAGACCTTTTCTGTTCATAAAATGATTAATCCATTGTTTCCACCACAAACCTTCAAAATCAAATTTGAATATGGGACAGGAATTGTACTTGATGAATCTGGTATTGCTGCAGAAATGGGAAGCGAATCCCTGACTCATGTCAATATCCAAGAAATTCCTTTACATATAGCAGTGTTAGATCGAGATGAAGACACACAATCTTATTTAGAAGATATCTTTGCAAAGGGTAGTCATGTGGTGTTGGTAGAGAGTGAAGAAGAGTTGTTATCCCAACATTTGTTATTGGATTATGACGTGGTCTTAATAAACACCCGTTGTGCACCCAACTGGCATCAAATTGTTCCAGTGGTAAGAGAAGCAAACCCTAAACAACCAATTTATATCATTTCTGAAAGTCGCGTAGGATCAATTAGTTATCAAGCGGTCAAACAAATTGGTGCAGATGGATTGTTTTATAAACCGATGGCAAAGCAAGATGTATTAAAGGCGATTGAAAAAGCATTCCGCACTTATGGAATTTTGGATGATATCATTGAGAAGCGCTTGCGTTCACCATTAACCAATATGCCGGTTGATTTTGAATCTCCTGCGATAATGGGCGATCAAGTCGTAGTAGAGCAAACAACCAAAACAGGAAATTTAATTACCTTAGCCGTTTTCAAAGAGCAAGTCCAACTCCAAATTTTGAAAAGCAATCAAGGTTCCTACAAATCCTCTTTTGCTTTAGTTTCCTTCCGAATGATTAGTACACCCGAAATTACCAAATTGCCAAATCTACCGTTGGGATTAGAACTAGTGAAAAAGGTGGCTAATATCATCAGTGTTTCTTTAAGAGGTGCAAATGATCGTGCATGTAGAAGTATGGACAAAGTGATTGTTTTGCTTGAAGATTGTGATAAAGAAGGAGCAGAAGCATTTGTAAAGCGAGTGTTCCATGAAATGAAATCAGAGATTCAAGCCAAACTTAATATCCAAATTGGTAAACATCTGATGATTTCTAATGCGATTGCTATTTATCCAAAAGACGGGTCAGATGTGCAAACGCTGATTTCCCACGTGACAGATCATTCCAGAAACTTTAAACTGATTAACTAAAGGTAATTTTATGCGCTCGTGGATAGTCGTGTTCATAATAGGTATCGGATTGGCTTCAATCGTTAAAGCAGAAAGCCCTGAAGACATCCTATACAATGCAAAACAATTGAGATATGAAGGCATCTTAATCGAATCCGCATCGTTGTATGAAAAGTATCTTTTGCAAAATCCCAATGATGTTGAAGTCCGTTTTGAGTTCATTGAGTTACTGGAAATGTTAAAACAGAAAGAAAAAGTCATTGCACAGGTAAGAATACTTCGTAAGCAAGTTCCCAATGATCCACGGTTGGAAAAGTATTCAGAATTGCTGATTAGTACGAAAAAGGAAGCAATTGAGTCCAAGGTGAAAGAATTTGAAAACTATGTGAGCAGCCCTAATCCAAATCCGAAAACAGTTCTTGACTATGCACGATACTGCGCAAGTAGCGGATTGGTTGTAAGAGCATTTGAATTGTACCAACAATATTTGAGATTAAGACCAAACGATGATCGGATAAAACTTGAGTTTGCGCAACATTTGGGTTGGAACAATCGTTTCTCTGAATCGGAAGAGTGGTTAAATGAAATCCTAAAAAACAATCCCAATAACGTTGAGGCGAGAATGTTTTTGGCAGACATTAAGTACTGGCAAGGTTTTGATGATGATGCTTTACGTCAATATGAAACTGTCCTCAAAATTGCACCGAAAAATAACCGCGCTCTTGATGCAATAACGAGAATTAAAAAATCAAGCGGCTATCAAGAGAGAAAGTTGATTGCTGAAGCAAAAAATAATCCTGAAGGACAAGCATTAATTTCTTTAGCAAAATTCTATTACTCAGTGGATCGCTTTTACGAAGCAGATTCTTTACTAAAGTTACGTCTCCAAAGAATTCCAGATGATCGTGAAGCAAAAAAATTGTACAACGAAATGCAGGAAAATAGAAAGGTATTTTTTCAAAGGAAGATCAAAGATTTAGAAAATGCACTAATTCAAAATCCTAACGATGCTTCCACCATTTTACAACTGGCAAGATTACACAGTGCAAACGCAAATTTCTCAAGAGCGATAGAACTCTACGACAAGTATCTTTCAATTACAGGTGATGATTTCAATATACAACTAGAACGAGCGAATGTATTGAATTGGAATGGAGATTATGCAAATGCAATTCAAGAATACCTCGATGTATTGTCCCACCAACCGGATAATCGTAGTGCAAAAGTTGGTTTAGCATTTGCACAATTGTACCTAAACCAAAATTTAGAGGAAGTAGAATCATTATTCCAAGATGAATTAAAACAAAATCCCAAAGATTTAGAAGTAAAACTCGGTTATGCAGAAGTGTTGTATAAACAAGGAAAGTTTGATCAAGCAAGAAAGATGTTCAAAGAGATCGTTGAAGTAGATACTGCAAATGTAACAGCAAAAAAAGCATTACTTGCAATGGATACGGATCTATCGCCTATGATTTATCAAGCAGAAAATGTAGTTCGATCCAATCCATCGGACCTACAAGCCAAAAAGCGTTTATTAGGTTTGTACTTGGATGTTCATCGCTTTTTTGAAGCGGAAATTTTGCTCAATGAATTACTGAAAAATTCACCCAATGATCCATACTTAAAATCCATGCAAAATGAAATTAATCAGTATAAAAAATCGTACGCCTTAGATGAGTTGAAGAATATAAAACTCCAAATTCAGTTATATCCAAACGATACATCCTATAGAATAAAGTATGCCCAGTTGTTGACTTTGGCAGGAAATTTCAAAGAAGCATCAGAACAGTACCGTTTATTAATTGAACGTGAACCGAATAATCCTCAACATTACCTACAGTTAGGTGAAATTTACATTGCACAAAAAAAATTAAATGAAGCGCAATGGGTGTATCAAGGTTTAATTGAAAGATTTCCAACGAATACGGACTATCGTGCAAAGTATGCACAACTCTTGGCATGGGATGGAAAAAACGACGCTGCATTGGTGGAATATGAGCAAACATTAGCGATGAATCCAAACTCTGTAACAGCATTAGTCGGTTTAGCCAATACATACAAATGGCGTGGGGATAGTTACAATGCGTACGAATACTACCAAAAGGCCTTGGCGATTGATCCACAAAATACTGAAGCAATCAATGGACTCAAATCTTTACGAAATGTATTTATTCAAGGGTTGCAAACCTATGCAAGAGGGCTTCACGACAATAATGGATATCGTTACAATGAATACGGTTCTGAATTCATCGCACACATCTCGATCAATACCCAAGTGTCTATAGGAAGTGGTTCAATAAACTTTTCACAAGATGGTTTTAGAGAATTGGGATGGTCTATCAATTCTAAGCTTAAATACAATTTTAGCCGATTTACATCGGCGTCTGTTGAATCCAAGTTTTTCCAATTTAAAAACCGATACACCAATTCCTTAGCAGTAAATCTTATGCATGATTTTTCTGGAATAAACGAACTCAAAGGTTTAACCATTCACTTACTTTACAACTATGGAGATGCTGTATTTGAACTCGGTTCACTGCAAAATTTACAAACTTGGACTGAAAAATTGATCACAGAAAAAATATCAAGTCATATCGTTTACCAAATGGACACATCCACTACCTTAGAAGGTAAAGTAGATTACATTTCAATTTCTGATAGGAACTCTCGTACTGATCTATGGTCTGAAATTGGTTACAAAATTAGTCCGATCTTAACGATCGGTGGAAGGTACGATTGGGTCTCCTCACCTGATACTGGTAAAATAGGTGGATATTGGGCGCCTAAAAACTATGCATCAATTACTGGTTGGATAAAACTGGCAAATCAACTGGATAGGTTCAATTACGAAGTGAAATTGAATTTGGGTCAAGTGATGAATACAAAAAATACTATAAGCACAACTCAAGCAAAACTTGGTTACAAAATGGTAGAATGGTTAACAACAGATTTTTCTTATTTCCATCTTCGAACGATACGATTGGATGGAAAGTATAACTATGAAGGTTTATTAGGTTCACTAACATTTCATTGGTAATCCCTAAAAAAGTGTAATTCAATACTGGAAGAAAAATGGAAACGAATACAAAAAATCAGGTTCACGAATCCAAGCAAAATCCTGTGGTAGTTAGCCAAAGTGGTCACATTGGATCCTCTTCTGCAATCACCACAACTGGTGAGCAATATGTAAAAACTACAAGTTCCGAATGGGGTTATTGGTTTATCATCATTATGCTTTTGATCGTATTCGGAACGATAACAGTTTCTACGTACATCCTTCTGTTAAAATCTGAGTTTTCTATACCCAATATTGTCGTGAATGTGTCCATTATTTCTTTGATCTTGTTCTTGTTTTTGGTCATTGTACGATATTTAACCTTAGTCATTTTAAGTTACTTACACCATGCAAGAGATGCTGCGATTGACGATTATGACTATCCCCTTCTTCGCGTTTCCATTTTAGTACCGGCATACAACGAAGGTCCGCTGATTGGTAGATCCATTGAATCTTTACTCGAAATGGATTACCCAAACTATGAAATTGTTGTGATTGATGATGGTTCAAGAGACAATACTCTATCTGAAGCAAAAAAATGGGAAGGTACGCAACCCGGAAAATATGGTCCTGTCGTGGTTCGTGTACTAACACAACCAAATATGGGGAAAGCACATGCACTAAATCATGGCGCATCTGTGGCTACCGGTGAAATCGTGGTCTGTATGGACGGAGATAGTCGTCTTTCACCAAATACCCTTCGAGCAGCTGTACGACACTTTGCTGATCCACAAATTGTAGGTGTAGCAGGAAATGTGAAAGTACTGAATCGTGTCAATATGCTCACAAGATTGCAAGCATTGGAGTACCTTGAAGGTTTGAATTTAGTCCGACGTGCTCAAGCTTATATACACGCTGTAAATATTGTTCCCGGACCTATTGGTCTCTTTCGAAAAAGTGCATTAATGGAAGTAGGAGGTTGGGACTCGGATACTTTCGCAGAAGATTGCGACTTGACACTCAAATTGGTTACTAAAAAAGGTCACATTGAGTACGAACCAGAAGCCATTAGTTACACAGAGGCACCGGAAAAACTGCTCCAATTACTAAAACAAAGATACCGTTGGACACGAGGAATCTTACAAGCATTGCGTAAACACCGTTTCTATCTATTTAATCTGGCAGCAGGATGGAGAAGTTTACTAACCATGTGGCAGATGATTTTTGAATCTGTTTTCTGGCCCGGAATGAACATTTTAGCAAACACCATGTTTTTACTGGTTGCAATTCTATATGGTATGTCGCCACTAATCGTATTATGGTGGGTACAACTCACTGTGTTAGATACCATTGCAGCGTTGCACTCTGTAGCTATGGAGAAAGAAGAATTGCGTTTAGTTCCTTTTGCAATTTTATACCGATTTTACTTTATCCAATTGGTGGACTTTGCAAAATTGTTAGCCACCATTGAAGAGATGTTAGGCATCAAAATGAGTTGGGGTAAAGTCGAAAGAATAGGAAGATTGTAACGAGTTTAAAAAAAGAAAGGAAATAATCATGGAATTGGTATTAATACTATCTACTTTCATCAACTTTGTAACACTGATTGTTTTAGTGATTGTGATTGCATCCTATCTCACCTTAAAAATGAAGGAAAGAAAAACAGTGCAATTACAAAAACAAAATGTTACAGATTTAGTAGCGCAAGAAAAACTTCCAACATCAATCAACATTACCAACACACCACCAATACCAGTACAGGTATCTGTTGCGTTGTCACAGACAAACCATCAAAGTTTAGGAAATACCACACAAACACAATATCACTTTTTATCTGAACGATCAATACCTGTGAAATATGAAAATGGTAGTTGGAGATTAGGTTTTCGATCAACGCTTTAATTGAAAAATAGGATCGTAAAATGAACAAGAATCCGAATAAACAAATGCGATTAAATCCTTTAAGAATAATTTTCGATCAAGAAGAACTACCCAAAAGTGATTTATTTCAAATACAAGCGCAGATCGAAGTTTCAGAAAATGAACATTGCGTACAATCGGTAAATGGTTCTTATAAATCTGTTTTGGATCAACTGCCATTAAGCAGTCAATTCGTAAACTTTAAAAAACAATAACGAAAGGAAATTACAATGGAACTCATTCCATTACTTTCAACAATCATCTTCTTGATTACCTTAATCACGTTTATTGTTGCAATTGTTTCTTACATTGTCTTTCGTATGAAAGAACGAAGAAAAGCAACTGCAAGACCAAGTGCACCTGCACAACCAACGCAACCACCGAATTTAAGTGGTGGAATGCAGTACCCTTCTAATGAAACGGTGCAGCATTCAAATCCAAATCCTGTTGTACCACCAAAGATTGTTCCAATTCCAACACCACCACCTACGAACCAAGAACAACAAAACTATCCATCAAACTATCAACCGATGAATACGACGGGTTCTTATCCAACCCAAACGGTTCGGCAACCGCAAGTACCACCAATGCAGGTGCCGCCACCGGTACAACCACCCCAGATGATTGTACCACCACCTCCACAACCTACGATGGAACCGCAATTAACTTCGGCGCAAGCTGCATTTTTACAGAGTTTTACTGGTGAAAAAGTGCCTTTGCGAGAAACACCTTTAGAAGAACCGATGGAATCACAATCTACCATGCAACCACGTAGATTTGTACTACCCGGTAACAAAATGCAGCAAACAAAAAGTAATCATCCACCATCTGAACCTGAGAATGGAGGTGTTTTAAGTTGGAAGTAACATGCGATTCAGAGTGATTTGGATTTGGATCGTTTTGAATTTCGCTTCAGCTCAAGCTGGAATTCGTGCATTGGTCATACAGTCAATGAATGATGGAAAAATCAATACAATGGAAAAAAATAGTATCGGTTATCTGCAAATCATGAAAAATAGAGGATGGAATGTGGAATTAACATCCAGCAACGATCATCATCATTCATTTGAGAATTATGACTTAGTTGTGATTGAGAATTCAAATCAACTCAACGATTCTACTTGGACAAAATTAAAAACATTCCAACAACGAGGTGGCTGTATTTGGATGGGTTCAACAAATTCCAATGTAGAATCTGACCGTCATTTCCAGCAATTGAATCAATTTTTCAATGGTCAATTCAGAAAATTACCTCATCAGTCAAATGTTTCTCAGTGGATACAATTGAAAGGAGAATCTCCTGTAACCTTGAAACTTCTTCCTGGACACCGAATCAAAACCGACACAGATAATTCAGAGGCAATTGGTGTGGAAGAAATTGATTCTAACAAAACCATAGCTTATTGGAGTAATCTTATCAACAACCCAGACGACTACTTTCTATTGAAGCCGTTGGTGGCAATGTTCTTTCATTCTGGTCGGAATAATGATCGTCTAATTTGGTGTGGTTTTCAAATATCAAACGAACCTTTTGCATCAGACCAATTAGAAAATTTTACATTAACAGAAGAGATTTTAGATTGGCTTTCAGGAAATGCTACCATTGGAATTGCTGCTTGGAAGTACGGAAGACACAGTGCTTTATCAATTCAATGTATCAGCGACTATGATTTTCCAAATATCCGCTCATTACTTAAAATACTTAGAAAACATAACGCACCAATCACCATTTTTACATCCTCTGAGGAATTAACACAATTTTCTTTACTTACAAAAGAGCTGCTCAAATTCAATTCTGAATTTGCTATCAATGGGATAAAACTTAATGAAATGACTGATGAAAGCAGTGTAAAACAAGCCGAAATAATACGAAAAGATCTTGATAAATTTAGTAGAATCGGGCTTGTTCCAAAAGGAGTTAAACTTCATCAAGATCAATGCACACAGAATACGCTCAATGCGGTTCAAGCAGAAGGATTAGAGTATTTATCTACTATTTCCACTTCTTTGAATGTTTATCCCCAATTTATCCACGATAAAACCAAATCTTCATTTCTAGGTGGATTGGTACTATTCTCCAAATCAAACTTAGACGATTATGATCTATTCATAAAACATAAAAAATCGGATGCTTTCAGCAATGCTGAACGTTTGTATAAAGAATTTCTAAATACCCACCAATTGTACGGACTTTATCAGTTCAGTTTTTCCGCATCGAACATTTCTCAATGGAATTACAATATTACACTCGATTATTTTCTACAAAAAATTCAAAAAGATCAAGTATGGCTTGCCACGGCAGCAGAAATTGCTCAATGGGTGAGGCAACGTGAGCAATTAAAAGTTTCTAAGTTTAGTACAGATACCACAGTTTATGTAGAGGTGATCAATTTATCCAATGAAACAATAGAGGGAGTGGTTTTAATCATTTCACAACCGAAAAAAGTAGGTGCTGATTTTTTAGAAGTAGTCAATGTTTCAAAAGGATGTACATTTGATTTTACGGACACTGAATTGCTTATTGAATTACCTCCTTTGCCACCAAAAGCAATATTTACAGCGAAATTGGCTGAAAGAACCAAAGGTTGGTTCAAAGTGTCCTTAAAACATTTACCTAAAATCGTTCGCTGGAGTATTCTCATTACACTAATTTTTTTCGTTGCAGCAGGATACTATTTATTTATCGCGAAAAAAAGACACATTCACGCTGCTGCTGAGAACAATACCTTGAAGGATCAAGGTCAAATTCGAAAGACAGGATCAGGAAGGTAGAATGTATCAAATTGAAGTGACAAGATAATTTAAGATAAGGTGAAAAAGGAAAATCAAATCAAATTTGATAACAGGGGTATAACGTGGAAAACACAAATTCAACACCCAAACAAAACGCTGGTAAAAAATCGCTTCAACGCTCTAAGCGTAGAAACTTAGAGCAAGTAGGAAGAAGCAGAACAGCATTCTTTACAGTGCGAATGTTCACACTGATGTTTCTTCTTGCAGTCATAGGATACTGGGGTTATACACAAGTCATGAGTCAAATGTATGGACGATTTGATTTATTTCAACATGAAACTGAAAGAACAGCTGGTGTACCTGAAGGATGGTATGGTGACCCGAGAGTAATTCTCATTAATCCTGCTCGTACTGAAATATTTTTGAGAAATCAGTTAGATACAGCAAGATGGCCCTATGGACCAAGGAATGATGACTGGCCGTTAGCAGATACATTATGGTATGCAAAAGGAATTAAAAGAGTAGCAAAAAAAGATGTAGAAGCCTGGAGATTAACAGGTGATCGTTCCAGAGAAGGAATGCTGGTAGATTACTGGAAAGATTATTTAACCAAGAAAAATATCTATTACAAAGTGTACGAAGAACCAGCCTTGTTAGGAGATTTGACCACATTTGACTTAATGATTTTACCGGGTGCTGTTTTATTATCTGATGCAGAGAAATCAGCAATCAAAAAGTTTGTAGCAAATGGAGGAAATATTCTGACCTGTTGGTCAATCGGTGCTAGAAATGAAAATGCTGAATGGATTGGTTTTGATTTTTTATCACAACTGATTGGAGCAATTCCCACTTTTGATGTAAGGGATACTACAGGTGGAACAAGTGTTGTACTCAACGGGAATAGTCCAATCAATGCAATGATACCTCCGGGTACACATTTAGAGTTTTTCACCTACAATGCATTTATTACCATGGAAGTTGTCGAGCCAAGATCACATGTTGGGGGATGGTGGTTTTATCCTTATTGGAAGGAAAATGCCAATCCAAATCAGCGTGCAATGATAGTTCATGGTGAATACCTGAAAGGGAAATTCGTTTGGTTTTCATTTACACCAGAAACTATTCAAGATGCAAAAAACAATCACATCATATTCGATCGAATGGTTAACAATGCGATACATTGGTTGCATGGTAAACCGTTAGTCAATGTAAATTTATGGCCCATTGGATATCGTTCAGCAGCTGCGTTAATCCTCAATGTAACTGGGAATACCTATGAATATGAAAAGTTATCCAATTCAATAGATTTTGGTTCAACACAAATGGATTTATTAGTAGATACTGATTTTCCGATCAGTAATAAAATGAAAATTCCCACTCAATCAGATTGGATCATCAAAGCCAATCCTAAAATAAAACTGAGTGATAACGACATCATTGAACAAAATAAATGGATGAAATATCAAGTTGAACGAGTGGAAAAGGCGATCGGAAAATCTCCAGTGGGTTATATGCCACCTAACTGGAATTCAGATGGAAATACATACATCGTATGTGCAAGAAATAACTTAAAATTCCTTTTATCCGATCAAAATCCACGGCATTATGGTCCTGAATCCAGATTGATCAAACACAGTGGATGGTGGGTCTTTCAAAGAAAATCACATTTGTTAACTATGCCTAAGGCATCTGTTTCCTTAGATGAATGGTTAAATGTAAAATCATTGGAAAGTTCTAAAAATGCTGTACTTTGGATGAAAGCAGATTTACAACGGATTGCAAATGCTGGTGGATTGTATGTTGGAATCTTTGATGCATCAACTTCTATTGATGAAGAGAAAGAATTTTTGCAAGATATTTCAAATTCAATTGATTCTTTAGGTATGTGGAGAGCACCAATTAGTAAAATCATGGAAAGATACGGTGCATGGATAAATATCAAAGCAAGTGCAGAACCTGTATCAAAAACGCGTATACGCGTGAATATATCTAATACCGGAAATTTTACGATTAGGGACATTCCAGTTACAGTGTACCTTATTAGGGAGTTCGAATCTGTAACGGCAAAACCTGAACAAGTATCAGGACAAATTCGTAGGACTGTATGGAATCGATCTCAAGGTATGTTCACATTCACAATTGAAAAAATTGGTGCGAAAGATAACGTTACCATTTACATTGACGTAGCAGCAAAAGGTGTCGGAAGAATTGCAGCAGCAAATTAAATCAACAAAAACAAGTGTAAGTTTTGGAGTAAAAATGAAAAGGCAATTCTTATTCAAGCAAAAATTATTTATACGGTTCTTCTTTTACACACTTTTAGGATTTATTTGGATTGGGTGTCAAACACTCAGTGAATCTCCTGCAGAAAAAAATAGGCCACCAATCATTTATAGTGTGTATTATTGGTCCAATGATTCCTTACGTGTGGAAGTGGGTGATACGGTGACAATACAATGCAATGCAAATGATCCTGATAATGATCCCATCAGGTACAAATGGGAAGCATGGATGGGTGGAATTGTTGTTGATTCAACTTTTCGTGGAAGATGGTTGGCAATGTCAACAGATCTTACCATGTTGGACACCAATCGAGTAGATACGGCACACATTATCGTACGGGTTTCTGACCGATGGGCGACCACGGTTGATACTGCAAAAATTATTGTTGCACCTCGTGGCACTTATGTACGTGGACCGCACGTAGATACACTTATAGTCGCTACAGATACAGTAGAAGCAACAGATACACTCAACATTACCGCTAAAGTGAGACATACTTTTGGGTTTGCCACGCGTGCAACTTTTTGGGTTTTACCAGATAGTGGAGATTTGTTAAATGAAGATACGACATTTCGTTACGATTCAGTTCGTTCGGTAAAATGGGTTTCGCCGCGTACACCCAATCTATACACGATAGGTGTTACCCTTAAAGATACTACCAATCGTGAATCAGTAAAATCAACAAATGTTCGGGTTGTACCGCTCGGCTTTTTTAATGTACCTCCTTCTATTGATAGTATTCGAGCAAATCCTGCCGTCATTGCTCGAAATAGTACTTCAAGAATTGTAGCATACATTACCGATCGAGACGATTCGATTAGTAACCTAAATATCGTTTGGAGTGCAAGATATGGAACAATTTTAGTAGATACGACCAATCCTGCAGAAATCAATTGGACAGCACCAAATGATACAGGAGTATTTTATATTCGCGTTACTGCTTCCGATGCATTTCGAATGGACACTGATTCAATTGCCATTCGTGTGACTTATTACGATCTTACCAATCAACCACCTGAAATTCTTACAATTCGTGTTACACCATCACCGGTAGTGCGAAGTACGATCGCTCAAGTGACTTGTACGGCAAGAGATCCTGATAACCGACCGCAACCATTAACCTATCAGTGGTTTACAAGTTGGGGAACTATTATAGGGAGTTCTACCGATAGCAACATAACTTGGCAAGCGCCGCAGTTTATCGGAAATTATTCCATTCGTTGCCAAGTATCAGACGGAGAACGTACAGATGTGGATAGCATTTTAGTTCCAGTCGTTCATCCAATCAACTATCCACCTCAAATCATTTCTATTTCTGCTTCTCCAAGTAGAATGAATCCCTTAGATACTGTTTCATTAACTTGTCTTGCTTCTGATCCGAATGGTGACGCTTTGTCGTATTTATGGACCGCAGATGATGGCACATTTTTAGAAAATGGATTTTCTACAGTAAACTGGATTGCTCCGCTTTTAGATGGGAACTATACAATACGATGTACGGTTAGTGATGGCATAAACTCTGTCCGTGATAGCATCATGGTTTCTGTTTCTTCTACTTTTCAAGAATTGTATAGCAGTTCGTTTAGCAGTGAACTTGAAGTAATCAACAATTGGAATGCGAGCGATACACTTTCAGTATTAAGCACTACTTCAGGAATGTATATTTTGGGTTACAACTTCTCCACTTATTCAATGGAGATAACCGCACGCGGAAACAATAGTACTTTTGGTTTTCAATTACAAAATCGTTCATTTAACAATGCTACCTATCAAATAGGGGTCAGTGCTTCGGATCGGAATTTTTCAAAAGCAGGTATGTTACCCAAGTTTGTAAACAATCGTACCTATCTCTATGTGGGTTTAAACTTTTCAAATTCAATGATTGAAGTGATTCAAGTAGTCAATGGTAGTTTAATTAGTTCAGTTCCAATTCCTTTTGTTTCAATGCAACCCAATCGTTTTTATACCTTATCCTGTTCCCAAATTGGAAACCAAATTCAAGTAAAACTAAACAATCAAATTGTTCACAACGGGAACATTCATAGTGCACTTGCAAACAGTGCTCCTTTTGGTGTTGCAGTGAATGGTGCACAAAATTCAGGTACTGTACTTTTTGACGATCTTTTGATCTTCATCCCATAAAGTTTGATGCTTAGCGAAATTTTAGTGAGTACTGTTCTTTGAAATTGGATATTCGCTTTCGTAGTAAAGAAGTGCGCTGTCCTTTGCAAATGGATTAACAGCGGCTATTCCACCGGTTCGTACATGAAAAGGCATCCAAGGATTGGGCGGAAAATGCAAAGCATGACAGATGAAACAATTGATAGCACCTCGATGCGAAACAATGAGTGGAATTAAAAATGTACTAAGTAAATCGTTGTAAAAGGATTGTACACGATGATACAGTTCTCGTTTGGATTCTCCGTTAGGATAACGAAAATCAAGATCATCGTACCGTATTTCAAAATTAGGGTATAACTTGAGAAATTCAGTTTGAGTTTTCCCTGATCGTTCGCCTATATTCCACTCATTTAAACGATCATCATAGTGTATAGGAATTTGATAATATTGACCAATCACTTGTGCAGTTTCTTTAGCGCGTTGTAAACATGAAGAGTAAATGATTTCCGGTTTGGGATGAAAAGGTGGAGAAGATAAAAATGATTGCAATTGTTTTCTACCATCTTTAGACAAGGGAACATCGTGATGGCCTTGGGGAATAAGATTGGTATTGTGTTCTGTAGGGAAATGTCTTAGGATCCACCATATCATTGCAAACCTCACGATTGGATAAAAATTGTAATTTATTATGAGAAGATAAAAAATTTCAGCTTTCTTTTTGTACATTGGTTAACTAATTAGGGTGTCGTATGAGTCCTCTTAACAATGAAGTCATTTTGCCTTGGATATTTCCCCATTTTGACAGTTTACTGAGCAATGAGCCATTGCAAAGTTTACTGGATCGATATTGCAAAGATGCTTGTGATTTAACGGGATTTACCAAAGCTGTTGCAGTTTCCATCGCAACAAATGCTGAAGCGGTTGGAATTTCCAACATTCAAGAAAATTTGCGAAAAGCGATTTTAGAAAATTTGCAATACAGTGGATCTGCATCCGATATGAATCCACCTGAAGCTTTGGTAAAACAATACCAAATGAACAATAACTACATTAGTTTTATACCAGAAGAAAGCAATTCACCATTGCCGAAAACCATTTTATCAAAGGATTTTATTGCGAGAGGAACGTGGAAACCAAAAGATGCTTTGTATTTATTATTGTATTCTGAAAATGGTGAATACCTTGGAAATTTAAGGTTAGCAGATCCGTCAGATTACAATCGTCCGAATTTTAACGATCCTGAAACCATACAGATTTTTAATGAGATTGCTATCGTGGGTGGAAGATTGATTGACTATTACTTGAGATGGCAAAGGTTAAGAGGATCTGAACTTTTGTATATGTATGCGTTTGACCAAACGAGCAATTTTATCATGCTAATCAATGATAAAGGACAGTTTTTACGCGCAAATTACGCCTTCAACGAATTTTGTCAGAATCATCATACCAAAACATCAGATTTGATCAAGTTGATTAAAGCGCAAAATTCTAAGCAATGGGAGTACTTGATCAAAAATGCTGAAAGTGTGCATCTTACTCTAACCTTCAAACCCTTGGGTGCTAAAAGTAAACTTGAATTTGATATCGTTGCCAAACCTTTGATTCCAAATACCAACTATGCTTCTATATTAGAGTTGAAACTCGTTTCAGATGAGAATAAAGAGTCAAAACCACTAGAGAAAACTAAATCTGAAAAGAAAACGAAAGCAGAAGAGAGTGAAGTAGAAACCTTTGAAAAAAGTTTAGAAGAAACTTCGTTTGAATCTGAAATTGAAGAAAAAAGGCATACTGCTGAAAACAATGCATCTTCGGCGTTACCACAGAAACAACAATCTGAATTAACATCAGAACAAATGGACATATTGATGGAGATATCCGGTAACATTGCACAACATTTGTCCATTGTATCTGGAAATGTAGAACTGATGAAGATGGACGAAAAGAATGAAACCCATCTGAAAATCATGGATATTATTTTAGTCGCTGTTGATCGAATCAATCAACAATTGCAAAAAATTCGTGATTTAGATAAAATTCACAATAAACCTGAAATTGTCCAACACCCCAGAAAGTCAAAGCAGATAAAACCTAAAGGGGTTTTGTGTGTAGAAGATGAACCACAAATTCTTGAACTGTTAAGTGCTATTGTTAAGCAATGCAATGAAGAAGTGATTACCGCAGAAAATGGTAAAGAGGCATGGGAATATATCAGTCAAGGCAATTTACCTAAATTGGTAATTTCTGATGTACGAATGCCTTTCATGAGCGGTTTTGAATTGCTTAGAAACATTCGTAATTCTGAATTGAATATTCCAGTGATTTTAATTTCTGGATTTTGGTCAGAAGACACCATTCAAGAGGCAAAAAAATTAGGCGTTGTTGATTTTATGCCCAAACCCTTCCCAGTAGCAAAACTGATTCAACATATAAACAGTATTACCAGATCCTAAAGATCAGAAGATGGTTGTGGGTAATTGTCTGGATATAGATATTTTGGTGGTTCAATAGGTACTCTTGAATACATTTCGTTTAGATCACGTAAACGAGCCATTGGAAATGGGTCAAGTTGAGAAAATTGCAATCTCCAACTCCAATTATTGTTAGATGTACCGGGAGTATTCATTCGTTCTGTAGAAGGTAACGATAGGATATCTTGCATAGGTGTAATCGCAAAATGAGCATTGGAACGCCATATCGCGCGAATAAAATCCCAAGCAATATCGTGTCCTGAAACTCCTAAATAACGTCTTGCAAAATCTTTTTCATGTTCTGAAGCTTCAGTTTCGTACCAACCCAAGGTAGTATTATTGTCATGGGTTCCTGTATAGGCCACACAGTTTTCTGGATAGTGATGTGGTAAAAATGAGTTGCTTCCATTTCCAAAAAAAGCAAACTGTAGAATTTTCATCCCGGGCAACTGAAAATGATCTCTAAGCTCGATCACATCAGGAGTAATTAGACCCAAGTCCTCTGCAATCAGAGGAACTTTGTGAAAGGTATCTAAAACTTTTTGGATTAACCATTTACCGGGTGCTACAGCCCAAACGCCTTTGATTGCATTTTCAGACCCGTAAGGCACCGACCAATTTGCACTTAATCCTCGAAAATGATCGATGCGAATAAAGTCGCAATGGCATAATAGACGACGAAAACGATTGATCCACCAATCAAAATTCGTTTCTTGGTGATAACTCCAACGGTACACAGGATTGCCCCAGAGTTGGCCGGTAGCGGAAAAATAGTCCGGTGGTACACCTGCAACATAAATCGGATAACCATTCGTATCCGTTTCGAAAAGTTCTGGATGGCTCCAGAAATCGGCTGAATCATCCGATACAAATAGGGGCATATCACCAATGATTTGGATATCGTGCAGATTAGCGAAGGTCCGAAGTTCTGACCATTGTAAATCAAAGAGAAATTGTTCAAATTTTGCTTGCTGTTTTTTTGTAAGAACATTTTGATCAGTGATCTGGTCCAATAATGTAGAAGAATATTTTGAATAGATACCCCAATCTCGCCAGTGCTTCCATTCAAAAGATTCTTTGAATGCGATATACCAACTCCAATTTTCTAACCAATAACTTTCTTTTTGACAATAGTTTTGAAATTGCTCATAGATATCAGTTAAAATAGGATGGTGCGAAGCACTTTTTGATTGACCTGAGTTGGTAAGATGCACAAATCGTTTAAAAGCAATAGTAAGTAATTTTCTTTTTTGAATTTCTACAAAAGAAAAATCAATTCTCCCTTCTGGAATTTTAGATTGATTCAATTCTTCTTGATTCAGTAACCCAAGTTCGTATAGTTTTGTAGGTGAGATAAAGAGAGGATTTCCAGCGAAAGCGGATAGTGCTGCATAAGGTGAAGCACCATAACCGGGCGGATTGAGAGGTAAAATTTGCCACAAACGGCATTTGGATTCGAATAACCATTGAAGGAATTGAAAAGCACCTTCACCTAAATCACCTATTCCAAATTCGCTGGGAAGTGAAGAAGGATGAAGAAGTATTCCACCTCGTCTTTCAGTAATCATAAAGGATAGTCCTATAATCGTGGATAAAAAGATACACTGGCAATCATTGCATCCTAATATACAACGTCTTTTTCAAAAGCAGGAAAGACCGATTGTAGTTCTTGCTCCGATGGAAGATGTTACGATAGTACCATTCAGAAAAATTTGTAAACGATATGGTGCTGATTTGGTTTATACCGAATTTATTCCTGCTGCTGGATTGGTAAGAGAAGTTGCGGCTTGCATAAAGAAACTGGAGTACCAAGATGAAGAACGGCCGTTGTCGGTTCAAATCTATGGATCAAATCCAATGGAAATGGCACGCGCTGCACGTATGGTGGAAAAGATCGTTCAGCCCGATTTTATTGATATCAATTTAGGTTGCCCTGTTAAAAAAATTGCTAATCGGGGTGATGGCGCAGGTTTGTTAAAACCAGATGGTTATGTGGAAAATCGTCTTTGTAGTGAATTGAATTTACCACCTAAAAACCTAAAAAATGTGTTGTGTGCTGTGGTGGATGCAGTAAGCACGCCAGTTACTGTGAAAATGCGATTAGGGTGGGATCATAAAACCATTTATGTAGTGGAATCGATGCAATGGTTCAAAGAATGGGGCATCCAAATGATAGCCATTCATGCACGTACGAAACAACAAGCATATACAGGAAAAGCAGATTGGTCTTACATCAAACAAGCCAAACAAGCATCATCTTTACCGATAATAGGAAATGGAGATTTAACATCTGCAGAAATTGTTCTACAAAGAATTCAAGAAACCCAAGTAGATGGTGTGATGATCGGACGTGCGGCCATTACTGCGCCTTGGATATTTCGGGATGTGATCAATGTTTTAGAAAATAAACCGCCATTACCTCTCCCTGATCTTTCGTTTAGAGTAGAACAGTACTTAGAGATGATTTCTGAAGCGATCCCTGTGAAAGGCGAGTATAAAGCGGTGATTGAAATGCGAAAATATTTACATGCTTTTGTTGGAAATGAGTACGGCGCTGCAAGGGTACGTAAAGAAGTGATGCAATACGATCGGTATAGCGATGTAAAAAAATGTTTAGAAAACTACGTTCTAGCAAAAAGATAAACTTCAAGACATCGTTAATTAATCCTAATCAATCCAATGCAATAAAGGTATTCCTGATCAAAAAAGCATCAGAAGATACAAAATTTAATTCAATCAAATAGGACATTTTCACAATCCCTACCACAGATTATGACCTCTAAATCAATTGGTTTATCACGTTTGTTTTTCACAATCAATTCATTGAACTGAACTCAGTTTACGATTTAACCGCTAAAAGAATTTGCGTTTCTAAAATGACGTATTATATTCCAACCACTTGGTTTAATCCACTGACTTGATAAAGGGAGAATTCTATGCCCAATAAGGCAAAAACGGAACTTACGTCCAAAAAGAAAACAGAATCGTCCATCACGTCTGATTTTGTATTAAAGGTAGGCGATGGTGCATTGCTTTATGTAGCAGGTGGAGGTGCTAAACCAGCATCAGAATTGGTGTTACCAGCAAAATTCCGACTTACCGATGACGAAAAAATTGACTTGTTGTATTTGATGAAAAAAACACGTGGAACAGAAAATAAAATCATCAAACTATACCGACAAGGCAAGATTGTAGGTGGGGTCTATACCGGTGCTGGTCAAGAAGCAACCTCGGTAGGAACCGCATATGCATTAGAAAAAGGGGACTATTTAGTACCCATGCATCGTGATATGGGTTCACATATCGCCCATGGACAGGACTTACGGAAAATCTTTTCTCAATACTTAGGTAGAGTTACTGCACCTACGCGTGGAAAAGAAGGAAATATGCATATGGGTGATTTTGAAAAGAACATCACTTGTATGATTTCTCATCTTGGTTCCAATATGCCTGTCGCAGTAGGCATTGCATACAGTTATATCCTCAGAAATGAAAAGCATACCGTGCTTACTTATATCGGAGACGGTGGTGCATCCATTGGTGATTTTCATGAAGCATTAAATTTTGCCTCAGTAGTCAAAGCACCGTTGGTACTATGTATTGAAAACAACCAATTTGCTTATTCTACCCCGACGCGTCAACAATACAATTGTACCCAATTAGCGGATCGTGCTTTGGCTTATGGAATACCCGGCTATGTGGTGGATGGTAACGATGTGGAAGCAGTGTATTCCGTTACCAAAGCATTAATTGAACGTGCAAGAGAAGGTGAAGGTCCTGCTTTATTTGAAAGTATTTCCATGAGAATGCACGGACATTCTGCTCACGATGACGCCTTTTATGTTCCCAAATCCATGTTTGAAGAATGGGCAAGGAAAGATCCAATTTTGAGATATCAAAAGAAACTGATGGAAGAGGACATTCTTTCAGAAGAGGAATTGGCGAAACTCGATCAAAGAGTGGAAACAGAAATTGAAGAAGCCGCTGAATGGGCTTTACAACAACCAGAGCCACCTGCGTATGAAGCTGCATTAGGAGTTTATGCAGATGAAATGCCACAACTCTGGGCAGGATATAGACCAAATCCAAAGTTAGTTTAAATCGTTTTTAGGAGGATATGAAGTGGCTGAAAAAGGACGTGGAGAAGTTGTTACTTACATAGAAGCCATTACGATTGGTCTTCGTGAAGAAATGGAGAGAGATGAACGAGTATGGTTACTGGGTGAAGACATTGGTGTTTACGGGGGTGCATTCAAAGTGACCAAGGGGTTCATTGACAAATTTGGTGAAAAACGTGTGTTAGATACACCTCTTTCTGAATCTGCGATTGTAGGAGTAGCTATCGGTTCTGCATTAAACGGAATGATTCCAGTTGCAGAAATGCAGTTCGCAGATTTTATTTCCTCTGGTTTTAACCAGATTGTCAATCAAGCTGCAAAAATGCATTATCGTTATGGAGCACCTGTTCCCATGGTCATTCGTGCGCCTACAGGTGGTGGTGTGCATGGTGGTCCATTCCATTCACAAAATCCAGAAATGTGGTTTGTTAAAACGCCGGGTTTGAAAGTGGTAGAACCTTCTACTCCCTATGATGCCTATGGATTAATTAAAGCTGCGATACGTGATCCAAATCCGGTAATTTATTTTGAACACAAGTATCTTTATAGAAGAATTAAAGAAAAATTACCTGAAGAAGAATACATTGTGGAAATTGGAAAAGCCGACGTAAAACGAGAAGGTACAGATATTACTGTGGTAACCTATGGCTCAATGGTCCATTTTTCATTAGAGGCGGCTGATATATTAAGTAAAGAAGGTGTAGAAGTTGAAATCGTGGATCTAAGGACCTTGCTACCGATTGATAAAGAAACTATTCTGAAGAGTGTTCGGAAAACAGGAAAACTCTGTATCGTTCACGAAGATACCTTAACAGCAGGTATGGGAGGTGAAATTGCTGCGATTGTTGCTGAATATGCTTTTGATGCTTTGGATGCACCGATTAAACGTGTAGCAGCATTAGATACGCCGGTTCCATATGCACCTGCATTGGAGGCATTCTTTTCACCAGATACTAAGAAAATTTTAGTTGCACTTCGTGAGTTGGCTGCATTTTAATCAAAATTTCTTGTTTGGAGCGATTTATGGGACACTTTTCCATTAGCGAACTTACCACGATGCGGGAAATTTTAGAAATGGCAATGAAGCGTGAGCAAGATTCATTCAATTTCTATATGACCGCTGCAGAACGTGCTCAAACAGAATATGAAAAACGAATGTTTTTGGCTTTAGCAGAAGAAGAACAGGGTCATCGGGATGCATTAGCGAAACAGTTAGAAGAAGTTTTAGCACAGTTGGAGATTGATCGTGCCATCACTGGCGATGATCCAATGATAGATTAAAGAGCATATCCATGTCCTTGTTTGGTGATCCTACAAAAGATTCTACTTTATTAAATGAATTGCATTCAATTGTGGAGCAATTAAGTATAATTTCTAAACAGTTGGAGCGTCTTAATCAAAACATTGAACAATTGTTAGAAATCAAACAAGAGAAACAATAAGTTCATTGGAGTTAACGAAAAAAGGAAGTACTGGGGATATCTATGGCAAAAGTTGATATGATCATGCCGCAACTTGGTGAATCCATAACTGAAGGAACAATCGTCAAGTGGCATGTAAAAGTAGGTGATAAAGTCGAACGAGATAAGACCATTTTAGAAGTTGCTACCGATAAAGCAACGTTAGAGGTTCCAGCGCCTGCAAGTGGTATCATTACAGAAATTTTGGCAAATCCTGATCAAACAGTAGCCATCAATACCGTTATCGCGCGAATAGAAACCGACATATCGGCTACGACAACACCTAAAGAAGAAGAAAAGGTAGCAAGGCCAAAGGACTTTCCGGAACCAGTCCATACTGAACAAGTAGATGCAAGGAGTACTTCGCCACACGATGGTTCTGACCGTGGTGGAATCGTAACAAGAGAATTTTCACGAGGTACAAAATTTACCGAAGAGGTGAAAACACAAGTTCAAGCACCTATTCAAACATTAGAACAACCCGTTGAAAAGCGTTTTTATTCTCCGGTCGTAATGAAGATGGCAACGGAACACGGGATATCCATGGAAGAGTTGTCTCGGATTCCGGGAACAGGGTTGGATGGTCGTGTTTCCAAGAAAGATTTAGAACGTTATTTGGCTGCAAAATCAAGTCAATCAAAACGTCCCGAACCAACCCCAATTTCTCAAACTCCAACACCGCCACCACCTCCACCGACTCCAGCACCTTCAGTTCCAGTAGGCGAGGTTAGTGGATATATCATGGTGCCCATGTATCCGCAGTATCAAGCAACTTGGAAAGAAGGGGATCGAATTGAAGTACAACCCATGGAATATATCCGTAGGAAGATTGCTGAACATATGGTTTATTCCAAACATATAGCACCTCATGTGTATAGCAACATTGAAGTGGATATGACTAAAATTGTGAAATGGAGAGAAACCAATAAAGAACGAATAAAAGAACGTGAAGGAGTAAATGTAACCCCCACTGCGTTTATCGCATTTGCAGCGGTTGCAGCTCTAAAAGAACATCCTTGGATGAACGCAAGTGTGCGAGGAACAGATGTAATCGTTCGCAAAGATTACCACATTGGAATTGCCACTGCTACTGAAAAAGATTTAATTGTCCCTGTCATTAAGAATGCCGATCAATTGTCCGTTTTAGGAATTGCAAAGCAAATCGCTACTTTAGCAGCAAAAGCAAGAAATAAAACCATTACACCTGAAGAATTGCAAGGCGGTACCTTTACCATTACCAATGCAGGTATTTTTGGAAACATCTGGGGCGCTCCTATCATTAACCAACCTCAGGTTGCTATACTTAGTACTGGTGCAATTGTAAAACGTCCTTGGGTGGTTACGGATGTTCACGGTGAAGATGCTATTGCCATTCGTCATATCATGCAACTCACATTAAGTTATGATCATCGCATCGTAGATGGCATGCTTGCTGGAAAATTCCTTTCTTTCTTAAAACGTACACTTGAGACACTGAAACCCGACGAATTAGGAATGTAAATCAAAAGGCGGTCGTAAGTGACCGCCTTTTTTATTGAAAAAGATTTAGTTAAAATCGAAAGAATGTTTATTCAATAAATCTTAATTGAACTATTACAATTGAAATTGGATATTTTATGCACTTTACTCCTTATATCCATCCCGATCAGAAACCACCTGAACTAACTGTTCGTGCAATTATTCTGGGCATTTTATTTGGGTTCATTTTTGCTGCTACGACGGTATATCTTGGTCTTAAAATCGGTTTAACTGTCTCTGCTTCAATTCCTGTTGCTGTACTTGCAATTTCTGTTTTTCGCTGGCTTGGAAAGTCAGGTATCCTTGAAAACAACATTGTTCAAACCATTGCCAGTGCTGGCGAATCTATTGGTGCCGGGGTAGTTTTTACGTTACCTGCTGTGATTCTATTAGGACATGAACTTGACTATTTCACCATTTTTTCGCTTGCAATTTTAGGTGGCATACTTGGTACTCTTTTTATGATCCCACTTCGACGATCACTTATTGTTAAAGAGCACGGAAAAGTTCCATACCCAGAAGGTACCGCTTGTGCAGAAGTTCTTATTAGTGGAGAGAAAGGGGGAACTTCTGCAAAACAAGTATTTTGGGGACTTGGTTTGGGATTTCTGTACACTTTTTTGATGAAAGTAATGAACCTTTGGAAAGGTGTTGCAAGTTATGATCCTAAGTGGTTCAAAGGTGCAAGCATTCGCGGTGAGATGGCTGTTGAATTGTTGGGAGTGGGGTACATAATAGGTCCTTCTATTGCAGGGTATATGCTATCAGGTGGTGTGGTAGCTTGGTTGGTCTTGATCCCGCTAATCAAATTGTTTGGTGAAGGTCTGCCTAATGTATTTCCACCTTCTGGTTCACTCACGATTGCACAAATGGGACCTGATGAAATTTGGGCGAACTACATCCGTTACATTGGTGGTGGAGCTGTAGTATTTGGTGGAATCGTTACCCTCATTCGGGCATTGCCTGTAATATGGACAGCGTTTCGTGAGAATTTTTCACGTTCTAATATCACTTCGGGTACCGATGTTTTATTAAAATCAAAACCACGAACCGAACAAGATTTACCTATTCTAATTACCATTGTTGGCGTGTTGGTATTGGTGTTGCTGATCGCATTATTACCTCAAATACCGGGTGGTATTCCAATTCGTTTGCTATCTGCTGCATTGATTGTTGCATTTGGGTTTTTCTTCGTAACCGTTTCATCTCGTATTGTAGGATTAGTTGGAAGTACTTCTAATCCAATTTCAGGAATGACCATCACAACTTTGATGTTTACTTCACTATTATTTTTAGCACTCGGTTGGACAGGTCATGGAAATGCGATTGTTGCAATTTTAGTGGGTGGGGTGGTTTGTATCGCTGCAGCAAATGGTGGAAATACTTCGCAAGATTTAAAAACAGGATTTATTGTTGGTGCTACACCACGAGCCCAGCAAATTTCGCTGGTAATAGGTGTAGTTTCCAGTTCCATCGTGATAGGTCTAACCTTACTTTATCTACATTCTGCCTTACAAATCGGAAGCCAAGCGTTACCTGCACCCAAAGCACAATTAATGCAATTGATCGTGAGTGGAGTACTCGAACAAAAATTGCCTTGGGATTTAATTTGGATTGGTTTCTTTTTAGGAGCGACAATGCAACTATGTGGTGTAGAAGCGTTACCATTCGCAGTGGGTGCCTATCTACCAATGGAAATCTCAACCCCGATTTTTATTGGTGGAATGATCCGATTTCTGGTAGATCGAAAAAGAAATCAATCAAACACAGAAAGTGAATCTTCCCCAGGAGTACTATTTTCTAGTGGTTTGATTGCTGGTGGTGCAATCGGTGGAATTCTATGGGCAATTCAAAAAGGTTTTGAAAATGCTGGAAAAGAATGGGCAATAACACTGGGTACCATTGGTGATGCCTTTGTTTGGAACCATTCCTCGTTTTGGTCGGAAATCGCTCCTTGCTTCGCTATCGGCTCAGTGGTTTATATTCTTTATAGAATAGCAATAAAAAAGTAGAGTTAATTTTTTCTAATTTGTGTACTTTTTCTTTTAATTCTTTGATAGTATTTGTACTTTTTGGTAACAACCTACGAATAGAGGAGGTACGTATGTGTTGGAAACCACTTTTTATTGTTCTTCTATCCATTACCATTGTTTCTACTACATTAGCAATTTCACTTACCGATTACCTTTATCCAACAAGTTTTTCTCATGAGGCATACCTTAACGGAACATTTAATTTTAATGGTGCGTCATTAGATACTACGCAGATTGGGTACAACGTAGGTGGAAATGCGTTCTACAATTTAAATTATCGCTCACTACCATTTTCTTATGTTCTTAGCGCACGAGGAAATTTGTTGTTAGAACGATCGAGCAGGCAAAATGCAAAAGATCAAAACAGTTACAGTGCAATCCTTGAAACGCGTGCAAACAAATATTGGTATGAAGATGAAAAGATTTTTGGATTCGGTGGTTTGAATTTAGGTTATCGAAAAGAGTTTACTCGTAATCAGGCGGATGACCCCTACGTAGATGTTACTGCTGGTTTAGGATATGGAAGATACGTCAATGCAACTGTTCTTAAACAAGCAATTCGTGTATCTGAGGATTTATTAAGATTCGGTGTGATTAAGAGTGCTTTACCTGATCAAGTTTTGCTTGATTTAGCACGAGTCATTGATCGTGAAAGTGAATTTAAAACTTTGTATGGAGCAGTGGAATACAAGAAGTATTGGTATGAAGAAATGGAAACCATATTGCAAGATGCTAATCTTCTTGTGGACGGTTCTTTAGGAACAATGGGATCCATTCGTATCGAAGAGGTACTTGCTGAGCGAATTGGTCCACGGTACTATGGTTGGGAAGCGCGAA
This sequence comes from bacterium, assembly GCA_026417415.1. Lineage (GTDB taxonomy): Bacteria > Electryoneota > JAOADG01 > JAOADG01 > JAOADG01 > JAOADG01. The sequence goes on from JAOADG010000012.1 coordinate 87,530, forward strand.
TTGGGGGGGGTGCTGTATTGCAAGATTACAATGGAAACCAAGGTGATCCTCTTGCTACCGTCGCAATTGATTGGTCAAGACCAATTTCGTTGGACTTACAACTCAATAACCATTTTGCATTAAAAACTCAGTTTGTGGATTCTACAACCAGTTACCAATCCCACACAGTTACCAATACCTTTCAGGTCTATTATGAATTAACCAATAGAATTGATTGGGACAACGTGTTAAAAGCGGAGTATAAAAAGCAAACTTTATCAAATGCAAAGGACAATCTTGCGGTTCAATTCAGTAGTACCTTTATATTTTACATTGAAAATCAACTTACCTTTAACCCTGCACTTCTAATCAACTACCGAGATAATGGTATAGTAGATCCAGTTACAGATTGGACAATCAATGGAAGTGTATCTTATCGGCTGAAATAGACAATCGCAATATTTATCAAAAAACGGGATAGTATCTTCTATCCCGTTTTCTTATGCAAAGATAAAAGTTGGGTTAAAATTAAATTTCCTTTTTTGCACAACCGTTGATTCCGAACTATTTTCAGATAATTTTCTTAATGAGTAAACCATGATTGTAAAATTATCCACCCATACCTCAATTCATTGGTTATTAGTCGTTTTTTGCTGGACGATTGGATTTCAAAAAGCCAACTCAGTGGGCGTAAGTAATCGTTGGTTAGGATTAGAACAAAAAAGTTTTTCAGCAAGTTCACTTGCAATGGGAGGAATTAGTATTCTTGGTTCCCGTTCTATTGCAGATGCTACAAGAAATCCGGCACAACTCCAATACTTTTCTAAAGGTTTACAGATAGAAACACTATTGAAGGTTCCTCAAACTATAGAATCGAGATCGTTTCCAATTTACGATTCTTTTGGTGGCACACTTGCGGAAAATCAATACGTGAGCAACTCAATGGGTACAGCAAATTTTGGGGGAGCATTTTCACTACCTCTAAAATCTCAAAGTAGTTTAGGTCTAACCGTTGCAATTTTTTCTGTACCACTATTGGTTTATGACTATCGTTTTGTAGAAGAAGTGCGTGATCGTTTCAGTACGGGTGGTTTACAGGATCGTGTTCGTGGTAGAGTAGAAGATTTTACCAAAGGAACGCGACAATGGTCAGGTTTTGCTTTTGCTAAGAAGATGAATGACCAATTTTCTTTTGGGTTTTCTGTAGGGATGATTGGTGGAAAAGTCCAAGAAGAGTATCGGTTAAATAGAATACTCCCATCGGATAGTACTTTTCTTTACAAAACGAGTCGTGAACCTGACAATGCTCATATCCAAGCTGGAACTGGTTTAGTGTTTGAGATCAACCCAAGAGTAACGTTAGGGTGGAATTTGACTTATCGTGGCGATCGAAACGAAAAAATGAAAATTACACAAATTGATACCGTAACTACTCAGTCAACCACAATAAAAACATTTAGTTATCCAATTTCAACAGGTTTGGCAATCCAATGGATACCAGGTCAACAACTGAGTTCTACAATGATCACCGAGATTGAATACACCTATTGGAAAGATGCTTCGTTGGGAATTCCAAATCAAACCCTTTACAATACATTAGAGATTCGTGCTGGAGTGGAGCATCGGGTATTGCCAGAAGTGCCAGTTCGATTTGGGTATACTTTTGTACCTTCACCATTTGACCCAGAAAAATCTATGACCTACTTATCTGTAGGGACGGGATATCAAAAAAAGAATTGGTTGCTTGATTTGGGAGTTCAATTTGGACACAGCACCAGCAAAGAGGACGATCCTGTTCCGGATAATGCTTTTGGTGGTCAACCACGAATGGATCAGGATCGAGTACAAACAAGAATGGTGACATTTGGTTTGACAGTATCTTATCGTTTAGGGGAGAAAAATTAATGCTGAAAGGACAAACTGAATGTCCTATTTACGATTTTGGTATCATAGGTTGTGGTCCCGTTGGGTTGTACGCTGGATTTTATGCCGGCTATCACGGTCTCAATTCCATTGCATTCGATTTGTTACCTGAATTGGGCGGTCAATTAATCAACTTGTATCCAGAAAAATGGATTTTTGATGTAGGTGGGCACGTAAAGATTTTAGCGAAAGATTATATTGACCAATTGCTTCAACAATCTTCTGCTTTTTCACCCGAATACCATCTCAATGAAAAAGTGATCGGTTTAGAACCCATTCAAGAACAAAGTGGACCATTGAATCCAAGATATAAATTGATTACAGAAAAGCGTGAAGTATATTGTAAATGCGTGCTAATCGCAGGTGGAATGGGTGCATATCTACCTCGAAAGTTAGAACTACCTAACATTGAAGAGTTAGAAAACCGAGGAGTGCATTACAGGGTAACCAAAAAAGAGTATTTTCAAGACAAACGTGTGATGATTGTAGGAGGGGGCGATAGCGCTGTAGATTGGGCAATCAACTTGCATGGAATTGCAAAAAAAATCTGGGCAGTTCATCGTAGCAGACAATTCAAAGCACTCGAAGCCAACGTGATAGAAATGATGAAAGACACTGATGCTGAAATTTTAGTTCCTTATGAGGTAAAACAACTGCATGGTGAAGATCATTTGATAGGTGTAACGTTAATTCATTCGGAAACCGGAAATCAAAGTTTTTTTGAAATCGACGAAATTCTTTTGATGATAGGATTAATGGCAAACCTTGGTCCCATTGAAACTTGGGGATTACAGATACAGGGAAATGGAATAGTGGTTGATAGATATATGCAAACCAATTTACCAGCAGTATATGCTATCGGAGATATTGCTAAATACGATGGAAAAGTGAATCTAATTGCTGCTGGACATGGTGAAACTGCAACTGCTATAGAACATTCTATTGCTACGTATTTCAATATTGAACCTAGGCCGAGAGATTGGTTGATTCATTCTAATCCACACGATCAATAAATGATGCAAGAAATTCAAAATCAACCCATTCATCCATCAGGGACCAAACTACCGAAATGGTTGTTATGGCTATTCATTAGCGCATTGATTACGTTGGTTTTAATACTTGTAGGTGGAAAATTTGGAATTTTAGGTCTGGTTTTCCTTTTGCCACTAACTTGGAATAAAAGAAAATCCAATGAATAAAATCATTTTTACATTGTTGTTCATCAATTTCATCTTTTTAATCCCGTCATGGGCAATCCATTCCGATCAACTTGTTTCTAAACCCATCCCAGAAAACACTATTCGTGTTACGGTTATTTTCACCAACGATGTCCATGGTGGAATCATGCGCAGTGAAGCTGAGTTTCTAAATCCGGAATTTCCACCCATCTTAGGTGGTGCAGCGAGTGCTGTGAAAATCATTCAGGCATTTAGAGAAAGAGCAAAACGAGACGGTCAGTACCTTTTAATCACTGATGCAGGAGATATTTATCAAGGTGCACCCATTGGTACAGTGACCAAGGGACAGGCCATCGTGGATTATTACAATCTAATCGGTTTGGATTGGGTAACTGTTGGGAACCACGATTTAGATCATGGGTATTGGAATTTAGATTCAATGATTCAGCGGTCAAAATTTCCTTGGGTTGCGTGCAACTTGAAATTGAAGAATACCAACCAACAATATCCGAATACTGTTCCTTGGATTATCAGGCAGTTAGGGGATTTGAAAATTGGAATCATTGGCTTAGCCACTGCTTCCACAAAAAATATGTCTTTTCCGAAAAATATAGCGAATATAGAATTTGAAGATGAAATCACTGCCATTCATCGTGCTATCCAAGAAGTGAGACAGCAAGGGGCTAAGTCCATCTGGGTGACTTATCATCATGGGATAATGTTTAACGAAGAAGAGACATTCCTTGAACTGGTTAAACAAGAACAGACAGGAAATCTAAAGAAGTCCTATATTAGTAATGCTCAAGAGTTGGTTCATCAAGTAGATGGAATAGATTTAATGTTTTGTGGACATATTCATATTGGCAAACCAAAAGGGTGGGTACATCCGAGTAAACATACCTTGATGATTCAAAATTACGGACATGGTGGAAATATTGGTGTAGTGGACATTTATTTAGACAAATTCACAGGAAAAATTGTGAAATATGATATGCCTACAGAAAATTCTATGTTGTTGCTATTACAAGAAGAACAATGGGGCAGAGATAAAGAGATTGATCAAAAAATTCAAGCCATTGTAGATACAGTTGAGAAAGGATTAGATGATGTCATTGGTGAATCACAAATCGAACTTATTCGCGGCGATGCAAATGCTCCGATGGTTATGTTGGTAGCAACGGCCTTAAAAGAGTATGCGAAAACGGATTTAGCCATTCAGAATGCAGGTGGTGTTCGGGATAACATTACTCCCGGCTTGATTACTAAAAGGCATATTTTTCATATTGAACCTTTTGGGAATGAACTGGTTACTGTAACAGTAAACGGAAAGTTTCTGAAAGAATTATTAGAAAGTCGGGTTAGTAAAACGCGTTTAGGGATAGGCGTTAGTGGCGTGACAATTTTGTACAATGCAGAGGCACCATTGGGAAATCGAATTCAAGAGATTACTTTTGATAATGGAAAAAAATTTCATAACGATTCTTTATACACAATCGCTACTACAGATTATCTTTTAATGGGAAATTCTGGAATGAGTAAATTTACAGAAATTCCTCACAGTCAAGTGAATTGGATGGGGGTTCGGGTATCTGAAGCCATTGTTGAATACATTCAAAAAAATTCACCGATTACAAAACAAACAAAAAGGTCTTGGATAAGTGTCAAGTAATCTCATTTTAATGAAGCAATCCAGTTATGAAAACAAACCAAGAATCCAATAATCGAAAATTGTACCGAATTTTGGTTGTAGATGATCAACCAGAAATTACGCAAGTATTAGAAGAATTCTTACATAACAAATCGTTTCAAGTCCAAGTCGCCAATTCTGGAAAACAAGCATTGCAATTATGTCATAATTGGCAACCACACATTGTACTATTGGATATTTTAATGCCAGAAATGGATGGATTTGAAACCTTGTTAAAAATTCAAGAATGGAATCCTGATGCAACCGTCATCATGATTACAAGTTTAGATGATATTGAAGCTGGAAAACGTGCTCTTGAATTAGGTGCATCGGACTATATTACGAAACCCTTAGATTTCCACTATTTAGAACAAACATTATTGGCAAAACTGACTGCTCTATTTTCTGATATTTAAGGAATACAACGCCTAAATTGAAAACTTTTCATCAGGAATTGATCCACCCCAATCGTGTACTCATCGTTACTTGTGGGACGCTATCGGATATTATCATTGCAACCTCAGTCATTGAAACAGTTTATAGCATCAATCCAAACCTACAATTGGCCTTAGCATTACCAAAAATTTATCAAACACTATTCCAAAACGATCACAGAGTACAATACTTTTTTCCATTAAACGGAAATTTTTCAAAACCCTCCAATTGGAATGCACCATCACTGGCAAGCGTGTTGCAATTTGCTCCCGATTGGATCATTGGAGTCCATAAGCCGACGTTTCGCTTACTTATAACTTTTTGGGATGCCATCAAAATAGGTTTATTTCATGCAAATCACACCAAAAATATTTACGCTTACCAATTAGATTATCTTTTCTCTTTAGAAAACTACAAAAACAATGCTCTACCATCACCTTTTACAGATAAATTCTCTTTTCAACCTCCAAACCTGATTCTATCTAATAAAGAATTTTCAAACGCACAATCTTCTTGGTGCAATGATAAGACACACAAAATTCTTCTTGCACCAATCAATGAAAGAAAAACTCACGAATGGATTGAACTCCACCGTTACCTTTTAGACCGTGGATACAATGCTGTTTTATTAACCAATTCGGATATTTCAAAATTTCAATTGGATTTGCCTATCCAGCGTCATTTGGTAAAAGTCGTTTCTGTTGAAGAACAATTGCCTATAATCCTTGCGCTTATAGCCACTTCAAATCTTTGTATAACCACTTCAAATGGTTTAGCATCCTTTTCTACAATGAAGGGGATACCAGTATTGAAATGGAATAGAACAGAATTTACCAACTGGTACAACCAATCTCTGATGGATGATCTTTCTACTTTCGTTACTTTTCCTCCCAACGTACAATCCATAATGGAGTGGATTCTTCATAAAATCTCCTTCACATCTTGACATATCCTATTTGAAAACCTATAATCAAAATTTTTCAAAGGAGTTGCAATGAAAAAATGGATCATACTTTGCATCTTGATGTTGTGTTTGCCAATTTATGCATTACCAAGGTTTTCTGCGAACTATGAACAAAACTGCTTTTTATGTCATTCAAATCCTTCAGGTGGTGGACAGCGTTCTTCATTTGGTTCAAAATTCTTTGCAATTCACGAATTGTCTATCTATTCACCAAAAGAAGTTGAAACTGAGTTTTCAAATTACAATCCACAAATAGTACCGGGACTGTTAATAGGTGCTGACTTGCGAACAATCTGGTTTGCAGACGATTCTTTGAAATATAATTCTTATCTTCAAATGCAAGGTGATTTACAGGTATCCTTTGAACCCACAACTTTTTTCTCGATTTATTATCAACAAGGTTTAACCGGTGTGTTTCAAGTTTTTGCGAAATCCAATTTTTCCTTCTTAAAAAGTTACATTAAAGTAGGAAAATTCAGACCCGATTACGGTTGGTGGACAGATGATCATACCGCTTTTACACGTGCTCCTTTACGATGGCGTGAAAGATATACCGATACGGGAGTAGAAGTAGGGTTACATCCGGAAAGGTGGTTCGCAACGTTCGGTATATTTAACGGAACGGGAAACGCTGCTACTGATGACAATCCGCAAAAAGCTTACAGTGCTTCAATTCGTTATCGACCAAAATTAGGTCCATTTAAAATTGCTATCGGTACATCCTATTACAGTTCGTCCGAGCCATTACTCGTATTCGGTGGAAAAAGAGGGAACACAAGCATTTTTGGTCCACATTTTTCGTTTGCTTTCAAGAATCTGGGTATTCAAAGTGAAGTGGATTGGAAAATTGAGCGTACCACATCAGAAAAGAAAATCGGTGTATATTCTTCAAATGCAGTTTATTACACTTTTACAAAAGGTGTAACATCAGTTTTAACCTATGATTTTATTGATCCTGATCAAGACAAACGTACTGGTTCAAACACTCGTTATGGAGTAGGAATGCAAATTTTTCCAACTCCATTCGTTGAAATTTCACCATCGGTTCGTATTACGGAGTATAGTGCTGCAAATGGAAAAAAATCTAAAGTCACTTCAGGAATCATGATGCTGCATTTTTTCTATTAATTTTGGAAAGGAGTAGTGGGTTGATGAAAATACAATTTCTATTTTCTATTTTTGTTTTTCTTTCTTTTATAGGATGCCAAGACGAGGGGAGTCCTGTTTCTCCTAATCCAAACAATGGTGGTAGTTCCAATATTTCATATTCCTCTACCATATTACCCATTTTGAATGCAAACTGTGTCAGTTGCCATGGTTCAAGTGGTGGATGGTCTGTATCCGCATTAACGACAGCAGTGAATAATCGTACCTTAATGAGTTTAAGAGGTGCAAGTGGTGATCGTTTGATTACACCGAATGATCCGGCACAATCTGAAATTTATGATCGGATTACTGATGATAACCCATCAAGACGGATGCCACCTTCAGGTTCATTAACAACTGAACAAATCAATTTAATTAGAAACTGGATCACACAAGGTGCAAATCCATAACAAATAAGGAACGAATTGAAGTATATTTCATTAACCTTAATAAAGGAAAACAATCGTGTCACTTTGGTTAAAGAATGTAATCCATGGTGAAGATAGCGTCACTATCCAAATAGTGGACGAATATATAGTGAAAATTTATAGACAAAATGACACTCCGATCATCTCTACTGAAGACGAAGTAATCGAAGGAAATCATTCACTTCGTGTTTTACCTTCGTTATTCAATGGACATACCCATGCTTCTATGACGTTGTTTCGTAGTTATGGGGATGATTTGCCGTTAATGAGATGGCTACAAGAAAAAATATGGCCCCTTGAAAATGGAATTACGGAAGAGTTTGTAGAATGGGGAATGCGTTTAGCAATTTTAGAAATGATTAAAACAGGGACTACAGGTTTTAATGATATGTATTGGCATTACACCGCTTGTGCGAAAGTGGTTGAAGAAATGGGAATTCACGGAGTACTGAGTGGTGTCTTTGTAGATTTGTTTGACAATAACAGAGCAAAAGAGCAGCAACAACTTAATGAAGAATTATACTGGATGACTAAAGAACGTTTTCCAAAATATGTTCAATTTGCAATTGGTCCACATGCTATCTATACCGTAAGCGAAAACAGCTTGAGGTGGGCAGCTGAGTTTACCGAAACGCACCAACTGCCATTACACATTCATCTTGCTGAAACAGAGCATGAAGTTATTGAATGTAAAAAACAACATCAAGGAAAATCGCCTGTTGAATATTTGAATTCCTTACATTTAGTTTCACCTCGATTAAAAGCTGCCCATGTAATTCATGTGAGTGATCAGGATCGAGCAATTTTATCTGAAAAGCAAGCTACTGTAATTCACAATCCTACATCAAATATGAAACTGGCTGTGGGTGGTCCATTCAATTTACCCCAAATGTTATCTGTAGGAATACAACCAATTTTAGGTACGGATGGTGCAGGTTCAAACAATTCATTGGATATGTTTCAAGAAATGAAAATTGCAGCGTTATTGCAGAAGCACGCATGGGGAGATCCTGAAGTTGCACCTGCCAATACGGTATGGGAAATGGCAACCAAACATGCGTGGAAACAATTTGGATATAATGCAGGAGAAATTGCTGAAGGCAAATTAGCGGAAATTATTTTAGTGAATGAAAAAGATGTTTCAATGGTACCCGATCACAATTATATAAGCAATTTGGTTTATAGTGCTAATGGACATATCGTGGACACAACCATATCTTCAGGGCGTGTTCTAATGAAACATCGAAAAGTAAAGGGAGAAGAAGAGATAATTCAAGAGTTTTGTAAAATCGCGAAAAAATTTGTACAAAGAAAACATCAAAATTTGTAGGAACGTATGGACAGAACAAAAATCATGGACAAATTGGTCGCGCTTTCAAAAAGGCGTGGCTTTGTATTTCAATCTTCTGAAATTTACGGCGGATTAAATTCATGTTGGGATTATGGTCCGTTAGGAATCGAATTAAAAAACAACATCGCTCAATTGTGGTGGGATGAGATGACATGGTGGCATGAAAACATTGTAGGATTAGATGCTTCCATTCTTATGCATCCACGTGTTTGGGAAGCCAGTGGACACGTTGCCGGTTTTAGTGATCCATTGGTGGATTGTAAAACCTGTAAAAGCAGATTTCGTTTCGATCAATTACCAATTGATCAAACTGAAGCGCAAGTGCGAACGTGGAAACTTCCAAATGGTGAAAAAGGAACTACACCGCAACGAGAAGATCGTAAGTACTGTCCCAACTGTGGTTCTTCCGATTTATCGGATGTTAGACAATTTAATCTTATGTTCAAGACCTTTATGGGTCCAGTAGAAGATTCGGCCGCTATTGTCTATCTTAGGCCCGAAACAGCACAAGGAATTTATGTCAATGCGTTAACTATTGCCGAAGTCATGCGATTAAAACCTCCATTTGGAATTGCACAAATTGGAAAAGCATTTCGTAATGAAATTACACCCGGAAATTTCATATTCCGTACTCGTGAATTTGAACAAATGGAAATGCAATTTTTTGTGAAACCCACGGAAGATCAAAAATGGATGGAGTATTGGTTAGACAAACGTTTCCAATACAATTCAGAAAAACTCGGATTGTCAAAAGAACGGTTACGATTGCATCAACATACAGAAAAAGAATTGGCGCATTATGCGAAATCTGCTTATGACATTGAATACGAATTTCCATTTGGTTGGAGTGAGTTAGAAGGAATTCACAATCGTACCGATTTTGATCTAAGTCGTCATGAAGAGTATTCTGGCAAATCCCTTAAAATCTTTGACGAAGAGACCAAAGAAAAGTACATTCCATATATTATTGAAACCAGTGCAGGACTTACACGTTCTATGTTAGCGCTAATGTGTGATAAATATGACGAAGATGAGCAAGAAGGTGAAATCCGTGTTGTGCTGCGACTGCCACCGCATTTGGCGCCGATTAAAGCGGCTGTATTTCCTTTAATGAAAAAAGATGGATTACCAGAAATTGCAGAGAATCTTTATCGTACATTACGAAAAAGACACAAGGTATTTTTTGATGTGACTGGTTCAATTGGGAAGCGCTATCGTAGAATGGATGAAATTGGTACACCATTTGGTATTACCATTGACTACGAATCCAAAGAGGATCAATCAGCAACCATTCGGTATCGTGATACACTTCAACAGATCAGGATTTCACTTGATAAAATTCCTGAATGGTTGGATCAGAATATCGCGTTGGAACGATAGGAAGCTAACAGCAGAGGATCAATTTCGTATTCTTTATTGGAGGAGAAACAGACGGTCGCATCTTGAAGAAAGATGAGGAACGTCCGGTCCCGTGTGGAGAAGACGCCTGCTAACTGCAGGGCAAGGTAACTTGCAGATAGGGCAACAGAAAACAAACCGTCAGTCCTTGGGCTGATAAGGGTGAAAAGGTGGGGTAAGAGCCCACCGCATTTTTGGTAACAAAAATGGCAGTGCAACCCTCGTCTCGGGCAACATCAAATAGATACGGTTCCGAAAGGATTACGTCTCCACCGTAAGAGGAAACTCGCCGTACGGGTAGATGGCTAGAGGCAATTGGTGACAATTGTCCCAGAGAAATGACCGTCCACGACAGAAACCGGCGTATCGTTTCTCCTACACCGATTTACTCCATAGCCGAATGGCTATGGAGTTTTTTTATTCTCGAATTTCACTATGGCACGAGAAATTGTATCAAGAAAGTCATCTTGGATATTGCTATTCCAACTAAAAAGTAACGTGTTGACACGGATGATTAACTGTCCTGTAGGTGGCAACAATGACCAATGGTGACGAATGAATTCTCTTATCAAACGTTTGGTGCGATTCCTTTTTACTGCACGTCCTATTTTTCGTGGTACATGAATGGCAATTTGTAGCGGTTGCTCCGAGAGCAAAAACCAAATGGTAAAGTATTTTCCATATTGCTTCGTTCCATTTCTAAAGATGTTTTCAAAATCCCGTTGAAGATGGATTCTTCGCCATTTGGGAAACCCAAAGGGTTTGGTGTAAAGGTACTTTTGCTGTTCTGAAAATGTAGGATCGGAATTCATATCTTTGAATAAACAAAAAAAAGCCCGCCAATAAAAAGCGGGCTGTCCAAGAAAATAAGATTTTTTCAAGAAGGAATGGTATCACTGACTGTTAAAACTTTTCTACCACGTGCTCTGCGGGCGGACAATACTTTTCGTCCATTTTTTGTAGCCATTCGTGCACGAAAGCCATGTTTGTTTCTGCGACGACGGTTAGATGGTTGATACGTTCTTTTCATAAAGTCCTCAAAACTATTTAATTAGATCAACGAAATTCTATCTTCCAAAGTAAACAAGTATAAAATTTTCCATTTGCAAATGCAAATGCAAATGATCAATCTTCTATCAATTCCCTTTGTTTTGAAAAAAATCTTGTACATTCTGTTTAGTGTAACCTGAAAGCGGTTCAAACAAATTTTCATCAATACTTTGATTTTCTTCTATTTTTGTTACTGTTGTTGTGGTTACACTATTCATTGAAGTAATTCTAACTTCAATCGGAAAACCATCTCCAAATACAGGTAGAATTGAATCGAATCCATCTTTGGATGGGCTTAGCAATTGCAAGATTTTATGAAGATAGGTCTTTCCATAAGGATAACTTTTTTTCGAAATCCATATGGATTGACTATCAGCAAAAAGAAATAGACCAAATCGTTTTTCTGGTATCATAGCAACTTCAAAACAATCCCAATTTCCAATTCGGCGTTCTTTACCGGTCCTACGAAAAAGTTCTGCAAATGATCCAGTAGGTTTGATTGGGTCTTGAGAATTGGACGAACTTAGTTGTTGAATGGTTTCGGAATTAATCTCATTGTATGTTTGAGTAGTTTTTTCAAAGATCCATATCAATTCTTTATCCATCCTACCAATCACAATGGAACCATTTTCTTCGGTACGAAATTTATCTTTGGTAATGTAAGTTTTGGTAGTAAAGGCAGGAGCACCGTAAGAGGGTTCACTTTTGGTTTCTTGATAGACAATGATGCCAGTTGCTGCCCAACTTACATGCGAGAGAAAAAGTAGTAAGCTTAGTATTCTATGAATCATTTGCAAGTCACCTTCTAAATAAAATTTTTATACATCTTTTCTGTTCAACATTTCTTGAACAGTTAATTGAAGACCTTCACGAAATGGAATGAATACTTGGTAACCCAATAAACGTTGTGCTTTGCTAATGTCTGCCAACGAGTGCTTGATATCTCCTTTCCGAAAATCTGTGTAAATCGGACGAATGTTGGTTTGCAGCGCAGCATTGATACCTTGAACCAAGTCATTCAAAGAATAACTTTCACCACAAGCAACATTGATCACTTCACCGGCAACGTTAGGAGCAGTTGCTGCTGCTAAATTGGCCCATACGACATTTTGAACGTAGGTAAAATCACGAGAGGTGGAACCATCTCCATAAATCGTTGGAGATTCGCCACGTTTCATTAAACGAATAAACTTAGGAATCACCGCAGAATAGGGACTGTTTGGATCTTGATTTCCACCAAAAACATTAAAGTAACGGATCACAACGGTTTCTAATCCATACAATTTATAAAAAACCAGAAAGTAATACTCATCGCACAATTTATTCACAGCATAAGGAGAGAGAGGGCGAGGAGGTAATGTTTCTACTTTTTTGGGTTCAGGTGCATCACCATATACAGAAGAACTTGATGCAAACACGATCCGTTTGATGGTTTTGGAACGGCGAGCTACATCCAGTAAATTCAAAGTACCGCTTATGTTTACATCATTGGAAGTAATGGGATCACTGATTGAACGAGGAACGCTTGGAAGTGCAGCTTGGTGGTAAATGTAATCCACACCATCCAATGCATCTAAGACAGTGTGATAACTACGAATGTCCCCTTCAATTAGTTCTATATCCGAGAGTATGGATAAAAGATTTTCCCTCCTACCCGTTGAAAAATTATCCAACACACGTACTTTTTCGCCTCTTTTCAGTAGTTCTTGAACAATATTGGAACCAATGAATCCGCCGCCCCCCGTAACTAAATGCAATGCCATAGATACTCCAAAAAATTATTGTAGTATGAAATTAAAAATGTAATGATCTTCCATTTGAATTAAATTACTTGTATCTTAATCTAATTGAAAAACATATTGAAAAAAATTATTGAAAAGAAGCAGGAATATCTATGATAACCTTCACATCAGGAAATTTAATCAATAAATCGGATTGTCAAGTTTCCTATACACTTACATCAGATCCAATTCAAATTAACATTCGTTCCAAAGTGGAATCAATCTATGGTGATGCCATAAGAAATACGGTTCAACAAACGTTAAAAGAGTTAGAAATTGAAAGCGGTGTCTTAGAAGTTCAAGATAATGGTGCATTAGATTTTGTCATTATGGCACGTATAGAAGCAGCGGTTAAATTGGCTTTTCCTAATCTACATAAAAGTGCATTACCGCCTATGCAATCCCATTGTTGTTATGCATCTTCTTTTGATCGCTTTCGTAGAAGCCGCTTATACATACCTGGCGATCAACCTAAATTGATGATTAACGCTGGGATTCATAAACCAGATGGAATTATTCTTGATTTAGAAGATTCGGTATCACCAAAAGAAAAACTATCTGCACGGTTAATTGTAAGAAATGCATTGCGGACATTAGATTTTTTTGGTTCGGAAAGAATGGTCAGAATAAACCAAGGACATCTTGGTTTTCTTGATTTAGAAGAAATTTTACCTCACAATGTCCATCTAATTTTAGTACCCAAAGTAGAAACAGCGGAACAATTGAAACAAATTGATGCGAAAGTGGATGAATTGATTCAACAACACAACATCAATCATCCCATTTTTTTAATGCCCATTCTTGAAAGTGCCATGGGAATTTTAAATGCCTTAGCCATTGCACAAGCTAGCAAGCGAAATGTCGCCTTAGCCATAGGGTTAGAAGATTACACCGCTGACCTTGGAACACAAAGGACGTTAGATGGAAGAGAATCGTTTTTTGCAAGAAGTATGGTTGTGAACGCAGCACGTGCAGCAGGAATACAGCCGATTGATACTGTCTTCTCAGATGTAAATGATATGGAGGGCTTAAGAAAATCCGTAGAAGAAGCAAAATCATTGGGGTTTGATGGAAAGGGGTGCATTCATCCACGTCAAATCCAACCTATACACGAAGCATTTGCACCTACTCAAGATGAAATTGATCGTGCAAAAAAAATTGTACTTGCTTTTGAAGAAGCAGAAGCAAAAGGGTTAGGAGTAGTCGCATTGGGAAGTAAAATGATTGATCCACCCGTAGTTAAACGAGCGTTACGAACGGTGAAATTAGCCATCGCAACGGGATTGCTTTCTGAAAACTGGCGTGAAAAAAATAATTAGTGGTTACGTCTGAACCGTTTCTTCTTCCAATTCAAAAGCCAATTCACCTTTATTAGGTCTTAAAAAGGTCTTAAGCGTAAGTATGGTAACGCTAATTGCTAATATCAAAAGAAAAGTATCTGCAAAGAGAAGTACGTAATTTTTCTTTAAGATGTATTGTTGTAGTAAGATGAGCAGCGAAGCCACAGTCGTAACCAGCATAAAAATAGCAGGAACAAGAGTAAAGAAAAATTTCTTTCTACGTAACAATAACCAAGCGGAAACTGCCAATAAGCTCAAAGCTGCAAGCATCTGATTGGTGGTTCCAAAGATCGGCCACAATACACTAAAAGCATTGGTTGTTGCAAGGATCCACATAAAGAAAACAGATATAGCAGCATTCACCCAAGGTTGACGCAACCACGAAGGCACTTCACGAAAAATCATTCCCCACAATTCTTCAAACAAATAACGGTTCAAGCGAACTGCTGTGTCTAGTGTGGTCACGATAAATCCTTCAACCAAAAGAATCCCAAACACAGTACCAATTTCTATAGGTACCTTCAGGCCCATATAGAACAGGTTACCTGCTGCCAAAGAAAACGCCAAAATAGGATTCGATTTTACGTTCGGATCATCTGGCCATACCAACGATTGATAATCCGTAAAACTAAATGCAACACCCACTGCAATGAGGACACATACTGCTAAGGCAGATTCTAAAATCATCGCATAATAACCAACTTTTCTTGCATCAGTTTCATTCATGATTTGTTTACCAGTAGTTCCACCTGCAACCAAGGAATGAAAACCGCTGATAGCGCCACAAGCAATGGTGATAAACATCATAGGCCAAATTAAACCCAATTTTTCAATGCCACTGGATACATTAAATGCAGGAAAATGAATTGAATTCCCTTGAAATCCTGCGATAAAAACAGAAAGAAGCAGCATCAAAATACCACCATATAAAATTTGCACATTAACAAAATCTCGTGGTTGCATGATGATCCATACCGGTAATCCAGATGCAATCAAAACATAGATAGTAATAACAATCATCCAGATCTTGGGGCTTAAAGTGATTGGAAAGTAAAACCCTAAAACAATAGAGAGTACACAGACCAATGCTGCGGTTCCATAGGAAAGAATAGGGGAAACTTTTTTGCGGTAGATAAGCCATCCAATCATCGGTGAAAATAGCGTAATAACAATTACAGACATTGAAGCTATCCCACCAATCTTTGCCATGACGACTCCATCTTTCTCAAACGTATGCAACAAAGTGTGTTTAGGATTGCCACCGATTTTTTCCAAAGGCCAAACCGAGGTTAACGAAATTGCAGTTGCATTTAAGAATGCAGAAGTAACCAGCACAATCATTAGAATAGTAAAAAGGATAAACAATTTGAAACCAGTATTTCCGAGGGTCTTTTTAGCAATTTCTGCCATTGATTTTCCACCCTCACGCATACTGACAAAGAGAGAAGTAAAATCGTGCACTGCTCCAAAAAAGATTCCACCCAATAGAATCCACAACCAAGCAGGAATAAAACCATATAACGCTGCCATCGTCGGTCCAAGAATGGGGCCTGCACCTGCTATAGTGGCGAAGTGATGTGCAAAAACCACATATCGTTTTGTTGGAACATAATCGTGTCCATCATTTAATTTAACTGCTGGAGTTAAACGGGATGGATTTTCACCCAACCATTTTGCGACAAGTTTTGCGTAATATCGCAAGCCAAACCAAAAAGCAAGAAAAGCAAGAGCAATGAATAGTAAAATGCTCATAGATTCTCACTCCCATCTCGAATAAAAAATCTAATCATGGTGTTGATGGACTACTCGCTAACTGCTTTTACATAGAATGAATAGTAATTGCTTGTCTCAAGAGGTATAGAAAAAGAGGTAGAGGTAGTTTCTCCAAACAATTGGTATCGTAACGTGTATTGTGCACCACCAAAAGGGGAGCGATAAATTCGGTATCGGATGGACGTCCCTTGAGGTAAGGTGCGATTACGAAAATCGCGCGTGACAGCACTCCATTGTAAAACCGGTGAACCACTGGAAAAAGAGATGGTTACATTGGAAGGAGTTCTGGGTGCACGATAATTGTTGAGTGCATTGTACACTAAATCAGCAATACTATCACTAAATGCTTGATATTGTTGCGGGGTTAACGCATTGGTGAGATAGTAAGCAGATCGTGTACGAATTGTCGTTTCAATCGTATAAAGATATTGCAACCAACCTCCGCTTTCATTGGTCAAAAAGCGGGTATCAATACTCATACTAGGACCATCAATGTTATCATAAATTGCATTGGCTTGACTACAAATGGGAGCATAGGTGATAGAAGTTCCTTGGAGTTGAAGAGAAAGTGATGGTTGATGAGGCCAAACTGGTACGCCTAACGTCGTTATGGGATTGCCTAGGAAAAACCATACCACAGGCATGAGCCATTGTCCTTGATGCCATTTTCCACCTTGAATAACAATCGCACTCGCGGTATTCCTACGGCAAATTGAGCCATACATGGAACTAAAAGCATAAGGATAACTCCCATGGTATCCATCGTAAGGTATAGGATAATAAAGGTTATTCCATCCTTCTGGTGCAATGTCGCGCATGATTCGAAATACTGAATCTAAGGGAACTAGTCCTGCATTTACAGCATTTTGATAAAATTGTCGTGCCCGATGATTACGATAGAACCCCAAGGGATTGTTGGTAGTGTCAGCGATATAACCATAGTTTGCACGAACCAAAAATCCATTCGGATCATTGGCAGTTAGTGGAAATTCCCACCAATTGTTTCTTCCTGCTTCAAAGACAGACATTTCACCGCTGGAATCAAAAGCAAAAAAGCAAGAAGGGTTGGTGCGGCCTCCATTTAAGGTATCGGTCTCGTTTAGAATTTGTCTAAATTGGGAAAGTGAGTTGCAAGTTCCCAAGGCGCGCGTTTGAATGGTTCCATCATCAGGTGGGTCTAAAAGTGGTTCCATATTCCATATATTTGAATTCGCAATAGCAAATCCAGCAGTATTTACACCACCCCAAACTTCATTGGAAACATTCCCATAACCAATTCCTACAAATCGGTAGGTAGTTCCCTGTAAAATTCTAACCACATTATTTCTTTCAGATACATCTCGATTTTTCCAAATCAACATTCTTCCGTCCGTTGTTCGTTCAGGGCGGAGAAGAGCCAGCGTGCATTCACCGTAAGGTGCAATTTCTAATCCTTCGGATGCAAAGGAATTCAATGGAATAGATAAAACTATAAAAATTAGGAAATTGGAAACCTTCACACTGGTACATTCACTCACATTAAATTCAAACTTAGAGCACGAATAGAAATATCGCAAGCGTTTTTTTGAATACTCGTTTTTTTTAGGAATTGTGAATTTTAACGGAAATCTGTGTAGATTCATAAATTCAAAATCTAAATCATAATGAACAAGTTGGAGTAGAAGTCGTATGGATTCTTTCGTCGTGAAATATGGAGTAAAAGTTCAACTCCAAATTCCAGAAGTGTTACAAAATTCAAAAACGGATCTTTTACCTAACCTTCCAATGGAACGCTCGAAGAATGCTATTCTTAAATTGTTAGAACCACCATTAGAAAAAGACCTAAGAAAAAAATGGTTTATCAGAAGAATAATCATTCTTTTTATTTTAATTTGGGCTGCCATTCTTGCCATTTTACTCGGTGTAGATAAACCGGTGGTCGCAGCAATTTTGGTTGTGTTTGGTATTGTTTCTCAAGCATTTGCAGCGATTTTAGCTTTAATTGCTTTAATTCCTGTTATTGGTCCTACCTTGGTTTGGGCTTTATCATTACCGATAGTATGGCTTTTAAATGCATTTGGTTATGTTGTTTCAATAAAACTTGCCTCGCAAGGAAAAGGAAGAGAAATTTTAAATTGGCGAACTGTTGCTTTGGTATTTATCATTGGAACTGCAGTCGGTATAGTGATTGGCAGGTTTTTACCTTGATTCTTTTTTCTTTATGAACCTCTAACGTAGAGACATACTTGGTGAAGATCAATCTGCTGTTTTTCGTAAAGCGATTGTGCGAAAAACAATTGACAAGGTCTAATCAAGCGTACTATATTCTTTTGTAGAACGAACACCTTTCACATCATAATCGTAAGTTATCTATCTTTCTATACAGCCACCTTAGCTCAGTCGGTAGAGCAGCTGATTCGTAATCAGCAGGTCTGCGGTTCGAGTCCGCAAGGTGGCTCTATGCATTGATTGAACAACTTAAAAAGAAACTTTCCCAAAGAACTCTTTTTCCCACTGTTTAACACGTTCATAATCAGGATGACTACGTTCTACAATGCGAAAATTCGTGTCATGAGGATTTTTATGAGAAGGTGGTTGATGACTATGAAGTAATTCATGAAAAATGACAAATCGGATTACAAATTCAGGTACATCGGGTGAGTCAAGAATTGGATGAATGAATACACGATGATATTGAGCAGAATAGCTTCCAAGGTGACGTGAACGTGCACGTTTGGGTCCTTTTCGTCCCCAACCGATGGATACGTTGCAGGATCCACCAAACCAAGTTTCATTAACCTCATTGTACAGTTTAGATAAATCATAATATGTACCTTGAGTGTGATATTGTTTTTGAGGTAAGGTGTTTCTTTGAATTCGTGCAGTTAATACACTTAATTCGGTGATGTATTGTTCTATGAGTTTTGGGGGTTTCTTTCTTGGTCCTTTAAGCCATTGAACCAAGGACTGTAAAATACAATCTGGTGCCTGAGTAAAACGATGATGGATGCGTAACATCATTATTTTTCCCTCTTTTTTGAGAGAGATAAAACGTGTTCTACCACGAATTTTTCGTATTTCTAAAGGATTTGTAAAATAAGGTTGAAGTTGGTTTTTTAACCATTGACACAGCAATTGAAAATTTGTTTCTTCAAGAAGTTTTTGTTGTTTAAGTTCTTTTTTAGAAGGTTTTAGAAAGGTTTGTTCATTTGAAATTTGTTCCGTTAAAACCTGCTTGGTTTGAATGTTCTCATCAGAAGTATACTCTATGAGTTTAGATAAAAAAGGATTGGATGGCGATTGATTATCTGAAGGTTTAGTATCAAACTGATCGAATAAAGAAAGTTGAACGGGAAGTTTTTTCATAAGATCAATTGATAAATACTATGAACATCCATTTCTTCGTTATCATTTTTCAACCGATGGTCTATAAAAATGGACAACTCCCAAATGGGTAACAAAATTATTTTGATGACAAAATGAGAGATCATTTTGAATTAAATCCTTCCAATTCATTGATATTCGTTTGGATTACTACTCAATAAAGTGGAATTGAATAATACATTTTTAAATGCTTTCCATTCATTCAATTTATCAATATACGTTAGTGGTTTCCCACGATATCTACCAGCTCTCCCGCTACTTGAAGGTAAAACCCACAGACGAGTTTCACAAGATTCCGTAATACGTTCAGGATGATAGTAAATAAGTTTTCCCCAATCGCCATAACTTTGCTGGAAATGTTTTCGGGTAATTATATAACCAATTGTTAAGCCATTTGCAGCCAACCATTGGGGTTGAAGCAGGTTCACCCAATCAAGAATTTTCTTAAGACCAACTTCCATCTCATCTTTAGTCAACTCATTTGCACTAACGGTACTCCGTTCACTGAGATCTATGCAACCCAAGCCATAGTTGAATAGTTCTTCGGCACATTCTGAAGTTAAATGCCTATCTGTAAAACCAGCATCATAAAGCAATTGCCAAAACTTGTTTGAAGGGTGTGCATAATAACTTTGGGATAAAAAGGATCGTGGACTTGGGTTGTGTCCAACAAACCAACAACGTTGATTGGAGCGAAACAAAGGCAATCGGGTCATAATTCAAATGAATCGTTGATGTAGAATACCAAAATGAAATGTTCTCATTGCTTTAATGAATTACGATGGAAATCATTTCAATAAAAAATTGAGTAATATTCACTTATTGAAATTTTATTTGAGATTCGATTTTGTAAAATACATTTACATTTATTGATTAGTGATAGAAAGTAAATATTTTTCTCTAACAGAGAAAAACTTGAACTTGATTCTATTCAATAGCTGAATGGTCAAAAAACCAAATCCTATTCATTGAAACCTTTTTGCGTTCTATACACTCTAATAGTATAAAGAAAAGTACATTAACAACTAAGTGAATTTTGTAACTTTTTAATGTTTCGTATCTTTATTTAGTGACTTTTGAAAAAGGAGATAGAATATGAAAAATCGTCGTTGGTTAGTATTGGTGAACATCTTTGTGTTAACCATTGCAATTCTTTTCATTGGATGTGGTGGAAAAAAAGTTACGCGAATTGAAACTTCTGAGACACGTGATTTAAGTGGACGTTGGAATGATACGGATAGCCGTATGGTATCAGAAGAAGTGATTAAAGATGCTCTTAATCACCCTTGGTTGCAAAGTTTTATTACGAAAAAAGGAAAAAACCCAACGGTAATAGTCGGTTCAATTCGTAATCTTTCTATGGAACACATTGCTACCGGTACTTTTGTCAAAGATATAGAAAAAGCGTTTATCAATAGTGGACGTGTAACTGTTGTTGCATCTGCATTAGAAAGAGGTGAAATCCGAGACGAACGCAGAGAAATGAAAGAAAACGCAGATCCTGAAACCATTAAACAAATGGGAAAAGAGTTCGGTGCAGATTACATGTTAACTGGTGAGATCAATGCCATTGAGGATCGCGAGAAAAAAGAATCGGTTATGTATTACCAAGTGGATTTAACTTTAACGGATATTGAAACCAATGCAAAAGTTTGGATGGGTGGAACGAAAATTAAAAAATACATTGATAGACGTACCCTCAAACTGTAACCAATCCCTTAGGCGACTCTTAATGAGTCGCCTTTTTTTGATATTACAAAAATGAAACGAACATTAGTTTACTTTGTAGTGGTCGTCATTCCAATTTCCTCATTTTTAAGCGGATGCTTAAGTAAATCTGCAATTACCCAAAACATTGCGCGTACTTTTGCGGTACAAGGAGATTGGGAAAAAGCTGCAGCTGTATTCTTGAAGGATACCAAACCAACCCAAGCAGTTGATGTGCTTTTCAATCGTGGACTTGCTCATTTTGAAATGGGAAATACAATTGAAACTGAAAATGAATTAAGAAAAGCAAATGAGATCATTGAAGATTTGTTTACTAAATCAGTTTCACGCACTGCTGCTGCTTTAATCACCAATGATCGAACACTTCCATATGAAGGGACCAACTTCGAAAAAGGAATACTTCATTATTATCGTGGTTTGAATTTCTATAGACAAGGAAATTTAGAAGCATTTACAATTGAAGCAAGAGCATTGACCAACTATTTGGTACAATTGCCCGGATTAACCAAACGAAAATACAACGACGATGCTTTCCTTCGTTACATTGGAGGTTTAGGATATGATGTAGCAAATCAACCCAATGATGCATGGATTGCTTACAAACATTCAATTCAGTTGTACCCTCAAACCATCGGTGAGACACCTGATTTTATTAAAAGAGCAGAAAGAATTGCTGCCTATAAAACAGGTGTATTAACCAAAGATTCATTAAAACAAATTGGAATACATTATCCACTATCAGGTACTGGTAGAGTAGTTGTTTTTATTGAAGCGGGGGTTGTAGCCGGTTTAGAAACGGAACACATTACCTTTCCAATTCTTGAAGAAGACGAACGAGTGAATATCTATGCAACGAATTTTAATTTGGATAGTTATGGTCTAATGTTAATGGATCGGTACTATGATCCTTACTATAGTACAAGGTATCGAGTAAAAGATTGGATCCATATTGCAGTTCCAAAGATTGTTGATGATGGAACTACAGTAACTAAAAGGGTAAAAATTCAAAGTGGAAACTTTGCGGTAGATGCTGAACTAGCTCATAATACATCTAAAGTTTTCAAAGAAGAATTTCAGGAAAGATTGCCATCCATTCTGGCAAGAACTGTAATCCGAGCGATATTAAAACGAGTCGCTTACAACAATGCACAAAAAGAAGGAGGTGCAGTAGCAGGCGTATTGACAAGGGTGGTAGGTGAAGCATTAGAAACAGCAGACACACGAAGTTGGACGTTATTACCAGATAAGTACTTTGTTTTTGATGGTTACATTCCGACGGGTAAGTATAATTTAACAAT
Organism: bacterium; assembly: GCA_026417415.1. GTDB lineage: Bacteria > Electryoneota > JAOADG01 > JAOADG01 > JAOADG01 > JAOADG01. Next base: position 110,352 of record JAOADG010000012.1, read on the forward strand.
CACAGCATATACCGATGGTGGAAAAATAGTGGATGTTGTGACGTTAAATGATGTTGTAATTTCTGATCAAAAGGTGAACATGGTTCGTTTACGGATTAAGTGATGATTGTAAAATTTTTTAACAACATTTTTGAATATTGAACAACCGAAAAAATAATCTTAACATTTTTTAAAAACTTTTCTGATAGTTCTTACATATTATTTTTTTCTAACGAATATCCTTATTCTTACTTTAATCATTCCATCATTTCAAATTACACTTTTTACATAGTTTTCCAGAAATAACGAGTAGTAATGATTGAGTCAACATTCGGTGATACATATCACATATTTGACCTATCGTAAAACAATTCACATGATCTATTGAACGTAAAACAAATCTAATTTTTTCATATGTCAAGAAAAAATATAGAGTTATCTAATTTTGAAAACGAATATTATAGTTTTTAGCATTCTACAAAATCATATGTATTGCTTGACAAATTCTGACGTTATGTATATATTTCAATTGATGAAGTTGGTTTGGGATGAGGTGGTTAAAGTAGATAAAAAGGATGAATTTTGAAAAGTTAACAATGAAAGCAAATAAAAAGGTATTTATTTTCGTACTTTTAGTAGTTATCCAAATTTAAGGATATACGTTATCTAAAATTGAAAGGAGTAAAAATGTCTGACGAGACCAGAGAGATGTCTGAACAAATCGATCGTCTAATGGCCGCTTTCCCAGTCCTCATGTCTTCTATGCATCGTTATGGCGCAAGCTTCGCACGTGAACGTGAACTATCCGTCGCTCAATTCAAAGCACTTCTACTACTCGAGCATCACGGACCACTCTCCATGAGTGAACTTGCCCATCTGTTGAGTATTAGTCCTTCTACTGCATCATTAACCACTGAAAGGATGGTAAAGCACAATTTAGTGAAACGAAGACACGACCTTCCTGATAAAAGAATGGTTCGTGTACACTTATCTGCAGCTGGGGCTGCATATCTCGCTGCGCATCGTGAACATGCCCGAGATGTTTTTCGTCAGACCTTAGAGCGACTTAGTGCTGAAGACAGAAAACGTTACATAGATGCATGGGAGTTTCTTGTTCATGTTACTCAAAAAGTGACCGAAGAGTATTTGGCAAGTGAACGAAGAAGATTAGCTGGGACGGTTTCCGGAACGCCTGCATACGACGACGAAGATTAAAAAGAAAGACATCTGAAAATAAAAAATGGACACTTACTAAAGTGTCCATTTTTTTAAACATTAGAATGCTTTTGCAAATCAATTTTTAATAAATTAAATATAGCAAAAAATCAAACGAGAAAAGATTGCAACCATTTTTGTAAAAATTCAAATCTTCCGAGTAATAAAGAGATTCTTGCCATCACCGTATAACCAAAAGCGGCACCAAAAGTGATCATTAAAATCCAAATCCCAAATTTACTTGCGCCACCGATAATTCCTTTATGTTCAAGAGAAAAGAAAAAATAAAGCAATGCAGCAATCACACCAAACACCAATACCACATTGGAAAAGGTTGCCATCCAAGCAAAAGAACCGTTTTCCAGTACGACTAACGGAACAGAAGAAGAATGGACTTGATGAATAAAATCTGATTGTAAGTACCGTGTTAAATTTGTACCTGCTGAAAACCCGATAATGATCGCCATTGGCCAACGTGATATCCAACCAATTGAACCAAACAAACGAGTTAACATCATAATCCCTAAAATGATGGGAATAAGAAAATAGTAATTTGGTGTTGTATCACTTAGATTAGGTAAAAAAATGGAAACCATTTCGGGGAAAACTTTTCCTATTCCATTTGGAATTAACGTAGTCCAAAACCCTACCACCATCCAATACGCAGCACTTACCCCTACAAAAAGATGCTCTGCAAATTTGTAAAAAGGGTTATCTTTGTATAAAAAACTAAAAATCATAAAGGTTAGTGCTGCACCTACCCAAAGTGCCAGATGATCCGCAAAACTCAATTCACTCATTGTACGAACCTCACTTTTTTCGCGTCATAAAATAGGCGATGTTTCCGATGATAACGAAGGCAATGATTGCAAGATGAGCAACTGTCTGAGGCGCCATCTTGCGCAAAGCTGAACGATGTTGAAAAAATTTGGGATACATATGAATGACCAACGATTCGTATTCTGCTGCGCCTTGTAAACCGGCCATTAATCCGAACATTTGACGTGGGTAATACGGAAACAATTCAGTGGCTTGAACAGCAGTCACACCTCCAGCAACAGGAATATTTCCTCGATCACCTGCAAATTGAATCCATTCTTTAAGACCGGGAGCACCACTCGATATGGATAAAATCATATCAAAGTTTTTTAATGTTTCAATATCAGACATCATCGGAAAACTTTGAATATCATTACCAGTGCGATCGGTTGTGTACATTCGTTTCACGCTGGTAAATAGCATATTGATTAGACCAGTGCCACCTGCTTTAAATCCTAAATCAATATAATCCACTCCATATTCTTTGTTTGGAAAAGAAGGTTTTACGATATGATCAATCGTGTATTGGCTTTGCCGTTCACCCGTCGCCCAAACTGCCATCATATATACTTTGCAATCTTTTGATAATAAATGGAACACTAAAGCGTCAGCCATTGGTTGGTTTTCAGGAACGGTAGAAGGTCCATAATCGTAAGAAATGAGTACTTTTGAACCTGCAGGAAGCCGCTGAATGGTTTGGAAAACTTTTTCTACCATCGGGGCAGGTACTGCAGTAAAATCAATTCCTAATACCATCGGTAAAGCCACAGTTATCGCAATCACTAGAAAAATCCAACGGCGATCAATTTGGCTTAATTTCATCCAAAACGTAGTGTCAAATTTCATGATTCATCGCCTCCTAACCAACTGCGTTCTATCCCTAAGATCATCTTCAATGAAGTAGAAATGATTCCAAGTGCAATACCGATCATGATGGCCCGTTGACCAGCCATGTTGGGAACCGATAAAATCCAAGTACTAAGATTAGGAATATGAAAAAACTGTAAGGGATTGGGTAACCAAGAAGTAAGCCAAACTCCAACAGGTGTGCGCCCAATTAAAATGATGAATGCAGCCACTAAAAGGATAGTCGCTTCACGGGTTTTTGCACGAAACGCACGAAACGCAGCTGACGCTACAAAAAAAGCCAATAGTGAAAAAATGGTGGCTTGTAACGGAACAAAAACAGCATCATACATCCATTTGAAAGCAGTTCCTTGGGCTAAGTACGGATCAGACCAATTTTTTGAACCTACCTTAAACAAACCAATAACTAAAACAATCACAAACCCTGTCACAGTGACAATGGAATACTGCCAGTCCCGCTTCTTTTGCTGAATTTTCATCAAATGTACTCGTAAAAGGTTTCCACCACCAAGAATAAAACTAAACACTGCGATGACATCAAACCACATTGAAAATTCTTCTTCAAGTTTAGGAAATGGTTGGGCAGGAATAAACAATGCCACAACCAACAGCAAGCCTGTAAAAAGTGTTAAAAGAAGCGGAAAAAATTTTCGCAAAGGTCTAATGAAAAAAGCAAGTCCAACGGAACCCAATAAGAGTAGTAACAAAAGAGTTAAAAAAAACATACATTCACCCGTTGAATTATTTAGAAATGGTCAAATTCAATAAAAAAGTAGAAATATTGGTAAAGAATTCATTTCCAGTAATGACTGATAAAGTGCTAAACAAAGCGGTCACAGCAATCAATACAATCGCAAATGCTTTACCCATGTCTTGTCCTTTTAAGGAGGCAATGGAGCGTTTGTCGCCACTTAAATAGGCACTTGCAGCAAACAATTCTTCACCGATTAACGTGTAATCGCACGCTGCCACAAAAAAGGGCAATTGTGTCGGCATTGCCGTTCCAGCAATTTGTATTGCACCAATACCGTTCCCCGTTTCCGCTAAAATGAGCGATTCTGCAAAGAACGCACCCATATAGATACATGCTGCAGGTCTATCCCGTACCATAATTCCATCAATTGCCGCAACAAATCCGAATTGTTCGTCTGTGATGTAGTGGACAATATCATCAGAGTAAAGATCGGGCCTTCCAGCTGCCAAATATGCTTCATGTACTGTTTCGCGACCAGTGGACATTGTTATGGAACGTGAAACTGGGACATCCAATTTCGTTTCATATTTTGCTGTCATCTTTGCTACACTGGAAAGGATGGTTAAGCCAGCAATGGTTTGAACGTTATCCATATCTTGAGTACCGGGAACAAAAAGAACCGGTTTGCCCATTTCAGTTGCTCGTCCTACGGCTTCTTCAATGGCTTGTATTCCAGCAATTTTTCGGATAAACAAACGTTGACCTTTTTCCGAATAGAAAATGTATCCTAAAATAAAAGACACCAAGATCAAAGCGATCACAAACAAATTGATTTTGCTACGATCAAACCATTCTGCTTTAGCAATGGCAGGTTCACTGATCAAACCACCAACGATTCCAGTAGGGTATTCTGCTTGAACGCTGTAGCGGTAAGGAATCCCATTCATTACACTCGTATCTAAAAAACTTTTCACGTTGGGTGTCACATCCGCTATATGCTTACTAATCGTATCGTGTTCGTAACGATAAATTTTAATAGTTCTGGGCATGATGGGTAGGGTGTCAGGGAAATTCCAACTGACTTGTAATACTTTGCCGCTATTGTTAGGTAAATCTTTAGCCACCACATTTTCTGGAGCAACTTCTACAAATGGATTTGTAACAGTTGGATTAGGACTCAGAACTTGATTTGCGAAAAGGGGATGGATGAAAAAAAGTAGAAGGGATAGAGAAAACCAATAAGTTGATTTAAAACGCATAGAATGCCCTTTTTTCAATTACAAAAAAGCAAAGAATTCCAAAAGATACAATCATTCTGAAAATCTTCCAAGTAATTCAAGTGATTTTGAAAAAATGTATGTCATTTTGTCAGTAGGTTGTCTTGAAAATATAGAAAAATACTGAACATTAACAATGGCACAGTAATTGCCCATTAAAGACATAGATAAGTTTCTTCATTTGATAAAAGGAGTGTAATATGAGCAAAATCATTGGAATTGATTTAGGAACTACAAACTCTTGTGTAGCCGTGATGGAGGGTGGAGAACCTGTCGTGATTGCCAACTCTGAAGGTTCACGAACAACTCCATCGGTTGTGGCATTTACAAAAGATGGTGAACGCTTGATTGGCGCACCAGCCAAAAGACAAGCGGTTACCAACTCGAAAAATACCATTTTTTCCATTAAACGTTTTATGGGAAGAAAGTACCACGAAGTAGGCCACGAAATTAAGTTAGTACCTTATACTGTGGTCGATTCGGGTGGTTTAGCAAGAGTTCGGATTGGCGATAAAGAATACACACCACCAGAAATAAGTGCCATGATTTTACAAAAAATGAAACAGACGGCTGAGGCCTATTTAGGCGAACCCGTGACCAGAGCGGTGATCACTGTTCCTGCTTATTTTAATGACGCTCAACGTCAAGCAACGAAAGATGCAGGTGAAATAGCAGGACTTACAGTAGAGCGCATTATCAACGAACCAACCGCAGCCGCTTTAGCATACGGACTTGATAAAAAGAAAAATGAAATTGTGGCAGTGTACGATTTAGGTGGTGGTACCTTTGATATTTCTATTTTAGAGATTGGAGACGGTGTGTTTGAGGTGAAATCAACCAATGGTGATACTCACCTCGGTGGTGATGACTTTGATCAAAGAATTATTGATTGGGTGGCAAACGAATTCTTGAAGCAAGAAGGGATTGATTTGCGAAAAGATCCCATGGCTTTGCAACGTTTAAAAGAGGCAGCAGAAAAAGCGAAAATTGAGCTTTCAAGCACCACTCAAACTGAAATCAATTTGCCTTTTATTTCTGCGAACGCAGATGGACCAAAACACCTTTTAATGACTTTATCAAGAGCAAAGTTCGAATCATTAGTAGCGGATCTCATTGAGCGTTCCATTGAACCGTGCAAACAAGCCATAAAAGATGCCAAATTGTCAGTAGATCAAATTAATGAAGTCATACTCGTTGGCGGTTCTACAAGAATTCCTGCTGTACAAGAGGCAGTACGAAAGTTTTTTGGAAAAGAACCCAATCGTAGTGTTAACCCCGATGAAGTTGTTGCTATAGGTGCTGCCATTCAAGGTGGAATTCTGAAAGGGGATGTTAAAGATGTAGTCCTTCTTGATGTCACTCCCTTGTCCTTAGGGATTGAAACATTGGGTGGTGTGATGACCAAATTAATTGAGGCGAATACCACCATTCCGGTTAGAAGAGCAGAAGTTTTTTCTACAGCTGCGGATAATCAGACCCAGGTAGAAATCCACGTTTTACAAGGGGAAAGAACTATGGCGATTGATAACAAATCGCTGGGTCGTTTCATATTAGATGGAATTCCACCTGCTCCCAGAGGGATTCCCCAGATTGAAGTAACCTTTGATATTGATGCCAATGGAATATTGCACGTATCTGCTAAGGATAAAGCTACCGGAAAAGAGCAGAGCATCAAAATTCAAGCCAGTTCAGGACTTTCCAAAGAAGAAATTGAACGTATGAAAGCCGATGCAAAGCAGCATGCAGAAGAAGATAGAAAACGGAGAGAACTTGCAGAACTGCGCAATCAAGCAGATGCTTTGGTCTTCCAAACTGAAAAGCAGATACAAGAATTTGGGGATAAAATCAATACTCAAGATAAAGAGCGGTTAATTGCAGTAAAGGATAAATTGAAAAACCTGATCAGCAAACAACCGATTTCTGAAAGTGAAATCAAAACAACGATTGATGAATTAAACAAAGAATGGAATGTAATTTCACAAAAACTTTATCAAAATACATCTCAACAGTCAGGTCAAACCGGAAGTAGTACCAGTTCAACTTCTTCAAGCACTGGCAAGAGCAGTTCTGATGAAAAAACTGAAAATGCTGATTATGAAGTGGTAAATTAATTCTATCAATTAGAATGAAAATGGGCACTTTAGTCAAAGTGCCCATTTTTTACAATTCAATATTTGAATTTAGTAATGCCAAGAAAGCACTACCTGCAATAACTATAAATAGGATTGCCATACAGATCATTAATATTGTAAATATCCCAGAGATTTTTAGGAATAGCCGCATTTTATCAAGATAGAGCAACACTTGTTCTTTGTTTCTAAGAAAAGCAACCAACTCTGCATGATTTCCGGCTTGATACAGCAGTACACCTAACCAAATGGGCAACCAAGCAAACAGCAATCCCCAAATAGAAAAAGCAACCATGATACCTTCAATAATTAATAGTACACCTAAAAATTTTGCCCAACTTTTTGTACCTGTAAGTATATTGGAAATTTGAACAAACCAAGGATCGTTTTCCACCAAATTCTCTGTAGGATGCGAAGGTGTTTGTGAAGATAACGGTTTTTCTTGGAAGGTAGGTGCTTGTTCCCATTGTGGATTTTGCAATGGATTGGGTTGTTCATTCATAGAGGTCTCCTTTTGATTAAAAGAACTATACTTATCCAATGTAAAAAAGCACAAGATTGGTTTCAAGAATTCAAGAAAGAAAGAACATTTCAAACATTTTTCATAAACTGCTCGTAAATTTTGTTTCAACTTAAACAATTTAAGTCTAAACGATGCCGACACATTACAAAGGAACCAAAGAAGAAGTAACAGTATTGAACGTGTTTATCAAACTTACTCGCTCAACTGAATCACTATTTCAATATCTTTCTATCAAGTTGAAAAGGTATGGCATCACAGAAGCACAATTTGGTGTACTTGAAATGTTGTATCATCTCGGTCCATTACAACAAAATCAAATTGCCAGAAAATTACTACGTTCAAGAGGAAACATCACCTTTATTATAGACAAATTAGAGAAAATGAATTTAGTAAAACGTGTTGTGGACGCTGAGGATAGAAGATGTACAGAAGTGTATTTAACACCAAAAGGGGAAGCACTTATTAAAAAAATTTTTCCGATGCATTTAAAAGAAATTGTATCTATTTTTTCGGTTTTGAATTCAAATGAAAAACAACTCTTAGAAAAGATTTGTAAAAAAATTTCCAAAAGAATTTTAACTCAAAAGGAGGATAAACCACAATGAAAATTGGATTAACGATTTTAACCATCATTATAGGAGGATTGATGACTAACCAACTTTATGCATCAGAATGGGAAATTGATCCCAACCACAGTTCTATTGAATTTGCAGTTAAGCACATGATGATTTCTACTGTGAAAGGTGAATTCAAAAAGTACAATGCATCTATTCAATTTGACAATGCTAAGCCAGAGATTGCGAAAATTGAGGCACAAATAGATGTCAGTTCCATTGATACTCGCAATTCACAACGTGATGAACATCTAAAAAGTGCTGACTTTTTTGATGTAACGAAGTACCCGCAAATGACCTTCAAATCAAAAAAGATTACTAAAATCAATGGAAATAAATATCAAGTGATTGGCGATCTTACTATTAAAGGAGTTACCAAAGAAATTATTTTAGAAGGTGAAGGTTTTTCACCAATTCTTAAAAACCCATGGGGGAAAATGGTAACCGGTGTACATGCCACTGCGTTCTTAAATCGAAAAGATTATGGACTAACTTGGAATGCTGCATTAGAAACAGGGGGAGTATTAGTAGGAGAAGAAGTTAAAATTGAGCTCAATTTAGAGTTAGTGAAAAAAGATTGACTTGATTTCAACGTCTAACAAGTTCGTCAGAAAAGGCGCTTTGCGCCTTTTTTTATTGGAAAAAAAATAAAATCGTGTTAATTTTGTCTGATAATAGAAAACAGACGAAAAGGAGGATGTATGCGATATGTGGTCGTTAGTATAATTCTGACGTTGTGCTTAACAGCAGCTTTTGCAGTTAATCACGCGATCGATCCAAAAGTCAATCCTTATTTAAAAAATCCTGTATTCACAGGTTCTGAGGACATTTTTATAGATGCATTTCCCAACTCTTTACCCGAGCCACCTCCAATGGTAGATACGATCGGAAATGTTTTTCGTGCTGGTAGAACTTGGTATGATTGTCAACATAATGGTACTATTGGACGTATGTTAGAAATTGATACTGCTACAGGTCAAGTACACATGGTGTATATGCGTGGAATTGATTCTGGTGCAACCAACCGACATATTTTCTACAATGTGTTCAATCCAGCCACCAATTCATTTTTGTTTGGACAATTTGGTCAAAGAGTTCCACCAGCCACCATTTCAAGATCAGGTTTTACTTCGCTTGGATTATATGCACCTTCCGGAATTCCTTTTGCTGCATTTCACGAAAACAACCCGCGCGTAAGCGGTTTATCTGCAAATGTTTACTTTGATATTGAATCGGGTATTGGTGCGTTTGTGGCTGATGCACCTATGTCTTTGGCTTATTCAGGTGGGACGCAGATTACAGCGATTTGGCCCAGAATTTCAGTAGGACGAAATGGTGTGGTTCATGTCGTTACAACCCAAAGCACC
>JAOADG010000029.1 GCA_026417415.1 bacterium
AGCATGCGATCTTAGAACTAAAATGTTGGGGGTATGGCTTACTCAAAAATATAATGAAGAACAAAAAAATTGCGGACTGAAGGAATTTTTCCAAAATTTATTTGGTGTTCAATTTGAACACCGTGCAAAGGTTTATCTTGATAATATTGATAAAGTTTTTTCCACTACTGAGAAAGAAAAGATATACGAATTTTTTCATAGCATAAAACCGTTTCAATTAGGTAAATGTTTAGAAATGCTATGGGGCTAATTTAGATTGAATCCTACCCATCCTATCCCTTTTATCCTTCATGATGGAGTTGGATCCAATAATTTGAAATTCTCTATCAATTGGGTCAAAACGTTTAAGGAGATAGAACCAAGCGAATTGATTCGTACAGTTTCAGGTATGATTCTTTCCGGAGTATTGAATTCATTGCAATAATTGCGACAATTTTTATCCTCTTATGCAAATTCCATTCTTGTTTTTCAGCGTGTAAATTACTTATCTTTTACCAAAAATCATTTTTAAGTGTAAAATCCCTTTACAATTTTCTTTGTATTGGTTACATTGCTGTGTCAGTTAAGGGTTTCTATTGAAAAACATTATTCAACGTCCTCTTTTGAGAGGTGATTGGATAGGTGGCCGTTATCGGGTGGAATCGTATCTTGGAACGGGTTCCATCGGTTCAGTTTACATAGTTTCCGATTTTCTCCAAGAAAATCGGATCAAAGCTCTCAAGTTCATCCCGCATCGTACATTATCCGATGAGGATTTACATTATCTATCGAAACGGATACGAATACTCCACAAATTAAACGTTCGGGGAATTCTCACTGCTTTAGAACAAGGTGCGGATGAAAATGGTTTGTATTTTACGATGGAGTATCTTGAAAGTCCGTCACTTGGATCAGTATCTGACACACTGTCGGACTATGAAATTACTTGTTTACTTTATGAATTGTCCGGAATTCTTGCTCAATTACATGAGTTTAAGTTTCTTCATCGTCGCTTACATCCCAACAATTTATTTCTGCGTGTGACCAATTTTCATGCGCCAATGCACCCTCAGCCGATTGTAACGGTTACGGATGCAGGTTTATCCCTCCCCCATTTGTTATCCCATTACTCAATCTTTATTGCTCCTGAATTACATGAGGGCGGATTTCACGATATACAAACTGAACTTTATTCTTTTGGGATTTTGGCTTATGCTCTGTACCACAGAATTTTAAATCAAACCCTCCAACTTCAACAGATCGTTCAAAGCCATTCCACTTTCGTTGAATGGAAAAATCATCAGATTTCAAAAGACATTTCTACTTTAATCCTAAGATGTATCAATCGTGACCCTAAGTTAAGACCTTTTGATTTTCGGGAAGTAGAAACCACTTTGTATAGAAATTTACAAACAAAACCCTCTCCGAAAGCATTGCCTATCAGTTCAGTTTTTGTGGGGCGTGGAAATGAATTTCGTTATTTCTCAATCCGTTTACAAGATGTTCAACACCAAAAGCAATGGGCGATTTTAATCCAAGGTGAAAACGAAAGTGGAAAAAGTCGGTTAATGGACGAATTTGCTATAGAACATCAACTAAAAGGAAAATTCGCAGTTCGTTTAGATAAAGAAAATATCAGTCCGCTATTGAAACTTTTTCCCCATCATCGTGCGATTACTCTCCAATCATCGGATTTATTCTCTTATGTAAGTGAAAATTTAGAAAAGTTGTTAAAAGAAAAAGTGTTACCTTTTCCTTTGTTGATTTGTTGGCACAATTTTGATCAACTTCCCGAAGAAGGGTATCTTTTTTTTAAGCAACTGCTCATTCTAAAAAAAGATTTTCCAATTTTATGGCTTTTAGAAGGGCGCAATCCAATCCCAAACTTGGATACACTTGGGCATTCAGAACGATTTAACAGATATCCACTTCCCCCTTTACAACCGAAAGAATTAGAAAAATTTATTGGTAATTATTTACATTACGCTTCTGGTTATCAATCATTAACTAGACAATTGGTACAATATTTTGGCACTAAGCCCGGGTGGTTAATCAATGCTTTACAAATTTTGCTAGAGAAAAAAGCGATCACTTATGAATTGGGACGTTTTCATATTCATCCACTGGAAATTGAAAAATTACTCCGAAGTGGTCAACTTTCACCTGCTGTAGATTTAACTCAATTATCCCCTTTAGCAAAAACCATACTTCAATGGATGTCTGTGTACCGACTTCCGCTAACAGAAGATCAACTCAATTCCATTTTTGGAATTGATGATTTGGAATTAAGAAATGCTATGAATTTACTGACCTATAAAGGGTATTTGGTGCAATCTGGGATCTATTATCAGTTTCGTTTGCCAGCAATGATGGATTCAGTTTTTCGAACCATTCCGGAATATAGATTAAAACAGATTTACGGATGGATTGCACAATGGCAAGAAAGAAATTTTCGTGATCAACCCACAGCACTTGAGTTATGGACTATAGCGAAAAGTTACTTTGCTGCTGGTGAACGAAATGCTTTTTTACGTGTTTTTGAAACTTTGTTAGAAAGGTTCGGGAATAAAATTGATATTACTTTTCCTGAAGAAATTTTATGGTCTGCATTGCAAGAAAAAAGAAGTCCCCTTTCGCTTGTTAATCAGTTTCGCACGCTTAGGATATTGTATAGGCAATATT
>JAOADG010000022.1 GCA_026417415.1 bacterium
AAGTACACTTTTTAATAAATATTATAGAAATAATAGAATCAATCGTTCTATAAATAAAAGGATTAATTTACAAGGCACTTCATCCCAAATTCTTTTTTAAATTGTCTATTCTGGAGAAATGTGTATGAACTTCGTTTTTAAAAAACGGCTAAATTTTCAACAACAGAAAACATACGATTTGCTATCAGTACAATATCAAGTTTTTTTTTTAAAGTTTCGTCCTGTCATTTTTCTTAACTAAATTGCAATATTATTAAGTATTTCATAAGATAAATGAAATGTCAAATCATTAGTATTTCAATCAAAAATAGTAAAATTTATAGTGTTATGGAGCAGAAAATTTAATTATCAGAGGTGCATCTTATCTAACTGGAATAGGAAAGTAGAATAATAAAAAGAATTGACCAGAAAAAGAAATAATCGTAATACAGTATTTATTTCCAAATCATCTTTTTTTCAATTTAAATTCTATATTCTTCAGAACTAACCAAAGTAGTTTACATTAAATGCCTTTTCAAAGTAAAAAAGACGCAAAGTCCTCGCCCTTACGTCTTTTTTTGTGTAGCGGGGGTAGGATTTGAACCTACGACCTTTGGGTTATGAGCCCAACGAGCTACCAGACTGCTCCACCCCGCGTCAAACGTGAATGGATAATAATAAAAAAAAATGAAAAAAGCAATACCAATTAAGCTTTTAAGTTAAAGCTGCAGCAATAATACAGGTTTTTGCAATTTCTTCTGAACTAGCACCCCGCGATAAATCAAACGCAGGTTTATTTAATCCTTGCGAAATCGGACCAATGGCTTCTGCACCTGCCAATCGGTTAACCAATTTGTAACCAATATTTCCTGAATTTAAATCAGGAAAAATAAGTACATTTGCTTTTCCTGCCACTTTGCTATTAGGTGCTTTGCTTGCGGCCACTTTTGGTACTATTGCAGCATCCAATTGCAATTCGCCATCCATCTCAATATGAGGTGCCAATTCTTTTGCTATAACTAATGCTTTACGAACAGCATCAATAGAAGGACCTTCTGCACTGCCTTTAGTTGAATAGGATAAAAATGCAACCAACGGGGTCTCGCCAGTTAATTTTTGATGGGTTTCTGCTGCAGAAACTCCAATGGATGCTAATTCTTCAGGCGTTGGATTGGGAATATAGGCAGGATCTGCAAAAGTAAAGATTCGTCCATCAGGCATGACCATTAAAAAACTACTGGAAAGTACTTTTATTCCCGGCGCAAGTCCAATTAAATGGAGTGCAGCGCGAATGGTATCTGCAGTAGGGTGTGCACATCCTGCAACGCTTCCATCCGCTATACCTTTCCGTACTAACATAGAACCATAAAAAATAGGATGTTGCAGCTGTTTTTCAATTTCTTCTAGAGTAGGGTCCGGTACATTTTTCCCTTTTAATCTAGATCGTGCAGCAGCTTCTTTTCTTAACTCCAAATACTCCAATATGTACGAAGACCAATTTTGTTCGTTTTTCCAATGTTTAATCACTGCACCATCAATAACAACTTGATGTTCCAGAGCTATTTGTTGAATTTTATCAAACTCACCAATTAAAATAGGTGTACAAAAATTTTCTTTTAAAAGCATACCAGCAGCTTTAATAACACGAGGATCTGTTCCTTCTGGCAATACAATTTTGGCACGTTTCTCACGAGCAATCAAATGAAGTCGTTCAAAGGGATTCATAGCAATGCTCCAAAAATAGATTTAAGTAATGAAAACTAATTTGTGAAAAATTGTACATTAAAAATTAAAAAAATCAAAAATCATTTACTTACTCGATTCACGAAGTTCTTCTAAAGTATCCAAAAAGTCCTTTAACCATATTCTTACCCCTTGGTTACGTGCAGAAGGACAAATGAAATGAACAAAGTCAAATAAATTCTCACTTGCATCTTCTACAGCTACGCTAATTTTTGCTGAACGTAGCATAGTTAGATCATTTATTGCATCTCCGATGCAAACACTGTTTTGCCAACTCCATCCGTAACGATTTAAAATGGCTTCTATACCAATTTTTTTGGAAATTCCTCGAGGCATCGTTTCAATGTAATCAAGTGTACTTTCTTTGTATAATGTAGGACGAACAATTTCTTGGTCAGAAACAAATTGATACAATTTTTGTTCTGTAAAATGGATTCTGTCGGGTGAACCGATTGCTAAAAACTTATTGACTCCTTTTCTAACTACATAATCAAGCCGTCCAATAGAAGTAGGATATACATTGGGTTTCGCTAAATGCTTTTCTACGTATTCATTCCATTCATCAAAATGATATTCATCATTGACTTCTAAAAGAATAGCACCTGGATTTCCCATTCTAAGTGCATTGAGAACTCTGGTTGCAGTGTTTGCATCCATTCTGAAATCACATAACTTTTGTCCGTCGGCATCCTCTGCGTAACCTCCATTGTATGAAACGAACGGAATTTTTCGTTCAATTTGTTGTACAAATGGTTTTGTTGATCTTGGTGGACGTCCAGTTGCAAGGAGGATACGATATCCCATATCGCATGCACGACGTAACTCAAGAACAGTTTCTGTGTGTAACTGTTTGTCAGGTCCAATTAACGTTCGATCAAGATCAAAAGCCAACCAACGAATGGCAAGTAAGTCATCTTGATGAAAGTGTATTTGATTCTTCGGATTTTGATACTTTGTCAACATGCTTTTTTAAAAAAATGAGCTCGTCAAAACTGACGAGCTCTTCTTTAGAATGAATTCACCATAGCCTTATTTCAAGAAGAGTGTTTTACTTGTACGAACAATTCCGCTTTTAGTGGTTAAAGTAACCAAATAAACTCCACTTGCTAAACAGTTCGGTGTCCAATGAATGGTATGATTTCCTGCATCAAAGGTTTGCGAAGTAATGGTCTGCAGCATTCTACCTGAAACATCGTATACTGAAATTGTAATTTGCTCAGAACGAGGCAAAGCAAACTGAATGGAAGTTTGTGAATTAAAAGGATTCGGATAAATAGCAGAGATACGATAATCATCAGGTACTACAGTTTGGTCAGAAAGATTTACATCTAATCCTCTAAATTGACTTAAAACACGCTGTAAAAAGGCTGCACGCGTTGAATAATTCGGTGCATTATGGATACTTTCTACAGGAAAACCACAATAGACCAAACGTGTGCGGTTACCTGAAGTATAATAAATTGCTGCGGGTTGTTGACTGTTGTTGTAAATCCAACAAGCTTGTGAGCCGTTGATAGGATTCAAGATATTGGGACTAGTATAGTTGTTTGCACCTGAAGATCCACTTAAAAAGAGATTGATCCCTTCAGAAAGAGCATTTCCCGCAATTCCATTAGCACGACGATCGCTGGAAGAACCTGCGCTAGAATTTGCACGTAGCACTTGCTGGTGAAATGCCGAATTACCGATTTCTTCACCAATATTTTGTCCGGAGAGTAAAACAGATTTATTGTTATTTAACAACCACTGAATAAGTAGTTGTTCATCAGATGTTAATGTGTTGGTCGTTTGATCACCAGTCCACCAAATAAATTCTGAGTATCTTGTTATATCTGAAACGTCAGGTAATCCTTGTGTAGCAATGTTCCAATAATCCCATGCTTCACCAACACTGTCTAATGCAGTTTGATAAAACTGCTCATAAGGTACTCCTCCATCATCATCAATTAGAATCACGCTTGGATAACCTACCATTATAGTAGAGGTAAAGGTTTGACTATATGAAACATCATAGGGATTTGTTCCACGAATAGTAAAGTTTAATGTTGCACGATGTGATGGTGAATTCGTTGCGACCTGTATCCTCAAACCAGTAACGGTTGTAGAAGCTCCAGAAATAATATCGCCGATCCATAAAGAATCACTTTGAATGATTAGATATGGATCATTGGTAGATAAACGTACACGCGTATTGTATGAATCGGTGCGATTTGAATTAGCAGTAAACGTTAATCGTAAAGCAGCAGTTTCGCCTGCTACTGCACGACCATCACCATTGCTATTACCAATTGTGTCACGTATAATAGTTTGTACTAATTGTACTAAAGGAAATTGACTTTCAACAGCATTTCCAACGTTAATGAGTCCCACACCTAATTGATTCTGATAATTTGGATTAGATGCATTGATATTAGTAGACGTTTCATAAAGAACATTACGCACCTCGGAATTCATTGCACCCGGCATAACACTCCACAACAATGCTGCACATCCTGCTGCAACAGGGCTGGCCATTGAAGTTCCATCTGAATTATCGTAGGAGTTATGAGTAGTATTGACCGTTGACCAAATAGTCGTACCAGGAGAACTGATTTCTACCCAAGTACCAAAAGAAGAAAAAGATGCCTTTTGATCGCTTTGATTTGTAGCTGCGACAGAAATACTATTAGCATAATTGGAAGGATATCGTGGAACGTTATTGTTCTCGTTACCTGCAGATCCAAAAATTAACATACCTGAGTTCCAACAAGATGTGATAGTATTTTGTTCAGCTTGACTATACGACGCACCTCCCCAACTGTTATTGATAATATTTGCACCAGAAATACGTGAATAACTCCA
The DNA here is from genome assembly GCA_026417415.1 of bacterium. Taxonomy (GTDB): domain Bacteria; phylum Electryoneota; class JAOADG01; order JAOADG01; family JAOADG01; genus JAOADG01. Next base: position 4,564 of record JAOADG010000022.1, read on the forward strand.
AGCGCTATGACCTAACGCACCATTAATTGTACCCGGATTATTGGCAGAACCACAACGATTAGACATTATTCTAGATCGTCCGCCAGGAGAAGCAACACCCATACCATTGTTAAGTACTGCAGAAGCACATCCCGCGACATGGGTTCCATGTCCACCTGTAGTCCATAAATAAGGATCAGTTGGATCATTATCATTCCCAGTAAAATCCCAACCATAAAAATCATCTACTTTGCCATTTCCATCATTATCTACACCATTGATTTCGGAAGGTTGAATGATGCCATCACCATTTAAATCTTCACCAGGATTTACCCAACGATTAGCGATTAAATCTTCATGTAAAATATCTACTCCACTATCTACAATTGAGATCACAATTTCAGTACTACCCAAAGTATAATCCCATGCACGATGAGCACCGATTCTTGTTAAGTGCCATTGTGCTGAAAACAATGCATCGTTAGGAATAAAATCTAAGTAACGGACAAAATTCGGTTCAGCAAAATCTACGAAAGGTAATTTTTCCAATTCAGTAACCACATCATTTACAGTAACATCTAAAGGAAAATGAAGCCAGAATGTCCAACGTAAATCAATTGGATTATCTTTGGTGGGTGCTGTTTCCCAAGGAACTAAGTTGACTGCGTAATAAACTCCATATTTAGCGAAAAGTGCATCTAAAGAGTAATCTCCTAAAGAAACGGGAGTATAATCTTTGTTGTAGGCATCAGGAAAAGCACGTGTAAAGCGAACCACCGCTTGACCTAAAAATGTTTCACCATCAGGTGAAATGATATCCATTGGACGGTATCCATTTTCAGGACCACCAATAGGTGCATATTCAGAACCGTAAACTCCGATATGGACAAATACAAGAATTAAAAGTAATGCAGTTCTAAAATTCATTCTAAATCTCCTAATACAATAATCTAAAAATGTAGAAAAGGTATAATACCTTTAAGGTATCAGAAAAGTAAAATTTAAATTTAATCTTTCTTTCTTGTATACAAAAATGTTCCAATTCCGGTTATCAACGCAAACAGTGCTGCACACAACATTGACCAATGCATTCCAATTAAAAAGCCACTATCCTCTTGTACATTTCCGGTGAAATGCCGAAAAAATTGAATCAACGCTGCTGCTATAGCAATACCCATAACCATTCCTATATTTCGGATTAAAGCCATTAAACTACTTGCAATAAAAAGAAACTTTTGTGGGACTGAAGTTAGCAGCATTTTATTGTTGGCAGGTACGAATACAGCACCACCAATTCCACTGATAACAATTCCAGAAAGGATATACATCGATGAGCTAGTTTCATTTAGAAAAGATAAGATCAACAATCCAGATGCTTGGATTATAGGGCCAAAGAAAGAGGGTAATCGCGAGCCCAAACGATCTGTTAAACGACCAGATAATGGTGCTATCACCGCTAAAGCCAAAGGCCAAGAAGTTAAAAACAAACCTGTTGTAACGACATCAAATTGACGAACATGTTGTAAGTAAAAAGGCATCGTTAAAAAAGATTGGATACTTGCTGAATTGTTTAGTAAACCGAATAATATTGAAGAAGTAAATAAACGATTTTTAAACAAATGTAAAGGAAGCATTGGCGTTGAATGTTTACGTTCAATGTGTAAAAAATACAAAAACAGGAACACAGACAGCAGAAATCCAACGAAAGTAGTGAGAGTACCGATGTGCATAGCTTCTGATAAAGATAGCAATAGGAGGATTAATACAATTGAATAAATCAATAATCCGTGATAATCAAACGTTTTTCTAATACTATCAGTAGGAAAATGGGGAAGCCAACGGTTAGCCAAGAATAATGTCAATGCTCCAATGGGAAGATTAATCCAAAAAATCGCTTCCCATCCCCAGAATCCTGCAACAAACCCACCTAATATAGGACCAGTAATTGAACCTGCGGCAACCATCATTCCGATTGAACCTAAAGCCATTCCACGTTTAGATTCGGGAAACACAGAAGCGATGATTCCTCCTCCTAAGGCAGAAGTCAGTGCAGCACCAATTCCTTGTAATGTTCTTGAAAAAATTAAACTCAATAAATTGGTTGAAATAGCACAAAGAAAAGAAGAAAAAGTAAAGAAAAAGATACCCAAACGGAAAATTCTATCTTGACCCCAACGTGTAGCTACGGCACCTACAGGTAGGAGTAAAATGCAAATGACTAATAAGTATATGGTAGAAACCCATTCAATTCTTGTAATGGGCGCTTCAAATTCTGCAGACAACAAAGGCAAAATTAAATTCACGGCTGAACTATCTAACGTGGCCATGTAAACATTTAGCCCTACAACACCAAATACTAACCAGGGATTGTGATGACCGTTAGAATGATGATCCAAGGATTGTTCTACTTTTGTAAAGATTTAGGAATGAGTTGGATTAAACGTTCTCGTTCGCGTACTAATAAAAATTTACTAACTGCAATGTTTTTGATCACTTCAGGATTATTGTCTTGAACCTGTTTAATGATGCTATCGGCTTCAGCAATTTTACGGTTAATGATTGCGATTTCAGTTTTCAATGAATCATTCAATGCTTTTTGTTTTGCTAATGCTTGATAGGAATGATAAAGTTCTTTACTTAAAAAGAAAGACAAAATAAAAAAAGTAATGAAGAAGCCATATCGTTTAAAAAACGATTTAACTTTGTATGGAAAACGATTGGAATAGCTTTCCTGATGAACACTTGAAACATCTGAAACAAAAATGTCAAATATTTTCCATTTCATAGTTTTCTATGCTGCTACTTCTGAGCGCCGAAGTAAAATCGGCTCAGCTTGGTGAAGAACAGTTTCTCGAGTAATAGTGATTTGAATTAAATCATTTTCTGAGGGTAAACGATACATCCATTCTGTCATCACGTTTTCTAAAATTGAACGCAAGGCGCGTGCACCTGTCCGTTTTTGGGCTGCCAGTTCAACAATCGCTTGAATAGCACCTTCTTCAAAAACCAAACGTATTCCATCCAATGCAAACAATTCCTGATATTGTTTAATTAAAGCATTGCGAGGTTCAATTAAAATTTTTCTTAAAACCTCAGGCGACAATTCTGATAAGGCAGTAACCACCGGTAACCGTCCCACCAATTCAGGAATTAAACCATAGCGAATTAAATCCAACGGTTGGATTTGGGAAAGTAATTCTGTTACAGATAGATCACGTTTTGTTCGAATTTCAGCACCAAATCCAATGCTACTTTTACCTAATCGATCAGCAATAATTTTATCAATTCCTTCAAATGCACCACCACAGATAAAAAGGATTTTTTTGGTATTGATATAAACCAATTTTTGTTCAGGATGTTTCCGTCCACCTTCAGGTGGAATACCTGCAACTGTTCCTTCCAATAATTTTAACAGCGCTTGCTGTACACCCTCACCGGATACATCTCTTGTAATGGATGGTGATTCTTGTTTTCTAGAAATTTTATCAATTTCATCAATATAGACAATTCCCATCTCTGTCAGCGAAACATCATAATCCGCCGCTTGATACAAACGTACAAGTACATTTTCCACATCTTCACCGACATAACCTGCTTCTGTTAATGTAGTTGCATCTGCAATGGCAAAAGGTACTTGTAAAAATCTTGCCAGCGTTTGTGCAAGCAATGTTTTACCAGTACCAGTAGGACCAAGCAATAAAACATTGGATTTTTCTATTTCAACACTATTTTCAACGGAGGGATATTTAATTCGTTTGTAATGATTGTATACAGCTACTGCTAAACGTTTTTTAGCATCCTCTTGACCAACCACGTACTGATCTAACTCTTGTTTAATTTCAGTCGGTTTTGGTAGATGATCAAGTTTTGGATGTTTTGTGCTACTTGCACGTCGTACAATCTCTGAAGCGGCTTTAATGCATTGATCACAAATAGATACATTCGGACCTGCGACAAGAATTTTTGTCTGTGAAACAGTACGTCCACAAAAGCTACATTTTTCTGGGTTCGTAGCTTTGGTGTGAGGCGGGTAATTGGTATTCATTTATTCTTTCTTTGTAAATACTCATACCAGCAAAATGCTATGGCTTGTGCTGGCATCATCGTTAGCATTCGCGTACGAACACAGCCCAATAGTTCTTTTTCTGCTTCTGATGGAAATTGTATTCCATATGCTTTTGCAAGCTCAAGAATTTCTTCATCTCGAATGGAAAGTAACATAAAACCGATTGCTCCTTTGATAAAGAAACAATAAACAAAATACTAAACAAAAAAGTTGTTTAAAAATTATCCTCTTTTAAGTTTTTCAACGTAATCCAAACGTTCCCATGTAAATTCTGGCAATTCGCGACCAAAATGACCATACGTAGATGTTTTACGATAAATAGGACGCCTTAAATCCAGTCGATCAATAATACCTGCCGGTGTCATATCAAACAACTTTGAGACCAATTTTGATATTTCTTCATCAGGCATAATTCCTGTATTGTAAGTATCTACCATAAAACTTACAGGTTCAGAAACGCCAATGGCGTAAGCAACTTGAATAAGGCATTTCCGTGCTAATCCTGCTGCAACGACATTTTTTGCAATGTGTCGTGCTGCGTAAGCTGCAGAACGATCTACTTTTGTCGGATCTTTACCACTAAAAGCACCGCCACCATGTGGTGCTGAACCACCATAAGTATCCACGATAATTTTACGACCCGTCAAACCTGCATCTCCTTGTGGACCACCAATCACAAAAGTACCAGTAGGATTAACATGGTACTGAATGGTTTTTGAACGCATTTCTGCAGGGATTACATATTCAATCACGTTTTCAATAATGTCATTTTGAATTTTTTTGTACGGTATTCCTTCATCATGTTGACAAGAAACCACTACAGCAGTTACTTCAGTCGGTCTTCCGTTCACATACCTTAAAGATACTTGCGCTTTCCCATCTGGTCGAAGATAATCAAGTACTTGCGTTTTTCGTACTTCCGCTAAACGTTTGGTTAATTGATGGGCTAAAGTAATTGGCAACGGCATTAATTCAGGCGTTTCATCTACTGCAAATCCAAACATCATCCCTTGGTCACCTGCACCAGCGCGATCTACACCTTTTGCAATATCAGGAGATTGTTTGTCAATGGTAACCATGACAGCACAAGTTTCCCAATCAAAACCATAATGAGAACTGGTATATCCGATATCTTTAACAACTTGACGAACGATATCGGCTACAGGCACATAAGTGGTTGTAGTGATTTCACCACCGACTATAACCAATCCTGTAGTTGTAAATGTTTCGCAAGCCACTCTTCCGAATGGATCATCGGTTAAAACAGCATCTAAAACCGAATCTGAAATTTGATCTGCAATTTTATCAGGGTGACCTTCAGTAACCGATTCAGAACTAAAAAAATATTCACTCATTTGTAAGTATCTCCTATTTTGATGGATATACACACATAGCGCCTGCCATCTATGCGTGATGAAAATAATTAAAGTTGTAGTTTAAATTCTGACGAATCAGAAATATTCAAAGAAAAATATGACCCTTCTACTTTTGCATTTGGTCCAATGATTGACGAACTCAAAAGAATTGTGTTCACTTTGGCAGAATTTTCTACTATACAATTACGTAAAATGCTATTGCAAACCGTTGCATCTGCACCAATACTTACATAAGGACCAATAATACTGTTACGGACATTTGCTGTTGAAGCAATGGAAACTGGAGGAATGATGACAGTGTCCAAACAATGTGTTGGAATTTTGTGACCTTCTTGATATCGTTTTTGTAGAAAATAACGATTGGTTTCTAATAACGTTTCAACTTTTCCACAATCAAACCATCCTTGTACATCAAAACTGGTCATTAAGCAACCTTGTTCTACCAATTTTTGTAATGCTGTAGTTAATTGAAACTCACCTTTTACACGTTCATTTTGCTGGATCATTTCTTTAAGTACATTTCGCAACCACGTGCCATTTTTTAACCAATATATCCCTACAATTGCTTCATTACTGGGTGGTAAATCTGGTTTTTCTAAAAATTCGGTGATAAATAAACCATTTTTAATAACAACACCAAATCGCCTTGCATCTTCTACGATATGTGTTCCAATTGAACTGAATTCACCTTGAACAACTTTTTTAAGATCTGTTTCAAAAAGTGTATCTCCCAAGATGATTAGGACTTCTTTATCACCTTCATCTAATCCAAGATAGATTGCTTGACCAAGGCCCTCCGGATTATGCTGAAAACGAAATTCACAGGGAAGTTCAGGGTAATTCGTTTCAATATGTTTTTGGATCATTTCACCTAAATGGCCAATGATAAAGACAATTTTTTCCGGAAATAGAAGTTCTACTTCGTGTATGATATAATCAATCAGTGGAGCACCTGCAACTGTTAACAATGCTTTGGGTGTTAAATAAGTATGGGGTTTTAAACGACTACCTATACCTGCGACCGGAAGAATAACTTTCAAAGCGAACTCCTCAGCTTGATAATCTCGTTTTGAACTTTTCTATAGAAGGAATAGGAGTAGGAAGTATTCCTTTATATTTAGCAAGTTTTATGCTCAAAAAATCTCCCAAAAGGACTAAATAAAGTAATCCTGAAATGGATGGATCAGTCCTTCGAAATACAAGTGGTTGAATGCCTGACTCTTGGAGTATTTCTTTGGCAATAATAAACGATTTGGTCTCTTCTTCAATTAGAAAAATTGGTTGCACCAGTTCTTTCGTTTGTGGATTATCACATAACCCGACGATTTCGTTATGAAACACTTCAGGAACTACATTCCAATGGGCAAGAAGTTTTGAATTTTCTGAAAACTGGTTTGCCCAGCGACGTGCTACGCTGCTTAATCGCGATGAACTCCATATCCAGAGAATTTTATCAGTCATAAGTTGAATAAGATTGTGAAATGGTGATACATCATTTGACTTCAAACGAAAGCCCTCGATTGCACCACATAAAGTTTCAGCAATGTCGGAAATGAGAAAATTTGGTGACGGCGCTATATGGAGTAGATGTGCTAATCTCCAAACACCAGTAAATAGGTATCCTAATGCAGCTCGAGGAGCATAACCTGGGGGTACAGAAATGTAAAAAACTTTATTCGTTTTAGCCCATTCAAGGAGTTTACCACCGGAAGTAACCACTCCAATTGAAGCTTTTCTAAATTGCGCGATATCAATTAAAGATAAAGTTTCAGATGTATTTCCAGAGTAAGAAAGTAAGATAATCCCAGAATGTTCGTCTGCTTCTAAAGGTAAAACGGAATCCCGTACAATGCATGTAGAAACTGCGAGTCGTCCACTTAATCCTTCAGCAAATAATTCACCACTGATCGCTGAACCACCCATTCCACATAAATACAATTTGGTAATAGTAGATTTTGGGATTGTTCCGAGTATAGGAAGTTCAAGGGTATGTTTTAATTGATAGGGAAAAGCATAAAACCACTCTTCCATTTTATCAATATTGTCGGTTAATGTTTCGTGCATTGGATTACCAAATCAAGATAAAGTTTAATAAATTCAAGTAAGAAATTTTATAGGTTTCTATTCAAATTTCCAAACTTAACGATTTGAATTGAATTGTCGTATAACAAAATGTGAATGAAGGAACGAATTTAGAAAATGAAACGAAAGAAGCAAATAGAAGAACCAGTACGTGTTGTTGAAATTCATACTGAAAAGTTTGGAAATCAATATCGTGCGATAATCAAATTGAGCAATGGTGAAGAAAGAGAAGCAATTGCAGACGATCCCACTACAGCCCAAATAAAAGTATTGCATGGGTTAGAATTTGAGTGGTCTTTAAATTTGATTAGTTAATTGTGAATTCGTTAAAGTAAAAACGATAAAACGCAATTTATTTGTTCTTTCTATTGAAAAGATTTGGTTGTGTGTGTACCTTGCAATCAAAAAAGTTGGAGGTACCAATGATGAAGAAACAGTTTATTCTCCAAATGTTGTTTCTTCTATATTTCATCACTCCCTCTTATTCTCAAACCGTTATTGTTGATTCGATACGATTACCGTCCAACTATTATGAAATGTACTGGCTTCAAATTCCGAGAAACTATTCACCTCTCAATCCACCTCCATTACTAATAGGTTGTCATCAATACAGTGGCACTTGTTTTGAATTCAATGGTACTGGCTTTCCTGCGGTAGCTAATGAACGGGGTTGGCTTGCATTGGCAATAACAGGTGTGCCACCGGGGTATAATGGGTATACGCATTGGTGGAGTAAACGAGTTCAACAGCAATTGGATTTGGTTTTGGATACGGTGTTTCGTGCTTATCCCTTTGATTTACAGAGAATTTACATTGTCGGTGGAAGTATGGGTGGTGCTGCTGGTATGCAATATCATCACAATCATTTAGATCCAAATGGATATATGGTCGCTGCAACTGCAGGTGGAAGTGGTATCATTGATTTAGCGAGAAGGGCAAGAGAACAAGGAATAAATTATTCCATGAGGTATGAATTTGGTCCATTGGATTCTTTACCAGGTATCAATTTTCAGTACAAAAGAAATTCTGCAGTTGTGTTCTGGGATACTACTAACTCTCTACATTACAATTTAAAATGGTTGCCAACAAGAATGTCTGCAGGGGTCCTTGAACCGCATTATATCCATGCCATGGATTTAGATACCTTGTATGGTGATCAAATGATGAGGTATGAGGTGCTTCCTGCACCGGGGGGTAATCATGGATGGATAAATCTTCAACCGGATACTACTGTGGAATGGTTATCCCAACAACCTCCTGTTATTCGATATCCTACCTTTCAAAACATTGCAGTTGACGAACCAAGAAGATGTTATGATGTAGAAGTAATTGCAATGCGAAGTGATACCAATATGGCAAGGGCAATTCTCACCGCAGATAGTATTTGGATAAACGGTCGTTATGATTTAATCAATCACAGTTTATCAATATTACGAAATATACAAGATGTAAAACTCCATATTCGAAATGATTTACCAGAATACAATATCAATCTAAGAAACTATGACACAGCTTCGGTAGGATTATCAATATTTTTACCTCATTCAGTAGGCCAACCTGTAATATCAATTACACCACCACTAAACCATGTATTTTATACTCAAACGAGAATATTACGCATCAATAATATTCCTTCAAATTATTCTGGTTTGATACAACTTCAATTTCCAGCTTCAAATGTTTCGTCCTATATCCAAAGTTTTTTAAACTCATTTCAACTGTTTCCAAATCCATCAAACAACCAAACGACGATTCAATTTGAGTTAAAGAGTCCAGCCGTTGTTCAATTGAATGTTTATGATATGCTTGGTAGAAAAGTTGAATCGATCGCAAAGCAAAACTATATGACAGGGCAACATCAAATATCATTCAATCATTTAAATATATCCTCTGGAACTTATTTTATTGTGGGTAGAATTGACCAGGAAGTAATTAAAAAATCATTTACCATTTTGAAATAATCTTAGTGTGCCTTTTTAGTGCTTTTTTCATGATAATCATCCCAAGTAGTAAGGATAAATAAATTGCCCCGTTTAAAAGTGATAAAATGAGAAAAGTAAAACTGCAATAGGGTAGAACACGATTGAGAAAACTGATCCCCAATTTAAATGATGGTTGAATGAGATTTAGAATAGAAACGACAAGACATATTGTCAGCAGTAACAATAAAAGCACTACGAAAGGTTTTCTAAAGTTATACCAATCTTGTTTAGAGGGGAACATGTATTGTGCTATACAAATAACAAAATACATAGCGACCCAACTTTTCCATGATAGCAATAATGATGGTTGCCAAAACTGCGAGAGAATAATCAACAATATTTGAAAGTTCGAAATTGTAAAATTAATCCAGTTTTGAAGATTGATGATATTTTGAAATGAAGATTCTGTCCATAAAGTTTGGTGATTTTGTAACGAAATTGGTGTTATGAAAAAACGAATGATGAAATAAATAGCAACGCTACCACCTATAAGTGGAGCTATTGAAATGAAAAATCCTCCAAAGTAATTTTGATACCAACTCGTACGTTTAAATTTTGACTCAACAATTCCTAACTGACCTGTGCGTGGATTAGGTGAAAAAAGTGCAAATTGAATAATTTGATGACCCGATAAAAGTGCAGCAATGAAATGAAAAAATTCGTGTACCGGAACCCCAATCCAAGCAGTAATGAATTGAACTTTAAATCCACCTAATTTGAGAATTGTTTCATTCGTTTTACGGCTTATCCAACCCGCTATCATTATGAATAGAGTCACAGGGACAATACCACTTAAAACAAAAAAAAGAAAAAATTGAAATCCTTGGGATAGTCTTGAGAGAAACAGTAGGATGAATTCATTCATCTCGAAAAAATTCAATTATTGTACTGTTTCAACCATCCACGTTAAATACTTTTCTGCTGCAGAGATCTGAATCGATAGGATTTCTGGTGTAGAATAATGATGGAAATTTTCAATCGTACGAACGATTTCTTCAAAATGAAGCTGAAAAGTTTTTAATATCCATAAACTTTCTTTTGCAGTTTCCAATTTCCCTTGCCACCAATAGATTGATTCACAGTTTGAAATTCGCGTAGCACAAGCAATTAGTTTTCTCTCCAATAAAGCGTCAACCCAAACGGGTCTTGTTTCTTGATCTGTAGTACAAAAAATTAAAATAGGATCTTCTTTTTTCATACAGTTACATATGAGTTAATTTTTTTGGAACTTTAATGATCACCCACTCTGTTCCATTCCATACTTTAAATTGCGTGGACACTTCACCTTCAACATTTTTACCACGTGGATTGATTGGTCTATTTTGAGAGGTTGTTGGTGGTGTAGGTGAAGATTCTGGTTTTGATGTTGTTTTTGGTGGTTCTGGTTGTACTTTAACTCTTGTTGTTTTCAGAATGGATTCTTTTTCTTTAGGGACTGTTGTGGAAGAAGTTGTACTTGTTTTGGTGGGTTCAGAAGTATCTATAGATTTTGGTTCTATTTGAGAAAATCTTTTCTTCACTTTCAATAACTTGACTGATGCAGCTTTTTGTGTAACGTTGAAATATGCCGCAATTTTATCAGTTTTCCATCCTTTGAGGTACATTTCATACATCAGTTTTTCATCTTCAGGTGTCCAACGTTTGGCTTCGCCACCTTTAGAGATCCTTGTTCTAGGTATATTAGCAACACTTTTCGTATTATGGACTTTGAGTGCACGACGAATTTTTTGGAGTTTAACGGAAACCGATTTTACTGTAACATCATATTTTTTGGCTAACTCTTCAAGTGTTTTTTTTTCTATATCAAATAGGCGGAGCAATTCTTCTTCTTCCTCAATGGTCCACCGTTTTGGCATATGAATCTCCTAAAGTTTATCTTGTATAAGTATAAGTATAAGGATCTTAAGATGAGTAAAAAAAAGTTTTATCTTTTTCTTTTCTTTCTCATTGTACAAAATTTAATTGAACTACAAAACTCGTACGCAATGACCGCACTAAAATTACCTGACACATTGACCTTTGCTGGTCAAAAAGTACCACTTGAAGACCCTTTTGTCAGAGAACATTTTGATTTATTGTTCACTACAATGGCATATAATCAAAAGGGTCAACTGTTATTATGGTATAAAAGAGCAAACCGTTATATTCCTATCGTTAAAAAAATATTGCAAGATAAAAACCTACCCACTGATTTGGCCTATATTATGGTTGCCGAAAGTGATTTAGTACCCAGGGCACTTTCGCCTTCATCTGCCTATGGAATTTGGCAGTTTATTCCTTCAACGGGAGAGCATTTTGGGTTAAAACAAATTCAAGGTTGGGATGAAAGGGGTGATTTTTTTCGTGCAACCGATAAAGCAATCCAATATCTTACCAAACTTTATAAAGAATTTAATCAAGATTGGTTTTTAGCTATGGCTGCTTACAATTGTGGGCCAACCAATCTTAAAAAAATGCTAAGTATTCAAAAAGCAAAATCTTATTGGGAATCGGTACCCAATCGTGAAACCAATGTATATGTTCCAAGAATTATTTTAATTAAAACATTTTTTGATAATCCATCAATATTTGGTGTAAAAAACGAAGAATTGTTAAGCTACCCTCAATACGAATACATCCAAGTTCAATTTCAGTTAGAAAAACCGATAAAGTTTGCTGAAATAGGTGAATGGATAGGAATTAGTTATAGAACCTTGTATTGGTTAAATCCACATATTTTCGTGAAATCTTATTTGGAGGATGCGACTTTACCTCAACATAAACCGCTATTTTTGAATATTCCTAAAGGAAAAGGTGAAATATTTAATAAAGCTATAGATGAATTTAACAGAAAGTCAAAAGCATCATCAAAATGAAAAGAGTTGCGATTCCATTTTCTAAATTGTATCTTAGCAAACTTCAAAAAAGAAATAAATACGGTGAATGAAGGTTATGATTCAAACAAAACATAAAAATAAACAAACGGTTACTCGTACCTGGTATTCAATGAATGCAGATGGAATCACTTTAGGTAGATTGTCAAGTGAAGTAGCAAGAATACTTAGAGGAAAACACAAACCAATTTGGTCACCACACGTGGACACAGGCGATTTTGTTATCGTGTACAATGCTGAAAAAGTGGTGCTTACCGGTAATAAAAGCACTTCTAAAACCTACTTTATACAATCACCAAGACCAGGAAGTAGCAAGCATATTCCTTATCAAGTGATGCTTAAAAAACATCCGACTGAAGTGATAAGACATGCTGTATGGGGTATGTTACCAAGAGGTCCTTTGGCAAACAGAATGATAAGAAAGTTAAAACTTGTAGTTGGACCTGATATAACCAAATTTAGAGCACAGAAACCAACTGAAGTGTCGGTTGAAAATTTTAGAAAAATATCGTAAAGTGTTAATCAAAGGGTAATTCAAGGAGTATGAAACCACCATTTTATTACGCAACAGGTAGAAGAAAAACAAGTGTAGCAAGAGTTTATTTATCACCCGGTTCTGGTAAAATAACTGTCAATAACAAATCTCTTAGCGAATATTTTCGTCGTGAAATTCTTAAAATGATGATCATGCAACCACTGGAAGTACTCAATGCACAAAATAAATTCGATATTGAGGCATTTTGCAGTGGTGGTGGTTTATCTGGACAAGCAGGCGCTTTGAGATTAGGGATGTCAAGAGCAATTGTTAAATTTGATGAAGAACTTAAGTCAGAACTTAAGAAATTTGGTTTTCTGACAAGAGATCCACGTTCCGTTGAACGAAAGAAATACGGACGGCCGAAAGCAAGAAAACGTTTTCAATATTCTAAACGTTAAATATTTCTTATCTGTTTTCAAAGAAAGAGGGTTATGGAAAAAATTACTGTCGAAAAGTTAGTAGCGGCACAAGCACATTTCGGTCATTTAACTAGCCGATGGAATCCCAAAATGAAACCATACATCTTTACGAAAAAAAACGGGATTCACATTATAGATTTATTAAAAACCGCAGAATTACTTGAAAAGGCCTGTGAAAAAGCAAGAAATGTACGTGCTTCTGGTGAACAGATACTTTTTGTAGGAACTAAAAAGCAAGCAAAAGATCTCATTCGTGATGAAGCCATTCGTTGTAATCAACCGTATGTTTGTGAACGCTGGTTAGGTGGAACTTTGACCAATCTTCAAACCATACGAAAATCAGTGAAGATGATGCAGACCATCGAAAAACAAAAAATTGATGGTACTTATGAAAAATTAACAAAGAAAGAACGTTTGTATAAAGACCTTCAATTAGAAAAATATCGTTTGACTTTAGACGGTATTCGTGATATGAAAACACTACCCGGCGCACTGTATGTTGTGGATATTGTTACAGAGGAAATTGCTGTCAGAGAAGCGCGACGTTTAGGAATACCAGTGATTGGTATTGTGGATACCAATGCTGATCCTACCATGGTAGATTTTCCAATCCCTGCAAATGATGATGCTTTCAAAAGCATTTGGGTGATCACCTCTGCAATCGCAGAAGCAATAATGGAAGGAAGTGAAATTGCAAACCAATTAAATGCTGCTGAAGTGGATAAACAGACGGAAGAACCTGTGAAACAAGAAGATGCAGTTTCAAGGCCTCGTGAAAGAGTGAGAAGAAGGGAACGTCCAACTGCTGATAAAAGTTCAGAAAACCAAACAACGGAATGAAATTCAAAAGTGTAAACTAAGGAGAACGACCCCTGTTTGGGGTCGTTTGCGTGTAAAGAAAAAGAAATAAACAGAAAAGGAGAACAATCGTGCCAATTTCAGCAAATGCAGTAAAAGAGTTACGTGAAAAAACAGGCGCTGGTATGATGGATTGTAAAGCAGCTTTAGAAGCCACTAATGGTGATTTTGAGGCTGCAGTAGATTGGCTGAGAAAAAAAGGGATCTCAAGTGCAGCTAAAAAAGCAGGAAGATCTACATCAGATGGTTTAATTTCAATCGAAATTTATCAAAATGGGACACGAGCGGTACTGTTGGAAATCAATTGTGAGACCGATTTTGTGGCCAAAACAGAAGATTTTAAAGAATTTATCAAATTTACTTCCCAATTGATCGCAAACCTCTCAGAGTTACCGAATTCAGTTGATCAACTACCACTAGAAGTTGAAAATAAAAGGGCAGCAACAGTTGGAAAATTAGGTGAAAATATCGTTATTAAAAGGTTTGACTGTTTGGATGTTGGTCAGAATGCTCGATTTCATTCCTACATTCATCCAGGTGGGAAATTGGGTGTATTGGTAGAAGTATCCAGTAAACAAAAAGAAACATTGGACAAACCAGAATTTCTAAATGTTTGCCAAGATTTAGCTTTACAGATAGCTGCTGCATCACCCATTTCTATAAGTCGAGATACACTTCCACAAAGTATTATCCAACACGAATTAGAAATTGCAAAAGAACAAGCAAGATCTACAGGAAAACCAGAAAACGTAATTGATAAAATCGCGTTAGGAAAAATGGAAAAGGTTTACTCTGAATTGTGTTTATTAGAACAAGAATTTGTAAAAGAGCCAAAGATTCGAGTTCAGGATTATATCCATTCTATTGAAAAAGAGTTAAAGGACGAAGTACAAGTAAGAAGATTTATCAGATATAAATTGGGAGAATAATTAAAGGGGCACGTGAGTGCCCCTTTGAATTTGATTCGAAAAATTATATTAAGCAGGCAATCGATTGAAAAAGTTCATCAATGTTGACTTTTTATTTGCTGCGTTATTTTTATGAATGATTCCTTTTTGTGCCAT
Source organism: bacterium (assembly GCA_026417415.1). Taxonomy (GTDB): domain Bacteria; phylum Electryoneota; class JAOADG01; order JAOADG01; family JAOADG01; genus JAOADG01. Next base: position 19,801 of record JAOADG010000022.1, read on the forward strand.
TTTATCTAAAACAGAAATGGCTTCTCGAACCAATGGTTCAGCTTCCGCTTTTGTTTTAGCTAATAGTACTTTTTTTGTAGCAGTTTTTATTTGTGACTTACCGCTACGGTTTTGAAGATTTTCTTCTTTCGAAGTTCGCATTCTTTTTTTGCAAGAAAGATGATGTGGCATTGTAACTGTTCCTTAAATATCCTTAATTTTTAAGTACGTAATATAGAAACAGAGAATCCAGTTGTCAAATCAAAAGCATAATCGGTTCTATTCATGAAAAATTTAGCAGATGTACTTTTAAAGAGTAACTCTATTTTAGTTTTTACTGGAGCAGGAGTTTCTGCTGAATCAGGAATTCCTACATTTCGAGATCCTGAAGGAATTTGGGCAAAGTTTTCACCGGAAGAGTTAGCAAGCAGGGAGGGGTTTCAAAAAGATCCTATTAAAGTTTCAAATTGGTACCTTCATAGAAGAAATATTATTCGAAATGTGCAACCCAACCCCGGTCATTATGCCATTACTCAATTACAAAACCTTCTTTCTAATGTGAACGTTGTAACCCAAAATGTAGATGGATTACATCAAAAAGCTGGAACGAAAAATGTAATTGAACTTCACGGAAACATCTTTTATGATAAATGCTTCCAATGTGAGAAGTATTATAGCAAAGAGTATGATGAAAAGGAATACACAAATCTTCGTTGTGAGTGTGGCGGTCGAATTCGTCCTGCAGTCGTTTGGTTTGGTGAATTATTACCCTATGAAGAATTCAGTAGAGCAGAACATTTAGCCGAAACCTGTGAGACCATGTTAATCGTTGGTACTCAAGCATCTGTTTATCCTGCTGCAGGTTTGGTGCATATTGCGAAATATTCACATGCAACTCTAATTGAAATCAATCCTTCTGGTTCTGAGGTATCACCTTATTGTAAGTTCGTGATACGACAACCATCTGGCATCGCTTTACCTAAAATAATTGAAGAAATTACTGAATTGATGAAATAAAATGAAAAAATTCCCATTAATTACGAAAGTACATGTATTGCTTTTGGGTTTCACTTTAATTGCTTTTGGATGTGCATATTACAATAGTTTATACAATGCGAAGAAGAACTTTGAAAAGGGAATGAAAGCAAGACAACAACCTAATGCAACCGCTGCATCTGGAAGAATGGAATTTGAAAAAGTCATTGATGGATGTGCTACATTATTAGAGTTTTATCCTAAATCCAAATGGGTACCAGATGCATTATTATTAATGGGGAAAGCATATTTTGAAACGGGACAGTTATCAAAAGCGGAGAGAAAATTCAAAGAATTGTTAACTAATTTTCCTAATCATCCATTGAAAGGTGAAGCAACATTAGAATTGGGAAGAACTTATATCTTATTAAATAGAAAAGATGAAGGTAGAGCATTGCTCAGTTCTCTTCAAAATGAAGGTAATAGCGATCTTCAAATCACTGCAGGGATTGTACTTGCTAAAACACTAATTGAAGATTCTTTGTACACCCTTGCACTCAATCGTTTAGAAGTGTTGTCCAAACAAGCGACAAACAAATCTAAAAAACTTCAAATTGATTTAGAAAAATTATTTTGTTATGAGCAATTAAAACAAACTCAAGAAGCTTTAGAACTATCAAATACAATTCTAAAGGATTACCCATTACATAGAGCCCAAGAATATGATTTAAGGTACAAAAGAGCAAACTTTTGTAATGAATTAAATCAACCTGAATTAGCGATAAAAGATTTAAAAAAATTACTAAAAGACTCTGATTTTAAAACATATCGTGATAAAACTAAAGTGATCTATGGACAATCGTTAATTAATAGTGGTAAAATTGAGGAGGGTTTAAAAGTATGGGAAGAATTGCTTGCTGATGAAAAAAATCGTTCTGAAGAGACAGCTACAGCAGCATATTTAAGAGCGATGTATTTCAGACAAAATCAGCAAAATGATACTTTAATCATCAGAGATTTAGAAAGAGTAAAACGTGATCGCCCCGGATCGGTGTATTCAATTAGTGCAGATTCACTATTAAGACAAATTAGAACCTTATCACAAATCACTTTAAATTTTGAAGCAATATATCAAAAATTGTCTTCGTTTCAGAAACTACTTAAAGGTGATACAGTACCAGATTCTTTACGACGTATTTACAGTAGGCAGAAATTAGTCACTGAAAAAAAAGTAGTTCTTTCCTCGAGCGATAATCTTCTACAAATCGATTCTTTAGATCAAAAGGATTCAATATCCATCATATATCAAGGAACACAACAAGATGATCAGAATTTAGAAACTACGGTAGATACATCATATGTAACTACGTTTCTAGATACAATAAAAGTTCTTGATGCCATGAATTCAATTCAAAAAGAATTGGTTGAAGTAGCAGCTCAATTAAAGGACTTTTATCTCACCATTAAGGATACAATGAAAACGATTTATTATTATGATATGATACTAAATCTTGCAACAGGTAAAAAGCTTAATTCATTTCGATATGACTATGCACTTTTTTTACAAAATATCAAAAAAGACCATATTGCTGATTCATTATATTATGTTATTGCTCAAGACACTACCGATGTCCAATTGAGCAATCATGTTCGAAAACAATTAAAAATGGAATTACTTTCCTTACCGATCGATTCGATAAGAGAAGATTTTCTAAAAGCCGAGAGATATTTATTCGAACAATACGATACTCTCAATGCGTTGAAGTTCTATAACAAAGTATTTCAAAGTGATTCTGGTGTTTATGGTAAGAAAGCTATGTATGCAATAGCACTTTTATCTGAAAATTTAATCAGTGCTGATTCATTGAAATCATTGTATAATAAGTCATTACAATTTCATTCAAATTCTGTTTCAAGAAATTATATTCAAAAAAGATTAAGCTGGTTAACCCAAGATCAAACAAAAGATACAGTTGCTACTGATACTATGGATTCAAACAATAAAATTAATGATACTACTGCATTTTCTCAACCGGACATAAAAGAAATGATTCCTAACGAAGAATCTAAAGAAGAAATAGAAAAAAGTGATCTTTCACCTATCGATTCTACTTTTCTAAAACCTACTGTTCCAACCCAAATACCATATGAAGAATAGCAAAATTTTTCAAGAAATCGGAATGATCGTTGATAAAGAAGAGTTAAATTCAACGACAGCAATTGTACATGTACATTCGCCAAATATTGCAAAACATTCCATTCCAGGTCAGTTTGTACACATTCGCATCAGTGATACATTTAATCCATTGTTACGCAGACCATTTTCAATTCAAAATGTTATTGAACAAGATAACATTGAATTGTTGATACGAAGTTATGGAAGAGGTAGTTCTTATCTACTTCAAAAAAAAATAGGTGATGAAGTCAATTTATTAGGTCCTTTAGGTAACGGTTGGTCTGTACCTTCACGCTTCAAGACCATTGTTGGTGTTTCAGGAGGAGTAGGTGTAGCGCCTATACTGTTTCTTCAAAATCATTTTCCAGAAAATTTTATACACATATTAGGAGCAAAAACTGTTGGCGAGTTACCTGTATCAAGGAAAATGATTCAGCAATACGATTTGAAAATAGCAACAGAAGATGGATCATATGGATTTTATGGAAATGCTATTGATCTATTTTTAGAGTATATCCAACAATTGGATGTTCACTCAACTTTTTTAGTGACTTGTGGTCCTTGGAAGATGATGCACGAATTGCAAAAGATAGCGAAAAATTTCAATTTAAGTGGGGCCATTTCTGCAGAAGCACGTATGGGATGTGCTGTTGGTGTATGCCAAGGTTGTGCAATCACTTTGGTAACGCCATCCAAATTGAATTCTTGTTTTGCATTGTGTTGTAAAGACGGTCCAATTTTTACACTAGAACAAATTAATATGGAGGTAAATCCGTTTGGGAATTGACACGTCCTGTAAAATTGGAAAACTACAGTTAACTACACCAATCATTGCTGCATCTGGATGTTTTGGATATGGTACAGAATACAGTGAAATTTGCGATTTAAAGGCATTTGGGGCAATTGTTACCAAAACCATTACTCCACAACCGAGAGTAGGGAATTCCACTCCAAGAATTTGGGAAACACCTAATGGTGGAATGTTAAATAGTATTGGTTTAGCAAATGTAGGTATTGATTGTTATATAAAACAGAAATTACCAGAACTAAAAAACTACCCTACCAAAATCATTGTATCAATTGCAGGTAACACCATCAGTGAGTATGGTGAGATGGTAGAAAAATTAGATGCTTCAGATGTTTGGGCTGCTTTGGAGATCAATATCTCTTGCCCGAATGTTAAGGAAGGAGGAATTAGTTTTGGGACAAATACACGAATGACTCAAGACCTTGTTAAAATTTGCAGAGAAAAAACCACTAGACCGATTATTGTGAAACTTACTCCTATGGCTACATCATTATCTGAAATTGCAAAAGTTTGTGAAGATAATGGAGCCGATGCTGTATCATTAGTTAACACGTACGTGGGTATGGCAATAGATATTTACTCGCTAAAACCAAGAATTGCGACAATCACTGCTGGCTATAGTGGTCCACCGATAAAACCGATGGCACTTGCGAGAGTATGGGAAGTAGTCAATGCAGTATCCATTCCAGTAATTGGGATGGGCGGAATTTGCTGTGGGGAAGATGCTATAGAATTTTTTTTAGCAGGTGCAACTGCGATTGAAATTGGTACAATGATTTATGTAGAACCAAACATTGCTAAGAATATTCTGAATGATATTACTCATTATTGTACATTAAAAAATTTAGTTTCTACATCACAGCTCGCAGGTTTATTTTTAAAAACTAGAGAATTCAATACTACATGCACAATATCTGGATAAATACTTTCCTTGTTTTATTTCTTATGTTTTTTGGATGTTCCAGTGCGCCCCGTTTTTACCAAAAAACTGTACAAAAACCGATTAAAAAGGAGCAACAACATCAAACCATATTAGATGCAACAATTCAAAAAGGGGACACATTCATAGGATTAGCATCTTTTTATGGTTATGAGTTTGCAGGAAGAAAAACTGCAAGCGGTGAAGTGTTTGATCCAGAGGGTTTGACTGCTGCACATTTAACTTGGCCATTTGGAACTATTGTTAAAGTTACCTCACTAAACACAAATAAAAGCGTTATTGTGAAAATAAACGATCGCGGTCCCTTTACAAACTGTATCATTGATTTATCTTATGGTGCTGCAAAAAAAATAGGTCTTCTTAGTAATGCTGAAGTTAAAATTGAAATTTTAAAAGTTGGAACAACATCCAAATGATAATCGATCAAGTATTGCTCCGAAGAATTGGTGTGGCTGTTTGGGGGATACCTTTAATTTTAATTCCTACAGTTTTAGGAGGTTGGTGGTTCGTTTTTTTAATTGCTTTAATTGCTTTTTTAGCAACTTATGAATACATGAATTTGTTGAGAATTTTAGGGGTACATGTTTTTAGAACAATTACAGCAACTTTTGCAGCAGTATTGGTAGTGTCGGTAAAATTTTCTCCGATGATTACTTTACAAATTTTTATATTCGCTTCTATTCTTTTCTTTATGGTATCATTAAAGGGTGCAAAATCACAACAAACTCTACACGTAGTTGGATCAATTAGTGGATTGTTATACATCTCAGGTTTTCTATCACTTCTTGCATTAGTGAGAATCTATTTTAAAATTCAGGAAGGATATTTAGCTGGATGGTTCCTCTTATCTTTTATTGTTATGATTTGGATTTGTGATACTGCTGCCTATTTGGGTGGAAAAACATATGGTAAACATTTGTTAGCACCAACTATTTCACCTAAAAAAACCGTAGAGGGTGCAATCTTTGGTATGTTAGGTGCATTGTTATGCGGTGTCGTTTTAGTCTTTCTTTTCAAAAATCAATTAAATGAATGGTACATTCTTTTATGTTCATTTATTGTTGGTACAATTGGACAAGGAGGAGATTTAGTTGAATCGCTTTTTAAGCGAAATGCTGGCGTAAAAGATTCTGGAGAAATGCTATTTGAGCATGGGGGTATTCTCGATCGATTTGATAGTTTAATTATGACCTCACCTGCAATTTTTCTCCTATCGTATTGGTTTCAACTTTTGAATTTATAATTTAATGGAAATGCCAAATAAAACGATTGTGATTGGTACAGCAGGCCATATCGATCATGGTAAATCAACATTAGTACGCGCAATTACCGGAACTGATCCCGATAGACTGCCTGAGGAAAAAGCGCGTGGTATGACCATAGATTTGGGGTTCGCTTTTTGGGAAGAACATTTTGCTTTCGTAGATGTTCCCGGACATGAAAAATTTATTAAGAATATGGTTGCAGGTGCATATGGGATTGATGCAGTACTGTTCGTGATTGCAGCTGATGATGGCATAATGCCTCAAACTCGTGAACACTATGATATCATTCATTTACTTGGCATTCAAAAAGGAGTAGTGGCAATTACAAAATCAGATCTTGTTGATTCAAGTTGGTTAGATTTAGTGAAAGAAGAGGTGGCAAGTTTTTTAAAAACTGGAAGTTTAAAAGATGCTCCAATCATTGAAGTAGATTCAATTACTCACCGTGGTATTGACCAATTAAAAGATGAATTGAAAAAGTTATTACAACTAAAAGATACAAACAACGATCATTTACCATTTCAGTTACCTATTGACCGAGTTTTTGTAAAACAAGGATTTGGTGTGGTTGTTACAGGTACTATCGTTCAAGGAACGATTAAAGTTGGTGATACATTAGAGCTTTTACCTACTGGGAAAAGAGTTCGAGTTAGAGGGATTCAATCAAAACTGAAAAATTTAGAAGTTGCTTATAGCAGTATGAGAGCTGCATTAAATATAACAGGTATAGAAAGCACAGAAGTGGAAAGAGGGTACCGTCTATGTCAAGTTGATGTTTGGAAACCGACAAAAATTTTTGATGTTAGGTTATCAACATTGAACAATTATCCACTGAAAAATAGGACTCGCGTCCGTTTACATATAGGAACTGCTGAATTAATCGGTAGATTAACTTTTCTTGATGAGCAGAAAGAATCAAATTTTATCATTGCAAGATTTCATTCAGAAACAAATACTGTTGTAAATTATCGTGAGCGATTTATTATAAGAAGTTATTCACCTATACAGACAGTGGGTGGAGGTGTTGTTTTGGTGCCTATCGGAGCAGATAATCCTAAAAACCAAAAAGCTCTTTTATCTGAACTTGCAAAAACGAACGATGCTAATGAGATAGGAATATATTTGAATCATAGTCAAAATAAAGCCATTTCATTAAACGAACTTCAAGTGTTACTATCCAAAGATTATAAATTTCTCCAACGTTCCATTTTAAATTTTCATAATACAATTGTTCAAGAAGGCGATTTTCTTCTATTAAAGGAAAGTATTTCGTTTTGGAAATCACAAATTATAAATGAACTTACCAACTATCATCAACAACATCCTGAGCGTTTAGGAATGTCTGTTGCATTATTGTACAATCAATTTCTTCAAAAAATTGGGAAAAGTTTTTTAGAAAAATTTCTTAAAGAACTAGAATGCGAAAAACAAATTATAGTATCCAACTCACTGGTTCGAAAATTTAATCATAAAACTCAACTATCACTATCCGATGAAAAAATGACTCAAAAATTAATTGAATGGTTAGAAGCAAAATCATTTAATCCCCAATCTATATCAGTGATTGCAAAAGAATTAGATGTCAATGAAAAAGAACTTCAACGAATAATTGATTTACTACGTGAGTATGGTGTAGTAATCATATTGGAAGGAAAAATCCCTTTTTTAAAAGAATTGTTTGAAAAAGCAAGCACCATCATTCAGAATTTTATCAAAGAAAATGGAAGTATCACTATCGGTAAAACCACTGAATTACTAAATACTTCAAGAAAGATTGCAGTCGCATTATTGGAATTCTTAGATAAACTTAACATTACAAGAAGAATTGATGATCTTCGCGTTTTAGTCAATGAAACTACCATCCGCAATTTTAAATAGTTTTTTCCCGCTGTTTTGTATAAATTGTGAAAAAATCATTTCTGAAGGATGGATATGCGAAAGTTGTTATCAATCCGTACGGAAGGATATCAATTTTACTGATCCACATCCTTCAATACAGTTACTGATCGTAAAATTTCATTATGAAGGTGCTATTCGACGTGCGATTGAAATTTGGAAATATTATCCTTCTCCTAAATTTGGTAAACTGTTTCTGAAAAGCGAGATTCAAAAAGATTGGATTGATGCTTCATTAAAAGGTGAAAGTTATGATTGTATTGTTCCTATACCTCCACATCGGTCACATGTTAGAGAACGCGGCTTTGATCCTATTGAACAATTGTCAAAATTTATATCTAATTTGACACAAATTCCAATACAAAAAGCACTAAAACGAACAGGAATTCAGAAACCACAAACTCAGCTAAACGATTACCAAAGGTATCAGAATGTAATCGGAATATTTCAATCCAAACAAGTAGTCAAGAAGAAAATCATTGTAGTGGATGATGTAATGACTACAGGAAGTACTATTTTAGAAGCATCTGAAACTTTAATAAAAAATGGTGCTGAAAAAATCGCAGTAATGGCTGTCGCGGCAGCATTATCAAAACTTCGTTGGTTTAAAAATGGATGACATACAGTCAATGAAAATAAAATGTGAATCAATCATTCAAAACGACTCATTGCAAGAAGAATGTGCAGTATTCGGAATCTGGAATCATCCGAATGCATCGGAGATTACGTATTTAGGTCTTTATGCATTACAACATCGTGGGCAAGAAGCAAGTGGAATAGTTAGTTCCGATGGGAATACATTTTACATTCATAAAAATGTAGGATTGGTTGCAGATGTTTACAAACCTCATATATTAGCCACATTAAAAGGATATCATGCAGTAGGCCATAACCGTTATTCTACTACAGGAGCATCAAATATTAACAATGTTCAACCTCTATTTTCTGTTGGTAAAGATGGGCCGATCTGCATTGCTCACAATGGCAATTTAGTCAATGCAAAAGAACTCCGCGATGAATTGGCAAAAATGGGTGCCTTATTTCAAACTACAACGGATACAGAAGTTGTTTTACACTTATTAGCAAGAACCATTGGAAACTGGAAAGAAAGATTTAAACAAGTAGCAGAGAAAATTATTGGTGCATATACTTTAATCTTAATGACAAAAAATGAACTTATTGGAATTCGGGATCCCAATGGAATTCGACCGCTGGTTTTAGGAAAATTGAATGATTCATTCGTTTTGGCTTCAGAATCTTGTGCTTTTGATTTAATTGGTGCAGAATATATTCGTGCTATTGATGCAGGAGAAATCATCATCATTAATGCCAAGGGTTTACATAGTGAATACTTTGCAAATGTGAGAAAAACAACTCCCTGTATTTTTGAATTGATTTATTTTTCTAGACCAGATAGTCAAATGTTTAATGAAAGTATAGATCGTACAAGAAGGGAAATGGGAAAACAACTAGCTTTAGAAAGTCCAGCCAATGCAGATTTTGTAATTTCTGTTCCGGATTCTTCAAATGCTGCAGCTTTGGGGTATGCACAAACGTTAGGAATACCCTATGAACATGGTTTAATACGCAATCATTATGTTGGAAGAACTTTTATCAATCCTACAACCGAGTTAAGAAAAGCAGGCGTCAAAATCAAGTTTAATCCAGTTGCTACACTTGTGAAAGAAAAAAGAATCATCGTTGTTGAAGATAGTATTGTTAGAGGTACTACACTTAAACAATTAACCAAACTCTTACGTTCTGCTGGCGCTCGAGAGATTCATGTTCGTGTGGCAAGTTCTCCGATATACTTCCCGTGTCCTTATGGAATGGATTTTCCAACCAAAGAAGAATTAATTGCCAATCATTATAGCATAGAAGGTATAAGAAAAGAAATAGGTGCAGATTCACTTGCATATCTTTCCTATGAAGGGATGGTAAGTGCTTGTCCTGATTACAATGGAGGATATTGTACTGCATGCTTTAATGGTGTTTACCCATTGAACTACGAAAGTTATTCCGGAAAGTTTAGCTTGGAGTAATTGTTTGTCCAAAACTTTGTTACGCTTATTGGATTGGATTTTTGTTTTAAGACCTACCTTACTCATTCCTGTTTGTACAGTATTTCTTTGTGGTTACTCAAAAGGTGAACCAGAACTAAGTGCAATTCAATGGTTAGTTTTTACTATCGGATCCATTTCTATGGGGGGTGCAGTTTATCTATTTAACACTATCTATGATCAACGATCAGATGAAGAAAATGATAAAAACCTGTTTCTTGTTAAAGGGATATTCACAGAGAAAACCTTATTCATTTATGCATTGATTCTTTCAATGGTTGGCTTAGCTTTGTTGTTGTGGATTTTTCAAAAACATTTTTTGACAGTACTTCTGGGTTTTTTATTTACAGGTATTTTCTATAACATACCTCCATTCAAATTGAAAGATCGAGTGGGTACAGATGCTGCAGTTGCAATGTTAGGTGGTGGATTGACTTATTGGTGTGCATTACGCTTAAGTAATGCATACCCAATTGAAACCATAATTCCTTATTTATTTGCATTCACAGGCGTGTCATTATGGACGCAAATACCAGATATTCAAGGCGATAAACTTGCAAAGAAAAAAACCTTTGCTGTGCATTATGGAGCAAAAAAAACAGCAATCGTAGGATGGATTTTTATACTCTGTTCAGTATTGTCAAGTATTATTACAAAAGAAAAAATTATGCTCCAAGCATCTATTCTTACTTTAATAGTGAGTAGTAAATTGATATGGAATACGGATGAATTTTGGGCTGGTTTAAGTTCACGGTTTGCGATTTTTATTTTAACATTATTTATTGCGTTGGAATTCCCAATTTACTTATTTTCGTTAATCATTTATTATTGGGTAGCAAGAATTTATTATCAAATAAGGTTTGAGATTAGATATCCAACATTGTTTGGGACAAAATGGATTTAGATAACAATAAACATCAAGAAAATGTAAGATTTCTAGATGTTGTCCATGATCTTGATTTACGCCAACTTTGGAATGTTTCCAATCTACTAAGTTTATCCAGAGTTGTTCTTATTTTCCCAGTATGTTTTTATTTAATCCGTGACGAATCAAATGACAAATATATTGCACTTATTTTAATGATCGTTGCTGCATCAACCGACTTTTTAGATGGTTATCTGGCAAGAAGGTTTAACCAAGTTACCAATCTTGGAAAAGTATTAGATCCATTAGCAGATAAAATTTGTCTTTTAGCAGTTTCCCTATGTCTTGCGCTACCTAATCGTGAAGTAAGAATTCCGTACTGGTTGTTGATAGTTGCTGGTGCAAGAGATTTAATCATCGTTGTGTTAGGATATTGGATTTATCGGGAAAAAAATATCATCATGGTTTCAAATATCTGGGGAAAATGGACAAGTACGATTTTAGCTATACTAACGATTCTCGTAACACTTCAAGTAAATCAATTGCCATGGTATTTAATCATTTTTGATGTAGAATATTTCATATGGATTGTTTTACTAATGTTAGTATTTTCTTCATTAAGTTATTTATTAAAATTATTAGATGTAGTTTCTGATACAAATTCCTAAAACTTATGCCATTACCGATTCGTTTATATGATTCACTATCCCGCAAACTAACTTTGTTAGAACCTGTAGATACACAAAGAGAAAAGGTTACCATATATACCTGTGGCCCAACGGTTTACAATTATGCACATATTGGTAATTTACGATCTTATTTATGGGAAGATTTTTTAACAAGGACTTTGCGATTATTTGGATACGAAGTTATTCATGTAATGAACATAACAGATGTAGATGATAAAACCATTCGTGATGCAAAAGCTGCAAACTTACCTTTAAAAGAATTTACAAATCGCTATACTGAAGCATTTTTTCAAGATATCTCTGCATTAAAAATACACCCTGCAAATCATTATCCTCGTGCTACAGATTTTATTTCTCAAATGCAGACAATAATTACCTACTTGCTTCAAAATGGATATGCTTATGTGAGTGAAGAAGGTTCTGTGTATTTTAAGATTGATGCTTTTGCTGATTATGGAAAACTATCGGGTAGAAAAAATGTAACATCTCATAAACACCGAATTGCTACTGATGAGTATGATGATAAAGAAGGTTTACACGATTTTGCATTATGGAAAACATGGAAAGAAGAAGACGGAGATGTTTATTGGGACTCACCCTGGGGCAAAGGGCGACCGGGTTGGCATATCGAGTGTTCTGCGATGGCAATGCATTATTTAGGTGAGACCATTGATATTCATTGTGGTGGTGCAGACAATCTATTTCCTCATCATGAAAATGAAATTGCACAAAGCGAAGCATACACAGGAAAACAATTTGTTAAAATTTGGTTACATGGTGAGTGGCTATTGGTAGATGGAAAAAAAATGTCTAAATCATTGGGGAACTTTTTCACATTAAGAGATTTAATGGAAAGAGGAATTTCTCCAAGAACATTTCGATTTTTCGTTTTATCTACTCATTACCGATCGCCCATCAATTTCACGTTTGATGCAATCCAAGATATTGAAAATCGTTTAAAGAAAATGGATGAGTTTTGGTATAGTTTAGTAAAGAATTCGGATGATAAAGGTGATAACATTGAAGAAATTCTATTCTTTGAAAATAAGTTCATTCAAGCCCTTGCTGAAGATTTAAATACTTCCAAAGCATTGGCTATTCTTTCTGAATTTATAAAATTCGTAAATCAACTTAGAGCAAATGCAAAACTGAGTCAGAAGCTCTTAAATGAAATTAAAAGAGTATGGTTAAAGTTTGATCAAGTTTATCAATCTTTAGTCCCGTGGGAAACTAGGCAGTTTCTCTCGGAGGTTGAAATTCTAAGTAAAATACAAGAGAGAGAATTAGCCAGAAAAAACAAAAATTTTGATATTGCGGATAAAATTCGCCAAGAATTGTATCAACAAGGTGTGATTTTAGAAGATACACCCAAAGGTACAATTTGGAGATGGCGCTCATAATCAAGATTCTCAAAATAGAAACTTGACAAAGTCAGTTTCTGAATATAACTTCCATTGCTATATTCAGACACGATTACGGTCTGAAGTGTAAAATGCTGACGTAGCTCAGTTGGTAGAGCTCCCGACTTGTAATCGGAAGGTCGTCGGTTCAAATCCGACCGTCAGCTCGACGGTCGTAAGAACCTTAATAAGACCGATTGAGTAGCGTTCAGTCGGTTTTTATTTACTTTATTTATAGTCAAAAGGGGAGGTATCCAAGAGGTCAAAGGATGCTGACTGTAAATCAGACGTGCGCCGCACTTCGTAGGTTCGACTCCTACCCTCCCCACATTAGCGGGAGTAGCTCAGTTGGTAGAGCTTCAGCCTTCCAAGTTGAATGTCGCCGGTTCGAGTCCGGTCTCCCGCTCAATGGCTGACGTAGCTCAGTAGGTAGAGCACATCCTTGGTAAGGATGAGGTCACCGGTTCAATCCCGGTCGTCAGCTCGTTTTAGTTAAAATTCTTTGGTGAAGAAAGGAAAATTTAAATGTCCAAAGTGAAATTTGAGCGTACGAAACCGCATGTGAATATCGGTACGATAGGTCATGTGGATCACGGGAAGACGACCTTAACAGCGGCGATCACGTTAGTTTTATCTAAGCGTGGTTTAGCCCAATATCGTTCGTTT
>JAOADG010000039.1 GCA_026417415.1 bacterium
GAAAAACTAACTCCACCCATTTTTAAATATCGTAAAGTAACCAATTGGTGGGGCAAACCTAAGTATTAAATGGAGGAAAGATGAATGTACTCATTTGTGCAGGAGGTACCGGTCCTCGTGTGCTTGAATCTTTGGTTCATATGGCATGTGCAGGCGTTGGACCAGAAGAAGTTACCGTACTCATGATAGACGCAGACCAGTCCAATGGCAACACCAATCGAATGAAACGCTTGTTTGAAAGTTACTTTAGTATCAAAGATTTATTTGAAAATACTGGTTTTTTTGAAACAACGTTTGACTTTTTAGATCTAAAGAACGCAAATGAACGCAGTACCAATCCAAAAATTTATTCACCAGTTCAGGATAATGAACGATTACGTGACATCATCAACTTTGATGGTTTGGATGCCACAGAGACCCCACCTGAACTGGCTGATGTTTTTTTCACCCGTGAGTCAGAATTGAATTTGGAACTTGATGTAGGATTCCGCGGTCATCCAGCCATTGGTGCTGCCTCATTATCCCTAACCACACGCTTTACTGAAAACGATATCTGGTCCAATTTAATCAAAAAAGTTCAATTAGCAGTTGCTAATCAAACCAAACCTGTGAAAATATGTATCGTTGGCTCTGTATTCGGTGGGACTGGCGCCTCTACCTTTGAACCAATATCCAGATTTCTAAAAGATCAATTCCAAAATTTTATCCAACAAGACAAAGTAGATATTGGCGCTATTTTTATGACACCATACTTTCAATATGTCTCTGTTGACCAACAAGGAGTACACGCCAAAGCAGACCGTTTTGCTATCGCAACACGTGCAGCCGTTGAGTTTTACCAACATTTACGAGAGAATAACGAACTAAATTTCTCTTCCATGTATTGGTTAGGCGATAGAAATTTAATGGATGTGTATCCCAGTAATGGTGGACCTAAACAAGAAAATCCTTCTCATCCAGTTGAATTATTAGCAGGTATGGCGATCAATCACTTTTTTGAATCTGAAAAACGAGATAAGTTGTGTTTATACTGTTCTCCATCCCAAAATAGTCATCGCGATCTACATTTTGGAAATCCATTCTCATGGAATGACTTACCCTTTACTACCGATAAAATACGATTCTACCGTACTGCTTTTCTGTCACTATACCGCTTTGCCATAGTGCATAACTACTTTTATATGCCTCTATTTCGTGATGAGCGATTAAAACAAAAACCAATGTACCTCCCTTGGCTGGAAGATCATAAGTTATACAACCTTCTAAATAATGATAATCTTGATAAAATGGAAAAAGTAAAAATACATTTTGAAAGATACTATTTCGAGTGGATAAAGCAATTGTACAATTCTAAAATCGGTAATGGTCGTTTCTTTAATATCTTTCCTCTAATAAACAATGAGGCCATCCTTCAGTATCTGAATAATTTAGATTGGCAACCACCAGAAAAGGCGGGTTATACTGATGACTATGCCCTCCATGAGATTCTTACGCGTATGTGTGAATCCAAAAATGCTGCTGGAAATGGCATCAACCGTTATTTCAATCTTCTAAAGGAAGCTATCTATTATTGAACTGAATAGGAGCTAACCATGTTTAATCTACCTGATTCTTTTAATCGTATTTTCCTTTATGGTATTGATCCGCAAAATAATCAGTTGAACTTACCCAATCCCAATGAATTTGCGGATGATCAGAATAATCGTGATTTTCTTACCAAATATGTAGAATCACTCAAAAACTTTGAAACAGAAGACACACAAGCCATTCATAGCGTTCCTTCGGTATTTGCGCGTCCCATCCTCTTTTATCAGGCATTCAAAAATGAGAAGCATCCACTTCATAAAGTCATTGTTCAAGAATGGCGCGGGCTACTTGGAATTATTGCCTTCAAAAGAGCATATAATTTTCAATTCAATACATACGATTATACCATCGTCCCTCCAAATGAAATACAAGAAAATAGAAACGATACTGCTTTTCGCACCATTTTAAAATTGCAACGACCAAATCCGCAACAAGAATGGAATCGCCTGACTCTGCTCTATTTAGGAGGAACTGTAGCACCAGACAGGCACTACCGAGTTATTGACGGAAGTTTAATCGGTTGTACTTCTCCTTGGACCATTTTCTTTACACCTGCAGAATACCACTGTCCAGAAAAAGTGCATTGGAGTAAAAATGGTAAACTGTATGATCCATTACAATACTTTAGAACCAGTGAAAATTGGAGTGGTATAGCAATTCTAAAAATTTGGGTTCAACACCTTTTGCTACAATTTACACAATGGGGCACACAAAATAACGAGGTCTCTGAATATACACCCATTGTAAGAAGAGAATTAGAATCCTGGCTCAGAGACATTAGATGTTACGATTCCCAAATCCATGATCTTGTTCAAAATGTTAACGTAGATAGTCATGCCCTAATCGATCGAGGTATTTACCGTTTTTTCTCAAAACCTTTAACCATTGAATTACAAGGTAATAGCGATTATTATTTGAACAGTTCTAAGCAACCAAATACAAACCTATTGGTATTTTCACGAAGAGGATTAGATCCTACAAAAGCCGTTTATGAATTTTTTTATGGGGATTGTATTGATACTATGAGAATGCCTGCGAAAGGCGATTCAGGATGGAAAACCAAATTGGGAGACACTATCCCTATCCCCTATATCATGGCAGAAGATGTGTTTTTTACTCCCAAGATTGCTAAGATTGAAACCACAACAGATGCATTAGATCTCAGAAACGAAGAAGATCGTAATTCTACTAACAAATTTACTATTCCTCTATCTTCAGAGTTCTTCAAATATTTTGACTTAATGGAGATTATAAAAAATAAGGAAAAATTGATAGAAATAATTGTAAACAACTATGGAACATCAGTTACTGTAAAATTAAACATTCCTTTAAAAGGAGGCGATTCATTAAAAGTTACCAAAGAATATCGTGGCGATACTGTGGTAGAAATAGAAGTACAGCCGGCCTTAGAAATATGGCCAAATTTTGTTTCCGATGAGTGGAAAGATTATATGATGTTCTGTAATAACAAAAGTCCAAATTTCAAATATGCTCCACTACTTCAAAATGGAACTACACTCAAATTCACTTCCAATGATCCAAATGAAAGTGAAATAAGAGTTTGGCAAAGTGAATTGGCACCGATCGGATTTGCAGTAAAAGATAAAGAGGACTTCGAGTTAGGTATCATAGCGCGTGCAACTTTACCTCCACCAAACCGTAATGATAATGCAATAAATAACGTGTGGAAAGTGGGGGTAGATTTTGGTACCTCCAACACCGCTATTAGAGTAAAAGAAGGTAATGATAAAATTGACTTTGAATTTAAAATCAGAAACGTACTGCTCTCGAAAAACGTCCAATTTGAACCGTTCACATTTATTAAATCTACACAAGGAAACTCTATTCAATCACTTTTTCCTACATTATCTATTAAAAATAGTTTTACTTCTGTAATTCAAGCGTTAGATGATCAGTTTTGGAACGTAAACAACTTAAAAACCCATTATTTAACCGTGACTGATGATAAAAAATACGTTATTGAATTACTTACCCATCCTGAACGATATCCATTTGAACCGGATATCAAATGGACACAACCCGATGAAAACCAACCAGGCGAACAACATCCTATCAATCAATATCTATCTTTATTAATGCGATATATACTATGCGAAGCATATGACAACAACGTAACCGAAATCCATTTGGCGTGGTCCTACCCACTTTCTTTGCATAAAAAGATTGTAGTGACAATGGAGTTGTTCTGGAACACATTAATTCTTAACATTGTACGTCCGCCTTCTCTAACCATAAAAGTTAAACCAAAAACTTCGGAATCAGCTGCTATTGCGCGCTATTTGGTGTATCACTGTAGAGAAGCCAATTTTCCTGCGACAGATCTAAACATCATTGTGGATATGGGCGGGGGATCTACTGATATTGCATTTTCTAGAAGTTATGATGTTTTAAGTCAATTATCCATTCAGTTTGGTGGTAGAGATATCTTCCGAATAATTACTACAAAAAAGCAACAAGAATTTTTGCATTTTTTAAGAGATGCAACCCGTAGTGAGAATTTAATTGATGTTAAGCATAATTATGCACCATTAGCTGTTAATACAAGTTTATATTCTACTGAAGATGTGGATGCATATCAACATTCTGTAATTCAATACATGAATTTGAATCAAAACATGTTTACTTTACAATTACGCACAATTGCTTATCTATTTGTTTCTGGAATTGCTTACTTTTTAGGATTACGTTCCCAAGAATTTTACAAACACGAAGGTGGAAGCAAACAAATCAAGCTCTTTTTCTGTGGTAAAGCATCACAATTAATTACTTGGTTTGCAGTTGATCGAAATGACGCCAAGCGAATTATAACCAGTTACTTTAATCGTGGTCTATGGGAAAAGAATCCTGACTCGGTTAATTCCGATGAATACCAAATTGAATTGCATGGGAAATTATTTAATGAATCTTCATCCCATCAATTGAAAGAAGAGGTCGTAACTGGATTGCTTTGTGATGCTTTAGAAAATGAAGATCAAACTACCAACGGCCACGATCGGACTTTTATGGGAGAAATTGGTTGGAGGATAAAAGAATCTGATGGCAATTATCGAGTACTTGATTGGAAAGAAAGTGTCAATTTAGAAACGATTAAAAAATTAGAACCTCCAGTGAATTGGAGAAATCTTCAAGAAACACAAAACCTAAATGAAAGGTGTTTTATCCTATTGTTTCAAGATTTCTGTAAACAATTCAGTAAAAATGTTTCAACAGTGGATTCAAATAGCATCCAAAATTCACTGTGTTTAAGAAATCCTGCTACCGTTCAAGCAATGATTCGTGATCCTGAAACAGGTGTTCTCCAACCTATTTTCATTTACGAATTGAAAACTATGATAAACGAATATATCGAATCTGTTTTCTGAAACTAATGACAATGCATTCAGTACTTCTACTTATATTGCTGGTTTCTACTGGAACATGTAACATTTTAGATGTTACAAAAAAAGATACTACTCAATCCATCAAACCTGATGATACCATCCAATGGTATATTAAAAACTTTAATTTAAAAGATACAGCCAAATACAAAGATACAATTCAATGGATAGCCTATCATACGGATACATTGAAGTTTGTTCTATTGCACAAAATCCAGAAAGATACGATTACCATTTCATTCACAACAACGCAAAACGATACTAAAAAGAAAACATTAGTTATACCCCATCTAAGATTAAACTTAAATCACCCAGAAAATGATACCTTTCGTTGGAATAAGACTAAGAATACGGATGATCAAATATACATTTTTGAGATAGCTCCAAGTAAAGATTTTAAAAATCCAGTAATTAAGGATTCTACAAAGGATACATTTAAGGTATTAGATAAGAAAAAACATTCACACAAACACGAGTATTTTGCACGTGTATTTTCTATTGTGGGAAAGGATACGATTTACTCTAATGAAGTGAAGTTTTCAGTTCCCATCTCATTCTGGAAAAGATGGTGGTGGGTTCTTATTCTAATTTTAGGATTAGTAATTGTTTTACTTTATATTCTACCCAAACACCGCAAAAAGAGTGAGAATACAGATTTAAACTCACAATCAAGTAGTTCTACACAACATCAAGATGGGAAGCAAAACAATGGAATAGTAAATTTATCTCAGTCAAAAGTTATTTTAAAACATCCAAACAACAGTGCTGCAGACATTAAACCACCCATCACTTTTGAATGGGATGGGTCTGGATACAATGAATTTGAATTACAAATTGCTGAAGATGAAAATTTTCAAACATGTATTGTGAAAGAAAAGATCAAAGATGGTTATCAAAAAGAGTTATCATTGAATGAACTACAAAGTGGAAAAACATACTATTGGAGAGTGATACCGATTACCTTTCAAAATAATACTCAATTTTCCTCTGAAGTTTATTCTTTTTCCATTTATAAGAAACCACCACCCAAACCTATTTTAGTTTCTCCTCAAAACGAAGCGACTCAAATTCAAACACAAACCATAGATTTTTGTTGGAATTCAAATGAAGAAACTGCAACCTATGAATTTCAATTATCAGAAGATCAAGAATTTACTTCCAACGTTAGAGTGTTCTTTACCAACGATAAGTCCACAATTATAAGCGATTTATTACGTCAAAAAAACTATTATTGGCGTGTTCGCTGTAAAAATGATGCTGGTGAAAGCGAGTGGTCAGATGTTTTCACCTTTCAAACCCAACCAATTAACATTTCTGAAGTTCTTCAATTCGTTTTAAATTATATCGCTGATTATTGGCAAAAAGTAAGTGAAGACCCTAAACGTGCAAAAGATGAAAATTGGTATTTGCCTATTAAAAAAGAACTTCAACAATTGGCAGAACGCGAGTGGAATATTCAAAACATTTACTACAACTTAGATGAACTATGGAAATACTCTGCAAATCCAAAACAAGAAATCCCCTTCAAACCTCACAGGTCTGGGTACTGGGTGTTCATTCCCAAAAGCAGCGATCAGTATTACGTAATTCCTATGGATCACTTTCTATTTACACAATCAGATGGAATAGGTTATGTTGGACATTTGTACTCAAATATTGATCGTTCTAAACCGTTAGATATTGAACTATTTCATACGATGCGCGTGGTTGAACCTGCTGAATTTAAAAAAACTGATCATGGTTTTTTATGGGTAAAACAAGGTGTTATTACTTGGGATGACAAGAGGATGGCTAGTCCAATGACCCAAAAACAAGAATCCTTTCCAATGACCCATAAATTAGCTAAACAGATTGATGAAGTCATGAACGATAAAATTAAAGAATTACAAAACAAATTAAAACAATTGAATTCAGAAATGGACTCTAACAAAAAAGAGCTTCAATCTTTAACAAATAAATTGGCTCAATTATCTATACAGATGACCAATTCCAATTCGCAAAAAGTTTTTGATGATGTACAGAAAGACATCAATGAAATCAAAAGTGATTTGCTAAAATTGACAAAAGAAACAGAACAACAAAATGAATTACTTAAACAACAAATCGCATCTTTAAAAAACAACCCATACGGTGCTATTGTAAAACAATTATTCAATGATTCTACCTTTAATAACACTCTAAAAGAATTGATCCTATCACTTTTGTTAAGCGAGGTTCAAACCATTAAAGAAGAGTTTTTGAAGATTTTAGACGAACGAGAAATAAAATTGGAACAATTTTTCTTTAGCAAGATAGACCAAATTAGAAACAATTTAGATGCACGAATAGACAAAGTAAATGAAAAATACAATGAAATCAGTCAAACAATTTCGGCGCCATACCCTAAAAAATCATCTCCTATAACTCCAAAACGAGACTTACAAAATACTAAAGACATAACAAGAGGTTGCACAGATAATAGGTTGTCAAACGTTCAAACTCGGATTTCAGAGGAAAGTACATTAGAGATAAAAGAAAATATTTCATCTCTATCAGAGAATGATAAAAAAGAGTACTATCGTTTTATTGAAGATATTAAAGAAGCAGCATGGTTTAAAACTATAGTGGAAATCACCATTGATTGTTCTTCCCATTTAAACGACATGTCACAAATGACTAAATTCGTTAGTGAACAAAGCAACTGGGAAGCAAAAATCAAGGTTATTGAAAAAGAGAACGAATCCTATACATTTGAAATTTCAGATCAATTAAACAGTCCCAAGCCCAAAATGATTTATCTTTTTCAAAAAAACAAACCCCAATGGGCAGCATCACTAGTACTTCCCAGAGAATACAAACTTTACAATGACAAACAATTGGCTTCTCTTTTAGGCCTAGACGCAAAAAAGCAATACGAGATCCAACAGATTCTTTTCCCTGCCATCTTTTACAACCATGGAAACTATTTACAACTATGCAGGAAGATGGAAACAAAACATAGAGAGATTTGAAACGAAACGAATCTAGTTGAACCGTTCATGAATTTACTTTGTTCATTTTAATTTTACGTAGTTGAGTGTCATCCCATTATCAAAACTGAGAGTAAGTTTGTTTTTTTGGATGGTCACTTTTGCAGGTTGGTCACCTACAATTCCGCCAAGGTAGCCACCTCCGCGAAATACGATGCGGTTGTTCCCAAGGTTTTGATAGGTCGCGCTTAGTGGGAATCCGAAGGTGGTAACAATGACCGTTCTATCTTTTAAGAATTCAATGGTATGCATTCCGTTTTCGCTTTGCCATTTCCCTTGAAGCTGTGATTCAAGGGAGCAGGAAAGGAGAAGGAAAGGGATTATCAACAAATAGATGAACTTCTTCATATTTCACCCTTATAGATTTAGTATCAACAATTCTTAATTAGCTTAACGATTACGAACACAATTACTATAATAACCCAGAAATACTGAATTGATTCTTTTGAAACCTGTTCTTGATTAATCGGTTTGTTCTTGTTCTCATTCTTGTTTTTAAACTCAATCTCTTCAATACGCTCAATAGCATCCTTGTCACCTTGCTCGGCGGATTTACGATACCACTTT
>JAOADG010000002.1 GCA_026417415.1 bacterium
CCATACAAAAACGTAACGGGACGAATAGGAATGGTTACTCCAGGAGAACCAAAACATTTATAATTTTCTATATATAGTTCTGTTATCATAAGCGAAATGCTTTACCTATATGATTGGAATAGTTTAGTGAAATGCAGAAATGGATAAATTAAACGATTTTTTTCAGTGTCAATTTTACATAACCCAGCGGCCAGTCATCCACAGATACTGGACGGGTAACTGGATTAGCATCTTTGCCAAACTTAGGTTCCGCTCGCTGATCAGGAAACCTCCTTCTTGGGATTAGCATTCTTTGCTTTTCTGCTGTCATAGATAAGAAACCAGTAAAGCGACCTACCCTTACTGCTGTAACCAAATCGCTGTGATTTGCAATTGCTTCAAGTTTAGTTTCCAATTCGTCTAAACGCTCTTCTAGTAACTGACTAAAACCTCCCGGAATAGAGTTGTAAGCGTTACGAAAAGTATTTAGCGTATATTTTCGGGTAGTTTGAACCCAGCGTTCTATACTCACTTTGTTCTCATCGCGGACAAGTTTTTTTCTTCTTAAATTCACGGTGGTTTGGAATTTGGTCCCTTGCGGCATCACCTCAAAAAGATCCGGTACTTCTTGTTTTTTTCCAGTTTTACGATGATGGATTTCTACACGTGTAAACATGGATTGACCATTCAAAAACTCTGCATCAGCAATGCCCCACTCTCCGAGGGGATCGTCTGTGATGGTAGCAAACCGCAACGCTTCATGTTCAAATTGTAAATGGTTTTGATAATACTGACCTAAATTCAGTGCGGATTGGGATACCAAACCGGTCCGCATAGAGCCCTTTAAACTTGAACCGGGTAAAATACGCTTTTTGGTGAGTTCACTATGAGCAAAAGAGTGGATGGGGAGTGCTAACAATTCACGATAGGGATCATTATCAAAGTCATTTTTCACTCTCGGAGTTAGTTCATATTCTGCAATTTTAATTCCTTCCTGATCCCAAGGGGTCTCGTGGAGGAGTTTCATAATCTCTTTGATGTGTTCAATGGTGTAAATGGTACTGTTTAGACGGTTGTTTAGCCGTTCTTGCAAGGTCCTATCGCTTGCCTGAACCGCTTTGGGTAAATCAAATTCAACCAGACAACCTTTGGTTTTATCATAGGCAATGGTGAATACATCCAAAGTGCTTCCGCAACCAATGTGAATCGGGGTAAGAAGTTCACCTTCCACAAGCCATTGTTCTAATGGATACTTTTGCATTAGTTGCCCTCCTTGTTGTTTGATGCCCACTCTTGGAGTATCTCCTCATCGGTCACTTTTAGTGGTAATGCTAGCGTGTATCCTAAATGGCGGATTTTTTTACCCTCATCTCCATAGCCCATTTCTTTGACGATCATTCCATAAGTCACGCTACCAGTTTGTTCACCATCCTGTCTCGGTTTGAGTGGCCATACACTTCCTGTACCAAATAATAGAAGCGGCTTTTTGTATGGATTCCCACTGGTCGCCAATGCGCCCCCAAGGCGACCGTAATGGGTCTCTAACGTGTAGAACCCTTTGTTTACGTCCGTTGCTCCATTCGTATCCGGGAGGTGCCGAGAAAGCGCCATCCACGCATTGGCATCTTTTAACTCAAAGAGTTCTTTCGGATCGAAATTCTCATCCAAGGTGACTTGAAAACGTCCGAGACCTGTGGTTGCATCGGCACCATAGCCCATTTCACCAACCTGCGAAAGTAAGTTTTTCGCTTCATCCTTACCCCAGTAACCACAATAGAGATAGCCGTGTAGTTCAATCAATGTGCCCTCTTCGTCTTTTGTATAATCGTAGGGTTTACCATAACCTCGCACGTTCCGAGTGTATAATGAGCCCCCTTCTCCTGTGGTACCGGTGTAGCGATTGATGGTGTTGTGTAATTCTGCCTCTTCAAAAAAATAGGGAACCTCTTCTTGAAGCATCTGCGTTTTCCATTCGTAAATCTGGCGTTGTGTAACTGCATTCCGTTTGGATATCCAATTCTCTATATCAATCCATTGAATCTTTTTGATTTTTTTACGAAGTTTCGTATCTGCTGTTTCCCGCTCAATTGGAAAAATAGGAATGGGGATGCAGTACCCTTCTTTCTGTTCTCTCTTTTTTTGATAGATTGGAAAGAGGTCGGAGCAAGCGGGTACGTTTTTGACATCGTCAAAGTAGTTGAGCAGTGCTTCAAATTTCACAAGCCCTTCGTTGTACAGATACTGCCACAACAGATTTCCGATGAGGGTATCGCCTCGCAACGGCGTTGCAAAACCGGACTGCTGCCTTAGCCGAAAGTGGATGATGTTCATAATCACACTCTTAAATTAATGTTCTAATTTTTTCTTTGAGCTCTTTAATGTCTTTAAATTCACCCAATTTTTTATCACCGTTTTCTGATACATCGTGGATTTCTATTCCAACGATTTCTACTTTTCCATAGCCCCGTGAACCATACCCACCTAAACAGTCCATTTCAAGCAATTCAAGCGCCCTCGGGATATATTGCTTAAACAAATTCAAATCATATTGACCATCATCATCACCTACACTAAACACGCGATAGGAAAGCTCAAACTCAAATTGAACTCCAGCAGGAACTCTTTCAGCAGAGCGTGGGTTGAGAGCAGTGCCGCTTAGACGATTGATCATATTTTCGGTTTTAATTTCTACCAATTCATCCAATGGTCTATCCTTAAAACTTCCATGAAGTGTTGCGTCTCTTACGATTAATCGACCAGGACCCACATTCCAACTATCACCGGCATTTCCAGACACTCCAAAAATTCTTAAGATATGATCTTGGGTGTTTTGGCAATCACTCCATTCCCAAGGACCACCATTATTATGAATCTTTCCACTTTCATATTCTAGTAACGAACGTAGTTTACCTTTAATTGAAGAGCCCGGAATAAACGGCTTTCCAGTAGTTTTGTCTTTGATGATGGTATTATCAACACCACCTATTTCAACACGTTCAGAAGATCCGCCTATTCTTAAACCGGTCTTCGCAGTAATGATTCCTTTAAGAACGATATGTTTTTTTAAGAGCACTTTAGACATCTATGCCTCCTTTAATTGGATCTAATTTCACCAAAGCCGTAGTAAAAACCGACACACGCTTCAAAATACAGTTTGAAACGTTCTAAAGTATCATAGTTTTTCACATCTTCGGTTGCCCATTGAACGAAATTGACCAAATCCTTCATACTTTCTATGCGTGTACGATCACGAAGTCCATAAGCAGCTTTTGCTTTAAGTAGTTTAAATTGCAAACATACTTTATCATAACCTCTATTTTTTGCTTCATTATCCGAAATCGCATTATTTTGCTTTTCATTTTCCATTTCATTCTTTGCAATTTGATAAATCGCAACGACTTCGTGATAGAATTTTCTTAATTGTGCACTGGTTAACTTAACTTCATGCCACTGTTTTCCCCACGTTTCAGCACTTTTCACCATTCGGATATTCGCTTCATTGCTTGTGTCTTCTAAATTGATAAACTGGTTCCTGTTTAACTCTTGAGTTCTATTCTGTGGTTGACCACCTCCGGGTCTGTTTCCACCTTGTCCACCTCCGCCCTGTCGGGGTTGCTGTTGGGGTATGTTCATACTATTCTCCTTTGTTTTTCGGTTTACTTTCTTTATGACGCACCAGATACAATGCCCACATCAAAGCGATGGGGAATTTGTTACCAAACAAATCGTATTTCACTGGATCTACTGTTCCAACTCCATAAAACTGTTCTACTTCCTTACCGATTTTTTCTAAACCATTCTTAAATTGTTTGTTGTTGTTTTTATCTTTCCAATTTCTTGCAATATCGTAACGTAACAATGAGTTCCAGATACAATCATCAATTCGCATTTTTTTACTTTTGGAATGAACTTTTTTAGCAGATCTGGTGTAACTGAGCAAGCGATACATCATGCTTGAATTGAGTGCTTTTTTATTGATCGCTTCATTAAGCAGATTTACATACATGATCACTTCGTTGTTCCATTCATCTTTTTCTTTGTCACTCCACTTCAAGGGTGTGTTCCAAATGCAGATGCGATTTTTATCGGTAGGATCTTCTTTGTTAGCATTTTTTGCTTGTTTGAGTTGTTCTTCTGCATCGTGACGAATGCGGTTAATCGGTAAATTGGGATGATGGAGTGAAACACCTGCTGAAAAAGTGATCTTCGGATGGTTCGCAACGTACGCACCAAACAGTTTTCGCCATTCGTACACTTCATCTAAAATTTCATTCCACGCTCCAATGTAGAATAAATCATCACCACCCGCGTACACCGTATAGATTCTTTTATCCCCGTTTCTTAAATGTGCATCTAAAATTCCACTAAAGAAGAAATCAAATTGTCGTGAAATGGTAACTGCCATGGTGAGTGGTGCTTTTTCACGCTCCATAAGATGTTCAAACAAATGCCCCATGTTATCTACATCACCGGATACTGCAGCAATGTAGCGTGCTGCGCCTTGTTGTTTAGCTAATTCAGCCAGGTGCTCAAAGGTAAGAATATCAACAATACTTGGTTTTTCCTCTTTCTGGTTAATGTGCAATTGGTTAATTTCATCATCACTCAT
>JAOADG010000020.1 GCA_026417415.1 bacterium
TAGCAATACTTGGTTTCAATGTAGATATTTTTACCAGTGACTTTGTAAAGATTTCTACCTTTCCGAGTCACATTCACTTCGTAAATTTCACCATACCCTGGTTGTATAAAAAGAAAAAATAGACACAATGAAATCAACCCAATGATGAATTTACTTAAGAATTGGATTCTGTGGTACAAAATGAATGGTGTACTTGTCATTCCCTAGTTCCATTATCAACTTAAAAGTTACGTGTTTTATATATTGAATAAATAACGGACTATCTTTTTGATTTGACAACTGATATAGATTTATTTTTATTATCCCAGTGATACCTTGATTCGGTAATAGAGAGTGTCGTTTCAACAAACTTGCATTGATTTCTGCATACTGTTGATTTTGGTGCTGCTGTAACCTCCCAAGTTGTTCCATATTTTTTTGTTGAACTTCATACTTTTTTGTATAATCAATGGTTGTGGATTGAAGATTTATATCATGTCCATTTACTGTTCCATACGTACTCTGAGTGGAAACCCCAGCACTAAAACTCGATAATGCACTTGCAAATGATGCTACAAATAAGTTCCAATCATGCTGGCTTTTGATTTTTTTCATATACCCTTTTGCATTATATACCCTTAAAGAGTACTCATTTTCATTATTATAACTTGCAAGAAATTGAAACTTCTCCGGAATTATATGGAGTAACGTATCCGAAGTATTTTTTATAATTAAGTTCAAGGTGATTTCATTGGAAGTAGATTGATAACCATAAATTCCGATAGTACTCTCTAATCCTTGAACTACAATTACTTCATTGTCTTCAAAGTAAAAAATTTTCTCATGGTTTGGATCAACGATTTGAGGGGATAATAAATAATAACTTGGTGCGCAACCTAAAAACAACCAAGGAAAAATAAGAAGTAAGTACCTCATCTCTATCTCCTGAGTTTATAAGGATCAAAAGATTGATTGGGTTTGATTTGATACGGATAATTCCATTGTGGGGGTGTCACTTGAGTACCCCAACTTCCTGTATAGGGATTAATGTTGCCTTTGGTACTCCAGTTGTTGTAAAAATTGCCATCTGGAAATGAGCGATAGTGTTGATTGACGAATGTTCCGTTGGATCGTATATAACTTCTTACATACACATCATTCGTACCCGCTACTAAAGATGAATTGAAAACACATAAAACGAAAAATAAACCGATCAAAATGGTTTGAATTGCTTTCATGTTCTACTCCTATAGATTACCAAAACAAGGTTTGCCATCTTGAGAGAACTTAAACAGGGGACACCGCCTTTTCTATCAAGATGGCAATAAAATTCCTTATACTCAATCAATACAACATTCCGTTCACTGTTAACATAATCGCAGTTGTGTTCGTGGTCAGTGTTACACCATTCACTGTTTCAGATGGTTCACCAAACCCCATACTTAGTTCTACACACCAATGTTTAGAAAATTCATAACCTGCTCCGAACATCACCCCTGAACCAGTAGAGCTGTTATCTCCACTACTGCTCCATGCAATCCAAGTAGATCTACCAAAACCTCCGGAAAAATAGAAAGATGGTGCTTCTGTTTTGAGGTAATAACTTCCCGAGATAGTACCATACCCAGCAGCCATATCCGAGGTACTTCCCGCAGCATTATCCATTTCAAACCAATTCACCTTTGAACTCCAGTAGATTGACCACTGATTTTGTGGAGCGTACCCTATTTTGAAATTGGTCACAAATGGGTTCTTAGATTCTGAGCCAGAAACTGATCTATAAGGCGTGGACAGTTCTTGAGTGTAACTAATGCTTCCAAATCCAATCCCAAAGCCGAGAATAAATCCTTGTCGTTCGTTATCAAAAGCATAAAGCGAGTGTGAAAAAACAAATATACAAAAGAGAATAGATAAACAGATCATTTTGTACATATTGACTCCTGTGTCTGGTGGTGAACGATGGAAAGAACTCCCAATCACGTAAAGAGGCATCATCAAACCACAATGAACTTAATGATTACATCATCATCTACAAATGGAATATAAATTCACAAGTTGAAAAAATCAAGCAAAAGGTTGTGAATAATAAAATTTCCAAAACGTCAAAAACTGACGTGCTGTAATGTTTTTTTGTTTTGGTTAATTGGAAAGGTCAAAAGCAAATTCAAATTTCACGAAGACAACTTCAAAACTGGTTAGAAAGGTCAAATTGAAGCGTCTAAAAGAATAAAGGGGAATGGCGTTATTTGGGCCTGTTATTGATCTTCTTTTTCAACGTTACCATCCAGTTTCTCATCTGATTTAAAGCGCAATTTAATCACAAAATATACTACCAATCCCACGAAACAACCTAAAAGTCCATAAAGATAAGGTTCCATGATTCCTCCTAGACCGAACGGCGTTGATTTGTATACTTATTTTTATGAAACAAAATGAAACGATATAGATTCTTACACCTGATAGTAATTATTGAAGTGTAAAATTAAATAAATAGAATTAAAGAATATACAGTTCATTACGAAGGTAATTGGTTCAAAATGAATTGTCAAGTTAGGTTTATTCAATTGAATTTTTTTAAAGACGAATTCTATTGAATAGGTTATTCCATTATATGTTTAAAGTTCAACAAAATTTCCAATGTTGTAAATTTTTGTAGGTGTTTTTATTGTATCTAACAATTCTTTTTTAATCTATTGGTCCAATCAAAATGAGAAGACCCGTACGATTTCAAAAACTTTATGGATTCTTTCCAATCACAGAAAGTACAATGGTTCATAAGGCACCAAGTGCGCTGAAACACCAACTCAATGACACAGATTACTTTCTTAATTTGCTAATTTTACAAATTCTTGATTACATTGCTATTTAGAATATCTTTAGTATTACTTCAAAGAAAACACAGAGTCGTTATCGAGTAGAAGAATGAATCAGAAACAACCGAACCAACTTTTTACCTGTACCTTTCACGGATCGGCACAATCTTTATGGACTACCATTTCTGGGTATGATCAAACCTTATCGGGCAACTCCATCACTTACCAGTCCCCACATCCCAACGTCAAAAAAGGGCTTATCACCCGTGCGAAAGAAGGATTTCTTTCTATCCGTTGGCAAAGTGCTGTGGTACCCGACAATATTGAAGGTATGCTCCAGTTGGTGTTGCTAATCGGGATGGGTGGACCACAGTGGGCACCTCACGCATTTCACTTGGAAGTCAATCACCAGTTGCTTTTTACCTTTTCCACCTATACCAATGGAACGTCAAGCAATTGGCTTAGGAAACACGAAAATGGTGCAGAGCTTGAGTTTCGGAAATTGTATCAAGATGTTCATCAAGATGTATTTGGATATCTATTGCTGCGCTTACCCTCTACGGGGTACACTCGCGGTGAACCGCTGCACTTGGCGCTTAAGACCGAAGATGCGCAAAGCAATGATTGGATCATCGTATTTGAACATCGGATTGGAAAACGCCCGTTTTTTCAAGTTGAACCCCTTTTGAAACACGAAGAGCATCATCTGGTTCAATTGGTTCGGATGGTGGTAGATGCCCTTGAAGACCAACAACTTTATATCCTTACCCCACAAAAAGAAATGCATTTTTCTTTGTCAATCGGTATCCATACGTTTGAAATCCCTATCCCTGCAGTAGAAACCGTTTCCGAAGAAAACATAATTCTAAACTATGCAGATCAAACCACTGAAACCGTTTCATTACGGCTTACACCCCTACGGCAACGGACCGTATATATCCTCCCCTACTCCCACAACGATATTGGGTACACGCACCACCAATTTGAAGTGGAAAAAAGACAATGGCAACATATTGAACAAGCGGTTGAACTTTGGGAGCAGACCCGCTCCCGTCCCAACGGCGAATCAAGCAAATGGAATCTTGAGGTGTTGTGGGCACTGGATACGTGGCTTCAATCCACTACAAGACCTTGGAAAAACCGTTTTTGGAGAGCCGTCCAAGAAGGGGGTATCGGTCTGAATGCACTTTATGCCAACTTTTTAACGGGGATGGCTTCAGAACAAGAACTGTACCATTTTATTCAATTTGCTAAAGAATTGTGTGATCAACATCCAATACAGATTGATACTGCTGTAATGACCGATATTCCTGGGTGCAATTGGGGATTGGTGAAAGTTTTGGCTGAAAATGGGATACGCTTTTTTTTATCTGCACCCAATGAATTTGATCGGGTTGGCAACATCTACCAACAAGGTGACCAGCCGTTCTACTGGCTTGATCCCACCCAACAATATAAGATACTTTTTTGGATTGCAGGTGCAAGTTATTCCCTATTTCACCGTGGACCACTTAGTAAAATGGGAGTGGAGCGGATGTTAGAATACTTAAGAACCTTGGAGACAAATCAATACCCCTATGATATGGTTGCACTCCCTTACACCATCGGAGGGGATAATGGACCTCCTGATCCGACTTTATCTGATTTCGTAGCGGAATGGAACCGACATTATGTTTCACCGACTTTGCGAATTGCAACGGTTACAGAATTTTTTCACGATTTTGAAAAACAATACGGGAAAACTTTACCAACCCAATGGGGTGATTTGACCCCATATTGGGAAGATGGAGTTGGGAGCACTGCACGCGAAACGGCAATGGTACGGAACGCTGTAGATCTGTTGGTGCAAGCAGAGGCACTACAAACCTATCATTTCAAAAAGAATTCTCCGACCAAACAAATCCAAAGGGTTTGGCATCAAATTTTACTGTACGATGAACATACTTGGGGTGCATACAACAGCGTTTCTGAACCGGACCTCCCTGAAGTTAAAGCCCAATGGCACACCAAACAAAGGTTCGCTATTCAAGCTTACCAAGGAGCCACAAAACTATTGGATCGCACTTTACAAAAACTGTATCGCCATTTTGGAAAAGAGTCCGATGGGATCGTGGTGAATTCTTTACCATGGGAGGAAAGCGGATGGGTTACGATTCCTAATCAGCCCCATTGGAAGAGCATCTTTCTTCTCAACACCAAGCAGTTGCTTCCCATTTACCACGATGATCCTTTTGCTCGGGTCTATATTCCCAAACTACTCCCATGGGAAATAAGTGGATTTGAGGGGCGTGCAGAAATGGTGGAACCTTTATCGTTTCCGCAACTGAAACGGAGTGCTTACCATATTGAAAATGAGTTCCTTCGCCTTGAGGTGAATCCACTTAGCGGTGCAATCCAAAGTTTGGTTACCTTAAACGATGGAAAAGAGTGGGTTCAACCCCAATCACAGTACGGTGTCGGCGAGTTTCTTACTATTCTCGGAAAATTTCCCAACCAAGCCCAGCGTTTATCCAAAGTACATATTCAAACTTCAGTTCATGCTGCAAAAGCGCAAATCACTATTCAAGCCCAAGCCCCTACATGTGATCATTTTCAAGCATGCTATCGCCTCTATCCCTACCAAGATTTTTTTGAAATGGAAATCAAATTCGTTAAAAAACCTCTCCGAGCCAAAGAAGCGATGCATATTGCCTTTCCGTTTCAAGTAGAAGGTGGTGTAGTACGATACGATGTTCCTTTTGGGTTTGTCCAACCGGAAGTCAACCAATTGAAAGGTTCCAATAAGAATTTCTTTTGTGCCCAAAGTTGGTTTGATGTTTCCAATGATACCGTTGGTCTTTGTTGCGTGATGTTAGACAGTTTTCTAATAGAAACAGAGGATATGATCGCAGAAATCGGATGGCGACCATTTGCCCTTGACAAACCGCCGGTATTTGCTTATCTTCTAAACAATTATTGGCATACAAACTACAAAGCCGATCAAGAAGGTCTGATCCGTTTTCGTTTTATGATTAAACCACATTTAACCTTTTCATATGAAGAGAATGTGCGTTTTGCTTTACAGATGAAACAAAGTATAGTCAGTTTTGCAAAAGAATTTAATGAATCAATTCATTCCAACAGCATTTAACCATTGAGGTGGTCCTATGGCAATAGAACGATATGAAAAAAATCCTATATTAACCTATAGAGACATTCCCCCGATAACCTATGCTTGGAATGATGTAAGCAGTGTTTTTAATCCTGCAGCCATTTTGTACGATAACAAAATCATTTTACTTTTGCGTATTCAAAATCGTGGACGAGAGACCTCTTTTGCTGTGGCTGAAAGTCAAGATGGTAAATTGTTTCAAGTTCGTCCCAAACAGTTTGAAATTTTAGGTATTCCAAAACTGAATTCACCGATCTACCATATCTATGACGCACGACTTACTCTGTTGGAAGGGAAAATTTACATGACCATTGCTATGGATCTTGACAATGTCACCCTTAGTGCTTTATGTGAAGTTCATCCAAATTTTGATTTTGCTAAATTTCTCTGCTTTTTGACGGATCTTGATTCACGCAATGCCGTGTTGTTTCCTGAAAAAATCAACGGTCACTATTATGCGCTCATTCGCCCGAATAACGTTGCTGGTGCAATAGTAACCACAGGCAGCATCATCACACTTTTGTCCTCAACCGATTTAAACCATTGGCAAAACGTAGGAGAAGTAATGCAAGGTCGGCTACGGTATTGGGATGAATGGATTGGTGCAGGCCCACCACCGATTAAAACCAAGTATGGTTGGCTTTGCATCTATCATGGAGTAGCCACTCATTTTGGTGCTGGAAACATCTACCAAATGGGGGTCGCAATGCTTGACCGTACCCATCCTAACAAAGTGATTGGACGCTCCCGTTACAACTGTTTGGAGCCAAGAGAACCCTACGAGTTGATGGGACAAGTACCGAATGTGGTCTTCCCTACCGGAATTGTCGTATTAAATTACGACGAAGAGGGAAATGCTTTACCCGAATCACGCTTTCTACTTTATTATGGTGCAGCAGATACTTGCGTAGCACTGGTACGAGGTACTATCCAAGATTTAATCAATGCCTGCTTTGAGGGGGCGCGATGAATGTACGATGGCTGGTGCTAATTTTGTTGTTTCCTCTTGTTGCTGTGGGTGATCCCAATTTTCCAACCCCACAGATACCCTATCAACCTAAACGTTATCTTTGTACTTTTACTACGGCATCCCCAGTTATAGATGGTCAAATCAACGATCCTTGTTGGCAAAATGCTGCTTGGAGCGATCTCTTTGTGGATATTGAAGGGGATCTAAAACCCAAACCGTATCGTCAGACCCGCGTGAAAATGGTATGGGATTCGGCTTACTTTTATGTTGCTGCATATTTAGAAGAGCCCCATTTGTGGGCAACTTACGATCAAAGAGATATGGTGATTTACCACGAAAACGATTTTGAAGTGTTTATTGATCCTGATTATGATACGTACAACTATTACGAGTTAGAACTGAATGCTTTGAATACGGTTTGGGATCTCCTTTTAACCAAGCCGTATCGGGATGATGGTTGCGCAATAGATGATTGGGATATCAAGGGGTTAAAGACCGCCGTGCATTTGTATGGAACTTTGAATAACCCCCTGGATGTGGACAGTTGTTGGACGGTAGAAATTGCATTCCCTTGGAAAGCGCTTGCACCTTGTGCCAAGCGACCTACACCACCTCGTCACGGCGATGCTTGGAAAGTTAATTTTTCAAGGGTTCAATACGATTTGGATGTGGTCCACGGAAAATACCAAAAACGCAAAGATGCTAAAAGTGGGAAGCCCTTACCAGAATACAATTGGGTGTGGTCTCCACAGGGGCTCATTGCCATGCACTATCCGGAACAGTGGGGTTGGGTAATCTTTTCTACCACATCACAAGCACCCCAGCAAACTGATCCGCCTTTAACCGAGGAAAGTGAACGACAACGGGAGCGCATTTGGAAGGAGTACTATCAAAAACGACTCACCGAATAACCCCCTAAATTTTTCCATTTCAAATAGTAGAGTAAACTATGATCCTTACTCCGATTGATCTTGCGATTGTACTGGGACTACTGATTCTAATGGTGAGTACGGTGATGACCAGTCGCTCCCAAATGAAAAGTGTAGCCGATTTTTTAGCCGCAAACCGATCTGCAGGTAGATATCTAATTGCAGTTTCTGGTGGGATTGCCGCCATTGGCGCCATCACCATTGTGGGAAATTTTGAAATGAATTTTATGGCGGGCTTTGCCATGACTTGGTGGGGAATGTCCATGGGGGTGATTATCCTTTTGGTCACATTGAGTGGTTGGGTGGTGTATCGCTTTCGTCAAACCCGCTGCCTTACCTTAGCACAATTCTTTGAAGTGCGTTATTCCAGAAAATTCCGTATCTTTACTGGGATGCTGGCATTCTTTTCCGGAATTGTGAATATGGGAATTTTTCCTGCCGTAGAAGCTCGTTTCTTTATTTACTTTTGTGGACTCCCACATACCGTTGAGTTTTTGGGAATTGAACTTTCAACCTTTGCCCTCATTATGGCCACACTGATAGGTATCTCCATTTGGTTTGTGTTTAGTGGCGGCCAAGTGGCAGTGATCGTATCTGATTTTTTTCAAGGGACTTTTGTGAACATCGTGATGGTGTTGATGGTGGTCTATTTTGCACTCAAAGTAGATTGGAATTTGATATTTGAAGCATTGCAACAAGCACCGGTGAACAAGTCCTTAATTAACCCCTTCAAAACGGGCGAAGTGGAAAATTTCAACTTTTGGTATTTTTTAATCGGTGTAGTGGGTTACCTATATTCTGTAATGTCTTGGCAAGGGACTGGCGCTTACAACGCTTCGGCAGTCAATCCGCACGAAGCCAAAATGGCAGGCGTACTCAGTTTATGGCGCGGCATTCCTCAATCCATTATGATGGGTTTTATTCCTATTGTGGCTTATACGGTTCTGAATCATCCTCATTTTGCAGAGATTGCCAAAGAGATTGGGAATCAAATGATTGGTATTCATCCGGAAGCGGTGCGCAGTCAAGTGAAAGTCCCGTTGGTGTTGCAACACTTGCTCCCAACGGGATTGATGGGCGCTTTCGTAGCAGTGATGCTTAGTGCTGCTATCACCACGGAAGCCACTTATATGCATTCGTGGGGTAGTATTTTGGTACAAGATGTGATCCTCCCATTACGGAAGAAACCGTTCAGCAACCCCAAACAACATTTACTTGCGTTGCGGCTTGCCATTCTGTTTGTTGCAGTATTTATTTTCTGCTTTAGTTTACTGTTTAAGCAAACCCAATACATCTTCCTCTTTTTTGCCATAACGGGTGCTATTTTTGCAGGGGGTTCGGGTGCTGTGATTATTGGGGGATTGTATTGGAAATATGGGACTACTCCCGCTGCTTGGGCTGCATTGATCACCGGCTCTACCATTTCCGTTGTCGGGATCATAATCCACCATTATCATGAGAATTTCTTTATCAATGGGCAAGAATTTTGGGCGATTTCCATGGGAGCATCCGCGTTTATGTTTGTGCTTGTTTCTTTGATCGGCAAACGCAAAGTGTACGATTTTGACAAATTGTTCCACCGTGGAAAATATGCATTAGCAGAAGACCAAGTGATACGGGAAACGGTTGCAGACCGCTTTTGGAAACTTTTTGGCATGGGAAAAGAGTTTTCTTGGGGTGATCGTATCATCTACATCGCCAACTATGTTTGGACTGTAGGATGGTTTCTGGTATTTATTATTGGGACCATTTACAACTTATCCAATGAAGTGAGCGATGCAGGTTGGATGAAGTTTTGGAAAATCCATTTAGCCATTCATTTAGGGTTAGCCGTAATTTCGGTCATTTGGTTTACCATTGGGGGGGTTTTTGACTTACGTAAAATGTTTCGTTTGCTAAGCACACGAAAACGGGATGTCCGAGACGACGGGTTCGTCCGACCAGAAGAACAATTGCCATCAGTAACAAGCGAGTCCCAACTATGAACCACTACCACACTGATTTATCTGTAAAAAACATTACTTTGGTGGAAACTGAACCTTTGAATCTTCAACAATTCATTGGCTTTCAATTTTCGGAGTATAATCCGATGCTTGCTCCTTTTGTTGAGACCTTGGAAATAGAAGCATTGGACCAAAATCTTCCTATTCGGCGAGCTAACGAAGTTAGCGAGGATTGTACACCCCTTATCTTTCATCATTCTGAATCGGTTCACCCTGAAGGGTATATTTTAACCATTCAAGCGAATGGTATTGAGATTTATGCTTCCGACCGTGTGGGTTGGTGGTACGGGTACCAGACGTTACTAAACCTTTTGAAGCAACAAATAAAGTCCAAATGCGGATGGTCACTCCCTTGCTGTCGTATCAATGATTACCCTACTTATTCTTGGCGGGGGATGCATTTGGACGTGGTGCGTCATTTCTTCCCTATTGAAAACGTTTTGCAATACATCACCATCCTTTCACGATTGAAATTCAATCGTTTTCATTGGCATCTAACAGACGATCAAGGTTGGCGGATTGAAATTCCGCAGTATCCACGTTTGCAAGAGATCTCAGCGTTCCGAATCAATAGTCATTGTCAGCGATATGGGGGGTATTATACACAAGCAGAGATTAGAAAAGTAGTGGAGTTTGCAGCCTTAAGAGGAATTACAGTGGTTCCGGAAATTGAAATGCCGGGCCATTCCAGTAGCGTTTTTGCAGCGTATCCCCAATTTACTTGTCGTGAGGGGAGTTATACGGTCCCTACGGAATGGGGAATATTTGAGGATGTTTATTGTGCTGGTAATGATGAAGGGCTTACATTTATCAAAAGCGTAATTGATGAGGTTCTGCAACTGTTTCCCTCTAAGGTGATTCACATCGGTGGGGATGAGTGTCCCAAAACTCGTTGGAAAGAGTGTCCAAAATGTCAAATGCGAATGCAGAAGCACAATTTAAGAAACGAAGATGAACTCCAAAGTTGGTTTATGGGTCAAATCGTAGAATACTTGCACAGCAAAGGACGGCACGCCATCGGTTGGAATGAGATCTTAGAAGGGGGACCTCCAAAAGGAGTGATGGTAATGGCGTGGCAGAATATGCAAGTTGGATATCTTGCTGCCGCCTTAGGACACGACGTGGTGATGTGTCCGATGGAGTATTGCTATTTCGATTCGTATCAAGGTCCACGAGAAACAGAACCTACCGCATTTCCAAGAGATGTATATCTTGAAAAAGTTCAACAATTTGACCCACTTTTAGTTGATGAAATAGAAAAATTTATATCAACTAACCATTATCACTTGACAACTAAATATTTTAATGTTAAATTTGGTGAATTCAATCATTTCCCTTTTAGCAAGATTGATTTTATTGAACGGATTAAGGAGCATATCCTCGGCGGACAAGGGTGTGTTTGGACGGAATATATGGAAGATTGGAAACAGGTTGAGTATATGCTGTTTCCAAGAATCAACGCATTGGCAGAAACATTGTGGGGAAAAGAAACCAAAGGGATGTCAGAAAAGGGTCAAGTGATTGGGTTGACTCTTTTGAATAAAATCTAAAATCTGAAAAATACTTCTTAACCATTTGTACTATTCTTAATCTTTGATGCAAATTTTAAAGTTACAGTTTCTGAATGGATTGATTTTCGTTGAGATTTGTGGGAACCTATGGTTTCTGGATACGGGTGCCCCGTTTACCTTTGGTTACCGTCCCCATCTTGACATTGATGGACGATCGTTTTCAGTGCAACCACGGCAAAACGATAGGATCATTGATTCATTGATACGGAATCACGATGCAAGAGTGGTGGGATTTTTGGGGAATAATGTCATCAATTTATTGGATTTTATTTTTCATCTCCCCAAAAACTTTTGCATTGTATCCCAAAAAGAGCTGCAACTTGAAGGGCAAGCCGTTCCTATTACAAAGCGACACGGTCCATACCGCTTGAACGTTACCATCAAAGAACGCCAATTTACCACCATTTTTGATACGGGTGCAGAAATCAACTACATCCAAGATGACATCATTCGCGAGTTTGAACCGATGGGTAGGTTTGATGATTTTAATCCGTTTCTGGGGCACTTTCATTCAGAAACCTATCGTGTGGAGGTGTGGATTGGTGGAATTCTGTTTCCTTTGAGGTGTGGTTTTTTACCAGAAGCAGGGATCCGACCGTTCCTTCGGGTTGGAGTCCAAGGGGTGATTGGAAATGCGATTATGCACCATCGGGTTGTGGGCTATTTTCCCAGACGAAACCTGTTGGTGCTGGGCGAAGAGTGTTAATGGAGTATTTTTAACCTGTCTTTAGAGGCGGTTGGTTTTTTGAAAAATTTTTCCTTGGAGTTTTTTTATGCAACGATATCCTTTACTTTTCAAAAGAGGGCTAATTTTTATAGAAGTTTCCAATCATCTATGGATATTGGACACGGGCGCTCCAAACAGTTTTGGAGATATCTCTCAAATAGAACTTGATCACCAGTTGTTTTCTATACAAAAGAGTTTTATTGGAATTTCCAGAGCATTCTTGTCGCCCAACTTTGGTTCCGATTTTATCGGTTTGATAGGAAATGACGTGATCAATCAATTTGATTTCATTTTTAATCTCAAACATGGTGAATTGATTGTATCTAATGAAGAACTAAAGTGTGACGGACAAGAAGTACCATTTACTCAACTACTTGGATCACCTATTGTAAATATTACTATTCAAACTCAAACCTATTCCATGATATTGGATACGGGTGCAGAAATCAGTTATCTCCATCATAATTGGATATCACAATTTCGTCCCATGGGCCGTTTTGATGACTATAACCCGATTTTAGGTAAATTTAGTTCAGAAACCTATCAGGTAGAAATGAACTTAGGTGGTGTAAAGTTTTCTGTGCGGTGTGGAATTTTTCCTGAAGAATCAAGCCACTTATTGTCTATGTTCGGTGTAGATGGAATCCTGGGGAATCCCATTCTACACGATAGAGT
>JAOADG010000001.1 GCA_026417415.1 bacterium
GATTATGGTAGAGCCATCACTTCCGATGGCAGCGGTGGATGCATCATTACAGGATATACCAATAGTTGGGATTTTCCAACGACACCGGGAGCGTATGATCAAAGTTATAATGGAGGTGGTGATGTTTTCATAACTCGTCTAAATAGTACCGGCAGTGCATTAATCTACAGCACCTTTTTAGGTGGAGGTGACTATGATGAAGGTAGAGCCATCACTTCCGATGGCAGCGGTGGATGCATCATTACTGGATCTACCAATAGTTCAAATTTTCCAACGACACCGGGAGCGTATGATCAAAGTCAGAATGGTAGCGATGATGTTTTCATAACTCGTCTAAATAATACCGGCAGTGCATTACTTTATAGCACCTTTTTAGGTGGAAGTGACTATGATGAAGTTAGAGCCATCACTTCCGATGGCAGTAGTACATGCATCATTACAGGATCTACCAATAGTGCAAATTTTCCAACGACTACGGGAGTGTATGATCCAAGTCATAATGGTAGTTATGATGTTTTCTTAGCTAAACTAAGAGTTTCTTCAATTCGCGTCTTAAAACCCAACGGTGGTGAATTTTTTCAAACCGGAATGTCCGATACCATTCGTTGGTCTACAGGAGCCGTTGTTGGTAATGTAAATATTGAGTTGAAAAGAAACTATCCTACTGGCGTTTGGGAAATGTTGGCAAACAATGTACCCAATACAGGTCAATATCTATGGACTGTAAGTGGTACACCATCCAATAACTGTATATTACGAATAAGTTCTATTTCTGATCCAACCGATTGGGATATTTCAGATAGTTTATTTGCAATAGTTCGCCCCACCATTACAGTCACCTACCCCAATGGCGGTGATTCTATCATGATAGGCAATTACATTAACATACAATGGAATTCCTCCAATACGACAGGGAACTTCCGTATTGATTTGAACCGAAACTACCCCTCCGATTCTTGGGAAGTGCTATTTCCATCTATCCCCAATACAGGTGAGCAATATTGGCAAGTAACTGGACCACCTACCACGACAGCACGTTTTCGACTGACAGCGTTGAATAACGTAACCGCCTGTGATACCAGCGACGCCAACTTCACCATTTATGGCGCGTATTCAGGACTGTATGTCTATTCTTCCATTTCTAACCACAATTTCAACACCCTAATCGCCCCCGGTATGCGTGATTCCGTTAATGTCACCATTCGTGTAGTCGGTAACCAACCCTTGGTCGGAGCACGTCTGGTTACCTTAAGCGGACCCTTTAGAGGTAGTCCCGCGACACTACCTACAGTTCCACCAAACTATTCTACCTTAATCACATTATATTTTGAACCAACAACCGAAGGGACATTTTCTGGAACAGTTGCTTTGATTTCCAATGCTTTGAATGCTGATACTTTACGATTTCAACTAACAGGCCGAGCCCAATGGCAACCTCAAGTCCCAAGAAATCTTCAAATAACATTGCAAGGGTGGAATGCTAATCTAACGTGGAACCGTGTAGATTCAACGACCAATGGCATTCCTATAACTGTTACGGGTTATTTGGTCTTTTATTCTGAACTTGCCTCAGGTCCCTGGTATTTCCACGGACATACCAGCGGTGCAAATGCAACTTCCTACACTCATTTTGGAGTCGTAAGATTTGCACCGCAAATGTATTATCGCGTACGTGCGTGGATTGGTTCAACAACTGCGTCATCTTCTTCTTCAGATGCATTTCAATCCGTAGTAGATAAAATCCCACAGGGAACACTGGAAGAAGAGGTCTATAGTCGGTTAAGAAAAATAGAATAAAATCATTTGTAACCTAAAACAAAGGTCGGAGCAACTCTCCGACCTTTGTGATTTACAATAGTTGAATGCTAAACCATTTGTTTCTTACAACGAATCAATCTTTTGAAATTTTAAAGTTTTTTCTTGGATTTGGCTGAGTTCTTTTTGGACGGAAAGTAAAACTTTTACCAACTGCGGATCAAAATGTTTTCCACTTTGTTGTTCAATCAATTGAAGTGCTTCTTCATTTGAAAAAGCACGTTTGTAAGGTCTTACAGAGGTAAGGGCATCAAAAACATCTGCAATGGCACAGATTCGCCCCCAAATGGGAATTTCACTCCCTTGCAATTTGTGAGGATAACCACTCCCATCCCATTTTTCATGATGGGTTAGTGCGATTTGACTACCTACCTGTAAATAATCCGAAAGCGAATGATTCAACATTTCGTAACCAGCAATCGTGTGTTTTTGCATGATTTTCCATTCATCTTCGGTAAGCGTACCTGTTTTTGTCAAAATAGAATGGGGAGTAGCAATTTTTCCTATATCGTGTAAGGCGCTGGCATGCGTTATGATCTGAATATCTTTATCGGGTAATCCTAACTTACGTGCAAGTAACTCCGAATACATACTCATTCTGCGAATATGGGCTGCAGTGGTTTTATCATAGAATTCTGCAGAAAGTGCCAATGTTTTAATCGTATCCAAATAAGAAAAATGTACTTTTTCTTGTTGATTCTGAACCTCCCGCAATAAATTCAACATTCCAGTGGTGCGTTGTTCCACTAAAATCTCTAAATTTTCTTTATGAAATTTGATTTCATCAACTGCTTGTTTCAAATTTAATTGTGATTTAATTCGCACTTGAAGTTCAATTAAATCTATCGGTTTGTTAATAAAATCATTCGCACCAAACCGAATGGCATCAATGCGACTCGAACGATCCGAATCTCCAGTAATCACAATCACAGGGATATGTTTATACTTTTGATTGGAACGAATGAACTTTAATACTTCAAAACCGCTTAGAACAGGAAGGTCAAGATCGAGCAGGATTAAATCATAATCTCTATTTAAGGAAAATATCGCTTCTTCACCGCTTTGAACAATTTGTGGTTGATGACCAAAGTTTTGTAAAGCTGAACGTAAAAACTCGCAGATACCGGGATCATCATCTACGATGAGTACGCTTGAGTGTTCTTTAGGTATATAAATCATATTGACTAAATTATATCAACCAATACTAAAAAAAAATGCCGATAAAGACAAGTTATCGGCATTTTTAAGAAAAGTTTTTTCTTTATTTTGATACAAAAATTTCTAACGCTTTTCGTATGCGACGTAAACCTTCTTCAATTTCATCTTCACGAATGTTTAACGCTGGACGAAAACGGATGCTTTGAACACCACTAGGCAAAATGGCAATGCCATTGTCCCAGAGCAGTTTAACCAAGCGGTTTCTATCCTCAGCCGAAGGCAGATCAAATGCTTGAAATAGTCCTTTACCACGAACATTTGAAATGACAGGATACTCTTTGGACAATGTTTCCAATCCCGAAAGTAACTGTGGACCTACGCGATTGACATGATCAAGTAAATTTTCCTCTTCAATAATCTCAAGGTACTTACTGACACGGAACATATCTACCAAATTTGCACCCCAAGTACTATTGATCCGCGAAGATTCGTGAAAAACGTTGTTTTCCACTTCATCAATCCGTTTCGTGCACAGAAATCCACCTACTTGCATTTTTTTTGCTACTGCAAACATATCAGGTTCCACACTAAAATGCTGAAATCCCCACCATTTCCCAGTGGCACCTACACCCGTTTGAACCTCATCAAAAATTAACATAGCATCGTTTTCATCAGCCAATCGTCGCAACTCTCGTGCAAATTCATCACGGATATGGTTGTCACCACCTTCGCCTTGAATTGGTTCAATGATGATTGCACAAATATCATCACGATTGTCTAAAAATGCTCGCTCAATTTGTGCAACTGCCAATTTTTCTAATTTGGAAACTCGCTCGATTTCTTCATCGGTCAAAGGGAAATGAACAGTAGGGTGAACA
Organism: bacterium; assembly: GCA_026417415.1. GTDB lineage: Bacteria > Electryoneota > JAOADG01 > JAOADG01 > JAOADG01 > JAOADG01. The sequence goes on from JAOADG010000001.1 coordinate 3,852, forward strand.
ATTCTGGGCCATTGAAATTTTGTAAAATAGATATACTTTCTCGGATCAGCAGTATTGGTCATAGACACTGTATATCCACCACGTCCGTGAAACGCTTTTTCAAAATGGATCACTTGATGGCCTCGCTCACTGCGATAGCCCTTAAGAAAGTTTTTACGCACTTTCCAATCCATCGCTGCTTTTAGTGCGTTTTCAACGCCTAAGGTTCCACCAGCCACCCAAAAAGCATACTGAAACGATGGGGGTATTGCGATATCAAAAACGGTTTGTACGAACTGTGCCATTTCAATTGTATACAAATCACTATTGGTGATGTTATTTAATGCCACACGTCCTAATTCTCGTAAAAATTCTTCAGTTCGCAACTTAGGATGGTTAAAACCGATTGGAGAAGAAGCGAAAAAAGTAAAAAAGTCAAGATATTCTTTATGATGTTTACTATCGTAAATCCAACTTCCATGCGATTTGTCTAAGTCAAAAACCAAATCAAAACCATCGGCAAGCATATGCTTAGCAATGGTAGCGTGAACATTTTCCGGTGTAATCATGACCTTAGTTCTCATAACAAAGTCCTTTCTTTGCTAATGAAGCGAATTGAAAATAAAATTCAACAAATAATGAGATTTGAAAGGAAAAATTTTAATGAGGAAGAAAAGAGGTCCTTAGGTTTCTGCTTTAACCCATTCCATATACAAGTAATTTCTAATTTGCTTAATCATAAATGCATACTCTCAATTCAGTAATGAAGATACGAAAAAAAGTACAAATTCCAAACTCATTGTAAAATCTACCTTGCAGGTCCTATATCTACTGCAATTTCATGCCCTGTTTTTGCAGATTCGTAAATCGCTTCAATTACGCGAAGCGCTTGTAAACACTCTTTCGCAGTCGCACCCGGTGAAATCCCTTCACGAAGAACTTCAACAAAATGTCTTAGTTCTGACTCGTAACTGTCTTTGTTGATATCTACATTTTTTTTGTTTCTTAAAGGATATTGAGTAACGATTTTATCATTTTCAAACACATGGATTCGCACTGGATTTAAATATGCTCTTCCTTTTGTTCCGGCAAAAACCAACCATGCCTCGCTTTCTGGTGCTAACAAAGACCAAGAAACTTCAAGTGTAAAAACGATCCCTTTTTCTAAATACAGCGTTGCAATAGCAGCATCTTCTACATTTCCGGATATCCCTATCCTTTTCGTGATAGCACTTACTCGAGTGACCTTGGGATATTTTAACATCCATAAAACCAAATCCAACAACTGAATACCATAATCCATTAATACACCACCACCAGAGATTTTTTTATCTTTTAACCATTGCGGTCGATTCCACCGATCCCATTTAGTCATCCAACCGCACCGTATTCGATAAATATCTCCAATTTTACCCGTTTTCAAATAGTTTTTAACAATCCGTGTATCGGTACGAAAGCGTTGATTCATTAGTACGAGTAAATTTCGTTCTTTTTTCTCTGCTAAAGCTATCATTTTTTCTGCTTCGTTGGAGGTCCGTGCCAATGGTTTTTCAACCAATACATGTAATCCTGCATTTAATGCTGCGATGCTAAGAGGATAATGACTATTGTTTGGAGTAAGAATAAACACAGCATCAATTCCGCTACAAAATAAATCTTCAGGCGTATCATACCACTTCAATCCATGCTGTTGGGCAAAACGTTTACCCTTGATTTCATCAAGATCGTTAACACCTGCTATTACAACTCCATCAATTTTCTGCAGAATTGGGATGTGAATCAATTGTGCTTGAGTACCGATGCCAATGATTCCAACACGAACTGGTTTTTTATATTCACTACTTTGGTTCACCTTGCTTCCCCTTAGTGTACTACAACATCTACAAAATAGTGTTTTTTTCGCATTTGATAAAATGTTTAAGAATCTAATGGAATTTCTTATCTTTAAAAAACTGGAGGGGCTATGAGTAGAATTCTTGGTGGACAAAGTAAAGGAAAACATTTGATCAATGCTAAGAACACTCGCCCCACCTCTGGACGAGCACGGACGGCTTTGTTTTCTATTTTAGAACAAGATATTCCCTATGCAATGTTTTGCGACGCTTTTGCGGGTGGAGGAAGTATCGGGATTGAAGCTCTGATGAGAGGTTCAAGAACAGCGATATTTATTGAAATAGCACATAGTGCAATCAAAGCCATACAAGAGAATTTAAAAAGAACAGGTTTTCATCATATTGAAAGGGACCAATGGCAGGATACACAAGGAAGAACAGCAATCATCCTTCACGGAGATTGGTTTAAAATTTTTCGCCAAGAGTTAAAATTTGATCCAATTGAAATCTTATTTATTGATCCGCCTTGGAACAAAGTATCTGTGACTTCAATTTTACAAATGTTAGAAAAAACTACTTGGTTATCTAACCATTGTCAAACGATTATTGAGCACAATTCCCGAATTGAAATTCCTTCAATTGAAGGTTTTTGCATTACAGACCATAGAAAATATGGTGATACAGCATTCACCATTTTACAAAAAACAGATTCAATAATACCTCATTCATCTAAAGAATTTTAGGATACCAATCCATGTTGGGTGATGAATTCAACCATCAAGATCCGCTAAAATTAAAACCAGAACCATTAGGTGTATTTGTAGGAAATGCAATTAAAGATGGTTTTCAATTGTACTTCCATCAACCCTATGTCATTTTAGTTGCAGCTTTTTTATCCTTAATTCCTATTTGGATCGTTCCTTTAGAAAACATTGAAAAGATGAATCCATTATTAGATAATTTCAAATGGGAACAGTGGTCTATTTTTTTCTGGGATTTTTTCATTTATTCAACTTTAAGTTTAGCAATTACTTGGATTGCACATGCGATCGTTTGGGTATGGTCCTATCAAGCAAGTTTTGAAAAAACTTGGAACTTTGCACATGTATTCAAAGGTCTTGCAAAAGTACCAAGAGTAATTCTTGGATATGGTATCTCTTTTGCTGCATTGTTATTTATCATTCTTTTATTATCTCCACTATTATTACTAACACTATTAAGTCAAAAAATGATAATTTGGTATCTGTTTGGAATTCTATTTGGAGTAATGTTTTTCATTATTCGCTGGCAACCAAAGTTTGAATACTTTATTGTGGGGTTAGCGATTACGGATGAACCTATTCATATATTATGGAATGAATGGCGACATTTGCCACATTGGATATGGTTGAGATTTCTATCATTATTGATATTTCAAGTTTTATTCATATTTCTACTATTTCTTTTCACTGCGCCGTTTTTATTGATTGAAAATGCAGTTATAGCAGAATCCTTACAAGGATTAATTTTGTCAATTGGCCTCTATATAGGTGTAGCCATTACAGGAATTGCATTTGTGCGGTCAAGAGACGAGTGGGCAGAAATTACCAATGTAGAAGAAAAAAAATCACCACCTAAAGATCAATTCAATGAAAGTGAATGGATCAATTAATTACTTTTCGCTATCTAAAAAGGCACTGTATTCTATCAAAGAAGGTAGTAAAGTTTGTATAGCATTACGTACAGCTTGATGATTTTGTGCTACCCCTTTAAGAAATTCGTCCATTGTTAATTTTACGCCACCTATTCCATTGCCCCAATTATCAACACTGACTAACAATGCATAGGGTATTTGAATTTCACAAGCAATAGTAAGTTCAGAAGCAGCAGTCATACCAACATAGTGTGCATAATCGGATAACCATTGAATTTCTGCTTGGGATTCAAAACGTGGACCACGTGATTGAGCATAAACACCACCATCCACAACATCAAAACCATTCAATGTCAATTGTTCAAGGAGAATTGCACGGAGCTTGTAATCAAACTGGGGAATCGCATGAATTCGTTCATTTGGACCACAAATGGTTTCAATGGGAAATGGACAAAAGATATCGCTTGGGACACCAAGTTGTCCCGGATAAATGAGTTCATCTAAAGAACCTACAGAACCAACACCTACAATACTATTCCCCAATTGTTTTGCAGCCAGCAAGTTTGCTGGATGATTGATCGCATGGGGTGGAATCAAACCCTCTTTACCGTGACGGTTGATTAACCAACAGTGTTCTTCAATTTGTTTTGCAAACACTTTACCGAAGCGGGTATTCACCCACTTTTCATCAAGTATATCAAAAGTTGATTCGATGTCAATTGTACCTGAAAGTATAACTACATTTTTAGGACTGTTCATAGATTAAATCTCACTTAATCGAGATTGTTGAATTGCTTTTCTTATTTCTCGGCCTAACTTTTGTAAAACAATATCCCAAGTATAATTTTCGCGTACTCGATTTTGGGCATTTAGTCCATATTGGAATTGTAAAGATTCATTTTTCCACAAATAGTTTATCGCATCTGCTAACAGTTTTGTATTGTTGGCTTCAACTACCAAACCTGTTTTTTCATGAACAACTGCTTCTGGCAAACCACCTGAGTTCGTGACAACCGCAGGGATACCACAAGCTGCGGCTTCAAGAACAGGTAATCCAAACCCTTCTAATTCACCCAATTTTTGACCAAAAGAACTCAACACCACAAATTTGGCAGCACGATAAACACTTACCAAATCCTCATCATTGATTGAACCCAACCATTTTACTCGATCATATACTTTATTTCTTAATGCAGCTTGTCTTAGTTTTCGTTCTTCTGGTCCACTCCCTACCAACCACAATTCGGGTCCTTCAGGTGGTGGAGGTAGCATAGCAATGGCTTCTAAAAGAAATGCTTGTCCTTTTTGTGCTAACCAACTGCCTACATTCAGAATTCCTTTTGAATGGATGTCCAATTTGTATTTTTTTAGTACATTTTGATCAGGTTTACCCGGTGAGAAACGTAAGGTATCAACCCCATTGGGAACCACAATGGTTTTATTTTGTAATGATGGTGGTAAATTTTTTGCAATGGCTTCAGATACGCAAAAAATACATTTTGCTTGATGTACAATGGAATTCGTTTCTATTGATTCAAAACCATGAAGAATGACTGCAAAAGGGACTTCTACAGAAGAAGCCCACCGTAAAGTTTCTCTGGTAAAATAATCTAATCTTGGAACTAATAATAAATTCGGTCTATTTTTTTCTATTACTTTTTGTCCAACCAATTCAGAACGGTATCGGAGCAACCAACTGGGTGTAAAAATAGTATCTTTGACTGTGTAAATTTGGAAACCTGGTGGAAGTTCACCAATTTGTAAAACTTCCGATTTAGTCCAAACAAGCACGTCAAAGTTCTGCCGTATCAATCCACGGCAAATTTCAAATGAATAAGTTGCAGTTCCTCCTACAAGAGGAGGAAAAGATGATGATGAAATAAGTAATTTCGTATTGAAATCCGTTTTTTGTAATTTACAAAATCTTTTACTGTAGTTACACGATTTAGTTCATCAATATCAGTTGATTGAAATGTTTGTCTAACATTAAATAGTAAGGTTAAATATGAGCACGAAACAAGAACACTTAAAGAAACTAAAAGAATTGGCTTACCAGGGCGGTGGGCAAACAAGAATCGAATCGCAACATAGAAAAGGAAAATTAACTGCACGAGAAAGGATAGATTTACTTTTAGATCCCGGAAGTTTTCAAGAACTTGATTTATTGGTCAGAGCACGTCCATTTGAAGGTAATGGGGAAACCGAAAGGTATTATACTGATGGTGTGATTACAGGTTGGGGGACTATTCAAGGTCGTACCGTTTTTCTATTTTCACAAGATTTTACTATCCAAGGTGGTTCATTGTCAGAAGCTCACGGTGCAAAGATTTGCAAGGTAATGGATATGGCAATGAAGTTAGGAGTACCTGTTATTGGCTTAAACGATTCCGGTGGTGCTCGTGTTCAAGAAGGGGTGGTCTCACTAGGTGCTTACGCAGATATTTTTCTTAGAAACACGTTAGCAAGTGGGTTGATCCCACAGATTTCTGCAATTTTAGGTCCTTGTGCAGGTGGTGCGGTTTATTCTCCCGCAATTACTGATTTTACTATAATGGTCAAACACACAAGTTACATGTTTGTTACAGGTCCTAAAGTAGTTAAAACCGTAACACACGAAGATGTAAGCAGTGAAGAACTTGGCGGAGCGGAAACACATGCAACCAAATCCGGTGTAGCACATTTTGCTGCCAATAATGAAATTGAAGCGATGGAAATGATCAAAAAATTGCTGTCTTACATACCGTCCAACAATCGTGAAGATCCACCAACAGTAACGTGTAATGATCCAATTACTCGTGAAGAACCTGCATTGGATACCATTATCCCAGAAAACCCCAATAAACCTTATGATATGCGAGATGTAATTAATTTAATCGTAGATAAAGATAGTTTCTTTGAAGTACACGAATTATTTGCTCCCAATATCATCGTTGGTTTTGCAAGATTAGAAGGAAAGAGTGTAGGTATTATTGCTAATCAACCTTCGGTATTAGCAGGGGTTTTAGATATTGATAGTTCAAGAAAAGGGGCAAGGTTTGTTAGATTTTGTGACTGTTTTAATATTCCATTGTTGGTGTTTGAAGATGTACCTGGATTTCTACCCGGCACAGATCAGGAGTGGCGTGGTATCATTACCAATGGTGCAAAATTGTTGTATGCTTTTTGTGAAGCAACGGTCCCGAAGATTACTGTGATTACAAGAAAAGCATACGGTGGTGCTTATGATGTGATGAATTCAAAGCATATTCGTGGTGATTTAAATTTTGCCTGGCCTACAGCAGAAATAGCAGTGATGGGTGCACAAGGTGCAGTAGAAATTATCTACCACAAAGATCTAAAAAATGCTGCGGATCCAGAAAAAAGAATGCAAGAATTAGAGCAAATGTATATCAGTAAATTCTCTAATCCTTACATTGCTGCAGAGCGTGGGTATATTGACGATGTAATCGAACCAAGGACAACTCGAGCGAAACTAATTTACGGTTTTCGTCTATTAGAGAATAAAGTAGATAAAAATCCACCTAAAAAACATGGTAATATTCCTTTATAGGAACAGATTTATAAATTGTGCGTTCTTTTTATGGATGTAAGTAATGAAAAATGGGAAGCGAATGAATGGTGTCAATATATTTCAATTTGTAGATGAAAAAATCAAAAGATTATGGTTACATCCAAAAGTGATTTCAATTTTATGGACCATATGGTTGATTACACGTATCGGACATTTAATCGCGATTTATGATACACCCATCACTAAGATTCTCACAATTGATGCTGCCCATTATCATGAATTAGCGAAACAATTTGCAGAAAAAGGTTGGGGTAACGAAGCATGGTTTATGAATCCTGGCTACCCAACCTTTGTCGGCATTTTATATTGGTTAATAGATGCCAGTCCTTTTGTTGTAATGGGAATACAAACTTTTTTGGAGGGACTGGCACTATGGCTAATTTTAAAAACTGCAAGAAGATTACTTACTGAATCAGCTACCAGAGTAGTAATGCTTCTTTGGGTAGGATATGCAATTTTTCCGTATTACAATGGAACATTATTAACTTCAACTTTAATTATTACACTTACCGCTGCAACCCTGTATTTTTTTCTACGTGCACAAGAAAAACAAAAACTGCTTGACTATTTTTTAAGTGGTATAATGATTGGCGCAACTATAGTATGTAGGCCAATTCCTTTGCTTTTGCTCTTACTATTGTTCATAACATTTCTTTTTAAAAAACAAGAAACAAAGCGATTTTTAAAATTACTGGTTATTTATTCGGGTGCAATTCTCATCATATTCCCTTTTACTCTTCGAAATTATCTTGTTTCGGGGCAATTGATTCTATCTCAAACTTCAGGTGGTGTGGTATTTTGGATTGGAAACAATGAAAATGCCAACGGATTGTATTATGAAGCACCTTTTCTTACATCTGCAGAGCCAAGCCGAGAAGAAGAAGATTTTCGAGTACGAGCAAGTCAACTATCCCATCGTGAACTAACAAGTGCTGAAGCATCTTGGTTTTGGTTTAAACAAGCACTCCTATGGATTGTATCCAATCCTTCGGATTTTGGTATTTTACAGGCCAAAAAATTGCTGTATTGGGGAAATCATATTGAAGCACCTAACAACATCACATTTTATGTTGTTCAAGGATTTTCGCCATTTGTAAAATTTCTACCGATACGATGGAGCGTTTTGATGATTTTTTTCTTTGTAGGGCTTTGGTCTGTGTGGAAAGTTAGATGTAAATGGATTTACCCGTTACTGATTCTACTGACTTACTTTCTTGCGAACCAATTGTTTTATAGTGCTTCTGAATATCGAGTAGCAGCAGTACCAGTGATGTTTTTATTGGTTGCTTCCGCACTACAATTTTTATGGCGTTTCCTGTTAAAAAATCAGTTTAATCTTTGGATGATAGGAATTATGGCATTAACGCCGGGTTTTCTGTGGGCACATTATACAAATTCTACCATTCAATCCCTAAAAAATATCAAAATGGATTATTTTAATTGGGCGCAAACTGCTTATCGCATGGGTATGATTTACGATGCAATGCAGTATTACCATCAGACGTTAGCGATTGATCCATTTTTTTGGGAAGGGCATTATCAATTGGCGATGGCATTGTATGAACTCGGTTTTGAAGAACAAGCAAGAGAAGAATTTGCAAGAATCGGTTTAACTGGTCCCGAGTTGATATTAGAAAGTAATGTCCCTGTTCCACAAGATTCAACTGGAAAAATTGACAAAGTACAGTTAGAAAATCTATATAAAAAAATGTTAAAAGAAACAGTCGGACAAAAAAGAGTTCCATTATTGATCGGTTTAGGAGCATTGTACCAAGAACAAAATTCCATAAAACAAGCAAGATCTTGTTTAGAGGAAGCATACTCTTTGGATAGCACGAAATCAGAAATATCAGTTCGTTTAGCACAAATGGATCTATTAGAAAATAAATTCCAAGATGCTTTATCAAAGGTAGAAAAAGTACTTGAAGTACAAGCAGACAATGTATTAGCGAATTTGCTCAAATATCATTTGTTAAAACAGTTAAAACAGGAACAACAAGCAGAGAAGCAACTTGCTTTACTGCAAGAGTATGCCAAAAGAGATTTTCAATGGCAGTTTTTATTAAAAGAGAAACTCCATTCAAATTTGGGCTTTGAACCCGGTCCTGAACTAAAACAAATCGTACCAGACACTATTCCATATCCTACTGGAAATTGGTAATCTATGTTCAAATCTCAGAATATTCCTGAGGACTATGCGATATACGTCCATATTCCTTTTTGTCAAAAAAGGTGTCCCTATTGTGATTTTTATGTTCGTACAGACGCTTATAGAAACTTGTTTTTATATAATGAAACGTTGTTTGAAGAATTTGATAAAAGAAAAAATGAATTCTCTACTCTCACGAAACCATTTTCACTATATATTGGTGGTGGTACTCCTTCATTAACTTCACCCGCTGATATTCAACGTATCGTTGAATATTGGAAACAAAAAGGGTTAGAAAATTTTTCAGAAATTTCTTTAGAGGCAAATCCAGAGGATTACCAGCGTTTTTTGGAATTTTATCAAGTTGGAATCAATCGATTATCAATAGGTGTGCAATCATTTCAGCATGATACGCTTAAAGGTTTAGGAAGAAATCATCATGTTGAAACTGCAATTAAAGCGATAGAAACTGCAAAAAATTTACCCTATCGTTCTGTTTCAATAGATTTAATCTGCGGCTTACCATTTGAGACAACTGATGTATGGATACAAACTTTAAAAATGGCAGTTTCATGTCAGCCTGATCACATATCAGTTTACATTTTAAGTGTTGGACCCAATTCAGCGTTCGGAAAAAGGGCACAAAAAGGATTACTTTTATTAGCAGATGAACAAAAAATAGAGAAAGATTATTTGAAAACGATTGAGTTCCTTTCGCAAGAAGGTTATGACCAATATGAAATTTCTAATTTTGCAAAACCCAATCATGTGTCTCAACATAATCTAAGTTATTGGTCAGGAAGAAAGTACTATGGTTTTGGACCTTCTGCCCATAGTTATTCTGGTGATAAACGGTATTCTAATTTTTCTGATTTACAAAAATGGAGTGCATCAGTTCACAAAGAAACAATGGAGTATGAATTCGTAGAAGAATTAGATGAAGAAAAGCACAGAATAGAAACCATTGCAATGAATATACGGCTGAGAAGTGGATTGAACTGGCGAGACAAAAGATTGAAAATCCCAGAAAAGAAAGTTTCCCAGCTTTTACAAAAGGGTTTAGCAGTACTCCAAAACGACCATCTAATTTTGACACCTAAAGGAATGTTAAAGGAAAATGCAGTCGTATCATTCTTAATGTGATGGAATACCCCATATATAAACGATTGTTGCATTGCTATGGCAAACAAAATTGGTGGCCAGGAGATTCACAATTTGAAATCGCAATAAGTGCAATACTTACACAAAACACTACTTGGAAAAATGTTGAAATCGTTTTAAATCGGTTCAAAGCTGAAAAAATAACTACTCCTCAGCAATTCCTACAATTTCCCGAATCCACATTACAATCTATCATCCGACCAGTGGGATTTTATCAATTGAAAGTCCGAACTTTAATAGAATTTTCGCGATGGTTCATTCAATACAATCAAAGTGTAAAACGAAAACATTTCTCTACGACAGATTTACGTCATCAACTATTAAATATTCGTGGCATTGGGAATGAAACTGCAGATGCGATTTTATTGTATGCATTGAATAGGTATACATCCGTTTCGGATAAATACACACAAAGATTGGCTTATCGTTTAGGTGTGTTTGACAAAATGGAAACGTACCAAAAATTAGCGATCTGGTTACAAACGTTAACCCCTCCAACGGTGCAAGATCAAAATGAAATCCACGCTTTAATTGTAGTACATTCTAAAACTACATGTACAAAGAAAAATCCCAAGTGTCAACCCTGTCCATTATTTGACCTCTGTAAAAGACAAGGACTTTAACTTGTTTAACGATACCATAAAAACCAAGTAATGAACAAAACTGGAAGTAAAATCGGAATGCTATATTTCATCATATATCCAAAAAATGTAGGGGTGTCACATCCCAATTCGTCCGCAATTGATTTTACCATAAAATTTGGACCATTCCCAATGTAAGTCATTGCACCAAAGAAGACAGCTGCCATAGAAATAGCAACTACAAAGTAATAAGAGGTTTCTTTGGGAAAAGTTTCTCCCATTGCATTGGTTACCATTAGAGTTGGGAGTGCTGTTTCTTTTACAAACGGAATCACTTGATCGCCCGGAATAAGCGATTGAACGGGGTGTATAGTCCCTGTGTACAATCCTAAAATCCAATGCATATGATAACTTGAATCAATTGTAGCTCCGTGCAACCCAAATGCTGCAGAAAGAAAAGTAAGGTAGGTGGGTGCATTGTCTAAAAATGAAGACAGCATCCCAGTCATCCAATAAAACATCCCTGGGGTTTGAATACCCATTTCTGAAGCATGTAATTCTAAGTATTGTAGCGCAGGAATCATCGTAGCAAAAATTCCTACAAACAAAAGAGCAACTTCTTTGATTGGATGAAAAGTAAAATCATTATCGTGATGGATTTTATGAGAAGTAAAGCGATAAGAAAAAAATGCTGCACTAAGTTGAATCAGCTCTGGTACAAAGATAGGCATCTTTTTATTAAATAAAACGGCTAATATAATCACTAATAAAAAGAAAAAGTTTTTAGCACCTTCAATTTCAAAACGTTTATGGCCTGGAGGTGGTTCATCATGGCTTGCTTGTTTTTGATTTCGTATATCAAAAAGGTAAAAAATCAACAACAACAAGCCGACTACGAACATCCATTTATACCACACGTGTTCAAAAAGCCAAAAGAAAGGAATACCTTTGATATACCCCAGAAAGAGAGGTGGATCACCAATTGGTGTCAAAGCGCCACCACAATTTGCCACAATGAAAATAAAGAAAACGATATGATAAGGTCTTAATCGTCCGCGATTGATGCGAATAAAAGGGCGTATTAATAAAGCAGATGCACCGGTTGTTCCAATAAAATTAGCAATCACTGCGCCAATAGCAAGCAAAATCACATTGGTAATAGGTCTTCCAGGTTTCCAAACACGTATTAGAATTCCACCGGTGACAACAAAGAGTGAACCGATCAAACTAATAAAACTGATGTATTCATGACCAGTATGAAGCAGACGCATTGTATCTTTAGCAATTAAGAGATAGTAGAAAATGGTGATTAATCCTAAAAATATTGCAATTGCAGGATAGTATTTTTCCCAAAAGTGCTTGTTGATTAAAGGGATAATGGCTATAGATAATAAAAGTGTGATGAAAGGAATGATCCATACTGGATGGACATCTGAAGCAGCATGACTTGAAGCAAATGCTGGTGTTGTGCCAATGAGTAGGACAAATAGAAATAGAAGAGAACCTAGCAAGAAATGAAGACCTTTGAAAATGGATTTCACGATGACTCCTTGGGTTGAGCTTCTGTTAAAAGAGATTTCCGAAAAATTTTGTTCCACTTGAAATTCATTATGTTCCTTTGTACGTTAAATGCACATTGTCTATGAGTCCAAAATGAATTTATTTAAAATCGTCACATGGTTTACATTCATATTTCTTTTTCCTAATTTAAGCATAAAAGCAAGTGTTGGAACCTCTGGATTTGATTTTCTAAGGCGTGAATTATCTGCAAGCAGCGTAGCACTGGGGAATGCAACGGTTGCACATCCTAAAATTAGTAACATTAGTAGCAATCCTGCCTTCTTATCTTTTATCCAACAAACTGTTGTCAATGTTACCTACGTCCAATATCCCGTAAAAATCAATGCTGGACAATGTATGTACAATACAATTGTAAGGAACATTCCAGTAGCCGCTAAAGTAATATACTTTGATTATGGAACATTTGAAAAAAGAACCAGTAGCGGAGAAAAAATTGGTAGTTTTGGTGCTAATGATTGGATGATATCTGCTCTGATTGCGAAACATTGGAAAAATATCCATTTTGGTGGTGAATTTGGTTTTGTTCATTCATCAATAGAAAACTATTCTGCTTCAGCAATCCTTGGGAATTTTGGTGTTGTGTATGTTTTGCCCAAAAATTGGAACGCTAAAATTGGACTGGAAATGCGCAACATTGGTGTCAATACAAAAAAGTACGTTACTTCTCCTACGAAATTGCCCACATCAATCAAATTTGGTGGAACCAAAAAATTAGAACACCTACCATTAACTTTGTTAATTCAAGGTATGAAATGGAATGATACTGAAATGTATTTTTCTGCAGGTGTAGATATAGAAATTAGTGATTTTATAGCTTTACGAGGTGGTTATAGTACATTAGGAAACGAACAAAAATCACTAGGAACAAAAGAGTCAACTGCAGGTTTTACAATGGGACTTGGGTTAAAAGTGAAAGAATATGCATTCGATTTTGCTTATGAACTACAAGGAATAGTGGGTGAAAAAGTTTACCTTCAATTCAACTGGCTCCCCCTCAAACTCCATTAAACATTTTAATGTTTAACTTGTCCAATAGTAAAGAATGATACAGAACGAACAAGAGATCATTTCCGCAGCAGTTCGCGGAAACCATCAAGCTTTTAATCAATTGGTGATAGAGTATCAAGAACAAGCCCTTATGCTTGCTTTACGTTTATTAAGAAATCAGAAAGATGCAGAAGATGTTGTTCAAAATGCATTTATAAAAATTTGGGAAGAACTAAGTACCTTTCGTGGCGAAAGTAAGTTTTCTTCTTGGCTTTACAGAATCGTTTACAATATGTCACTAAATAAATTAAAAAGTAGAGCGATTAGAAATTTTTTAAGAATACAGGAAGATTATGACGAAGAAGATTTTGAAACGATTACCTTAGTTAATCCAGATGATAATCCTGAACAAAAATTGATAGAAAAAGAAAAAAAAGAAAGGTTGGAACAAGCCATTAGAAAATTGTCAATGAAGCAAAGAACCATATTTATTATGCGAGTAGAACAAGGTTTATCAAATGCTGAAATAGCAGAAATTACTGGAAAATCAGAAGGTTCAGTGAAAGCGAATTTAAGTTTTGCATTAGCAAAATTAAAAAAACTTTTAGAAGAATAAAGAATAATTATAGAGCGAAAAATGAATCAAGAAAAAGAAAATCAGTTACTCGAGTGGGCAAAATCGTTACCACTTTCTGGACCTCAAAAATTGCCTGATGGGATAAAAGAACGTGTATTTTTAGCTATCCAAGAAAAAATTGATCTGAAACAAACAAGACGTAAAACCCTTGAATTTTTGCAACCAGTATATATGGTAGGTCTTTCAATTATTTTGGTAACATTATTATTGACCAACGATTTAATCAATCATCAATTGCCTACATTTGTTCAGCAGGTCCAAATTGAACCAGATGAAGCCATTGATGTGATTTTTGACGTTCTGAATGAAAATCAAGAAACAGATTTATCAGATGAGAACCTACAATATAATCAATTGATATTGGAACACGGGATTACAAAATTAGATCGCAATGAGTTGGATCATATTTTAGAACAGGTCGCAAAAGAGATTGAAAAAGAGTGGAGTGAGATATGAAATTTTCAATATTATTAAGTTTACTTTTTTGGTTACCTATTATCACATTTGCACAAATGGATGAAGGAGAACCACCACCGGATGAATTACCTCCTGTACCTCCAGATTGGAGTGAAAAATTTTATACTGTATTAGTAGCACAAATGACGAAGGTATTGGATATTAAACCCAATCAAGCAACAAACTTTTTTCCTACCTTCAATCAATTTTACAACGACTTTATGGAATTAAAAAAAGATGAACGTGAAATCATGGTTAAATTACGAAGAATGGGTGCTCCTAATTCGGAAGCAACTTCTGCTGAAGTTTCTAAAACCTTAAAATCTTTTCAACAGTTGCAGGAAAAGAAATTGAAACTATTGGATCGTTTCTTAGAGTTTTCTGTGAACCATTTGGAACCATGGCAAGCTGCACGGATACATCCTTTTTTGATGAGATTTAACGAACGCATTGAACAAGCAGTCAGAGAACGAGTGAGAGAAAAAATGCACGAACAAAATCCAAGAAGAATGCATCGTATGAGGCCTTAATGGAACTACGTAAGAAAAAACCAATGATTGCAATCTCACCGTCTATTTGTCAGAGAGAAACAATTGAATACCATAGTGCAAATGGTTCTTTTCGTAATTATACAGAGACCGCAGTATTACAAAGTGCATATACCAATTGGATTGAAAGTGCAGGTGGAATCCCGATAACTATTCCAGTTTTGAAATTTACTTCTCAAATTCATGAATTTTTAGAAAGTTTAGATGGAGTTTTGCTTTCAGGTGGCGAAGATTTAGCCCCTTCATTTTATCACGAAGCACCAATAAACGATTACTGTAAAGGTGACTTGAGAAGAACATGGTATGAAACAGCCATAATTCGAGAAGCAATCAAACTGAATAAACCCATTTTTGGAATTTGTCGAGGTATCCAACAACTAAATGTCGTTTTAGGAGGAACCTTGTATCAGGATATTCCAATCCAAATTGGATATGAGATCAATCATTCTCAAAGTGGCGTATTGTACGCACATCCTGTTCGAGTTTGTTGGAATAAAATTTCAAAAAATATTTTTGAAAAAGATACCTTCCAAACCAATTCTTCACATCATCAAGCGATTAAAGATATCGGAAGCAACGGGATAACATTAGCTGTTACCTTTGATGGTGTCATAGAGGCGATGGCTTGGCCACAGTTCAATATTCTCGGTGTGCAGTGGCATCCAGAAAGAATGGATCAAGATGAACTTTCTAAAAAATTAGCGAGTATCTTTATTGATATTTGTACAAGGCAATTTTCTTTATGGTAAAAAATGTTTCAATCCAAGCACTTGAATGGCTAACAGATTCAACTCCGATCATTGCTCATTTAATTTTTGCTGTTGGTGAAGATGAATGGGTATTTGAAAAAATTCTGCATCGTTTGAAGACACTATTAGAGATTTCATCGGACGAGTACGGGACCCAATCCATTCATTTAGAAGAAACAAATCCTGAAGAAATTACCAATGCGATTCATACCGATTCTTTTTTCAATGTTGGTAACAGAATTGTATTTCTCCGTGGGCTTCCTTCAGGTAAGCAAAGTAAAGTGAAGGAAATTTTAAAAGAGAGTTTGAATCATCTATCCGATGCTTCTTTATATTTTATTTGGCTAATAAATGAATTTGATCCTTACAAAAAACCACGGATATATCCATACACTGAAATTACTCCAGAAGTAATCATTCGTTTTGATGAACGATCGGATGAAATGATGTTAAAATGGACGAAATATATTGCGAATGAATTAAAACTGGTGATGTCACCAAAAATGATGAATCAAATTGCTATGTCTGCAAAGTATCCGTATGAGATTAACAGTTATTTGACTCAAATTTCTGTTTGGGCATCGCAGGATGGGTATGTTGATGATAATGTCATCACAAAATTAGCACTTGGCGAAATCGAATCAGCAACAGAAGAAGTCGCATTTTATCTATTATTAGGAAATCAAAAAAAAATGATGGAGACGTTGTACCGATTGGATCAACAACACCTACAAAAAAATGTAACTTCTATGGTTTGGCAATTATCTGCTATTTTGTTTGAAGTATGGTATATGATTACTAAGACAGAAACCAGCGAAAAACGATGGACACCATTTTACCGCATACTCAATGATTTAGAAAAATCTAAACAAAAGATTACAGAAAACGCGATTTGGAGCACCCTAAAGGACCTTGCTGAGTTGGACTTGTCTTTGAAATCAACCGGTTCTTATCAACAGGGAACACGTTTGTTAGTCCAAACTTTAATTCCTGCAGTATCCAGATTTCAAGCGGGAACGAAATAAACCTTTGAAGCGTTTTAAGAGTATGAACAACATAAACAACTTGCCGTATTGAATGTAAAATTTCAAGTACTTGAGGAAAGTATGGGTTTACCAGCAAGAGATTGGCTCGAGAGTAAAAACAACCAAGAACTTATGATATTATTCCAAAACGGTGAAGAATCTGCATTTGACACGTTGATGCAAAGATTTCAAGATCCTTTGTATTCTTTTATAGTCAGAATGCTAAATGATAAGAATTGTGCAAGAGATATTTTGCAAGACACATTTTTAAAAGTTTGGGAAAAACGTCATCAATACAAAGAAATTGGACAATTTTCAACTTGGGTTTACACCATCGCTACGAATTTAGTGAGAACTGAATTAAGAAAAAGGAAGATTAGAAGATGGATTCCCTTATCTACTCGCGATAGTAATGAGTTAGAGATTGATCCACAAGATCCAAATGCAGGTCCAGAAGAATTGGCAAATAGTAGCGATTTACGTGTAAAGATCAATCAAGCATTAAAAAAATTGCCAGTTGAGTATCGTGAAGTGATCATACTACGAGACATAAATGATTTATCTTATGAAGAAGTTGCACAAGTATTGAAAATCCCTTTGGGAACAGTAAAATCAAGAGTGAATCGTGGAAGACAAAAAATGCAGGAGATGCTTAAAGAATATTTGTAAACGAGGAAAAAATGAATTGTTCAGAATTTGAAAAGAATTTTTTAGATGCAAAAAATCATAAGTTAAATGTTACACTTCAAGACGATTGGAATAAACACAAAGAAGAGTGTAAACAATGTCAAGCTTATTCTGAAAAAGTGGATTATTATCGAAAACGGTTACAAACATTAGGTTTTGAAAGTGTGCCCTATCCTGTTACAAAGAGCGATGTGCTTTACCGATTTAGAAAAAAGAGAAGTGAAAAGAAAAAAAGTTATTTAGTTCAGACGCTTAGTTTTGCTACAGGAACTGTAGTAGGAGCACTTTTGTTTTTAACTCTTGTTTCCAATAAACTAACAAACCTAAAAGAAAATTCTATTCAACAACCAGTACCTTTGGTTCAAGAAGCACCGCAGTCCAAACAAATCAAGGAATCCAATGTTGTCGAAAATAAGAATTCTATAGTGGATACTTTAGAGAATCAGAAAAATATCCACAAGTTGCCTAAAAGTTTTGATAAAAAATTTCAAATTGTGTCAGGTCAATAGACGTTTTAACGATAGGTAAAGGGCGCTTTTAGCGCCCTTTCGTATTTTATATAACTTGGAACAAAAATCATGCGAGTACTAATTCTTGTTTTAGACGGTGTCGGTTGTGGAGAAGCACCTGATGCAGTTCTTTACAACGATGTTGGATCAAACACTTTAAGTAATCTTGCAAAATTAAGACCGTTATTCTTACCAAATCTTCAGAAATTAGGTTTGGGCAATACAACGAAAATTTGTGGTGTGCAACCAACGGAATCAGTGGGTTGTTGGGGTATTTTGAAACCTAAATCTGCCGGAAAAGATTCGACTACAGGTCATTGGGAAATTGCAGGTTTAATCACTCATACACCTTTTCCCGTATTTCCAAATGGTTTTCCTGAAGAAGTCATTCAAAAGATTAGAGAGATTTCTCAAAGAAATTGTATCGGCAATTGCGTTGCATCAGGTACAGAAATCATTCAACGTTTAGGTGATGAACATATTCAAAGTGGCGCCCTTATTGTTTATACATCAGCTGATTCTGTTTTACAAATTGCAGCCCATGAAGAAGTTGTTCCGTTAGAAGAATTGTACCAAATTTGTAATACAATTCGAAATGAGTTCTTTGATGGACCCTATGCCGTCGGTCGTGTGATTGCAAGACCCTTTTTAGGAACTACCAACCATTATTATCGCACGAAAAATAGGCACGATTGGACTTTGGATCCTAAAGGAACGACGGTTTTAGATGAACTTAAAAAAAATGGAATATCAGTGACTTCAATCGGAAAGGTGTATGATTTGTTTAATGGAAAAGGGTTTACAAACTCTCGTCCTACGAAAACCAATCGTGATAGTATTCAAGAAATTCTCTCGTGGCTTTATTCAAATGAAACTGGTATCGCATTTGCAAACTTGATTGACTTTGACCAACTTTATGGACACAGAAATGATATTGAAGGTTTTGCAAATGCATTAGAACAATTTGATGCTGATTTGTATCAAATTCTTTGTCATATACGAAAAGAGGATATTCTAATCATTACATCGGATCACGGCAACGATCCGACTACTCCTTCAACAGATCATTCTCGAGAATGTGTCCCTTTACTTGTATTCGGTGATAGAATCAGAAAAAATTATTTTATTGGTATTCGGGAAACTTATGCGGATATTGCGAAAACAATAGCAGATAGATTTGATATTTCTTGGAACGGAGACGGTACATCTTTTTGGAAAGATATAGCATTATGATTTGGGTAATTGGAACCACTAATCCTAACAAATTTTCAGAAATTGTTCATATCTTAAACTCTCTTCCCGTTCAATTTATGTCTATCTCAAATTGGAATGTAATCGAACCTGAAGAAATTGGAACATCTCTATTAGAAAATGCTCAAATTAAATCAAGATATTATCATAGAATGACTAAACAATTATGTATTGCAGACGATACTGGACTTTTTGTCGAAGCTTTGAATGGTGAACCGGGGATTTATGCTGCAAGGTACGCGGGTGAAAATTCTACCTACAAAGAAAATAGAGTAAAATTAATTGAGCGTTTAAAACCTTATCCACAACCCTGGCGAGCGTATTTTGAAACTGTAATTAGCATTACTTGGAAAGACGGTGAATGGCACGGAAGCGGAATTGCAAAAGGAAGAATAATTCCAGAAGAGCGTGGTTCGTTGGGTTTTGGATACGATCCTATTTTTATTCCCGATGGATGGAACAAGACATTTGCTGAAATGAGTGAATTAGAAAAAAATTCAATTTCTCATAGGTATCTAGCGTTAATAAAAATTTTAGATGCGGTCTCTAAAAATAGAATTCCAATTTATTAGATTATGAACAGAATTTATTTAGATCACGCAGCCACTACACCATTGCATTCAAGTGTAATTGAAGCGATTAACCGTTCAATTCGCGAAGCTTGGGGGAATCCCAGTTCGTTGCATTTTGAAGGTAGAACTGCAAGAAAATACCGTGAACAAGCAAGAGAGCAAGTAGCTGCGCTACTGCAATGTTCACCTGAAGAAATCTATTTTACAAGTAGTGGAAGTGAGTCGGATCAATGGGCTATTCAAGGCACGATCTCAATAGTCCAAAAAGAAAAAAAACAACCAAGAATAATAGTTGGTGAAATAGAGCATTCAGCAGTTAGAAACATTTGTAAGAAATTTCAATCTTGGGGGTTTGATGTTCAATGGTTAAAACCAGATAAATGGGGAAGATATCAAGTTGATGGTTTAGCACAATTGTTAAATTCAGATACTATTTTGGTATCATTAATGTATTGCAACAACGAAATAGGTACGATACAAGAAATAGAGAAATTATGTGAATTAAGTCATCGTGTCGGAGCATTATTTCATACGGATGCTGTCCAAGCATTAGGGAAATTGCCATCTCCAATTTTATACAAACCAGATTTAGTATCCATTTCTGCACATAAGATCAATGGTCCTAAAGGTGTCGGTGCATTGTACATACGAAGTGGAATTAAGTTTTCACCATGGATAGCTGAAGCCAGTCAAGAAAAAGGGATGCATGCAGGTACAGAAGCCATGCCTGCCATTGTCGGATTTGGAGCTGCATGTGAATTATGGAATACTCATCAAAATGAATTTCAAAATCATTTAAGGAATATAAAAAGTGTATTTCTCAAGGAATTACAAAAAAACTGTGAAGATTACGAAATTATTTCACCAAATGAAAATTGTAGTGATACCATTGTCAATATCCGTTTTCCTGAGTTAGAAGCAGAGGCATTACTTTTGGGTTTTGATTTAGCAGGTGTGGCTGCATCTGCGGGCTCTGCTTGTGCAAGTGGTGCTTTGAAACCTTCGCCAGTATTACTTAGTATTGGACTATCCGAAAAAGAGGCCAACGAATGTATAAGATTTAGTTTTGGACCATTTTTGACAGAAGAAGAAATTATACAAGCGGTACAGAGGATCACTCAAATTGTAAACAAGCAAAGAAAAATTCAAAAGGGAATTGGATAAGTGAACTTTGATGCTATTTTAAGAAAAAAAGAAAAATATGTTCTTCATTTAAGAAATCAGTATAAAGGTGCAAGCGTATTGGTTGCAATGTCTGGTGGCGTGGATAGTTCCGTTGCCGCTTTTCTTTTAGCAGAAGCAGGGCTTAAAGTAATCGGAGTACATTTTCGACTAATAGAAAATTCATTAAATCAATCAAAAGGCTGCTGCCATACTGGAAGTGCAATAGATGTTCAACGTGTGTGTGATAGGATTGGCGCTTCATCTTATGTATGGAATTTAACCAATCAATTTCAGAGCAAAGTGATTGAGTATTTTGAAAATAGTTACTTTCATGGAGAAACACCAAACCCTTGTATTGAATGCAATCGTGAGTTGAAATGGGGTGAAATGTGGAAGAGAAAATTATCTTTAGGGATTGATTTTATTGCTACAGGCCACTATGCAAGAATGATTCAAATTTATGGAAAAAAATGGATAGCAAGAGCGACGGATTACAACAAAGACCAATCCTACGCATTATGGGTAATACCTGAAGAGAAAAGAGATACAACCATTTTTCCATTGGGTATTTTTAGAAAGTCAGAAATTCGTACAATTGCTAATTTTTATCATTTACCTACTGCACATACCCCTGAAAGTCAAGATATTTGTTTTTTAGCAGGTTCGGATTATCGTACTTGGTTAGCACAACGAAAGCAATCAAATCAATCAGGATGGATAAGGGATTCATCAGGACGGATCGTTGGACAACATTCAGGAATTTTTAATTACACCATAGGACAAAGAAAGGGATTAGGAGGAGGTTTTTCTGAACCACAATACGTGATAGAAACTCGATTAGAAACTTCTGAAGTTATTATAGGAGATCTTGAACAGTTGTATTTTAAAGAAATTGTTATACGTGATGTGATTGGAATTATACCCAAACAGCCCGTTTTAGTACAAGTACGATATAAAGATAAAGGTGTTCTTGCAAATGCAATTCCTCTCGAAAACAATGGTGCGAAAGTTATCTTTTTTGAACCTGTAAGAGCACCTGCTATTGGGCAAAGTGCAGTAGGATATATTGGAGACCGTTTAGTATTTGGTGGAATAATCCATCAAATCGATAAATAAAGGCACATATATGAACCAACGAATCACAACACGTCGTATTCGACAAATGAAAAATCAGCAACGTATTGTTGCATTGACTGCATACGATTACACTACGGCTAAATTAGTGGATGCTGCACAAGTGGATATCATCTTGATCGGCGATTCCTTAGGAATGGTGATACAAGGGGAAGAAACTACAATACCAGTGACACTCGATCAGATGATTTATCATTGCCGAATTGTTTCTAAAGCCGTGCAACGTGCATTGGTGGTTGGAGATATGCCTTTTGCCAGTTATTCAGAATCGATAGAACAGGGGTATCGGAATGCCATACGAGTGGTTCAGGATGGACGTGTCTCTGCAGTAAAATTGGAGGGTGGATTTGACATTATTCCCCTTGTTCAAAAGCTAACTAAATTTGGTGTACCTGTAATGGGGCATATCGGGTTACAACCGCAATCAGTATTACAATATGGTGGATATGTATTACAAGGAAATGCGGAAGAAAAAACACTCATTGAAGAAGCAAAAGCGTTAGAAGGTGCAGGAGCATTTTGCATTGTACTTGAAAAAGTAAGTGTGAAAACGGCTGAAAAAATTACGAACTCCATTTCAATTCCAACAATCGGTATTGCCTCTGGTCCTTACTGTGATGGTCAAATCTTGGTTTTTCACGATGTATTAGGGTTACAACCGGAAGTTCATTATAAATTTGTGAGAAGGTATGCAGAAATTGGATTATTAATTAAAAATGCGATAGAGAGGTATGCGAATGATGTGCGTGAATCAAATTTCCCTTCAATTAATGAATCATATGAGTAATTTCAATGAACTTATTATACAATGCTGCTGAGTTAAAAGAATATCTCAATTCAATTAGAATGAAAAACACGATTGGCTTTGTTCCAACCATGGGAGCACTTCATAATGGACATCTTTCGTTAATCAAAATTGCTAAGGAATATGCTTCAAACGTTGGTGTATCAATTTTTGTAAATCCGACTCAGTTTTTACCGAATGAAGATTATCATCAATATCCAAGAACATTAGATTTCGATCTGGAACTACTTCGAACGATTGCGTGTGATTGGGTGTTTATTCCATCAGTACAAGAAATGTATCCAAGAGAAATGGATCTGAAAATAGATATAGGTTATCTAGGTACAATTTATGAAGGAGCTTTTAGACCTTATCATTTTCAAGGCGTTGCAACTATTGTATTGAAATTATTCAACCTTATTCAACCAGATGTAGTAGTTTTTGGAAAAAAAGATGCACAGCAGTGTGCAGTGATTCGAAGGTTGACAAAAGCTTTATTCTTAGATCTTAAAATTTTGTATGGTGAGGTAATCCGAGACCCATCTGGACTTGCGATATCCTCTCGAAACCGATATCTTACTGAAATAGAAAAAGAACGAGCTATTGGTCTATACGTTGCGCTTCAAAAGGGAAGAGCGGTCTATTTGGATTGTCAAGACACCAAAATAGCACAAATGGAGATGATAAATACTGTAAAAACCTTTCAACCAACGAGTATAGATTACTTTGCTATTGTGGATCGCTTTACATTTCTGTATCCAAAAAACATTCAAGATGCCATCGCGATTGGTGCAATAAGGTTAGGCACAACCCGATTAATTGACGCAGTGGATATTTCATAAAGGACATACCTTTGAATTCAATTTTAACAAAACCTCTAAGAACCATCATACTAGCTGCAGGTGAAGGAAAACGGATGAAATCCGATTTACCCAAGGTTTTGCATACTTTACATAACAAACCACTAATTCAATGGGTTTGGGATGCTGCACTTCAAATAGGTTCGGAAAAAATTGTTATCGTAGTTGGTCATAAACGTGCGATGGTAATGGAAGCGATGAAGAACACAGATGCCCATTTTGCTATCCAATGGCAACAAAAAGGTACAGGGGATGCTGTACTGGCTGCTAAAAAGTACATCCATCATCGCTTCAAAGGGAGTGTTATGGTTCTATCGGGTGATGTACCACTGATTTCTACAAAAACTTTACTTAAATTAAGAACAGTGCACGAAAAAACTTCAGCAGTAGCTACCATTTTAACTTTTAGAACACCAGAACCCGATTCTTACGGAAGAATTGTAAGAGATGATCAGGGGAAAATTATTCGAATTGTAGAAGCGAAAGATGCTTCAGAAGAAGAATTAAAAATTCAAGAAGTCAACAGTGGGATTTATATCTTTCAAGCGCAATGGTTATGGAAAGAATTAGAAAGATTACAACCTAATAATTCACAAGGGGAGTACTATTTGACAGACGTAGTGAAAAGTGCAGTAGATAATGGAAACATCGTATCAACTATTGAGTCCTTAGATCCAATTGAAGCAGAAGGAGTCAATACACAAGAACAGTTGAAATCTTTGGAGAAGATAGTATCTGAAAGATTTTTGAAAGCAAACGATTGAAAGGGTGAGGTGAGTATGAAAATATTTTTTACATTTTTAATTGTACTTTTCATTTGGGTAAATTATAATGTGTTTGCTCAGTACAATAACCGTCCGTTAAGCATACACCATAATATTTCATCTACGAATTTAGGAATATCAATAAAAAATTTAGGTCTTTTGGATCCTTCCAAACTTTCAATGTCCCAATTGATTAGTTCAAATTATTCATCTTCAAAAGAAGGGAATACGTTGTCTGCAATCTATTTAAATTCTATGATTTATCAGGTATCTCCCACATACCATTGGACATTTGATTTAGGTTATGCTGGAATGCCTTACAATTCTTTTCAGAATGGTTGGACAGGAGGACAACCCATTGGAAGTATTGGATTTTTGTGGACGCCTAAGCCCAACTTGTTAATTTCTGCACAGTTTTCTAAAGGTGTGAGTTATTCGCAAGAGTTTTTATACACACCGTATAAAAGAAGTATAATTCAAAATCCATAATTAAACGGAGGAATGTGACTTCTTTACAACTTGCACGTAGAATTGCAAAATTATTAGATGACAAACAAGCGACCGACATAGTAATTTTGGACTTAAGGAAAGTTCCGCAAATTGCGGACTTTTTCATTCTTGCTACAGGGATGGTCGATCTTCACGTGAAAACGTTATCCGACTATGTTGAAGATTCTTTAAGAAACTCTAAACTTGCAAAGAAACCATTTTCAAGAGAAGGAGAAAAAAACCTATCTTGGGTGGTTTTAGATTACGGAAGCGTTGTTTTACATATCTTCAGACCTGAAACAAGAAATTACTACCGTTTGGATAAACTTTGGGGAGACGTTCCAAGAGTTTCAATCAAACCGAAAACCCGAATTAAAACCTCGAACAATGCAAGCCAATAAAATTAGATCCTTCTTAAGAGAGCAAATTAAAACTTCTGCAATCTCAAGAAACATCCATACTGACACCTCTACCATTGAGTTGACGAAAGATGAGAAGTTTGGAGATTTAACTTCTAACTGCGCAATGGTATGGGCAAAATCGGTTGGAAAAAATCCAATTCAATTAGCTCAAGAATTGATCCAAGAATGGAAAAATTTATCCGAATATTTCTCTGAAGTGACGATCGCTGGTGCAGGTTTTATCAATTTCAAATTAGATCTAGAACAATGGTCTTTAATGATGGAATCTATACTATCAGACCATTTTAGTTTCAAAATTAACGATCCATCAACTTCAGAATTGAGTTCATATCATTTAGAATTTGTATCTGCAAATCCAACTGGTCCGTTAAATGTAGTATCTGCAAGAGCTGCGGTCATTGGTGATGTATTAGCAAATATCTTAAAAACTCTTAATCACCAAGTTCACTGTGAATTCTATGTAAATGACGCTGGTAATCAAGTAAAATTATTAGGCATTTCGGTACTTGAAAGATGGAAAGAGTTACAAGGGTTACCTTTTCAAATTCCTGATGATGGATACCATGGTTCTTATGTTATTGAAGTAGCAAAAACATTAAGTTCCAGAATTTCATCAGATACAACAATAGATCAAATCGCGGAATGGGCTGTTCAAGAAATT
This sequence comes from bacterium, assembly GCA_026417415.1. GTDB lineage: Bacteria > Electryoneota > JAOADG01 > JAOADG01 > JAOADG01 > JAOADG01. The sequence continues at coordinate 30,038 of JAOADG010000001.1, forward strand.
GTAAAGGAGCAAAAACAAACCATAGAGAAGTATAGAACGCATTTTGATCGATGGTTTTTTGAAAGCGAACTAAGAAGAAATCGTAAAGAAATTGAAGTATTGGAATGGCTTCAACAAAACAATTACATCTACGAAAGTGAAGGTGCCCTTTATTTAAAGACCACCATTACAGGTCTTGATGAAAAAGACAGGGTGGTAGTTACCTCAAATGGTACTCCAACTTACTTTCTACCTGATATTGCTTATCATTTGGATAAATATAGACGTGGATTTCGTTATGCAATTAATTTCTTAGGTCCTGATCATCATGGTGTTATCGGAAGAATGTCTGCTGCAATGAAATTGTTAAATGTACCGGATGATTTTTTACAAATTCGTCTAATTCAACAAGTTAATCTTATACGGAACGGTGAAATTGTTAAAATGTCCAAACGTTCAGGAGAAATCGTTACATTACAGGATCTCTTGAATGAATTGGGTGACAATGATGCTGCAGTAGATGTTACAAGGTTCTTTTTTTTACAAAGGAAAGTATCTACTCCATTGGACTTTGATCTTACCTTAGCAAAAAAGCAAACGGAAGAAAATCCAGCATACTATGTACAATATGCACATGCAAGAATTTGTTCAATTTTACGTCAACCAGAGTTAGAATCCTATTTAGGAAGTCAATGGACAAAAACATCTATCAATGAGTTACAAGAACCGGAAACAAAACGTGTCTTAAGAAAATTACTTGAGTATCCATTTGTATTGGAGCGATGTGGTCAAGCATTGGACCCAAATGGATTGGCGACCTATTTAATGGAACTTGCAGCAGTTTTTCACAAGTTTTATACCCATCATCGTGTCATTGGTCAAGCACCTAAGGTGACCTTAGCAAGAGTGAAATTGATACAAGCCGTAAAAAAAATACTCGCTCATGGTTTATCCTTATGTAGAATTACTATACCGGAAAGAATGTAAAGTGTCTTATTCAATACTGGTAGTTGGCTCGGCAGCATTAGATACTATAGAAACTTATCAAACTAAAGTAGAAGATTGCATCGGTGGTTCTGCATTGTATTTTGCTGCAGCTGCATCTTTATTTACCCCTGTTGCAGTTGTTGCTGTAGTGGGAAAAGATTTTCCTATTGATCAAATTCATTTTTTAAGACAAAGAGGTGTAGATTTATCTGGCTTAAACATAGTTGAAGGGTTGACATTTCGTTGGGGCGGGAGGTATGATAGAGATTTCACTCATCGTGAAACTTTGTTTACTGCACTGAATACGTTTGAAACATTTAACCCAATTATACCCCAACATTTAAGAAAGTCGGATCTACTTTTTCTTGGGAATATTTTACCAGAGTTACAATTATTTGTTTTAAAACAAATGGAAAAACCTAAATTTGTCCTGTTAGATACAATCCGTCTATGGATAGAAAACGAACGAAAAGCATTGTTAGATGTGATTGCAAAAGTTGATGCCATTGTTCTTAATGATGAAGAAATTCGTTTGTTAACAGATTATTCAAATATCAATAAAGCAGTCAAATCTATTTTTAAATTAGGTCCGAAATTAGTTATTGTAAAACGCGGTGAAAATGGTGCAACTCTTCACACCAATCAAAATGATTTTTTTGCTTTACCTGCTTATCCATTAGAAGAAGTTGAAGATCCAACTGGTGCAGGAGATAGTTTTGCAGGGGGATTCCTAGGTAAACTGGCTCAAATCGAGCAACTCAATCTTTTTGCATTTAAACAAGCGCTATTAGCAGGTACAGTAGTAGCAAGTTACACAGTGCAATCATTTGGTTTACAAAGGTTAAGTACTATAACCTTACAAGATTTGCAAATTAGAACAGATTATTTGTTACAATCCATCTTGATTTCACGATGAACATACCTTATAAACCATTAGAGTTTATTGAAGATCAGTTATTATGGATTAATCAATCTAAATTACCTGAACAGTTAATTATTACCTCAACTAAATCATGGGAAAAGGTGGTTGATGCAATCAAACGTTTAGAAATTCGTGGGGCTCCATTGATTGGAATTGCTGCTGCATACGCTGCAGTATTGTATTTTAAAAACAAAAGAAAAAAACTACGTTGTAAAGAGTTCAACCAATCCTATGATCAAGTTTTTCAAGTGATTGGAAATATAAGACCCACTGCAGTAAATTTATCTGCTGCAATCAATCGTATAATAGAAGCTATCCAAAATAATCCGATGGAATTAGCAGCCAATGTGGTACAAGAGATTGCACAAAAAATTCATCACGATGAACAACTTGCTTGTGAAAAAATTGCGGAAAATGGTTTTAATGTATGTTACAAATATCACTCCATACTAACTCATTGTAATACAGGACCATTAGCAACGGGTGGTATTGGAACAGCACTTGGGATAATTTCTAAAGTCCAAGATTTTAATCGAAATTTACACGTTTATGTAACTGAAACTGCTCCTGTTGGACAAGGCGCTCGATTAACGGTATGGGAATTGTTGCAAATGAATATTCCCACAACTTTACTACCTGATACAGCGGTTGGTTCTCTCTTACAAAATCAACATATACAGGCAGTAGTTGTTGGTGCTGATCGTGTAACACAAAATGGTGATTTTGCAAATAAAGTTGGAACTGCAAATATTGCTTGTTTGTGTAAACATTATCATATCCCATTTTATGTTGCATTTCCTATGAGTTCGGTAGATTTGACCAAAACAGATGGGAAAGAAATACCCATTGAATTCCGTGAATCAAGTGAAGTTACTCAAAGGTGGAATTATCAAAAAGATGTTCAGGTCAATGTATATAATCCTGCTTTTGATGTAACGCCTTCCGAATGGGTCTCGGGATATATTACTGATACTGGTTTCTATTTGCCTATTGAATTTCAAGATTATTTAAAAAGTTTGAAAGGAGAAGTACAGTGAAAATTTGGATTTTTCTCTTTTTAGTGATAAGCGGTCTTATAGTGATTGGTTGTGGAAATCAAACAGTACGTTCTATTGAAATCTACATTCAACAAAATGATTTTGAAGCTGCAAGAAGAACTGCAAATAAGGATCTTCCTACTATGCCTGATGGCAAAGCAAAAGCTGAAGTGTACATGCTTTTAGCTAAAATGACCAATCAAGATATTGAAAAGTTAAACGCTGAAAGTAAACGTGATACCTTGGGAAAAAAGCAAAATGAATTGTTTGAACGACGAATGACTTTGATTCAACAATTCAATCATGAAGTCAACCAATCGCTTCAAAATAACTTAGCTTACAAGGGTTTTTTAGATACCTTAAAAACGAATCTTTGGATAAATTTATATAATGAAGGGGTTGAACCTTACAAAAACAACAAATGGGATGTAGCTATTCTGCATTTTACTTTAGCATGGACTTTGGATAGTTCAAAAACAGAAACAGGAAAACTTATCGGTGATGCATATATTTCAATGAAAAAAGGAAAAGAAGGTGAAAATTGGTTGAAACGAACAATTGCAATGGAAGATAAAACAAAACCCGATTATTCTACACGTTTGAACTTAGGTAATTATTACTTTTATGAAGAAAAATGGGAACAAGCAGTCCAAGTATATTCTGAAATTCTTTCCTTACCTGAACCACCGAAATCTGACTCAATCAAATATAAAAACTATTTAAAGATAAAGAATCAGTCACTTTCTAACAAAGCCATTGCATTGGATCAATTGAATCGTAGTACAGAAGCGACCAAAGCATATGAGGAAGCACTCAAAGATCAACCCGATAATGATATTTTGTGGTATAATTTTGGGAAGAGACATTTTGAATCAGAACGTTACAAAGATGCAGAACAAGCCATTCAAAACGTTCTTAGAATAAATCCCAATGATGTTGATGCAATGTTTCTTATGGGATTAATTAAGTTTCAACTTGAAAAGTATGATGAAGCAGAAAGGTATCTATCACAGGTGGTGAAGATAAAACCAGAAATGAAAACTGCATGGGTGAATCTTGCAGGTGCTATAGGGAATCAAATCTATACTTTAACGCAAGAAAAGAATCCTGATAAAGTGAAATTAGAAGCATTACAAAAGCGCTTTAAAGAAGTCAATGAAGAGATGAAAAAACGCGGAATTGAATGATTGCAATTAGCAAAGTGAATACACAACAAATTTCTTGGGAAAATCGCATTAAAAACTTAAACTTGAAAAAATTGCCACAACATGTTGCATTAATCATGGATGGTAATGGACGTTGGGCAAAGCAACGAGGTTTACCAAGAATAGCAGGACATAGAGAAGGTGTCAAATCTGTGCGTGCTGTTATTGAAGCAGCACAAGATATCGGGGTTAAATCTTTAACGTTTTATACGTTCTCCAAAGAAAATTGGAAGCGTCCTAAAAACGAAGTTAGTGCATTATGGAAGTTACTTGTTCATTCTATGAATAAAGAAATCAATGATTTAATCAAAAATAATGTAAGAGTATTTACCTTAGGTGACTTGACACCTTTACCTATTGAAGCACGAAATGAAATGATAAGAGCCATGCAACTAACAGAAAAAAACACTGGAATTAATTTTACCTTAGCGATTAACTATAGTGGACGCTCTGAATTGGTAAACTGTTTTAATAAACTGATCAAACAAGGCGTTACGGAGGTAAGCGAAGACATCATCACGAATGCGTTAAAGATAGATAAAATTCCTGATCCAGATTTATTGATTAGAACTTCTGGTGAAATGCGAATTTCTAATTTTATGCTTTGGCAATTGGCATATACCGAAATTTATGTTACTGATGTTCACTGGCCTGATTTTAGAAAGTGGGAATTCTTAAAAGCGATTGAATGGTTTACAACCAGAGAAAGAAGATTTGGTAAAATTTCAGAACAATTGAGCAAGTAATGGGTGATTCAAATTTCAATTTTATTTTTTTTCGTTTTTATTTCAAAGTTAGGTTAATCTTGTACATTCTAATTGGTTTTATTCTGTTTTCTCCACTTTTTATTAACAATTTTTTTGTGTATGCACAATCGTCTGATGGCATTCAGATAGTAGATATTCGAGTAGAATCTTTTGATTTACCTTTGACTGTCGATTCGGCTATGATAGTTCGTCAAAGTGCTTTAATACCAGGTAAAAAAATTACCGGTGAAGATTTACAAGAATCAATGCGTTTATTATGGAAACTACAATTGTTCGAACAAATTGAAATTGTGAAAGAACGAGAAGTTGCTGGTGGATACTTTTTAGTTATTCGTGTAAAGGAGTACCCTCGTCTTGAAGAGTTAAGAATAATTGGAAATAAGAAAATTAAATCAGATGAAATTCGTGAAAAAATTCAATTCAATCGCGGACAGATCTTACGTGGTTATGATCTATTCCAAGCAGTTCAAAAAATTAAAAATTTATATTTTGAACAAGGTTACCTTGCAATACAAATTGACACTAAAGTAGAAGATGGTTCCACAAAATCATCTAAAAAAGTAACTATAAAAATTAGAGAAGGAAAAAAAGTCAGAATTAAAAAAATAGAGTTTTTTGCAAAGAGTTCACAGGAGAAATTACCCTTTAGTCAAAGAAAACTCCGTTCAATATTCAAAGAAACAAAGCAACGGGGCTTTTTGCGATCAGGGAAATTTAATGAGGACAAGTATGTAGAAGATAAAGAGAAGTTATTAACTTATTTCCAGAACCATGGTTATCGGGATGCGTCAATAGTAAAAGATACTATTATTTATTGGGAAAATGGAAAACATTTATCTATCTATCTGACCATTGATACAGGCCCAAAGTATTACTTTGGAAACATTCAATTTGAAGGTCAAACCGTATATTCAGAAAAAGAACTTTTATCAAAATTAGCATTTAAGAAAAACGATGTGTTCAGTAAAGAAAAACTTGAATTGGGTGGAACAGAAACCATTCGTGGTATGTATTTGGATAAAGGATATTTGGCTTCCAACATTATGCCCACTCTAATCCCAAGAAATCTATCAGATACAGTGGATACTTTGGATCTTCAGTTTACCATCGTTGAAAATCACCAATTCACAGTTCGAAAAATCAATATCGAAGGAAATACAAAAACAAAGGAAAGAGTTATACGGCGTGAAATCGTGCAATTCCCCGGTGAGACATTTGACCGATCCAAGATACAGCGCTCTATGCGCGAACTTACCATACTCAACTTTTTTAATACTGTTGAACCTGATGTTCAACCAGTAGGCGAATCGGAAGTGGACATTACGTTTCGTGTTGAAGAAAAACAAACTGATCAAGCAAATACTTCCATCGGTTACAGTGGTAGAGATGGTTTGATTGGAGCTATTGGTTTCACTATGCCCAATTTATTTGGAAACGGACAACGATTTGTTTTTGATTGGAGTTTTGGGTCGTATTATCGCAATTTTTCAGTTAGTTTTGATGAACCGTATTTAATGTATCCGCAAACCTCTGTAGGAGTTAGTGCTTACTCCCAAAGACGCGGAGGAGCAAATTATGGTTTTACTGAGACCATTTTAGGAGGAAGTGTTCGATTAGGCAGAAGATTGTCTTACCCCGATGATTATTTTCGCGTGAATTATTCATACCGATTAGAAGAAACCACGTATTCTGATTTTAGTGCATCGTTTCGTGCGCAAAATCCAAGAAATCTGGAAGAAAATAAGCCACGATTAAGTAGTTCAATAACTCAAGTGATTACTAGAGATAGTCGGGACAATCCAGAGTTCCCAACGAGCGGTTCTGTTCAATCTTGGGCTGCAACGTTAGCGGGTGGTATTCTTGGTGGAAAGGATAAATATCTTAAAAATGTAATCACATCTGAATGGTACACACCAACCTTTTGGAAAATAGTGTTCTATCATTCTTCGGAAATTGGGATTCTTGAAAGTTTGACCAAAAATCCCAATGATATCCCTTACGTAGATTATTTTTTCATGGGTGGATCTGGATTATCCTATGGAGTACCATTAAGAGGGTATAATGACCAAACTATAGGGCCGCAAACCACTGTAGGAGATTATGCGATTGGTGGAAAATCATTTTTCAAACAGACAGCTGAAATTCGTTTTCCAATTGTGCCTCAACCTACTATTTATGGATTGTTGTTTGCTGAAGTAGGCAATGTATGGTTATCTCCAAGTGAGATTGATCCAAGCAATATGAAACGTGCTACTGGTTTTGGAATTCGTATTTTTATGCCTATCGTTGGTCTTATTGGTCTAGACTACGGATATGGTTTTGACCATTTGGATAGCAATGGAAAAAGAAAAGGAGAATGGATCCCACATTTTCAGTTCGGAAGAGGTTTTTAATAGAGGAAAATATGAAAAAAATTATTGGTATAATCATTTTAATATTTAGTATTTGGGTTTTAGGAAATGCAAGAGAATTGAAGCTGGCTTATATTAATAGCCAACAGATTATGGCTGAATTTCAAGAATCAATTGATGTTCAGAAAATTATTGAGCAAGAAGATGCGGAATATGAAAAGAAATTGAAAGTGATGGAAAATGAAATCAAAACTTTGCAAGAATCATTAGAAAAGCAAGGTGCAATGCTTTCTGAAGAAAAAAGACAAGCAAGAATTAACGAAATAACTACCAAGATGGAGAATTACGAAAAATTCCGACGTGAAACTTGGGGTCCACAAGGTAAGTTATACCAACGTCAAGAAGAATTGACTAAACCTGTATTAGACAAAGTAAATGCCGTAATAAAAAGAATAGGTGAAGAAGAAGGATACGATTTTATATTTGATATTGTTCCTGGTGCAATTGTGTATGCAAAACCTGCAGACGATATTACACAACGGATATTAGACGAATTACAGAAGAAATAAATGCGACTTTCTGAAATAGCAAAAGAGTTTCATGGAGAACTCATCGGTGAAGATGCGGAGATAGTGCGTCTTGCACGTTTAGAAGACGCAGATAATGGAGATTTAAGTTTTTTATCCCAATCAAGATACCGTGAATTGGCATTAAAATCTAAAGCTACAGCAATTTTAATCTCTCGAGAAGAACCATTATTGCCGAAAACAGTCATACGAGTAGATAACCCTTATCAAGTTTATACTGAATTGTTGCTGCGTTTCTATAAACCACTACCTGAACCGACTGGAATCCATCCATCTGCCATCATTGGAGATAATGTAAAACTGGGTAACAATGTTGCCATAGGTCCACTTTGTTGTATTGGTGAAAATACTGTAATTGGTGATGATACTATTTTGGTTGGAAGTGTATTCATTGGAAGAGAAGTTGAAATCGGTTCAAATTGTAAACTTTACCCAATGGTGGTCATACGTGATCGTGTAAAAATTGGGAATCGGGCGGTGATTAAAGATGGTGCTGTGATTGGATCAGATGGATTTGCTTTTTTACCTGATGCTTCTGGAAAATATCATCCTGTTCCGCAACTTGGTACAGTTGAAATTGGAGATGATGTGAGCATTGGTGCTAACACTTGTATCGATCGTGCATTATCAGGGGCTACCAAAATTGGTTCTGGAGTGAAATTAGATAACTTAATTCAAGTTGCACACAATGTAACAATTCAAGAAAATACCGTAATTGCAGCACAAACAGGAATTAGCGGTTCTACAAAAATTGGTAAACGAAATAAAATTGGTGGGCAAGTCGGATTTGGTGGACACCTCAAAGTGGGGGACGATGTAACTATTGGTGCTCAGAGTGGAATAATTTCAAATATTCAAAATCATTCGGTTTTATGGGGTACACCTGCATTTCCACATCAGATGATGTTACGGATTGTTGCGTTTTGGAAAAAACTGCCTGAGATTATAAAACGTTTAGAAAAACTTGAAATGGAGTTATTAAAGGACAAAAAGAAAAATGGTCATTAAGCAGAGAACAATTCAAGGTGAGAATGTTTTAAGAGGTATTGGATTACATACAGGTTGCGATGTGACAATTCGGTTTAAACCTGCACCAATAGATCACGGGATTGTTTTTAAGAGAGTAGATTTACCTAACTCGCCAGCTATTCCAGCACATATTGACTATGTAACGGATATTGAAAGAGGTACCACGCTTAGCATCGGAGATACAAAAGTAAACACGGTTGAGCATGTGCTTGCGGCAGCATATGGATTGGGAATTGACAATTTAATGATTGAATTGGATGCCCCAGAACCACCGCGAGGAGATGGTTCTGCAAGACCTTTTGTACAGGTTTTGAAAAATGTTGGGATTTTAATCCAAGATGCTCCAAAAAAATATTACACCATTGATCAACCGGTTATCTACCACAATGAAGAAAAGAGAATTGATATTGTAATGGTACCCTCGGATGAGTTTCGTGTGACTTACATGATCGAGTACAAACATCCAAAAATTGGTACACAATACACATCATTGTATGATTTGGATAGAGAGTTTGTTGATGATTTTGCGAGTGCAAGAACATTTTGTTTGCTTAGTGAAGTAGAACTTTTAAAAGAAAGAGGACTCATTAAAGGCGGTTTATACGACAATGCAGTGGTATTTATCGATCGAGAATTAAATGGTGAAGATAAAAAACGTATTCAGAAAATGTTTGAGGTCCCCTTAGATAAATCTATTGAAAAAGATGGGATTTTAGGTGACTTGGAATTGGTGTATTACAATGAACCTGTTCGACACAAAGTAGTCGATTTAATTGGTGATTTAGCTTTATTGGGAATGCCTGTAAAAGGTCATGTTTTAGCTGCCAGAGCAGGGCATTTTGCACACGTTGAATTGGTCAAACTGCTGAGAAAACGTCAACAAACGCAAGAGTTGGTAAAAAAATATCAAACCAAATCTTCAAAAGAATATGTATTTGATATAGAAGCCATTCAAAAAATACTTCCTCATCGTTATCCCTTTTTGATGGTTGATCGGATAATTGAATTGGTACCGGGTGAATATGTAACTGGGGTGAAAAATGTTTCTATCAATGAACCCTTTTTTCAAGGGCATTTCCCGGGTCGGCCTGTGATGCCCGGTGTACTTATTACTGAGGCAATGGGGCAGGTGGGAGGAGTATTGTTATTGAACACTGCAAATGATCCGGGCAATAAGTTGGTATTTTTCACAGGTTTAGACAATGTAAAATTTAGAAAAACAGTTGTTCCTGGTGATCAATTGTTTATGAGAGTGGAGTTGCAATTTTTTCGTAGAAACATTTGTAAAATGAAAGGAATGGCTTACGTAGCAGATACATTGGTCGCTGAAGCTGAAATGCAAGCAATCATCGTGGACAGAAATCCTGTTCCACGATAAAGGAAAAATTATGGTTGAGATTCATCCTACAGCAATAGTTGATCCAAAAGCCGAACTGGGTGATGGAGTAATCGTAGGTCCATATTCCATCATTGAAGGAGGAGCTCAAATAGGTGCCAATACCATCATCCAATCCCATGTATTCATTAGTCAATACACCAAAATCGGAAAAAATTGCACCATTGGACATAGTAGTGTATTAGGGACAAACCCACAGGATTTAAAATTTAAAAATGAACCCACTTATACTATTATCGGAGAAAATAACCTAATCCGTGAATACGTTACCATCAACCGCGGTACCACTGCCCATGGAGAAACAAAAGTCGGAAATGATTGTTTGATCATGGCGTATGTACATATTGCCCATGATTGCATTGTCGGAAATGGTGTTATTTTAGCCAATTGTGTGAACATGGCGGGTCATACAGAAATCAATGATTACGTTAATATCGGCGGTTTGGTTCCCATCCATCAATTTGTTAGGATAGGTGCCTATGCTTTTATTGGTGGAGGATATCGTGTCCCGAAAGATGTGCCTCCTTTTGCTTTAGCCATCGGTGATCCTTTACGGTATTCAAAATTAAATGTAGTTGGGTTAAAAAGAAGAGGATTTACTTCAGAAACATTGAAAGAAATTCAAAAAGCATATCGCATCATTTACAATTCGGGCTTGAACATTGCCCAAGGACTTCAAAAGGTAAAAAATGAATTACCACAAACGCCTGAAATCAATATGATTCTTGAATTTTTCGACAAAACCAAACGTGGTGTTATTGGCGGGTCAAAATCCTATTCCAAAACGTTTGAAGATTAATGATGTGGATACCACCCAAAGAGTGGCGATGGATAAATGATGGTGTCCGAAGTGGCTCTCTTCATATGGCGATTGATGAAGTACTAACATATCATCCATATCCAACTTTTCGGTGGTATGATTGGGAAAAACCAACGTTATCTTTGGGTTATCACCAAAATAAAAACGATTTAAATTGGAATCATATTCTACAAACAGGAATAGATGTTTGTAGAAGACCTACAGGAGGACGAGCGGTATTTCACCAAAATGTTGCTACTTATGCGATTATTCTCCCACTTAATCACAAACAAGAACCTACTTTATGGGATTTATATCAATGGATCGGTGAATGGTGGTTTAAAACATTAAAGTCCATCCATCCCAACGTTCAATTCTATAGTGAACCCATCACTAGACCAGGTGCAAAATTCCAAAGTTGCTTTGTAAGTGGAAATCGTTATGAAATCGTGATTCAACGAAAAAAAGTGATGGGAAGCGCTCAGAGAAGGTACCAAAGTGCGGTTTTGCAACATGGTTCAATCCGTTTGAAAAATCCAATCGTTTCGGCACAGTACTTTTTTCAATCTATATCAAAGGATGAACCCATTGAAGAATCGGTAGCCACAAGTTTAGAGGAAGCATGGAATTTACCAATCACATCAATGTTACTTTTTGAAATGTTAAAAGAGATGTTCCTATCTTTAGGAAATGAAATTACTGAATCTAAACTAACGGAAACAGAAATAGATACTGCACATAGCATTCAAAAACATTTTACTATCGTGAGGGAATAAATGTTGAAAAAACTCTTTTTTTTAGTTTTCATAATCGCAACCCCATCCTTTGCTACTATTGGGGTAGGCGTTCAGTTTGTTAATGATTTTTGGAAAAGTAACGAAATAATCAACTTACCAGTTCAGTTAAACGATGGAAATACTGCATCTTTAGTACGTGAAGCGATGACCAATCCAAGTGGTATTGGGGCTTTTTTAGTTATTGGCATCAGCAAATATGAACTTCAAGTGGATGCTGAATATGTAACAAGAAAGTATGAAACTGTATTAACTCGACCCTCTGGAAGTGGACAAATTACTGATAAAGTTTCAGCAGTTAACGCAAGAATAGGATTATGCGGAACTATCAAGTACAAAATGTTAAACATTCCTGGATTTACTTTATTTACAGGTGCTGGTCTTGGGATGCAACTACAAACTCCCATTGTGAATGCAGAATATGTACGAGATGTAGTTCAGGGTGTCAATCAAAATTTTCAAGTCAAATCTTCTGATCTTTTGAAAAAATCAAACATCAGTGGCTTTCATCTATTGGTTCAAAGTCGAGTTAAACCACCTGCAGCTCCAATAGGTCTGCAAGTTACAGTAAGGGGTTTAATTTTGCCCAACACAAAATTTGAGAGACCATCATTGGTTCCAAGTGCGATGATCGGCTTAGGATATTTTCCTTTGTAAAAAATTATTAAAAAAAATGAACAGATACGGAGCCATTGGGCTCCGTTCGTATTATTCATTGTGAAAAGAATTGTATTGTTAGGGGCAACGGGTTCAATAGGACAATCAACCATAGATGTGGTTGAGAACCATCGTCAACATTTACAAATTTCAACGGTGGTTGCTAAAACCAACGTATTAAAACTAGCGCAAATTGCTATTAAAACCAATGCAACATTTGCTATTATTGAAGATGAAACAAAATATCAAGAGTTAAAAACATTATTAAATAATTCTAAAATTCAAACTGCAGCAGGGAAATCCGCTATCTTAGAAGCATGTCAAGCAGATCATCATGAAATTGTGTTGAATGCATTAGTCGGTGCAGTAGGAGTTGAACCGACTTTAACAGCAATTCAAAGTGGAAAAACAGTTGCGTTAGCAAATAAAGAATCTCTGGTTTGTGCAGGAAAGTTAATTATTGATGCTGTTAAAAAATATCAGATTCCAATTATTCCTGTAGATTCAGAACACTCTGCAATCTTTCAAGTGCTTCAAGGTGAATCTTCAGAATCAATCAAAAAAATTGTACTTACAGCATCAGGTGGACCTTTTCGCGAACTGGATTACACGAAATTTGACCAAATTACCCCTGAGCAAGCGCTAAAACACCCAACTTGGAAAATGGGAAAAAAAGTTACCATTGATTCCTCAACATTGGTAAACAAAGGTCTTGAGATGATTGAAGCCAAATGGTTGTTTGACACTAAACCAGAACAACTACAAGTTGTGATCCACCCACAATCCATTATTCATTCAATGGTTATTTTTAAAGATAGTTCTGTAAAAGCACAATTGAGCACACCAGATATGAGATTACCCATTCAATATGCTTTATCTTATCCAGAAAGATGGGATTTGGAAGGTATTCCTAACGATTTTTTATCGTATGGGAGCTTAACTTTTCAAGATGTAGATTCTAAAAAATTCCCTGCTATTTCTTTGGCTTTTCATACACTTCAGAGTTCTAGTGGAATGGGTACGGTACTTAATGCTGCAGACGAAATTGCGGTATCTGCCTTTTTAGAAAGAAAAATAAAATTTACGCAAATTACTCACTTCATTGAAAAAGCGCTAAATTATTTTAATGGTGCTGAAATCAATTCAATAGAAGATTTTTTCCATTTGGACGATCAAGTAAGGAGAAGATGTACAGAATGGTTAACCTCGATTTGATATTGTTTTTATCCTTTTTTAGTTCAACCTTGATGAAACTAGGTTCATTTCTTGTAGTTGTGGGGATAATTGTATTCGTCCATGAGTTAGGGCATTTTATTGCTGCAAAATCCGTTGGAATTCGTGTTATTCGTTTCAGTATAGGATTTCCACCTCGATTATTCAGTTGGAAAAGCAAAGGTACGGATTTTCAAATTGGTGCAATTCCATTTGGTGGTTATGTCAAAATGGCAGGTGTAATTGATGAATCGTGGGGCGATAAAGAATCTGCAATTACAGGAGCTCCAGATGAGTTTACTTCTAAAAATGTTTTTCAAAAAACGTGGGTATTGTCTGCTGGTGTTCTTTTCAATATCGTTTTTGCTTGGTTACTCGCAATCATAATATCATTTTTTCAAGGGAAACCGCTTGTAGCTGAACCTGTAGTTGGAAATGTAGTCGAAAATTTACCTGCTGCAATTGATTTAAAATTACAAGAAAATGATCGAATCATACAGATTGATACGGTTCCTATCCATCATTGGAATGATATTACTTCAATCATTCATACACATCCCAATAAAAATCTTTCTTTTGTTTGGGTAAGAGGGAACGATACATTAACTGGAATTACTTCACCCATAGAGAGACCGATCAACACGGATGATGGTACAATCCGAAAAGTAGGTCTAATTGGGATTTCGCCAAAAGTTCAGTATGCAGATATTTCGCTGATCGAGGCAATTCAGATAGGAAGCCAAATGACATGGTTTATTATCAAAAACACATTCATTGGTTTCTACAATTTATTTACTGGTACTTCCACAATTAAAGAATTAGTAGGTCCTATTGGTATCGTAAAACTATCTGGTGAATCAGTTCAGAGTGGAACATCTTCCTTTTTTAGTTTCATTCTTTTAATATCTATAAGCGTTGGGTTAATCAATATTTTACCTATTCCAATGTTAGATGGAGGTCATATTTTAATTGCATGGATTGAAGCGATTAGAAGAAAGTCTATATCTATTGAATGGAAAATAAGAATACAGAAAATTGGAATGATATTTTTATTGCTATTGATTATTTGGGTGAGCTATCACGACATTTTACGATTATGGAGTAATCCTTGAAGAAAGTAGTTATTTTGAAAATTGTATTTTGTTTCTGTTTATTAACCAGTTTTGGATGTATCAAGAAACAGTACATTAACAAAGAACAACCTTCTTCAGATCTAGTCCAAGCAAAAGAGAATCAACATACAAACCCCATCGCACTTTCTTATGTGATGCAAGCTGCAATCGCTGAAGCATCAATGGATTTTTACAAAGCAATTGCCCTATATAAGACTGCCATTGACTATGATCCCCATTCATTGACAATCCTACAAGCATTGACGGAATTATACCTAAAAGTAAATGAACTATCACCGGCACGAATTCATATTATGCGCGCTTTAAAACTTGAACCGAATAATTTAAAAAGTTGGAAACTCTTTATAAATACGGTTTTGCTACAAAATGATTTTCAAAGTTTAAGTGCGATGTTAGATAGGTGGTCAAGAAATGAGGATTTAACAGAAGATCATTACCATTTATTAGTGGAAACTTATTCATTAATGGGAAACTTTAAAAAGGCTAGTGAACTTGTTTTTTTAACTGGTGAAAGATTAGGTTGGAATTATCTAAAGAAAGAAAAGTACGGCTCTTTACTATTTTTACTGAAAGACTATAAACAAGCAAAAGAAATATTTCAAAAATGCATTCAAGAATATCCTAACGAACCTAATAGCTATTTTTTACTTGGGAAATTAGCATTAAATGAAAATGATACACTTTATGCACTACGACTTTTTCAGAATTATATCAATCTCAAAAAGAATGATCCAATGGTTTGGTTAGAAATTATTGAAATCCATTACAATTTAGCAAAGGATGAAATTGCAGATTCTTTATTACAGAGTGCTTTGAACTATTTTCCAGATAACGTTTTTATTCTTAGTAGAGATGCAAAACGCTGGTTGCAAAGAAAAAATTATGAAAAAGCGATTGAACAAAGCCATAAAATTCTTCAAATCGATTCAACCTTTATCACATCTTACATAGATTTAGCTTTTATTTATCACGAGATAAATGATTATGCGAATGCTGAAAAAATCTATGAAAAAGCTTATCAAATCGATTCGACTGATGCCCTATTGTTAAACAATTATGCTTATTTATTAGCAACTCAAAAGAGAAATTTAGAAAAAGCTTTAGTTATGGTCAATCAAGCTTTAGAAAGTGACTCCTTCAATGTAAGTTACATTGATACCAAAGCTTGGATTTTATTTCAGATGGGACAGTTTCACGACGCTTTACAAGAAATTGAAAAGATCATACATCAGATTTCTTTGTCGGATGAAGCTTTAAGTTATGAGATTTGGGATCATTATGGAGATATTCTAGCAGCTTTAGAAAGAAAAGATGAAGCCATAAAAGCATGGTCTAGAGCACTTGAGTTAGCACCCGAAAACAATCAATTAAAAAATAAAATCAATCAAGTTGAGAAGTAGATGAACTCAAAAAATAGTGTTCAATTGTCTGTTGTAATACCGTTCTATAACGAAGAAGGAACGATCATTGAGTTAAAAGAACGTGTCGCTGCTTCATTAAGTACTACGGGTCGTACCTTTGAAATTCTATTGATAGATGATGGTTCTACTGATAACTCGCTTCAACTTGCAAAAGAATTAGCACTACAGGATTCGTATGTAAAAGTTTTTTCATTAAGAAGAAATATGGGAAAATCTGCAGCATTACAACTGGGATTTGAGCAAGCACAAGGGCAAATCATTTTCACGATGGATGCAGATCTTCAAGATGATCCAGATGAATTGCCTAATCTTCTAAAGAAATTAGAAGAAGGATGGGATTTGGTTTCAGGTTGGAAAGTGAAACGAAAGGATCCAATCACAAAAACTATTCCATCAAAATTTTTCAATTGGGTAACTGGATGTGTTGCTGGGCTTAAACTGCACGATTTTAATTGTGGATTAAAGGTTTACCGTAGAGAAGTATTAGATGAACTTACAATATACGGTGAAATGCATCGCTTCATACCAGTGCTTGCACATCTGAGAGGGTTTAAAGTAACTGAAATCGCTGTTCAACATCATCCAAGAAAATGGGGAAAAACAAAATTTGGTTTATCTCGTTTCATTCATGGTTTTTTAGATTTAATCACTGTAATTTTTTTACAACGGTATAATAAAAGACCATCACATATCTTTGGAACGGTCGGTGTTACATTCGGTTTTACTGGGATAGTAATTGGTCTTTATTTGACATTCTTAAAAATCAAAGGCGAAGCGATTGGACATAGACCATTATTGTTATTTGCTACTTTATTAATCTTGGTAGGTGTACAATTGGTTTCGTTAGGATTGCTGGCTGAGATGATTACAGCATCAAAACAGCAAGAGAAATATCCTTTACGGAATTTGGATCGTGAAAAATGATTGGTTGTTACTTGGTCCTAATTCTCCATATCGCGGAGGAATTGCTGCATTTAATGATGCAATCGCATTTGAAATCCAAAAAAAATACAATTTAACAATTTGGAATTACAAACATTTATATCCCTCTTTTCTTTTTCCCGGTTCTAGTCAATTTCGACCTGAAATCAATGCAAAAGAGTTAGGTCTCAGAATTTTACATTCAACCCATCCTCTTCAATGGGAATCTATCCGAAAACAGATTAGTAAAGATAAATATGAAGTAATTCTATTTCCGTATTGGCATCCCTTTTTTGCTCCAATGTTAATCCGAATACTACCTACCAATACAAAGAATATTATGTTTGGTCATAACATTCTTCCACACGAAAGTTTTCCATTTTCTACTCAATTGACTAAAGCATTACTTAGAAAAGTAACTGGTGTGATTACTCTTGGAAAATCAGAGTTAAAGCAGTTACAAAAATTAGAGTATAAAGGCAAGATGGCATATCATCTATCTCCGATATATCCAGAGTATGTGGAAAGATTTCAAAAACCTATACCAACCATTGAACTGCCGATTGATAAACAGTATCGTAAAATTCTTTTTTTTGGTATTATTCGACCCTATAAGGGTTTAGAAGTTTTACTGAAAGCATTAGAAATGGAAAAACTCAATCATGTTGCTTTGATAATTGCTGGTGAAGCATATGGAAATTCTAAAGATTTATTGGAAAAAGTTGAAAAGTTCAAAGACCGTGTTTATTGGATTAATCGGTATATTTCTGATGATGAAGTACCTGCGATCATGCAACAAGCAGAATTAGTCATACTACCTTATTTACACGCTACGTCCACGGGTGTATTACCAATTGCTTACTGTGCAGGGAAACCAACAATTGTTACCAATGTAGGTGGATTACCAGAACTAGTTATTAAAGATTATACTGGTGATATTGTGCCTCCTAATCATCCAGAAGCATTAGCGGATGCTATCTGCAAATGGCTAACAAATAACGAATTGATGCAACGAGCTCGACAGAAGATTCCAGAGTTATTAGCAACCATGACTTTTTCTGAATTATTAAGGACTATAGAACGTGAGTTATTATGATCAATGGAATCGAAAAAAACCTTCCTATTTTGTCTGTAGTACTGAATTGGAATGGTGAAAAGGTTTTAAAATTAACTCTTGATACTCTTTCACGGCAAACAGCAACCCCACATCATATCTTAGTGATTGATAATGCATCTACAGATGATTCCGAAAAAATCGTTTTTCAATATCCAAATGCAACTTTATTCCAATTAAAAAAAAATGTGGGCTTTGCTAAAGGAAATAATGCTATTTTAACGTTAAATGTGCAGTTACCCATTGATTGGAAAAATGGTTGGTTGTTTTTTTCAAATAATGATGTTGAATATAGTTCTACTTTATTAGAAGAATTGCGTACAATTGCAGAAACTACAAGTTCTTTTGCAACATTAACGCCTTGGATTGCCTTTGGTGACAGAAAAGATTTATTATGGTATGGAGGTGCCAAAGTTATTCCATTTATAGGTTATGTAGGTCATCGGTATTTGGGAAAGAACTATAAAAAGATAGAAGATTGTAGAACTGAAATTAGTGATTATGGAACAGGATGTTCGCTATTTCTATCTGCCCAAGATTTCTTTGAAGTTGGTGGTTTTGATGATGGTTATCCACATTATTGTGAAGATTTAGATTTGTGTTATCGCCTTAAAAAGAAATTCAATAAAAATTCAATCGTCTATAGAAAAGTTCTTGCTTATCATTATGTTAGTTCAAGTATGAAAGGAAATCCAAAAAAGTACTTTTGGCGAACTGCGGCATTAACAAGATTTTTTTGGAAATTGAACGGTAAATTGTTACCAATTCCTTTATTTTGTTTACTTTTGATTAGTTTACTATCCGGATGGTATAGGTGTGGAACGAAAGGGATTATGCAAGCATACAAAGGATGGAAACTTGGAATGAAACTGAAAACAAATCCAATACCTTGGGAATCAATCAAAACTCTATGAATCCATTTGTTGACCGAGAAAATCCGAAAAAAGGAATCGGATGTTTAAATATTTTTCTACTCATTTTGTTTGCTATAGCGATTGTTCAATTCGCTTTCGTTGAAAGATTAATAGGTCGTTACCTTGCAAAAACCAATTTTGATAGACCACTTGCTGGACAAGCTTGGACTAGTGGGGTCGAAAAAGAATTAGCTGCAGGAAAATCCTCGGTAGCAGAATTATCAGTGGGTGTACGTGGTGATTTAGCACAATGGTTAATTCGAGCACAACGTGGGAGACCATCTACTCTCACACTTTCAAGGTTTGGAGCTCAGTGGCAAAAAATACCCAATTATTTGACCACTGAGGTGATCCCGAGTTCAGAATGGCAAAATCTTGTAACCAATGATGTGATTGAACGCGTGCGTCCAACAATTATGAAAAAAAACATCACACTTACTTTTTTATCTTCAGACAATCGAGTAATTGCAAAGTACACCACTTCTGAAAACGTAATGAAAAGAATTGCTGAACATAATAAAACTTTAAATGATTCTATTCAAAAGGTAAGCGAGAATATTGAAATAATAACTCCTGAAAGGTGGAAATTGAAATGGAAAAATTTACCACCCGAAATGAAACAGTTGTTATGGAACGTAATTCAAGAAGATATGATAATTCATAGACCTGTTGGAAAATACGGAATTATACCACTTGACAATACCTATTCCGTTTTATGGATAGAATTTTATCAGCCACAATTGATATGTATATCTTATGTTCTACCGATTCATATTTTAAATTACTTTTCTGAATAAATGAGAATGTATAGAATCGCACGATTTATTCTCATTCTTTTATTAACTATCATTGTTGTAAGTTCTACGATTTTATTATTATTGATTACAAAGGATTTACCTCAACTTCCTAATGATTTAAATCAGCTAACTGCATTTTCTCCTACTGAATTTTATGATAGAAATGGGAAAAGATTAAGTTCATTAGACGGAAGAATTCCAGTAAGATTAGATGAAATCTCTCCTAATTTTATTAAAGCAATTTTAGCAGTAGAAGATAAAAATTTTTTCATCCATGCAGGAATTGATAAAACAGCAATTCTTCGTGCTGCGGTTAATATGTTATTCTTGAATAAAAGAGTTCAAGGAGGATCCACCATTACACAACAATTGGTTAAAAATCTTTTTTTCAGTTTTGAAAGAACTCTAACCAGAAAAATTCGGGAGATGCTACTTGCGCTTCAAATTGAAAATTCATTTTCTAAAGAACAAATTTTAGAAAGTTACTGCAACTCAGTGTACTTTGGTTTAGGAGCATATGGTGTAGAAGCAGCCGCTCAAACTTATTTTAGCAAGCATGCGAAAGATCTTACTTTAGCAGAAGCTGCATTATTAGCGGGATTACCGAATGCACCTTCAAGATTAAATCCTTTTAGAAATTATGATGCTGCCGAAGAAAGAATGATTTACATTTTGAATGAGATGGTTTCAGCCAAATTCATTTCTGAGAACGAAGCACAAACTGCACTTAGCGATTCTATTCGATTAACACCAAATTATCCTGCTGCAACCGGTGCAGCGTATTTTCAAGATTATGTTATGGATCGTCTTGAAACCATTATTTCTACTGATTTATTGTATGCTGGTGGTTTAAGAATTTATACAACTCTTGATTTACAAGCACAATTTATTGCTCAAACTGTTTTAAGAAACCATTTGATGCGTCTTGATTCTTTGGTGATTAAACCAAAGGAGATTCAGTATTCACCTGATGCTCCATTGCAGGGTGCTGTTGTAATCTTATCTTCTAAAACCAATGAAATATTAGCATTGGTTGGTGGAAGAAATTATCAAGAAAGTCAGTTTAATCGAGCGACTTCAGCGAATCGTCCGCCTGGTTCAGCATTTAAGCCCTTTGTGTACTATACAGCGATGTTTCAAAATGGATTATTGCCTGATCATCCAGTCATTGACGCGGAAATTAGTGTTACTGTGGATGATACTGTTTGGACTCCTCAAAATTATGATGGAAAATTTCATGGAGAAGTTCCATTAAAAAAAGCATTACAGTTATCACTAAATACAGTAGCAGTATCTTTAATACTAAGTACATCACCTGAATCTGTAGTAGTAAATGCAAAACGAGCAGGGATCAAATCTACATTATTACCAACTTATTCTCTTTCTTTAGGAGCAACTGCGGTTTCACCATTAGAACTTGCTGGTGCTTATGGAACAATTTGTAGATTAGGTGAACAAAGAGATGTAAATGGTATTCTGAAAATTATTGATCAAGATGGTCAAGAAATTTATAGAGCATCATCTAAATCACAAATCGTATGGTCTCCACAAGTCACTTATATGTTAAGAGATATGATGCGTGGAGTAGTGGATGGAGGCACAGGATATACAATTCGTAAAGCTGGTTTTTACGGTCCTGTTGCTGGAAAAACAGGTACTACAAACGATAATCGTGACGTGTGGTTTGTTGGTTTTTCACCAGATTACATTGTTGCTGTTTGGGTTGGATATGATGACAACCGTCAACTCATTGGGAGAAATAGGAAAGGATGGACTGGTGGTGAAATTTGTGGACCTATTTTTGCGGATATTATGAAAGAATTATACAAAGACAAAAAACCTTCTTCATTTAATGAATTAAGCGGATTTCAAACGATTAAAATTCCTCCTTCTGAAAATGATACCGACTCATTATCAATACTTGTGCCTATAGATTCATTAAAGACAAAAAACTGAAATGGTTTCATTAGTACACATTGAAAGAAAAGTAATCAAGTTTTTAATTGGTTGGGTAATCGGTTTTGTTCTTAGCATTTTCTGTTTGCCGACTCAATTAGCATTTACAAAGTTTTCCTATTTCATAATTCTATTCTGTCTTGGTTTTGCATTATCCTTTGAATGGATAGCAAATGTCACGTTTGGCTGGTTGATCCAACAAACAAAATTAAGAAGATTAAGAAGTGGAACATTTTTCCTTAAATGGTTGTGGGAAATATCTGAGTCAAACTTCTGGTCGGAGAATGTAAAAGAAAAATTTTGGAAATATTGGAAACAATCCGCCGAGTATTTAATCCAGAACACTACAAACCATTCTGTTCACTGGCGTTTAGTATTGGATATTGAAAGACAAGCAAGAGAAACTCCACCAATACCTATCATTGAACCAGCCGTATCGGATGAAGTAATTATTGAGCAATTAGAAATACCATTAAACATAGAAACTAGTACAGAATCATTTCAAGAACAGGCAAAACCGTTCATACCTTCCCAAATCCAATTAGAAACTACTACCTCTGAAACAGTTGAAGATCCATTGAGAAGCGAAAAAGTTCGTCAAGAAATTTACAATAGAGCTCTAATTTCGTACCGAATGAAAATGGCGCAAATGAAGGAAGAACAACCTAAACAAATAACAAAAGAAGAAACGAAAAAAATTCCAATTGAAGAAATTTTACCGCCATTACCGATTGTTGAAAAAACCTCTTCAACCAATTTACAGCTTACTAAAGATGATGAAAACGAATTGGAAAAAAGTTCAACCATTTCCGTTGAAGACAGTGTTCCTTCAACGAATGTACAAGATATCGTAGAATTACCTTCTATAACTTCTGATCAAATGCAACAATTACAACCTACAGAAAATTTAGAATTATCTTCCGAAGTTCAAGTGAAAGATGAATCTGTCCACTATCATCCAGAAATTCCTCATTTACCAGAACATACATTTATTGAAACGCGAAAGAAAATCCAGTTTTATAAAATTACAGAAAAGATAATTGGAGTTTTAATTATTGCCTTCCTTAAATTTTTTAAGTCCTTATTCAACCTACGGGAATTTATAAACTTCATAGTTAATCTATTTCGTGAATTGCCTAAACGAACTATTTCTGTATTTTATTATGGTTCCACATTTTTCAAAAATTTAATCCAGTTTGGATCAGCATTCATCAATACCTTTCAACAAAGTATAATCGGATTAAAAAAGAAAAAAGTTACAATACGCTTACCAATTTTATATTACCTTTCTCTTATCATTGATTGGCTACGTGAAAACTTAGGTTTAATTACGATTAGTAGTATTGTTGTGATTTTAATTGGTATCATTGTTTTAACCACGATATCCGTCATTGAACTTGGTAAGCAAAAGGAAATCAAACCTTTGGTTGTAGAAACAATACCTGAAGCAACTAAAAATGTTCCTAAAGGAATACCGGGGCAAAGAATTGTAGTGGACATAGGCGAACAAGAATCGTTATCATCAGCAATGAAAAAAGTGGAACGTTTAAAGCAAGCGGGGTTTGCTGATGCAAGAATCTATTTAACTTTTGATCGAAAGGTGTACATTCACGTAGGAAATTGCCAAACCAAACAAGAAGCAAAAGAGTTAGGTTGGAAACTAATGAATCAAAATTTTACAAAATCGTTTACATTTCTTACATCTTCGGGACGTGAAATAGAATGAAGCGTTCAATCATAGCAAGTGAATATCTCATTTGGAAATGGTTTTTGAACCATTTTCCTAAACCGTCAGAAATAAATGATGTGATTGAGACCAAACTTGATACCGAAGCACCTCTTCTATTAGCTTTTCAAGATTGTAATCATTTACCCAATGATGAGATAATTCGAGTAAAAATCGGAAGTTTCCCACAAATCGTTCAATTCATCACTCCAGGTGAATTAAAACCAACCCAGTTTCTATTGACAAAAGAGAATCAAATTTCTTATTCTTTAACTGAAAGTCATACTTGTATAGTAACAGATTGTTCCTATCAAACAACGAACAATAAGTTAGTTACATTTGAAATAGGCTTTTGCGGTAATGCGGTATTAGGAATTCGGATTCTTACTGCTAAAATGATCAAAGATAAACTTGGATTTATTCCGGAAGCATTTTCTGCGGGAAAACTTCTTAATGCTAATCCGCATCAAGCAATCATCTTCCTACTTGGTAGTGGTGGAGCAGTTTGGTTAAAAGATGAAGGCAAAGGTGAGTACATTTCAATTCCGAAGACCTATACAAAAGAAAAGATTGCACTGGAACTTTCCTATGAATATCTAACCATGAATGTTTTTGTGAGTAACACTTTTCCAGCTAACAAGGTAATTCAAAATTGGCTAGAACACCTTTAATACCTGAAGATGTAAACCTTTCTTTACAACAAGAAGGAATACAAAAAAGCATCCTATATGCAGGGGATAATCGTATACTGTTAAATGATTATTCTTTGTTCCCCGATGAATCAGTTGATTTAATCGTTACGGATCCCCCTTATGCAATTGGTTATCGTTCTAACCGAAGAACTGTATTACCTAAATTCAATCATATTCAACTTGATGATAACCGTGATTGGATAGAGGATTTTTGTAAAACCTCCTATCGTGTATTAAAACCAAATTCTCATTTTTATTGTTTTTGTCGATGGGATACCTATCCCTACTTTTTTGTTGCTTTACAATCTGTCGGCTTTCATATGAAAAGAACGCTGGTGTGGGTAAAAGACAATCATGGGAGTGGTGATTTAAGAGGGGATTATGCACCTCAAGATGAATGGATTATTTTTGCAGTAAAAGGTAGAAAAAATTTAATCGCTCCACGTATTTCCAATGTCATTGAAATTCCTAAGATATCTTCTTCAAAGTTAGTTCATCCGACTGAAAAACCAATTGATCTACTCAAAGTACTTATCTCAAAATCTACTATTCCACGTGAGTTTAGTAGTGAACCAGTTCCTCCTGCTACTATTCTTGATCCTTTCATGGGATCAGGTTCAACAGGAGTTGCTGCTATTAAATTAGGGCATCAATTTATTGGTATCGAAATAGATGAAGAATATTTTGAAACTGCTTGCTTAAGATTACCTAACGCAACTCATAAAAATTGTACCAATCTACAAATTGTCTAAAGCAATGTTCAACAAAGATACATGTTTTCATCTGATTGGAATTGCTGGCACTGCAATGGCAGGTGTAGCGTTGTTGTTAAAAGAGTTGGGTTATCAAGTACAAGGATCAGATAGTGATATATATCCACCTATGTCAACACTATTGGAAGAAAATGAAATTCCATGTATGATGCCCTTTTCGATTCATAATTTACCTAAGAACGATAAAGTAGTTGTAATCGTTGGGAATGCAATTTCACGCGGAAATGTTGAATTAGAGACAGCATTGAATTTACGTTTACCGATTTTTTCTATGCCAGAAATCATAAGGTTTTTGATTTTAATGCGACGTGAACCTATTGTAGTTACTGGTACACATGGAAAAACAACTACAACATCGTTAATGACCTATACCATGAAACATTGTCATCGGAATGTTGGATATTTAATTGGAGGAATTCCTAAAGATTTTCAAAAGAACGCTTACTTAGGCCTCGATCCAATTTTTGTTATTGAAGGTGACGAATATGATACAGCTTATTTTGATAAACGTTCCAAATTTTTACATTACGTACCTAAAATTGTAATTCTATTGAACATAGAATTTGATCATTCTGATATCTTTCAAAACATAGATGAAATTGAACGAAGTTTCTATAGATTAATTTTAACGATTCCAGAAAATGGTTTATTGATCTATTTTGAAGAAGACGAGCGTGTGAGTAAAGTTGCTCAATTTGCAAGATGCAAGAAGATTTCATTTGGTTTAGAAAATGGTGATGTCCATTTGTTCAAAGATAATTCTACTGAAAGCAAAATAGTATTTCCTGATGGTAGAATGTATTCTTATCAATTATCTTTAACTGGAAAACACAATTTATGCAATATGTTAGCTGTGGCTACAACTGCGTTCGGGATTGGTCTTGATATGGATTTAGTGATACAATCATTTCAAACATTCCGTGGTGTTATCAGAAGAATGGATGTAATATATCAAAACGATATGATTGTGATTGATGATTTTGGACATCATCCGACGGCTATAATGAAAACTTTAGAAGGAATAAAACAAAAATATCCAAATCGGAGAATACTTGTAGCATTTGATCCAAGAAGCAACACTTCTGTTAGAAAATTTTTTCAAAAAGAATGGGTAAAAACTTTTGCTCTTGCTGATCGAGTTTGGATTAATCAACTTCATCGGTTGGAAAAAATACCCATTCAGGAGCGACTTGATAGGGAACAATTGGTTCATGATTTAAAATGCATTAATGTAGAGGCCACTGCGGTAGAGAATAGTGATCAAATGCTGAATGAAATGTTAGAAACTGTTTGTAAAGACGACATCGTCGTATTTTTCAGTAATGGTAGTTTTCAAGGAATTAAAGAAAAATTCGTTCAATATTTAAAATCCAAAAATTAGGGAGCGGCTGCGTGCCTGGTGGTCGCCACGGCCTTCAAAGCCGCTTGTGAGGAGGAAACTTCTCAGCTGGGTTCGATTCCCAGACGCTCCCGCAAAGTAAAATCAATGTTTGAAAGCATAGACACAATTTTTATTCAAGTATCCAATTTTGAAAAAGCGAGATCTTTCTATGCTTATCAAGTAGGATTGCCAGAAATACATTTAGAAGACGAATTTATTGGGTTTTCAATTGGTGATACTACTCTTGTGATTGAAGAAGTTGAAACTACGAATATGCAAAAGTCAAAAATAAGTGTCATTGTAGAAGACATTCACTCAGTGTATCAAGAATTAATTGAAAGAGGTGTGTCAGTAAAAACAGATAGTCATTTCATTACTTCGCAAGATATTCTAACATTTTACGATCCAGATGGCAATCAATGGATTTTAGTACAAGAATAGGGGGGTATTAATGGATATAACTAAACAAATTGCGTTTATCACTGGTGGATCAAGAGGAATAGGGCGTGCTATCGCAATTCGTCTTGCACAAGCTGGTGCAGACATTGCGATGAATTACTTAAGGAATCGAGCCGCTGCTGAAGAAACCGCTAAAATTATTGAAGACACGGGTTCACGATGTTTGCTTTTGAAAGGGAATGTAGCTGAAGTTGAAAAAATCCCAGCAATGTATGAATGCATTCAAAAGGAATATGGAAAATTGGATATTCTTATCTCTAATGCTGCTTCAGGGGTTATCAAACCTGCATTAGAACTTACTCGAAGACATTGGTCGTGGACTTTAGATATTAATGCAGGTGCTTTTTTACCATTGGTTCAGCACGCAGTTCCTTTGATGAAAAATGGTGGAAAAATAATTGCTGTCAGTAGTTTAGGCGCTGTTCGTGCAATTCCGCAGTATGCAGCAGTTGGCTCTTCAAAAGCTGCATTAGAATCATTGGCAAGACATCTGGCAGTAGAACTTGCTCCTAAAAACATTAATGTAAACGTAATTTCTGCAGGTATCGTAGAGACGGATGCTTTGAGTCATTTTCCACACAAAGATGAGCTATTAGAAAGTTCCAGAATAAAAACACCTGCAGGGCGATTGGTGACACCAGACGACGTAGCAGATGTAGCATTATTTTTGTGTTCTCCAATGGCTAAAATGATCTATGGACAAACTATAGTCGTAGATGGTGGTTACAGTATCATGGCATAAAATCAAAATTGACTAAAACATTCCTCCTAACCATTCAAATAAAAGAAAATCAAATCTTGAAATCAACAGCGATAATCTACCCATCACTGTAGTACCATATGCTGCACCAAAGCTTAGCATTAAAAAACCTATCCCGATTTTTGAAACTTTTGATAAATGTTTATGCTCTAAAGCAAAAAAGAAATAAGTTAAAGAAGTTAAAGTTCCCAGAATAATCAGCAAGTTGTTTATTGAAGTCGGTGATAGCATTGTACCCTGAATTTGTGCGATTAAAAAACCTTGTGTGTACTGAATCATATTTAATGCTGCACCAACGCCGATATAAATTGCGATAGGGTATCGTGCGATCCATTGATATTTTGGAATAAGACGTAGCAATAAAAGGAGGCCTAATACACCTGGTATTAGAGGTAGATAATCACCCAAAAGAACTTTATCAACTACATTCGGTTTTACAACACTGTGCCATTGTACAGCAATATAATACCCTGTAGAAATTCCAATAAAGATATGTTCTGCAAGACGGTAAATCGGATTATCTCGATATAGAAAACTAAAAATCGCAAGTGTAAAAAATGCTGCAACCCAAGTACCGATCATTTTTTAATTCGCATCGCTGAAATGTTTTTAAGAATTATATTTCGAACAACGGATACATTCCCTAAAAAAATGAAAAAGATAATTACTAAATGAGCCACAGATTGTGCATCCATTCCACGAGTGGCTTTACCTTTGGTACCAACAAGTTTTTCATATTCTGCAGCACCTTTCAATCCACCTAAAAGTCCAACCAATTGTCCTGTTTGGACAAATGCTTCATATTGTGGAATACTTACTGCAGTAACACCTGCGGCTAACGGTACACCAAATTGTGCTAGACCTATTGTTATGTAAAAATCTACTGTTGCTCCATGGGCTACATCCACCATAAATGATAAGTGACGATAACTTGGAAACCTTGAAAAAATTTCCATTTCTTGAGTCGAATTCCCACGAAAATCTTTAGGAAAGGATGTTGTCCATGAACTTCCTAAAGCCATTAATAAAACATCATTTCCAGGTTTAAAGCCGAGATTGACGTAATGTTTGCCATATTCTCGTTGAAATTTTGCTGCCAATGGTTCTAATACACGTTCTGCGATTGGACCAGTTTCGGGAAAATTGGTGTAAACAATTAGTACTTTACCTGACTTCATTACATGATGACATAATGAAATAGCCATCGGTAAACATTCTGGAATAGAGGACGGATCAAAATCAAAAGCGATTAAAACGGCTGAAGTATCTGGGAGGTTTTCTATACGATCATAAACTGCTTTTACATGTTTTGTTACGGTAAGTGGTAAATTGAGAGGAAACAATAAAGGAAAAAGTATGGATAATGATACAAATAAATACACCCAACGGCGATCAAGTTTTCC
The DNA here is from genome assembly GCA_026417415.1 of bacterium. Classification (GTDB taxonomy): domain Bacteria; phylum Electryoneota; class JAOADG01; order JAOADG01; family JAOADG01; genus JAOADG01. The sequence goes on from JAOADG010000001.1 coordinate 59,210, forward strand.
TAATGCTTCCCAAATTGGTTTTACTTTCCTAACCAAGATCGCTCAATCCCTAAAAGTGTTTTAAGACCTGTTGCGATAAGACCTAATGCAGCACCAATCGTCAATGCACGCTGTGCTGCTAAAGAAGGAACGCTTAGGATCCATTGTGAAATTTCTGGAAATTTAGACCACAAAATTTCACCAATAGGCACCTTTCCAATCATTACCAATACTGCTGCAACAAACAGCAATGTGGCGTGAAGATTGCGAACACGAAAGGCACGATAACTTGCTGATGAAACATAAAATGCAAGTAATGCAAACATTGTTGATTGCATCGGATTTTGAACATTTTTAAACAACCATTGAAAAGCACCATTCGGTCCGTAATCTACAAAAATACCTAGTGTAACCATAAGTAATAAACAAACAACTAATACCAAGCTATAATACCATCCATCATATTTACGTTGAATGCGTTGAAGGTGTGATAAAAAAATGCTAATTCCTCCCATTAAATAACTAAAACTTAATAGAATGATTACCCAATCCATCATTCCATTTTGAAGTTTCGTAAAAAGAGGAATACGGAAAAAGAATTCAACCAAAATGATTAAACCAGCAATTCCACAAATGATAATCGCTGTAAAACGTAGCATGTTATTCCGTTTGAAACCAGTGGATAAAATCAGTCCAACCAAACCACGCTGCAAGAGTTCCTAAAACGATAAGAAGTCCAAACAGCGCCTTTGACCAATCTTGACCTAATATAGTACCTAATAAAATGGGTTCTCTAGATAAATAAGCACTAGCAGCGAATAGTTCTTCACCGATTAGGGTATAATCACAAGATGCAAGAAAAAAAGGAAGTTGGTGTGAATTCGCAGTACCTGCTATTTGTATAGCACCAGTAGTATTGCCTGCTTCAGAAATTACTAATGATTCTGCATAAAATTCACCTATAAAAAAATGTGCAGCAGTTTTTACACGAACCATATGCCCGGTGATTGCTGCAGCAAAAGCAAATTGGTTATCTGTGATGTATTGAACTCGATCAGGGGAGAATAAATCGGGTCGTCCAGCTGTCAAATAACTTTGACGAAGAATTTCTTGTGAAGTACTCATCAATAAAGGAAAACGTGTCATGACATCTAAATCAACTTCGTATGTCGCACATTCATATCCAACTTTAGAAAGAATAGCAATCCCTGCTAATGTTTGAATACGATCAACATCCATACTTCCGGGTACAAATAGAACTGGACGACCCATTTCTGCTGCACGTCCCACTGCTTCATCAATTGCATCAAGGCCAGCAATTTTTCTTAGTGTTAAGGAGTGATTACGTTTTGCTAAAAACAAAAACGTTAAAACAAGCGCCGAAATGATTATCAAAAAGATGAAAACATTCAGTCGCTCTGTTTTAAAAAGTGGTTGTATTTCAGGTTTTGATAAATGTACTTTGGAAGGTAAACTTTGTTGGTTATTCACTGCTATTTTTAAGGAATCAATCTGTACCTTTGTAGAGATTGAATTTCCAAAGCTAATTTGGAATGTACAAAAAATTACTCCAATGATGAATAGGGATAGAGATAATGATTTCATAAATTAATTCATAAAACTATAGATAGTATAAGTATTCTAAATGGATTTATCAACTGAGAAAAAGAATAAGAGAATGATACCATACTTGTGGATCTGTAACCAACAACAGCTGAATGAAGTGATACATTCCTATTTAATTAATGTGAATAGGATTGCAATTGACACGGAATTTATTGGTGAATCTTACTATTTACCAAAACTTTGTTTAATCCAAATTCATTCTGAATTTGCGGACACTGTTTTATTAATTGATGTACTTTCGCAAATGGATTTAGCGCCATTGTTTGAAAAAATAGTTGACCCTAAAATTCAAAAAATCATTCACTCACCAAAACATGATTTAGCAGTTTTAGAAAATTTTACTCATACAAAAATAGTAAATGTTTTTGATACTCAACTTGCTGCATCTTTTTTAGGGTATGGTGATCAAATATCGCTGAAAAGGTTACTCAAACTACTTCTTAACATTGAACTCTCAAAAGAACACCAATATTCAGATTGGAGAAAAAGACCTCTAACTGAAAATCAAATTCAGTACGCGATAACAGATGTTTATTATTTAATCCATATGTGTAACCAATTGACCCAGCAATTGAAAGAAAAAGGTAGATTGGAATGGTTTTATGAAGAATCAAGCAATTTACAAATAATGCGGGATCAAAAGTATGATATCAGTGCAAAAATTATTGGAAGAAAATACTTAAAACCATATTTGCATTCGCTTTTAAAGAGTATTGCAGAAACTCGGGAGATATACTCATTAGAAAGAAACATACCACGCAGTATTTATTTATCTGATTTAAATCTAATACGATTAACTCTTTTGTATGAGAAATCGTTGGAAGCATCTCTTCATTACTTGTACGTACTCGAAATTCCAACGGATTTGAAAATAATGATTGAAGAAAGTATAAAAAATTGGATTCCAAGCTTAGAACAAGCGACTGAGAAAAACTTTGTTACCAGAAATGAACGTGTACAAACTATTTCAGAAAAAATTTATCAATTTGCGAAAACTTTCGCAGAAACACATCAAATATCACTACCTTTGTTAGTTACTCGTTCTGAAATCAATCACTATGTCAAATGGAAAGTGCAAGGTACATTTGATCAAGAAAATTCGTTACGAATGATGAAAGGATGGCGTTACCATTGGTTTGGAAAGAGGATTGAGAATTTTATTGAGAATGAACTGAAAAAAGTAGAATTCAAGGAGAATCAGAATGGTGAATAAAAATTTTCTTTTTCTCTTTTTGGCATTCCTTATAGGAGTATCGTTTTATAGTTGTAAAACAAGTAAAAAAGAAACTCAATTGTTAAAAAAAGATTGCCAAGAAATCATACAACAAGCACAAGAATGGTATGGTGGATTAGACACGCAAATAGCAATGCAGTATGGCTATTCAAAATTAACCTTTAGGGAACTCGGAAAATTACCGGAAACATTATCCAATAACGATTTGACGTGGACGAATCAAAACGGTTCATATACGATATCCGACAGAACCTCTGATTCGTTTACATTAACTGCTGTAGGAATGGAAGAAGAAAAAGTACAATATTTCGTAGTAAAAAACGATCCTGTAAAAGAGCCCAAGATTTTTCGTTAATGTATAATTCCTAACTTTTTACCAATCTGTGTAAATGCATCTACAGCGAATAAAATATCTTCTGTTGTATGAATTGCAGAAATTTGAACCCTTATTCTTTCTTGCCCTTTTGCGACAACCGGATAAAAGAAACCAATCACATAGATTCCTTTTTCAAATAGTTCATTAGACATTGCTTGTGCAAGTTGAGCATCTTTTAACAATACTGGTACAATTGGAGTTGTGCCACGTACATCAAATCCTGCTTCTTTCATTTTCTTTCGGAATAACTCTGTATTTTCTTTTAGTCGGGTGCGAAGTTCAGGCATTGTTTTGACTAATTGAAACGCTTCAATGCTAGCTGCTACAATTACAGGTGGAAGTGAATTTGAGAACAGGTAGGGTCGTGATTTTTGTCTTAACCATTCAATAATTTCTTTTTTACCTGTTGTAAATCCACCATTTGCTCCACCCAAAGCTTTCCCTAAAGTTGAAGTGATAATATCTACCTTTTGCAAAACACCAGTTTCTTCACATGATCCACGTCCTGTTGGACCAATAACACCACTGCCATGGCAATCATCTACCATTACTAACGCTTCGTATTTTTCCGCTAAGGCACAAATTTCTTGGAGCGGGGCTATATCGCCATCCATTGAAAATACACCATCCGTTACAATTATTTTCTTTTTAGCGGAATGGTTTTGTTTCAATAATTCCTCAAGATGGTTCATTTCTGCATGACGATACCGAAATCTTTTTGCTTTACTCAAACGAATTCCATCAATAATGCTTGCATGATTTAATTCATCTGAGAAAATGCAATCATCTTCATTAAATAAAGGTTCAAAAACACCACCGTTCGCATCAAAACAAGCAGCATAAAGGATCGTATCTTCGGTCTGAAAAAAGTTGGCAATTACTTGTTCAAGTTCTTTATGGATTTCTAAAGTACCGCAAATAAAACGTACACTAGATAAACCGAAGCCCCATCGTTCCAAAGCAAGTTTTGCTGCTTCAATAATTTTAGGATGATTGGCTAAGCCCAAATAGTTATTCGCACAAAAATTAAGTAATGTTTTCCCATTGACTTGAATGGTATTTCCTTGCGGGGTAGAGAGAACTCTTTCACTTTTATATAGACCCTTCTCAAATAAACCAAGTAGTTCATTTTGAAGTAATTTTTGAATTTGTTCTGATACCATAATTCACCTAATACATTAGACAACTGTGAATTTGGAACGTACTAAATCGTTTCGTATTTTTCAAAACAAGTCCACGTGATTCTCCATTGAGCGAAGATCTCCACTTGTGTTAGGAATAAATTCAATATGTGAATTAAGATACTTTTTGAAAGGAGTTTTATGAGAAACATCACTTCTTACGAAGATCTTGTGAAAAATTTCGATTGGAGTATTGCTGAAAAAGAGTTAGACTATCAAAAAGGAAATCCAATCAATATCGGTTGGTACTGTTCTGATCGAAATTGTCTTAAAGGAAAAGCAAATAAAATTGCTTTGATGTGGGAAGATTATAACGGTAAAACCAAAACCTTCACATTTAACGATATTCGTTTATTTTCAAATTCTATTGGTACATTTTTACAACAACAAGGCATTCAACCAGAAGAACGAGTTTGTTTGTTTATGGATCGTGTGCCTGAATTATACATTGGATTCCTTGGTGTTCTCAAGATTGGTGCTATTGTGCAACCATTGTTTTCTGCATTTGGCCCAGAATCACTTTTTACAAGATTAGAAAATGCTCAAACTTCTGCAATCATTACTCAGAAAAAACATTTATCAAAAGTCAGAAAAATAATTCATGATTTGCCACATTTAAGAAAAATATTCGTAATCGACTCAGACGAAACTTCATTAAAAGACAAAGAAGTACTTTTAGAAATGGAAAAACTTCCAAAAAATGAAAATTTTGAGTGCTATCCAACCTATGCTGAATCACCCTCAGTTCTACATTATACAAGTGGTACTACTGGACAACCAAAAGGTGCGCAACACGTGCATTATTCAATAATAGCACAATACATTACTGCAAAATACGTACTTGATTTACAAGAAAATGATATCTATTGGTGTAATGCTGATCCGGGTTGGGTTACGGGTACTTCTTATGGTATCATTGGTCCTTGGTCCAATGGTGTAACTCAAGCTGTACTTGACTCAGGTTTCAATTCACAAAAATGGTATGAATTTATACAAAAATACCGAATTACTGTTTGGTATTCTGCACCTACTGCAATCAGATTATTGATGCGCGATGGTACAGACCTAGTGAAGCAACATGATTTGTCTTCGTTGAGACATTTGTGTAGTGTTGGTGAACCGTTAAATGCTGAAGCGGTCATTTGGTCAAAACAAGCGTTTGGATTGGAGTTTCACGATACCTATTGGCAAACTGAAACTGGTGCTATCGTGATTACAAACTTTCCCGGAATGCCAATTAAACCGGGCTCTATGGGTAAACCATTTCCCGGTATTACCGCGACAGTTTTAGATTTACAAACCTATGAGCCCATTACAACTCCCGGAAAAGTTGGATTAATCGCATTAAAACCGGGCTGGCCATCCCAAATCCGAACATATTGGAACAATGAAGAAGGGTTTCAGAAAAAGTTTAAAAATGGATGGTACATATGTGGTGACAGAGCAAGCATTGATAGCGATGGATATTTCTGGTTTGTGGGAAGAGATGATGATGTGATAAACACAGGTGGTCATTTGGTAGGTCCGTTCGAGATTGAATCTGCATTGTTAGAACATCCCGCAGTTGCAGAATCCGCAGCATTTGCAAAGCCTGATCCAGTGAATATGGAAGTTGTAAAAGCGTGTATTGCATTAAAACCCGGATATGAACCTTCGGAAGATTTGAAGTTAGAAATTATGAATTTCGTTCGTAAAAAACTATCTCCTTTAGCTATGCCACAAGAAATTGAATTTGTTACTTCTTTACCAAAAACTAGAAGTGGAAAAATTTTAAGAAGAGTATTAAGAGCAAAAGAGTTTAATGAACCAATTGGTGATCTTTCTACTTTAGAAAACGATTAAACGAAAGGAAAAACATTATGGATGAACACAAGAAGTTAATTCTCGATTATGTAAAGAGAGAGTATTTAGAAGAGGATGATGATCAAGAAGTTACTTATGATACACCGTTGATTTCAGGAGGAATAGTTGATTCTTTTTCAATGGTAAGTTTAAAAGTATTCCTTGAGAAGAAATACAACATTCAAATTCCTGATGCAAAAGCTACCCCGCAGGCCTTTGATACGGTAAACAACATTTATAAACTATTAAAAGAATTTCGACCTGATTTACCATAATCAATTTCCGTTGTAACGGAAAGGAGTCAATATGTCCTATATTGCAGGAAAAAGAGTATTTTCAGAAATGATACAAAAAATTAAAGAGGATGGGTTATATAAACAAGAGCGTTTAATTTGCAGTCCTCAAGGTCCTGAGATCATCGTACGTTTTCCAGAAAATGCACCAGAAAAAAAAGTTATCAATATGTGTGCGAACAATTATCTTGGGCTATCTAGCCATCCAGAGATAGTTCATGCTGCACATAATGCTTTAGATGATCGCGGGTATGGCATGTCTTCTGTGCGATTTATTTGTGGAACACAGGATGTACATCGGCAACTCGAACTTAAAATTGCAGAGTTTCTTGGAATGGAAGATGCTTGTGTATTTTCAAGTTGTTTAGATGCGAATGCTGCTTTATTTGAGGTTTTATTGACCGAAGAAGATGCAATTATTGCAGATCGTTTAGTACATGCTTCCATTATTGATGGGATACGATTATCGAAAGCACAAAATTTCAATTTCAAGCATTCAAATATGGAACATCTTGAAGAAAAGTTACAAGAAACTCAGAATCATCGATTGCGATTGATTGTGGTAGATGGTGTGTTTTCAATGGATGGTGATATGGCACCGTTGGATAAAATTTGTGAATTAGCAGAAAAGTATGATGCTATGGTTGCGGTAGATGATTCACATGCAACAGGTTTTATTGGAAAAACTGGGCGTGGAACACACGAATATTTTGGTGTCATGGATAAAGTGGACATTATCACAACTACCTTTGGTAAAGCATTAGGAGGTGCAAACGGTGGGTGTGTTGCTGGAAAAAAAGAGATTGCTGATCTGATGAAGCAACGAGGAAGACCTTATTTATTTTCCAATGCTGTGCCCCCACCAGTAGCAGTTGCATCCATTCGTGTTCTTGACATTTTATCTCAAACTACAGAGAGGCGAGATAAACTGGAGCGACTCACTGCATATTGGAGAAAAGGACTTACTGATGCAGGGTTTGATCTAAAAGAAGGGAACACTCCAATCGTTCCTGTGATGCTGTACAATGCTAAATTAGCACAGCAATTTAGTAAAGAACTTTATGATGAAGGTGTTTATGCGGTTGGTTTCTTTTTCCCTGTAGTTCCGATGGGACAAGCACGCATTAGAACACAAATTTCTGCTGCACACGAAAAAGAACATTTGGATTTCGCACTTGATGCATTTAAAAAAGTTGGAGAACGATTAGGTGTATTAGGTCTAAAAAAGAAAGAAATTTTAGCAAAATTTGGTGAATAATTACAACGTGTTTGAAAAAAATAGGACTCATTGAGAGTCCTATTTTTTTTCATAATATTCTTGTTCTAAAATTGCATAAAATTTTAATGTTCGTATTTCGTTTTTTACAAAAAAAGCTTCTCTAAAAATTCCTTCTAATTTCATTCCTACTTTTTGAAGTACTCTTTCTGATGCAACATTGCCTTCAAAAACTCCAGCCTCAATTCTATGTAAGCGCAAAGTTTCAAATCCATATTGAAGTACAGCATTAACCGCTTCTGTCATTATTCCACGATTCCAAAAATCTGGATGTAAAGCAAAACCCAATTCAATACGTCTGTGTTCCGGTCTAAAACGGTGCATTCCAATCGTACCGATGATCTTCTCTTGTTCAAGTAACTCAATGCCCCATATGGGTGGTGTTATTCCATCGTAAGTTTGTAAAATGCGTTCAATAAACTGGTTTGTCTCTACAATAGTAGAATGTGAGTTCCATAAAAGAAATTTGGTGACTCGATCCAGTTTAGCATACTCGAAAATGTCGTTTGCATCGTAAGTTGTGATTTTTCTAAGTAGAAGACGTTGAGTATTTAGGATAGGAAATGGATCAAAGCGAATATCTAAAAATTGAGTCAATTATCTATCCATTGCTGAAATTGAATTAAAGAAAGTTAACCAAGAAAATGCGATAGGGTATCTTGAAGTTAATCGAAACACTTGAGTACCAAATGCTCCATATGCTTCAAAAGGCGAAGGATAAAATGTCAAATGAGTATAATTTTGTAATGCGGGGTGTTCAAGAACTGGTGATGAAAAAATTGGAATATCCAATTGATAATAATGATTAAGTTCACCTAATACCAACACGCTTGAATGATTTCTACTAATGGATAACCATCTTCTTAATCGTACACTTAAAGTATCAACAAATTGTGTAGTGATTTCATTTGAAATTAGTGAACAACGTAGGATCTGATTTTGGTGAACATCAAATGCACTGTTATTCTGTACGTCGTAAATAGGACCTAAAACATTTATATTGCACAAAGAAGTATCTACCCAGTTTCCTTGAAAATTATTAACTAGATAGTACTCACGATTGTTCATTTGTCCGATATAAATCCAATGATTGTTTTCAATAAGTGGCAACTTTGACCAACGAAAATTTATAAAACCATTCGGTACATTCATTGAAACAATGTTCATTGTGGATAGTTGAATGGATTTAGGTTGTAAATCAGAACCTAAAAACCATAAAAATTCACCGTTGCTGGAAAATGCCAACGGCGTGTCCTCGCTGTAAGTAGCAGAGATAGGACCGAAGATGTTCTGAGTCATTAGGTCATAATAAAACAATTGATGGTTATCGGTTAAAACTGCAACTTTTTTTTCAGTTGGGTGTTTTCGTACTTCTTGTACATAATTTGAAAATCTATAATGAAATCTTTTACTACGTGTTTCAGTACCAATTTCCCATAAACTATCTTCTGTGGCGACAACAAGAAATTCATTTTCTGGTGGAGTAGGTTCTACTGTTATCCGAATTGGTAAAGAAACTGAGTTACCCGTAGCCGCAGTGATGTAAGCATAACCGATTGAATCACCGAAAACCAAACCTTGTGAATTTACTGAAGCAATAGAGGAATGCGAACTTCGCCATTCTACGACTGTTGGGTAAATGATACGGTTGTTTAACCATCCTAAACAGGTTAATTGAGCGGTTGTACCCAATTGAATGGCTAACTCAGTAGGCGTAATTCGAACAGAATCATATCGTGATGAAACATAAACTAAAACGGAATCAATTAACTGAAAAATCGTTCCATAGATCTTAGCAATGCCTTCATTTCTGCCCGTTACTCTGCCTGTTGGGTCTAACATTGCAATGGATGTATCTGAACTAAATAAGTAGGGTTCTATATCAAGATTATTTCCTAAAGAATCCAATACAATCCATTCTAATTGAACCGAACCAGAAGATAGAACAAACGAGGAATCGGGTCGTAAATCAAAAGAACGTGGTGGATAAGTGACAGTTATTCCTACGGTATTGGATATTATACCTTGATATCTTGCATGAATATAAGTTCTTCCACGATTAACTGCTCGAATGATGCCTAGTGAATCCACTTGTGCAATAGTTGGATTGCCACTTATCCATTCTAAAGGAAGAGATTGAAGCACAGTTGAGTCAGACGCTAATAAAGTAGTATGTAAAGTATCCGTTTGGCCGGGAATTAATGTGATTGCATTAGGTGTGATGTGAATGATGCGTAGAGATGGACCCGTATCTGGGAAATACTCTATTTTTGATTCTACACAACCTTTCATTGTAGAAAATATTCCTAATGTTAGGACGATGTAAATCAATTGCTTGATGTTCAAGTTTATTCGCATCATTTCCATAGTTTCATGCAATGGTGATTTCTTTTTCTAAATAAACATCTTGAATCAAATGTAACAATTGTATTCCTTCGTTGATTGGCTTTTGAAACGCTTTTCTACCAGAGATGAGTCCCATTCCTCCTGCACGTTTATTGATTATAGCAGTTCGTATTGCTTCACCGTAATCATTTTTTCCACTCGGACCGCCAGAATTGATAAGTCCGATGCGACCCATATAGTTGTTGGCAACTTGATACCGAGTCAGGTCAATTGGATGATCAGTTGATAATTCGGTATAAATTCTTTTATCAAACTTACCGTAACCCGATGAACCCATATTTAAAGCTTGATATCCGCCATTGTTTTCTGGTAACTTTTGTTTCACAATATCTGCTTCTATAGTCACACCTAAATGATTGGCTTGACCTGTTAAATCTGCAGAAACATGGTAATCTTTCCCTTCCACTTTGAATGCATTATTGCGGAGATAACACCATAAAACAGTGGCCATTCCCAATTCATGGGCTCGATGAAACGCCATCGCTATTTCGGTAATTTGACGTGTTGATTCTGGTGAACCAAAATAAATCGTAGCTCCAATCGCACAAGCCCCCATATTCCAAGCAGTTTCTACTTGACCAAACAGTACTTGATCGAATTTATTTGGATAGGTAAGTAATTCATTATGATTTATTTTCACGATGAACGGGATTTTATGCGCGTATTTTCTCGCTACACTTCCTAAAACTCCGAAAGTGGATGCAACTGCATTACAACCGCCTTCAATGGCTAATTTTACGATGTTCTCACCATCAAAATAAATCGGATTGGGTGCAAAAGATGCACCTGCTGAATGTTCAATCCCTTGATCAACAGGTAAAATTGATAGGTAACCTGTACCTGCCAATCGGCCAGTATTGTGGATCCACTGTAAACTTCTTAAAACTTGTGGTGAACGATCCGAATAAACGAAAGTCCGATCTAAAAAATCTGGTCCCGGTAACGTTAAAAGATTTTTAGGAATAGTCTTGCATTCATGTGTTAACAATGCATGATCATCTTGAGAAAGATAACTTAATAGTTTTTCAAGAGTTGACATAACATATCCCTTTCATTTTTCTGTTCACCGATAATTTACAAAATAAATTGTATAAAAATACTTCAGTAGAGTGAAAAACAATTTCGTTCTTCGCATTTAAAGTTTAAGGTTATGTTCTATTGTTTGACCCACAATTACGAATTTCTTATCTCAAATGTTATTTAACATCATAAATACCTGTTAAAATTTGTAGATCAAACTTAAACAATTGCAACAAATACAATAAAATTTTCCTTATCACACATTTAATTTAAATGGTGTATCTCTTAACCTACAACACTAAACTTCTGTTTAGGGATTATCAAAAATATATAAATAATTAAGTTAGTAAAGAACTTTAAGGTTCTTACTGACGTACCCAAATAAAAAAGTTTTTCAAATGGAAGCATATAGAAAAGAGGATAACATTATTCAAAATAAAATAAGTAGTTTTATTTAAATACCTTATAGAAAAGTACACTTTTTAATAAATATTATAGAAATAATAGAATCAATCGTTCTATAAATAAAAGGATTAATTTACAAGGCACTTCATCCCAAATTCTTTTTTAAATTGTCTATTCTGGAGAAATGTGTATGAACTTCGTTTTTAA
>JAOADG010000025.1 GCA_026417415.1 bacterium
TTTATTCTAAATATGAATTTGCAAAAATGGCTTGAATAGATCTTATAGAAATTAAAAAATAATTATCAATAGTGAATTTGAACGTAGTAGTTAATCCATTTTGAATGAATTCTTAAAAAACATTGAATATCTTCTTATTCATTCAAATTACTCTGTATCTATTACGATTTAGTCTCTGAATTGACGTTATCTCGAACTTGTCCGACTTATAAAAATCGAATCTTTATCAAACAATTGACCATCAGAAACAATTAGCTTAACATAGGCAGAATCGGTTAAATACAACGGCGTATGGCGTTGAGTAGGATAAAAAACCGTACCCCTCTCACAAAACCAAGTATAACTCAAACTGTCATTATCAGGATCAACAGCAATGGCGGTTACTTCAAAATCGAGACCATTTCTTGAATACCCAATGTCTACAATCTCAGGCGGTCGATTTTGGATCGTTGGTCCTGTACTATTGCAGTTCTTTTCATTACAACCAATACTAACAATAATATTTATTACAAGAACAAGGAAAGCATATGGTTTCATATTGGTTCTCCTTTGTACTAATGATAAATGCTATTGTAGAATTCATTTTCAATTTGTGTCAATAAATTTAGCAACCCCTATTTTGGGGTTATAGGGGTTGCTATTACAAATAAAAGAATGCTTACACCTTCACCTGCTTAAATCCAAGTTCGGTGATGAAGAATTTGTCCCCTTCGCGGGCACAGAATCCTTTTTTAATGTTGGTCTTTAAGGAATCGGTCGGGCGATGGAATTTCCCTTCACCAATTTCCAGAAGTGCTAAATTGATATCGTTGGGTCGCATCCGTATTTTTCCGTTGTGGTGAAGCCATACCGCCGTAACTAAAAATTTCTTCATTAATGTTTCATTGGCATTATTCATTTTTAAAAATTCAGCTAACGGGGGCATAGAACCTTTGGGCTGAACATCCGGTGCGGTCACTGAAGGTGCTACTACTTTTGCAGGTTTCTTTCCACGTTTGGTTTTAGGGGCTTTCGGTTTTGCTGCTTTCGCTTTTTTTGGTGCTTTTTTTTTCGCAGGTTTGGATGGTTTGATTGCTTCGGGAGCGAGTGCTTTTTCTTCTGTCAATGGCTCTGCAGCAGCGGTTTTTACTGTTTTTGTAGCGGCTTTGACCTTTTTGATTTTAGGTTGTGCTGCCAATTTTTTTGCTTTTTTCTTCCCCTTTTTCTTAGTGGCTTTCGCTTTTGGTTCCGTGGATTTTTCTGCTTTTGGTTTGGGTGTAACGGGTTTTGGTGTTTCTTCGGGAGTTGCTTTAGGTGTTGGAGCTTGTGCAGGTTTTGCTACCCCTTTTCTGGGGAGAAAATCAAGCAAAAACTTTTCATACATCCGCATCACCCAACTTTCGGCACCTTCGCATTCAAATTCAACTTCACCAATTTGCAATTCAATCTTTGCCATAATGTGCTCCTTTCAGTGGTTAAAATAAACCTTATTCCCAATATAGGGAGTAAATGGGAATAATGCAAGTGATTTGTTAACCCGATCCATTTTTTTCCCTACTTTGGTTGCAACACATGAATCCCATTGGTTTTGCAAGGAATCAAGACACAACACTAATCAAATGAATGAAAAGTCCATAAACCCATTTTGAACCCATTGATGACTAAAAACGATAAAGAAAAAGAGCATACCCAAGTATGCTCTTAATCAATCTTGTTCATTTTGTAGACGATCACAACCCAAATGGATTCAGTGGTTTTGTACCGTAGTACCACTCAATGGATTTGGGTTCAGTGTAGTGTTTTAAGGTTTCCAAAGCCAATTCACGACCAAAACCGGATTCTTTCCAACCACCAAACGGCATGCCCGTTTGTCCAGTCATAATGGTGTTTACTCCCACCAATCCAGTTTTCAAAGCAGCAGTCACACGAAGTGCACGTGCACCATTGGTGGTCCATACTGTACCTGCGAGGCCGTAGCGTGAATCGTTTGCAATAGCAACCGCTTCTTCTTCAGTTTCAAAAGGAATTGCTACCGCTACCGGTCCAAAAATTTCTTCTTGTGCAACGGTCATTGAATTCTTCACATTAGAAAGCAAGGTAGGTGCATAAAAAGCACCTTTGGCAAGTTCACCTTCCATCAATCGCTTACCACCACAAACCAAAGTAGCCCCTTCTTGTACGCCTTGTTCAACATAACCGTTGACGACTTCTAACCGTTGCAAGGAAATCAGTGAACCCATCTGTGTCCCTTTTGCCATCGGATCACCCACTACAATTTTCTTGGCTTTATCCGCAAAATCTGCTACAAATTGATCATAGAACGACTTGTGAACTAAAATCCTTGAGCGTGCTTCACACGATTGACCGGCACTGTAATAAATCCCAAATAAAGTTCCCGCTAAAGCCGCATCATAATCAGCATCCTCAAAAACTATCGCAGCCGATTTTCCGCCCAATTCCAACGTAAGTCGCTTTAAGGTTTTGGCACAGGTAGCCATTACAATTTTTCCGGTTTGGGTTCCACCTGTAAATGAAACTTTATCTACTTTAGGATGTTCAAGCAATGCTTGTCCTACTTCGCTTCCAACGCCATTCACGATATTCAAAATCCCATCAGGAAACCCAGCCTCTTTGGCAAGTTCCGCAAGTGCAAATGCAGTAATGGGTGTAAGTTCAGAGGGTTTAAGTACCACCGCATTTCCCGCAGCCAATGCGGGTGCTAGTTTCCAGATTGCAAGCATCAAAGGATAATTCCACGGAACAATCAATGCACACACCCCAACAGGTTGATGCAAGGTGATTCCCAAATGGGAAGGTAATGGTTTGGTTTCACCTGTAAAGGTAGCAGCAGCACCTGCATAGTATTCAAGAAGTTCTACACTATCTTTAATTTCTGCAGTCGTACCCCAAAGCACTTTACCTACATTTTGGGTTTCCATAGTGGCTAAGGTTTTGGAATGTTGCTCAATCAGTAAAGCAAGTTTAATCAACAACTTTCCACGTTGATTGCCTGTCATGCGTTGCCACTTAGGATTTTCAAAAGCATGGCGTGCTGCTTGGACTGCAGTGTCAACTACCTCAGCCGTACCCTTCGCAACGGTACTCATGGTTTCACCTGTGGCTGGGTTCATAACGGGTAAAAACTCGCCGTCCCATTCCGTTGCTGTACCGTTAATCCAATGGGTGTAGCGTGGTAAAATTTCACTGTTCATTTTGACTCCTTAAAAAAATAGTAAAAAAGAAAAGCGCTAATCTAATTGTAAGAAAAGGTATTTTCAACAATGCAAAAGAAAATGGTACGAAAGAAAAAATTAAATGATGTAAATACTGCTTTTGAAATTTTAATAAATTTCATACCTTACAATAGATAGATCTTCGTGTAAACGAAACGAAATCAGATGTAACTTTTCCTTAATCAACCCTTAAATGAAGGAGATTTCTATGAAATTGAAGACGTGGTTGCTTCTATCTTTGAATACTTTGTTGGTGCTTTCACTGTATGTGGGTGCCAGCGCTTATCCAAGAGCAGTGCTGTTGGAAGAGTTTACTTCTACTACCTGAGGACCTTGTGCGGCAGCCCATGCGTGGCTTGACCCTCTCCTTGCGGCGCAAGGACCTCAAAATTTTCCAGCAATAATGTATCATATGAATTGGCCTTCGCCGGGAAATGATCCGTGGTATGCAGCCAATCCGACCGATAACAATGCACGACGAACCTACTACTCGGTGAATGCAACCCCTACCCATATTGTAGATGGAGCTTCAGCCAGTGGTCAATCCGGTGTCACTACACGTTACAACTCACGACGCGTGGTCGCTTCGCCGGTATGGTTATCCATAACGTCACGTATGAACCCATCAGGAACTGGTATTGATGTGACGGTGAAAGCCGTTGCAGAACAAGCCATAAGCGGCAACTACCGATTGCGAATCGCACAAGTGGAGATCCACGAAACCTGGACTACACCAGCACCTAATGGACAAACCTCGTTCCATTTTCCGATGGTTCAGTTTGCTCCAAATGCGAACGGTTTTGCATTCACTCATAGCGGTTCTACTTCGGATACGTTAACTTTTAATGCAACCTTTCCGCTACGAACCACAGGACCACAACCCTACACAGTAGATAATTGTGCATTTGTAGCGTTTGTACAAAATGAATCAACCAGAGAAATCGTTCAAGCCAAATACGAACGCTTCCCATTAGATTTTCCTAACTTGGTTTATCAGACGCACACTGCTACTGATGTTACAGGCAATATGGATGGTAGAATTGATCCCGGTGAAAATGGTGCGATACGGGTAACCATTCGTAATCTGCAGTACTTTGAAACTGCAACCAATGTAGTAGGAACTTTGCGTACTGCAGTTGCAGGTATTTCTATGATTGATAGCACTGCAAACTTTGGTAACATTCCACAAAACACCTCTGCAAACAACAATGCGGATCCATTTATCATTCAAGTTGCACCCAATACACCGGTGCAATGGGCAAACTTTACCTTGGTAGCAGTGACCGATAGTGGACATTCATTTCAGTTACCCTTTCAAGTGCGTATCGGTCGTCCACCGTTGTTAATTGTTCAATCGGATTCTACTCTTGACTTCAAGAATTTCTACATTTCTGCTTTGGATTCACTTGGATTGGAGTACGATTGGTGGGATGCGGATGTAGATTTTCTGACGCACGCAGAATTTCAACGATACCAAAAAGCCATTTGGTTTACTGGAATGAAAACGGTGGATGTGTTTACTGAATGGGATAAGATTCAGATCACCAACTTCATCAACGCAGGAAAAGACATTATCCTAAGTAGTCAAAACGGATTGGAAGACGCATTGCAGACCAATGTGGCGTTTGTTGAAAATGTATTGCGTGCAAACATGGTGATGCCGGATATTTCAAACTATGTAATGAATGGTGTTGCCGGTGATCCGTATTTTGATCAATTAACCGTACGCACAGCAGGTGCAGGTGGAGCTGGAAATTGCGATAATCCAACCGTAGTGACACCGCGATCCAACAGCACGGGAATGTTACGTTACAACAACCGTACCGACTTTGGTGGTGTGTACTACGAAAACGGAACGTCACGAGTGGTATTCCTTGCATTTCCACTGGAAGCGGTAAGTGGAGCTTCCAATTCAACTTCCAGAACCACATTTTTCAGTCGTTTGTTCCAATACATTGATGGCGTAACATCCACACCAGAGGCACCATCCGTCAATATGCCGAACCAATTTCAAATTCATTCGGTTTACCCGAATCCATTTAATCATTCTACTACTGTATCTCTAACTCTTCCAAAAACAAGTACCATTGTTAGTGTGGTGTATGATGTCAATGGACGAGAAGTGTATTCCAATGTGAGGACGTTTCCTGCTGGCAATCATAGGTACACGCTTGACCTCTCAAAGGAAGCAGGTGGCGTTTACTTCTTAAAAGTTTCCCAAGGAAACGAACATCGTTGGATGAAATTGGTCTTTCTGAAATAACTGATCTACTGATTGAAGAGACAGGATGTGCTTCGAGAGTACATCCTGTTTTTTTCTCTGATTACGAGAGATGGAAGTGAGAAACGATCTGTAAAAGAGTGTATGGTAAACTTTTCCGATCTTGTGAAAGTGTGAAATGATCTGGTGAGAAGGGTTATGGCTACTTCTTAAAAAAAGTTGCAATAGGTAAAGATAGAAGCAGAAAATTTTTTCAAAAATTTTTTTCATCACTTGCATTTACGAAAATGATTCTGTAAAATGGAAAAGTGAGAGAAAGTTCGATTGAAATGCATTGTTGTTTTCTCGAACTTCTCTGACAGAAATTCCAAACGTCAATCGCAGTGTGGTTTTCCCCGCCAACTGCAGTAGTTTGGAAACTGGATGAGGAGGAAAATTCCAGTGAAGTTAAGTTGGGGAAATTCTCATTTGAATTGGTAAACCCCTTAACAGGAGAACTCTATGGAGAAGAAAGCACCTGCAAAAAAAGCACCAGCAAAGAAGAAAGCAGCAGTTAAAAAAGCTGCACCCAAAAAGGTAGCGGCAAAGAAACCAGCAGCAAAGAAAACAACGGCGAAAAAAGCAGCACCAAAGAAAGTTGCTAAGAAGCCCGTGAAGAAAGCTGTAGCAAAGAAAACCACTGCAAAGAAAACGGTAAAGAAAGCCGCACCGAAGAAAGCAGCAGCAAAGAAGACCACCGCAAAGAAAGCAGTTAAAAAAACCACTGCCAAGAAACCAGCAGTTAAAGCAACAACTGCGAAAAAAGCACCAGCAAAGAAAACTGCTGTAAAGAAAGCTGCTCCAAAGAAAGCAGAACCGAAACCACCAGAAGTTAAGCCAACAGAACCGGCTATGTAATTGATTTGGTGCTTTGAATGTGCACAAACGATGCCCCCTAAAAGGGGGCATTTTTGTTTTGGAAGATTTCATAAACTACTTTGGTTTTCTGAACCAAAAAGGAGATTCATTGAATTGATCACTTGGTATGATACTCATTGTCATTTAACAGAGAATGCCTATCAGAAAGATCGGTACGAAGTCATTCAACGAATGAAAGCAATCCATGGAGTTGCAATTACATTAGGTGTAGATGTTGCTACATCAGAACACTCTAAAAGTTTAGCGTTGTTACATTCACACATCTATTTTTGTGCAGGTATTCATCCACACGAAGCTGATCGATGTAATGCAAAAAATTATCAACCACAACTTGAAACATTATGGCAACATCCAAAGTGTGTAGCCGTTGGTGAAATTGGATTAGACAACTTTCGTGATTATAGTAAAATTGAAAATCAAGCATGGAATTTTCTTTTTCAATTGGAATGTGCAAAAGCATTTCATAAACCTATTGTGATTCATAATCGCAATGCATCGGATCAAATTTTGAAATGTCTTGATCAAGTGCGATATAGTGGAACAGGCGTCTGGCACTGTTTTTCAGGAGATAAAGCACTGGTTGAGGAAGTGGTTGCAAGAGGATTTTATGTAAGTTTTGCTGGCAATGTAACTTATGAATCTTCTCCACTATTGGAAGTAGCATTGAGTGTTCCACTGGATCGATTGCTTATAGAAACGGATGCTCCGTGGCTTGCACCAAATCCATTGCGTAAAACCCGCAATGAGCCGTCTTATGTGGCTTACACAGGTTCATTTCTCGCACAACAATTTGGAATTGAAGAAACAGAATTTCAAAAACAATTAGCAAAAAATTCACAACAATTGTTTCAATTTTAATGCAAAGGAATACAAATGAAACTTGTCCATTATCAACTTTCAAATTCACAAAAACGAATCGGTTTGGTTGAGAATCAGTTTATCTATGATCTAAAAGATTTATTTACACTCTGGTCAAAACGTTATGATAAGCCACTTTTACCAGTATTCAGTTTTGAAGATTTTTTTCGTACAACATCCTATTCAAATTTTCAAACATTGCAAGAGGTTTTTGAATTTAAATCCGATGTACAACCTTTTGAATGGAATGAAGTGAAAATTCTTCCACCTATTTCAACTACTTCCAAAATTCTTGCAGTAGGAAGAAATTATGCAACTCATGCACGTGAATTAGGAAACGTTGCTCCATCAGAACCATTCTATTTTACAAAACTGATCAGCAGTGTGATTGCTCATTTAGAAACCATTTATCTTCCACCCGATTCACAACGTGTGGATCACGAAGGTGAACTTGCTGTAATAATTGGAAAAAAACTCAATCGTCACTCAACGCAAGAAGAAGTGATGAATGCAATTTATGGTTACACTATCGTCAATGATGTAACAGCAAGAGATTTACAAAAATCATTTAGTGAAAAAGGTTTGCCTTGGACACGTGCAAAAAATTATGATACCTTTTGTCCACTCGGTCCTGTAATCATCACTGCAGATGCGTTTCAACCCAACAATAAAACCATACGTGTAACAGTCAATGAAATTGAAAAACAAAAAGGTAACACACAAAATTTCATTTTTGATATTCCTATTTTACTTTCTTTTATTTCAAAGCACATCACTTTTGAAGTAGGTGATGTGTTGCTTACTGGCACACCAGAAGGTGTATCACCACTCAGCGATGGTGATGTTGTATCCGTTGAAATTGAAGGCATTGGAACGTTAACCAATTTTGTGAAGGCAGCACAATGAATCTAAAAAAAGAATACATTCCATTTTGGAAACTTGAAGGTACAGGGAACGATTTTATTTTTTTCGATCGCGTACATTTGAATCATATTTTTTTTGAAAATGGATTAACTACCTCATTGATTCAACAACTTTGTGATCGTCATTTTGGAATTGGTGCTGATGGTGTGATTGTACTTACAAAAAGTGAGCGTGCTGATTTCAAAATGAATTATTGGAATGCGGATGGTAGTATGGCTGGAATGTGTGGCAATGGTTTACGTTGTACCATGCATTTTGCTGTGCAACGTGGTCATTGTCAAACAAATTCTGCAACTATTGAATTGCCAGACGGTTCAGAGGTTGTACGTGTGACTAAACTCGAGTCGAATCATTATGAAGTGGAAATGCCAACACCCAAATTTGAATCACCTTCGTTACCGACTACTGCGGAAAGGATTGAAACGACTCTGTTGATTGATGGTGAAGAGTTTACTGGAATAGGTGTAGATGTAAAAAATCCTCATTTTGTGATTCCTGTTCCTGAAACGAACCGACAACTTGCAGAGCGTGTCGGAAAAAAAATTGAAGTTCATCCAAGATTTCCAAACAAAACCAATGTTGAATTTGTCAAGTTATCCAATCGTCGTGAAGTAGAACTTTGGGTATGGGAACGTGGATGCGGTATCACTCTTGCTTGCGGAAGCGGTGCTACTGCAACAGTAGCCGCATTAGTTAAGAAAAATTTATTAGATACCAATGTTCCAATTCAAGTTCATTTACCCGGTGGCACGTTAAAGGTGACCATGGCTGATGATTTGCAAAAGGTGCATTTAAGTGGACCTGCAAACATTGTGTATTATGGTTTCTGGGAAATTGAAAAAGGGATATGAAAATACTCGTATCTTTATTCATAAAACTTTGAGTGAATTATGTTTAGAAATTTACAAGATGGTGTAAAAATTCTTTTGACGCTTAACATCGGTATTTTTGTGTTAAGTTATCTGCTGAAGATTGATCTTGATCAAACCTTCGGATTAGTGCCAGTCAAAGTGTGGCATGGTCATTTGTATCAGTTGGTGACCTATCTATTCATCCACGGAAATTTAATGCACATCTTTTTGAATATGATGGGCTTATTCTTTTTTGGACCGCCGCTCGAAGAGCATTGGGGAACGGGTAAATTTCTTGGTTTTTTTATAGGAACAGGTGTTGCTGGTGGGTTACTGTCTGTTTTTCTTAATCCTAATTCGTTCATTCCTACCGTAGGTGCATCGGGTGCGATTTATGGAATTCTGGCTGCCAATGCGACGCTGTTTCCCAACACCGTTATATATATTTATCTGGTCATTCCGGTACGTGCAAAGTGGTTGGTTTTAGGTCTTGGGATCTACGAGTTTTGGATGTTGTTTTCTGGTGCCAGAAGTGGTATTTCCCACGAAGCCCATCTGGGTGGGTTGGTGGCAGGAGGATTGTATGTCCTAATTTCAGAAAAGTTTTTTGGCTATCGGCTCTCAAGACGTTATCTTCGACGGATAGTAGAACAAAGATGGGCTAGTCAAGAACGTGAAAGACAAAGAAAGTATGAAGAACTAAAACGTTTACGAGAAGAAGCCGATGAACTCTTAGATAAAGTCAACAGAAAAGGGTTAGATTCACTTACACCCTATGAACGAAAGCGATTGGATGAAATTGCTAAAAGAATGCGCGATGAACTTTGACCTCTAAATTGTTTTCTGCCTCACTTCTTTGAAATACAATCTATTTTCTGTGACTATCAACACAGTAAAATAGGAAAAAGGGATTGATTGTACTTTTCATGCTTGAAATTTCTTACTACCTTTTGTGTACTTGTTCACATACCATTTTTACTTTTCGGAGTTTCCAATGTGTGCACCTATAGTGTCAGATCGTTTGACTTGTAAAGTCAGATTCTTATTTCTTTGGCTAATGCTTATCCTGCTTGGTTTTTCTACCCCATCTGCCTTTGCACAAGTGGAGTTTTATTCGCAGGATCGTGTCTGGCTGATGTTAAACGACAGTTTTTGGCAGACCGCCATCAAAGAAAAGGATGGCAGCATTCGCTATCCCACAGGTGATGCTGTGCTGGATCGCGTGATGCAGCAAGTATCTGCAAATCGTTTGGAGCCGATGTTTACCCATGATCCAATTTCCTTAAAGAATCCTACGTTTTATGAAAACCGATTGCATCTTCATTACAAAATTCTATGGAACTATCCCCAACAAAAATTTGATCCTTATCAATTGGTTTCACAACTAAAAAGCAGTGCAGCAGTGAATGAAACCGATGTCATTTATCTTAAACATACTACACTTACTCCGAACGATTGGGGATTGAGTGGCCGCAATATGTGGTTTTTGGATTCGATAAAAGCCCGTTCGGCTTGGGATAACCAACAAGGCAATTCCAGTATTTTAGCCGTAACCATTGATACAGGCGTGGAATACAACCACGAAGATCTATATCCTAACATACGCACCAATCCTCTGGAAGATGTCAACGGGGATGGACGTTTTACCTCTGCCGACAATAATGGCAATGATGCAGATGGCAACGGTTTTGTAGATGATGTGATCGGATGGGATTTTGTAAGCCACAGTTACACGGAAATACCGGGAGCCAGTGCTGCAACAGGTGAAGATTACGGACCACGAGACAACACACCCTACGATGTACATGGGCATGGTACACACGTAATGGGCTCTATTGCTGCACGGACCAACAACAGTATTGGTGTTCCGGCTGCTAGTTTTAATGTGCAAACATTGGCGATACGTGCAGGGTTTGCTTATATCTATTCAGGTCAATTGCGAGGTTCTGGTTACGATGACGACTTTATCGCAGCCATCCAGTACGCAGTGAATCGTGGTGCACGCATCATTAGCATCAGTTTTGGTGGTGGAGGAAGCAGTTCAGCGTATCAAGATGCAGTAAACTATGCACGTTCCAACAACTGTCTGGTGTTTGCTGCCGCGGGAAATGATAATTCAAGTACAGTGAGTTACCCTGCTGGCTATAACGGTGTATTGGCTATTGCAGCGTTAACTACAGGCAATGTAAAAGCATCTTTTTCTAACTATGGTTCATGGGTGGATCTGTCTGCACCGGGTACCAGCATTTGGTCCACCATGGTGGTCAATACCTATAACCCCAACCCATATGTAGCATGGGATGGTACTTCAATGGCAACACCGACCGCTGCATCGGTGGGTGCGTTGGTTTTATCTGGGAATCCGTCACTTACCGATGATCAGTTAGAGACCATTCTTTTAACTACTGCGACCAGTGTCAATGCACAAAATCCAAGTTATGTGAATCAGTTAGGAAGTGGGATAGTGAATGCTCAAGCCGCGGTGGCGACTTTGCGTCCTGTAAATGTTGTCTATCCCAATGGTGGTGAAACCTTAACCATCAATTCCGGTGTAACAATCCAGTGGACCTACCAACCGTCGGTAACCAATGTGCGCATTGAATTGAATCGCAACTATCCTTCGGGTACGTGGGAAACCATAGTTGCATCTACTCCAAGTAACGGTAGTTATTCATGGAACGTGACGGCACCCACGACCACCAATGCTAGAATACGCATTGTGAATACCGCCAATTCATCTCAAGCCGACACTTCCAATGCCAATTTCTCCATTATCAATGCACCCACTTCGTTAGCCGAATTTTTTGAAGGGACTTTTCCCAATACAGGTTGGAGCAACTTAGGACGGTGGGAACAGTATCTCTATAGCAGCAATCGTTCAGTGCGGTTAAATTATTATAGTTTAAGCGATTTAGGGTCAACGGACACATTACTTGCACCCATTCTTAATCTTGCTGGTCAAACGGGTTTACAATTACGGTTTAGTACCAGTTATGTGAATTATAGTTCCTATAATGACAGTTTGTTTGTGTTAGCACGGATTGGCAACGGTGCATGGACTTCACTCTGGCGTCAAGGTGGAGCCCAATTGACCAATAGACCCTCGGGGCGTGAACCGACGGCGTGGCGAAGCAATCAAATTGTTATTCCCAGCCAATTTTTCGTATCAGGAGTACAATTTGCTTTTGTAGGATACAATGGTTATGGGGATAACCTTTATCTTGACTCTGTCCAGACGATTTTCACACCATCCACGATAACAGTACAAACCCCCAATGGTGGTGAGAATTGGGGGATTGGAACCACACAAAATATCACTTGGACCTCTACTAATATAACGGGAAATGTTGCGATTGAACTTAACCGTAACTTTCCAAGTAGTAACTGGGAGACCTTGTATAGTAGTACAGCCAACGATGGAGTTGAACCGTGGAACGTTACCGGTCCGATCACAACCACAGCACGTATTCGGATACGCACTGTAAGTATGTCACCAGAAATCAGTGATACCTCTAATGCAAGTTTTTCAATATTAAACTTACCCACCACCTTAGCCGAGTACTTTGAAGGTACTTTTCCCAATACAGGTTGGAACAACTTGGGTCGCTGGGCACAATATCTATACAACAATAACCGTTCTGCTCGTTTGAACTACTATAGTTTAACCAACATCGGATCTACGGATACGTTACTTACCCCTGTGCTTAACCTATTCAACCAATCATCACTTCAATTGATTTTTAGCACCAGTTATGTAAACTATAGTTCCTATAATGATAGTTTATTTGTTTTGGCGCGTGTTGGCAACGGTGCTTGGACATCACTGTGGCGTCAAGGTGGAGCACAATTAACCAATAGACCTTCTGGACGTGAACCTACAGCATGGCGTAGAAATCAGTTCAACATTCCGAGTCAATTCTTAGTGTCGGGGGTTCAATTTGCATTTGTAGGTTACAACGGCTATGGGGATAATTTGTATCTGGATTCAGTATTGACCGCTCAAACAATTCCAGAAATCACCGTACTTTCACCAAATGGTGGCGAGATTTGGCCCATCAATACCAATCAAACCATCACTTGGAGCTCACAGAATATCGTTGGCAATGTGGCGATTGATCTCAATAGAAATTATCCCACTGGCACATGG
Organism: bacterium; assembly: GCA_026417415.1. Taxonomy (GTDB): domain Bacteria; phylum Electryoneota; class JAOADG01; order JAOADG01; family JAOADG01; genus JAOADG01. The sequence goes on from JAOADG010000025.1 coordinate 13,132, forward strand.
GAAACCATCATCCCCAATACTGCCAATGACGGTTCAGAAACGTGGAATGTAACGGAACCGATTACCGCATTTGCAAGAATTCGTGTGCGCACGATTGCAATGTCGCCCGAAGTGAGTGACCTTTCCAATAATCACTTTACCATCACTACAGCACCTCAGATTTTTAACTCCACGTCAGTTCCTGTGGCAATCAATGATAACTCTACTGCTTATGCCTACATCAATATCCCCAATAACTTAATCATCACCGATGTAAACTGTTTAATTAATATCAATCATACCTTTGTTGGTGATTTGGAAATACGGCTCATTTCACCACAAAACACCAATGTGTTGTTGGTTGATAATCGTGGTGGAAGTGGTGACAATTTTACACAAACCTTGTTTGATGATGAAGCCAGTACTCCTATTACCAGTGGAAGCCCGCCGTTTACAGGGAGTTTCAGACCGGAAGGACTACTTTCTTCATTTGATGGACAAAATGCTCAAGGACAATGGGCATTGATGGTGATGGATCAAGCAACAGCTGATGTGGGTACCATCACTCAATTCACCTTACAAATTGTAGGAGTGACTACTGTTTCAGGTACAGTCACTGCCAGTGTTGGAGGAGCCCCGATAGATTCGGTCTATATTACTTTAGGAATCTTCCAAACCTACTCCGATGTGAATGGATTCTATACTTTGAATGTACCAGCAGGTCAATTTACCATCAATGCGACAAAATTGGGGTGGGTGCCATATTCTGCGCCAATTAACGCAACCAGCAGTATCGTTCACAATATCACTTTATCTTCGCCTTTTGCAAACGTTGAACCCCCTACAGCAACTACAACCATTGAGGTACCTGATACAGCAGTGTTTACTGTGGTGTTGACCAATATAGGGGATGCGGTAATGAATTGGACGGCGGAATTGTTTCCGTCCCAAGGTCCAGGTCATACTGAGGTGCGATATTTCCCAACTGAAAATCATGGAACACTTGCCAAAGTGCTGGGACCCGTCGGTTCAATTGGTGCAGTGACCGCCAGCGCGACGGAACTCCATTCCTATCAACTGCCCCTATCTCAATCACCAACCGATGAAATAGATACAGGGAGTTGGGATTATACACCCGCAAGCGGTACCTTACCACCCGCAGGTCAACAAGTGTTTACCATACGATATATCCCGCAATTGGGGGATCCGACCAGCACGCAAACAGCCAACTTCAAAATAAACTGGCGTGCTGACAATCAATTTACCATCGTGCCTCTGACTGTTAATGTCAACGCCACCCAGCAACCTGGTACGATTGTCTTTCCTAACGGAGGTGAAACCGTATTGATTAGCATACCAACGAATATCCAATGGACCCCGAACCCGAATGTTACCCATGTATCCATTGAATTGAATCGCAATTATCCCAGTGGACCATGGGAAACCATCGCACTGGAAGTAGCCAATAATGGAACCTATCCGTGGTCACCTACACCTCCTGAAGTCAATACTGCCAGAATCCGAATAACGGATGTCAACAACCCGTACCGTACGGTGGTATCTGCAGGGAATTTTACCATTGATACACCTGAAATCACTTCTATTTTAAGACCCAATGGTGGGGAACGGTTTTACATTGGTGTTCCAGATACGATTCGCTGGACCGCTAATTATATGGGCTTACCTGTAAGAATAGATTTAAACCGTAATTATCCCGGGGGAGCTTGGACCACACTGGTTAGTAGTGCCCCTAATACGGGAAGTTATCGCTGGACACCCACAGGTCCAGGAACAACCAACGCACGGGTACGTGTACGCTATGCTAGTGGTGTTGGGATTCAAAAGATTGCAGATGGCAATTTTACCATTTTACAAGCACAACTTAATTTAACCACACACAATACTGTGGATACTTTGTATGTGGGTGATTGGGATACCCTGCGGTGGAACTTTACCGAGATCACGGGAAACGTTCGTTTGTTTGCCAATTGGAATTATCCCAATGGGATTTGGGAAGAAATTGGTACAGGTATCCCTATCACACAAGGTCAATTCCCGTACCTTGTATCTACTGCTGGGCAGGCACGTTTTGTGGTGCAATCCGTGCTTTATCCGATGATTCGTGATACCACCGATGCCACCACTGTGATTTTACCTCCACGATTCTTACAAATTGTAACCCCTAACGGTGGAGAAGTGGTCTATCGCAATCAACCGATGACCATTTCTTGGAATGCCAATTATCATTCTACGATTTCGTTGGGCTTTTCACCAGCAGGTCAACAAGTTGATTCGTTGATATTAATCCCCGGTGCGGATAATCTTCCTTCAACGGTTGGAATGAATCATTTTGTTTGGATTCCTAACCGTACAACCCCAAACGGAATGATTTATATTGTTGATCATTTTAGGCCGATTGAAGATTGGTCGGATGCTCCGTTTGAAGTAACCGACCCGATATTAACCGTTCAGTATCCCAATGGTGGAGAAAATCTTTATGTAGGTGTTCCTGTAGCGGTTCAAGTGTATAGCAGTATCCCCATGAATATTCATCTTGGATTTAGTGCTGCTGGTCCCAACGTTGACTCTGTTGCCTATATTTACCAGAATTATTCTATCGGAGCAGGAACCACTACATTAAACTGGACACCTTCCAGACCAACTACACAAGGAAGGATATACATCACTTCACCGCAATATGGTGTTTTTGATTGGTCAAATGGAAACTTTAACGTAATTCAAAATACCATTCAAGTGTTGCGGCCCAACGGTGGCGAGACCTTTGTGGTGAATCGTCCTGATACCATTCGTTGGATTGCAAACTTTACAGGATTGGTGCAGATCCAACTGGCAAGGTATGGATTGTCCAACCCATCTAGAGAGTTAATTACCAATAGTGCAGTAGCCCAACAAGGGTATTTTGTTTGGAATCCCACAGGTCCGGCGTCCAACAACTGTTACATCATTATTACCGATCCACTTACAGCCGTTTCCGATCAATCGGATAATAGTTTTAACATTGTCACCAGCAGTTTAACGTTGTTAAAACCCGTTGGTGGTGAAGTATTTTTAATAGGTGTACCGGATACAATCCGATGGTCTGCAGCAAATGTGATGGGCAATGCTTCCATTTCAATACAACGGATACCTTTTGCTACGTGGATTAGTTTAGGTTCTGTCAATGCAACGTTATCAAATGAATTCCTTTGGGTACCCACTGGACCACCGACCAACACTGCTCGTGTACGGGTTTCTTCATTGGAAACTCAGGCCGTGGCAGATTCTAGCCCAGCATTTTTCTCAATACAATACTTCCAATGGGGAACATCCCCATTTCGCATTAAGAATACGAACACAAATCCACAAGCATCATGGCAGCCGCCTATTCCGTACGATCCCCAGACCAACGGGTTACCGCCGCTTTCCATTGTGTTCCCATCTCAAACGGGTACTCGAACCAATCCAGATTCAGTGACTGTCTCCTATCGTCCTTTTGGGCCTGCAGACGATGAAGTTTTGCCTTCCGAGACCATCAATCGTATATGGACCATAACACCCAGTTCCCAGAACTTCCAAGGTGCTACCCTTACTTTACGGTTTACCTCTTCGGATTTACCCTCAACCATTCCTGATCCTATCAATGCTAATCCATCGTTGGGTGGGATTATGTCCGAAGATGGCGGGACGACGTGGATCTTTGTCCCCGGTGGGTCAGTAGATAATGATACCGCTGCCAATACCTACAAGATGACCATTCACAACGTGAATCAATTCTCGGATTGGGCAATTACAAATCATGGGATAAGACCAAGATTTTCCACTTACAATACCTCAGATACTCTATACCTTGGTGATACCGCAACTTTCCGTTGGTCCAGAGACATTCTGGGAGGAAGTGTAACCATTCAAATCAATCGTAATTATCCTTTAGGAACATGGGAAACCATTCTTTCCAATACGGATAACGATTCCATTGAGAATTGGGTGGTTAGCGGTTCTGAAGCAGTTAATGTTCGCTTCCGTATCTATTCCAATTGGTTTAATGCGGATGGTGATACCACCGATGCCAATGTGGTGATTATGTATAAAGTTCCTAAAGCACCTAACAATTTTGTAGTAGTCCGTAACGGAAGTTCAATGAATTTGACTTGGTCTAAAGTGGATTCCAGTGTTTATGGTGAACGAATGAACATTGATGGATATAAATTGTACTATATGGACATCTTCTCTTATTCAGGGATATGGACGTTACTAACGACCATTACCGATGCTGCGGATACTACGCATACCGACGTCAATATCTTAAATACCAATACAACGCGATATTATATGATCAAAGCGTATGTAGGGGGTACCACTTCGTCATCCAGTTACCCAATCTACATAAGGAGACGTGAAGAATAGTGTTTTTATTCCATAGAATCGAAAAGGCAAGTTACGAGGTGACTTGCCTTTTGATTTTGTTTATTCCAACGAAAACCTAAAAGAACTATTTGAAGAATAAAAAAGGACTATTTCAATGAACCAAATGGCACTTACACTTCAAAAAGGATTAGAAAAAAGCAATCTCTTTCTAAAATTTTTTACAACTGGTCTTGAAGGTCCTGATTGGACACGGGAATTGGAAGGATTTCCGAATAGTGCACTTTGGACCTTAGGACATATCGCTTACTCACGGGCATATTTTTATGAACTTTTAAGTGGTAAAAAAATCTATCAGGATGCTTGGAAGTCGTGGTTTGAATATGGTTCCCCGCATACAACTGTTGAACAACTTCCACCACTACAAGAGTGTTGGACTCTTGCTCAGATAGGATTTGACCATCTAATCGATTTCTTGTCCAACGTTTCTGAAGAAGATTTATTGTCGGCTCCGTACATTGCATCAAGCAGTTTTGCTACGAAATTGGATCTATTCATTCATTTGACACATCATGAAGCGCATCATACGGGCTCTCTTTCCATGATGCGACGAGTTATGGGAAAAGAGAAGTTGGTGTAATTTAAGTACCATTCATTCCATTCGGTTATTGAAACTATTCGTATATTCTATCTATGAAACGAATTATCGTTGGGTTCCTTTTGGGTCTATCTACATTGAGTTGGAGTCAATTTCCTATTCAAAATGTGCCTAAAAGAGAAATTGAACCGTACACAGGTAAATTTCAAATTGCACGCTTGCACTACAATGGGGGTGGAGATTGGTATGCCGATCCATCCTCATTGCCTAATCTTCTTCAATTTGCAAAGAATGCTATTGGTTTGGATGCAGAGCCACGTGAAGCGGTAGTGAAACTTACTTCAGTTGATCTCTGGCGTTATCGCTATCTTTATATCACAGGCCACGGCAACATCAGTTTTACCGATGAAGAAGCACGTACCTTGCGCGACTGGTTAGAAGCAGGTGGATTTTTACATGCGGATGATTGTTATGGAATGGATGCAAGTTTTCGTCGGGAGATGAAAAAAGTTTTTCCCGATCAAGAACTTCGTGAAGTCCCTGCTTCCCATCCAATTTACCAAAAACCATTCCCTTTTCCGGACGGTAGGCCACCTAAAGTACACGAACATGATGGCAAACCTGCCCAGGGTTTTGGGTATTGGATCGGTAATCGTTTAGCAGTGTATTACTCTTACCAGTCCGATTTAGGTGATGGTTGGGAAGATGCGGATGTACACAAAGACCCTGAGCCGATCAGGCAACTGGCTTTGAAAATGGGTACCAACCTACTTTTCTATGCACTTACAAATTAAAAAAGAAGCCATTTATTTGCTATAACTTAGTGGATTGATTACATTTCGTTTTGAAATGAAACATGTGGTGGTTGCTCAGAAAAATGCGTGGATTGTACTGCTTAGACCTCACCAATGGTTCAAAAATCTGCTCGTATTTGCGGCACTTCTATTTTCTCAGCATTACGTTTATCCTTCGGATTGGCTGGCTACCCTTTTAACGTTTATTGCATTTTGCTTGGCTTCCAGTAGCATTTACATCTTCAACGATTGGGTGGATCGAACCTCGGATCAACAACATCCCACGAAAAAACATAGACCTCTTGCAAGTGGCGTAATTCCAGTCATCCAAGCCGTGTTTCTGGCAATTCTATTGATGTTGATAAGTTTAGGGCTTGGTTTCTTTGTGAATCTGAAGGTTGTGTTGGTGCTGTTGGGTTATATCGGTTTAATGATTTTCTATACACTTTTCTTCAAACATGTGCTACTATTGGATTTGATCGTCCTGTCCGTTGGAATCATCTTACGTGCTATGATAGGTGCAATTGCTATCTCTGTAACCATATCCCATTGGTTGTTGGTATGTATGTTTTTCCTTGCGATGATGTTGGTCTGTGCGAAACGTCGCAGTGAAATTCAGTTGTTGAACAACATTCCATTTGAACCGCGTACTAGTTTACTTGCAACTCCTGCAATGACCATTTGGGATATGTGGGGAATTGGTTTTGGAATCATCACCATGCTTGCTTATGCACTGTACACTGTGGATAGCCAAACCATAGAAAAGGTGGGCTCTATCGGAATGATTTATACTTTGCCTATGGTAATTTTGGGAATACTAAGGTTTCAATATCTAGTATTCACACAAAATGAAGGAGAGGATACTGCTAAAACCATACTTAAAGATCCCTTTTTGATGCTGGTCATAGCAATTTGGCTATTGATTTCGTATTTAGTGATTGCATTTCAATAAAAGGATAATGGTGAAAATAGTCCATCAATTGTTAAGCGGATGGGGGCGTGTTAATCCGAGAGATAGCAGAGTGTGTTATCCAACGACCCCCTTTGAGATTGAAAAGGTTCTGGGTGGAACCAATGAACCCATCATTGCACGCGGATTAGGGCGAAGTTATGGAGATGCAGCAGTTTCTGATGCCATTACCGTCAATCTATCTACCTTCAATTTTTTTCAAAGTTGGAATCCACAACATGGTATTATTCGAGTAAGCGCAGGGACGTCGTTAAAACAAATTTTGGATTTTGTGGTCCCACAAGGGTGGTTTTTACCTGTTACACCGGGCACACAGTACTGTACCGTAGGGGGCTGTGTGGCTGCGGATGTTCATGGAAAAAATCATCATATCCAAGGATCTTTTTCAAAATTCGTACATTCTTTTGATTTGATGTGTAGTGGTGGGTCCCTTTTAACCTGCAATCTCCAAACCAATTCTGATCTATTCTTTGCTACCCTCGGAGGAATGGGTCTTACGGGAGTGATTGTATGGGTAGAGTTGCAACTAACGCCAGTCCAAACCATTTACATAACCGAACGTAAAAGGCGTATTCAATCTTGGGAAGAGTGCATTGAAGCATTCCAAGAAGATAATCCCAACGAACCTTATGCTGTCGCTTGGGTGGATGCTACTACAAGTATTGGTAAAGGGGAGTTATGGTACGGAAGACACACCAATGAAGATGAGTTACCGAAATTGGTGAAACCGTATCCCAAGAAAAAATCAAAAGAGCCGTGGACAGTACCCAATCTATTTCAAAATTCCCTTGTTAACCGTCGTACCATAACACTTTTTAATCGTTTGAAGTATCTAAATTCTCCCAAACGGTCTCAAACAACTGTTGTTCCTTATTGGGAGTTTTTTTACCCGTTAGATCGGTTGTTGGAATGGAACCGATTGTATGGAAAAAGTGGTTTTATTCAATACCAATATGTTGTTCCTTTTGAAACGAACCCCACTTTTCATCGCCAGATCGTTGAATTGTGTTTACAAAATGGACAAATTCCGTCACTTGCAGTATTTAAACGAATGGGAAAGGGGATCCAAGAAGAACTCCCTACCTACGATCATTCCTTAAAATACCTACCCACGTTATCATTTCCGAAACAAGGGTGGACCTTAGCGCTTGATTTTCCGATGACAAACGGTTTACTTCCACTTTTATCGCGTTTGGATCAGATGGTCATAGAAGCTGGAGGACGGGTCTATCTGGCGAAAGATGTACGATTAAGTCCCGAAACCTTTAGAAAGATGTACCCTGAGTTGTCCATCTGGAAAAACGTTTGTAGAAAGTACAATGATGAAATACGGTTTCAATCCAGTTTATCAAAAAGGTTACAAATATGCTGATCAAACAGTGGATACTAATTGGGGCGACTTCCGATATCGCGAAAGCATTGATCCAATACAACGAATTTGAACCCCATGCCTTAATGCTTTGTGCAAAAAATTCAGCCTTGCTCTCTCAAATGGTGGATGATCTAAAAGTTCGTAAACCACAGGTTCAAACCAACCCCATTACCATTGATTTAAGCCAAATAGAAAAGGTGAATTGGCTAGCGTCGGTAATTCAAAAAACGTTTACGGAACCCTATGGAATAATCTATTTTGCTGGAATTTTAGACGATGATGAAACTGCTTCAAAAGAGAAAATCATTGCCATGAACCATGTCAATTTCCTTTTTCCGATGCTCCTTTTCGAAGAAATTTTTAAGAACCCATCTGAAACAAAATGTCAATCCATTGTAGTAGTAGGAAGCGTTGCTGGTGATCGTGGACGTGCAAAAAATTATCGCTATGGAGCCACCAAGGCCGCCATTGATACTTATTTATCAGGGTTACGTCAACGATTATTCAATTTTGGGATTCACGTCTTGACCGTGAAACCGGGATTTGTTAAAACCAAAATGATCCAACATCTCACCAAAACACCCCTTGCAGCAACACCAGAACGTGTGGCAAAAGACATTTGGAAAGCCATTCAAAAGCGTAAGATGGTGATTTATACCCCATGGTTTATGCGGTGGATACTGTTCATTTTACGCCATTTACCGGAAAAATGGTTTTTGAAAATCAAATTTTAATGGTATAAAGTTAGCAAGCCCGTCAACCGTACCGCTATTTTTCTACCTTAATCAATGTAAACCAAGCATATCTCTGGAACAGAAGAGATTGTAAAATCTTCTGATCCATTCGTTCAAACCATGGTAGAAATGTGGGTTGTACACGTTTTGGAAAAAAAGCAAGATACGGGGTGATAATGCTGTAAAAGGTTGTTTCCATTTTTGGAAAATGGGATTGGATAAACTGAAGGTCTTTCATTAGCAATGGATGTTCGTCTGCACTTCGCAATTTGGGGGTAATCTTTCGAAACAAATTGATCAAAGGGTTGTGTCCTAAGGGTTCTGCAAAAATTCCTATTCCGTTGGGTTTTAACACACGTTTGATTTCACTGATGGACTTTTCTAAATCTAAGTGATGAAGAATCCCAGCACCAATCACCACATCAAACGATTGGTCTGCAAAGTTTAATGCTTCAGCATTCATTTCTAAAAAGGTTGTTTTATGTCCTATTTGTAGTTCGTTGGCTTTTTGAATAGATAACTGAATAGCAACCTGCGAGATGTCAATGGCAGTAAAATGTTTCGTAAGATGGGCAAAATACAAAGCACGACTTAAAGCACCGCAACCATACTCTAATACTTCTCGATTAGGAAAATACTTGCGTGCATAATCATCATAGGATTGATGAAAACGGTGATGTACAGCATAGAACCGTGTTAATACTCGTCGGGGATCGTTAAGAAAGCGTTGGTCGTGAAACGATTTTTCTCGAGTAACCTGTTCCGAAACCACCATTATTTGATTTCAACCACTGTGTTGGGTAAAGTGGCATCCACCTCTTCCAAAACACGGTGAATACACTGTTGTGCTTCTCCACGTGTTGCAAAACGACCGCCCCATACACGGTAAAATGTCTTTCCATCACGCTGTGTCGGTGCAACTTCAGCTGAGAAGCCATACCGCTTCAATCGCTCTGCTAAAGCATTTGCACGTTCAGGTGTACTATAGGCACCAAATTGGGCAGCAAATTTACCCCCAAGGGGTGGAGCAGTAGGAGATATTGGGGCAGGTTCAATTTTAGTAGGAGAAGTAACCTGATCTGAGGTTTCAATTGGTGCGGGAGTATTCACCGAAGTGGGTGTTTGAAATGGTTCTTTCGTTTGAAGGGGTACTGTAGAAGATGGGACTGAACCAGAAGTTTCAAGCGAGGGTGTCATAGTTTCCTTTGGTGTGGGTAGCTTTCCGCCCATTGCTGCATATTCAGATAAACGTCGTTGGGCAAATTGAGCTGCTTTATCGTTAGGGTAAAGCGAGACAATGCGTTCATACTGTTTTGCTGCTGAATCGCCATCTTCGGTTTTGAATGCAGCAAGCAACAATTTCCAAGGTTCAGTTAGTTTTCCACTTTTATCGGCGGCTTCAAGGGTTTCCCAATCCCCTTTTTCCATTGCCTTAAGCCATTGATTGGGATTGGTATATCCAACCACGGATCCTAAACAAATTATCCCAATGATACAAATCAACAGTTTCATAGCTTACCTACTAAATGATTCCCAAGAACCACAACTTGGGCAATACCATCTCATTTTTTCTGCTGTGAACCCACACTTTTTACAAACGTATGAACTGGTGGGTGGGGCTAAACGCTTCATTACATCCAAGCCCAGTTTTGCTAATTCGTCCACACGATTCATTTGTCGGAGCAGATTGGCATACTCAAATTGTATCAGTTCATTGCTGGGGTTAAGATCTAACCCCTCTTTCAAAATTTTCATTGCCTTTTCGTATTCACCTTTCCGTTGCACAATTTTAGATAGTGCGACGTAGGCGTGAACCAAATGCAGATGCTGTTGCGTAAGTTTTTGATAAAATTTTTCTACTTCATCAAACCGATTCTGTTCAAACAATATCGTTTCTAATAGTGGAAATGCAAGTTCAGCATATTCTGGACAGTGTTCCACCAAAGCGTTGATTTCTTGTAGGGCTTCGTCGTATCGCTTTTCTTGACGATAAGATTCCGCCAAACCTAAATAGGAGGCAGGAAAATTCAAATCGTATTTGATGGCTTCACGGTAACGCAAGCGCCCATCTTTTCCTTTGCCGTTAGCCACCAAGCGATCGCCTTCTAAGGTAGAAACAATTGCCATTCGTCGGGAATCGATATTCTTTTGTTGTAAAGTAGCCAATCTTCGGGCGGTTTGTAGATAAGCGCCCCAATCCCCTTTTTCTGCTAAATGTTTTAAACTATGCTCTAAAGCCCATGTGTGGTCTTTATTCAAAGCCAAAATTTGATTCAAATGCAATAGTGCTTGTTGAGGAAGATTGGCTGCTTCAAAATCTACCACCAATGCCCTTAGAATGGCAATACGTTCGTTATTGGACAGATGCTCCCGCTTTTGAAGTTCTAAATGAATTTTCATGGCGCGGTCAAGATCGCCTAACTTACGGAGCACCTCACCAATTCGAATACGAATAAAAACATTTTCAGGATCTTCTTTGGCAGCTAAATGTAACGATTTTAATGAACTTTGGAGGTCACCATCCAAAAGTTCATACAACCCCTTTTCAAAAGCATCCAATTCAGAGCGACGCAACGGTTTACGAGACAGGGATTGGTAGTAAAAATAGCCGCCAAAAAGGATAAGAAGAATAAATGCAAGTAGTAAAAGTATTTCAACCATAAAACTTATGCTCCCCATCCCGCTTCATCATCTTCTCGGATTGCGGTTCCTGCTTCTGCGATCGGTTTCGTTGTTGTCGTGGGTGGTGTTTTGTAATACTCTTCAAGTTCTTTATCTAAATTTAAGTTTCGTAGTGTATTCAATTCATCTTGTAAACGTTCGTATTCACGACGGGCACGTGACAATTCACCCCGAATTTTGAGTTGATGGGTTAAAGATAATAGAAAGTAAAGAAAAATTCCAGTACCAAAAGCAATAAAGATGGCTAAAAAAAGTGGTATCTGTGGCGATTGATACCATCCTATTTTAACAGTGACCAATTGGTCTTGATTTTGTAAAGCAAAACCCAACACAATACCTACAATGAACAATAAAATGAACCATTTGAGGACAACCATAGTTTAGTCCTTTCTATATTACTTGGTTGGTTACAAGGGCTTGCCCACTAAAGTCATTGCCCGAGCATCCACTATCCGTACCTTAACCAAATCGCCCACTTGTCCACAAGCCGCTGGAACGATACACGGACGGTTTTGTGGGATACGTCCAATCCATTCCTCTTCTCGTTTTGGCGATACACCTTCTAACATGACTTCTGTTTCTTTGCCAATCCATTCTTGCACGATTTCGGCTTCTATAGAACGTTGCAATTCAATCAGTTCTTCCAGACGGCGCTGTTTTTCTTCTTCACTCACATCGTCCGGCATATGTTCTGCTTTGGTGTAAGGTCTGCGGGAATATTTGAACATAAATGCACCGGAAAAACGAACTCGGCGAACTACATCCAACGTATCTTGGAATTGGTCGTAACTTTCCCCAGAGAAGCCGACGATAATATCAGTACTGAATGCAACATCGGGAAGTATTTCTCGAATATGATCCACCAATTTCAAATACTCTTCTTTGGAATAACCGCGGTTCATTCGTTGGAGAACCTCTGTGTTTCCTGCTTGTAAAGGTAGATGGATATGGGGTACCAGAACGTTTGGATTTTCTCGCATAGCATACAAAAGTTCATCTGGAAAATCTTTCGGATGAGGGGAGGTAAAGCGGACCCGTTTAACCCCTTCTATTTGACCTACAGCACGGATTAAATCAGCAAATCGTTCACCGCTCTCTTCATCTTTCCAAGAGTTCACATTTTGTCCTAAAAGGGTAATTTCTTGGTATCCTTGTTCCACTGCTAATCGCACTTCACGTAAAATGTTGGACGATTTCCGAGAACGTTCCCTCCCACGAGTGAAAGGGACAATGCAAAAGGTACAAAAGTTGTCGCAACCACGCATAATGGAGACCCAAGCATTAAAACCCTCACCACGGACAGGAAAGATTTCTTCATAGTTTTCAAACCGATCCCGTCTTACAATCACTAAAGGTTCGTGGTCTGCAGATTGCAATTGTTGAATGGCTTTCGGAAGATCGCGATAAGAATCGGGACCCATCACCAAATCTACCCAAGGGCGTTTGTGAATTAACTCTTCTTTTAGGTTTTGCGCCATACAACCGATGACACCCAGAACCAAATTGGGCTTTTTTTCTTTATACTTTCTATAATGGGCCAATATCCCAAGAATACGGTCTTCCGCACCTTCACGAACTGCGCAAGTATTTAACAAAATGACGTCAGCTTCCTCGTGGTTTTCGGTATTGGTGTAACCTTCAGGCAACATTACACCGGCAACCAACTCCGAGTCGGCTTTATTCATTTGGCACCCGTAGGTCTCTATAAGAATTTTTTTCACTTCATTTCTCCAAATTCGATATAATGTAGCAGTTTGCTCATTTGGGTGCAAGTGATACGAAGGAAAAAGCAGAATAAACTCATTTCATGAAAGAGAAGGTACTAAAAGAAGCATTTCATATTGGTTGAAGTTAAAGATAGAGGATGATCCATTGTTATTGGATAATTTTTGAAAAATAGACCAAAACAAAGATGATTTAGAACAAGATGAACTAAAAAAAACTATACCTGTTTTTGTTTTTGAGGAAAATTTCCTTGACTTTGTTGGAAAAGAATCTTATACTTAAACGATTAATATTTATCGTCCAATGTACGAAAAGTTATTTCTCAACGGTAAAATTCACAAAAGGAAAGGTGTTTTACATTACCCAAGGACTCAAATCATTTTGATAGTACGACATCACCCCACAAAATGTATGTGGGGGAGCTGATGTTACAAAAAAATTGGGTAATGCTCAACCGATACGACTCCTCGGTGATAGAGGAGTTTTCGTGTTTGCATTCCGTTACACCACTTATTGCTATACTCTTACTAAACCGCGAGATAGTTACTCAAGATCAAGTCCACGCTTTCTTTCACCCGACAGTTGAGCAACTCCATTCACCGATGTTGTTTCGGAATATGGAAGCTGCGGTGCATCGTTTATTGAAAGCACGGGTGCGAGGAGAAAAGATTGCTGTCTATGGCGATAGTGATGTGGATGGTCTATCTGCGTTGACCATACTCACACGTTTCTTGCGAAAATATGATTGGAATGTAGTTCCCTATTTACCCCAACGGAACCACACTGAATATGGTTTTCATTGTGAAGCGGTGGATGATTTAATCAATCAAGGGGTGGATCTCATCGTAACGGTAGATGTAGGGACGACGGCTCATAAAGCGATTGAGTATGCAAACTCAAAAGGCATTACTGTAATTGTCACCGATCACCACGAATTGTCGGGTGAATTGCCTCCTGCTTTTGCGATTATCAACCCAAAAGTTCAAGGTGAAACCTATCCCTTTCATGATTTGGCTGGTTGTGGTGTTGCATTCAAATTGGTTCATGCAATATCCAAGTATATGCAACTTGATTTTTCAGAAATTGCACCGTTGTTGGAGTACGTCGCTTTAGGAACAACGGCGGATATCGTATCCGTTTGTGGTGAAAATAGAACTTTGTTAACCTTGGGCTTTGAACAACTTTCCCAGACCCAATTTCCGGGACTAAAAGCATTGGCGGAAAGTGCAGAAATGGAATTGGCAGGAGTTGGAATAGACGAACTGCTGCTTGCAATTGCACCACGAATTAATGCTGCATCCAGAATGGGTGTACCGCAACATGCTTTACAACTCTTGTTGACCGATGATTCCACGGTTGCTGACCAATGTGCCATCGCAATGGAACAAGAAAAGTATCGTCGTAAACGAATGGATGATGAAATGATGAAACTTGTTCAACAGCAGATTAAACATTCCTTTGACCCTCAGAAAGATCCTGCTATTGTCGTGGCAGGTGAAGGTTGGCACTTAGGAATTATTGGGATCGTTGCATCGCGTATTGCAGAAATGTATCATCGTCCAACAGCAGTTTTAGCCATAGAAAATGGCATTGCCAAAGGTTCTGTACGATCGGTAGATGGTGTGGATATTTTTGCTGCATTAGAAATTTGTAAAGAGGATTTGTTGCAATTTGGTGGACATAGAAATGCTGCAGGGATGTCAGTGGAAAAAGAAAAAGTTCCGCTATTTACGCAACATTTCAAGGATGCTATTCAACAGTTGGTTTCTATTGAGGATCTACGTCCAACTTGTAATATTGATGCTGAAATCACGTTAGATCAGATCCATTTCGCATTTTTTGAACAATTGCAGCGGTTGGCACCGTTTGGACCAAGTAATCCAAAACCCATTTTTCTTGCTAAGAATCTTGAAATCATGGGTGAACCAAGAGTAACCTCTAACCGACATTTGTTTTTCAAAGTTCGACAGAAAGATACTGTGTACTCTGCGATTGGGTTTGGAATGGGACAACGTTTGAGTGAATTGAAACGAATGTACATTGATCTCTGTTTTCATGTCCAACAGTCACTCACCCATTGGGGACCGATTTTGCAGCTTAGAATCGTGGATTTTCGTACATCAAACAGAAATTGAAGTTTCGTAATTTTCCCTCTTTGTAAATTGACTTTTCAAAAAGGGCTGTCCATTTTTTCAGCAAGTTGTTCAACATTTCATCTTTTATTCATTTTTTTTCGTATTTTGTTAGAAAGTGGTTTCTATATTCTATAACCCACATCCATAAGGATTGATGAAAATGTCCAATACGTTTGAAACAGAAGTTGAAAAATTAAAAAAAGGAATTTTAGGTGTAGGCACAAAGGTAGAAGAAAGTTTGCGAACAGCGATGCAATCTTTTTTTGAACTGGAAGCGGATTCAGCAGAAAGTGTAATTGAAAAAGACCCCAAAATAGATATTGAAGAAGTCGCCGTTGAAGAAGAGTGTATCAAAATTTTAGCATTGTATCAACCCTTTTCCAATCAATTACGATATTTGATTACTGTGTTAAAGATTAACAACGATTTGGAACGGATCGGTGATTTGGCTGTAAACATTGCCCATCGTGCCTTAGATATCCAAAAGTATCCACGTATTCCACACCCCTTGAATCTGAGAAGGATGGCAGATTTGGTAGAAAACATGCTAGATAAAGCACTGGATGCATTTATTAAACAAGATGCAGAATTAGCACGGAAGGTATGCTTCTTAGATGATGAGGTGGATCAATTGCATCGTGACTCCTATCCTTTGATTGCAGAAGCCATCAAACAAAAGCCAGAAGCGGCTGAATATTATTTGCATATCCTTTCCGTATCCCGTTATTTAGAGCGTTGTGCGGACCAAGTGACCAACATCGCGGAAGATGTGATTTACTTGGTGGAAGGAAAAATCGTTCGTCATTACAAAGAACGTTTCAAGCAAACAACAGAAGGATAGAGTATTTCTTCTTCTTTTCCCAAACCGTTTAGCAACGGCAAACACTGTGGAAAGCGATTTCTTTCATGATGCATTTTCAATGCACAGGTTTTGGTTACAACGGTATTAACGTCAAATGCTCAAAAAATTCTCATAATGCATGATTGACAAACGATAAAGCAAGTAAGAAAGGAAAATTTCTAAGAAAAATTGTGTAAAAAGCCCTCATCATCATTTTATTGAGGGCTTTTCCAAATTCAAATGTAGAGGTATTGCTAAGAGGTTACTTTAACCACCTTCCCTGCTTGAATGCAACTGGTGCAAACTCGAATTCGTTGTGGACCATTTGAAGTTGAAATTTTAATCCGCTGAAGATTGGGTTTCCATCTTCTAATGGTTAAATTGTTGGCATGGGAACGGTTATGACCTTTAAGCGAACCTTTACCGCATACTTCGCAGATGTAACTCATTGAAAAATTCCTTATATTCTAAAACGAGCGTATAAAATAATAGAAGAAATACGCCTTGTCAACTCGAATGGAGTACTGTTATGAAAGGAAAACGGATAATCGCTGTTTTACCGGCCTCCAAAGGAGACGAATTTGATTTTATTGTACGAAATTACTACACACAAAGAGGTGGTTTTAATGCTGCCAGTGAACTTTTTCCACCAGCAGATTTATTTGAAACCGAAGAAGAGGTGATATTGGTGCTTGATGTTGGTGGAATTGATCCCAGCAATATCTCGCTGATTTACGATAACAACCAATTGCAGATAAAAGGGAGTCGCGAAGATACTAGCAATTATATTCATCGGAATTACCACTTGATGGAGATCTACTACGGTCCATTCCAACGTTCTTTTGATATTCCTTGTAAGATAGAACCCAATACCATTCATGCGAAATATCAGAATGGGATTTTATTGATTACCATGCGCAAAAAAGGATATAAAAAAGAAAAACCAGTCGTGATAGAAG
Source organism: bacterium (assembly GCA_026417415.1). GTDB lineage: Bacteria > Electryoneota > JAOADG01 > JAOADG01 > JAOADG01 > JAOADG01. The sequence continues at coordinate 30,283 of JAOADG010000025.1, forward strand.
TGGGAGAATAACTTTATGCCCAGAAAACGAAACAACCAATCATCTCAAAAAGAAAATTCTGAAGAGCGTTCAACATCTAATTCAGCAAATGATCCCGTGGATTTACCTCCTCCTGAAGTGATGCCACTTTTACCCATTGAGGATATGATCATTTTTCCGGGTATGGTATCCCCTATTTTGGTCTCAGATGAGCCCTTAATCCAAATGGTGAACGAGGTTCTTGCTTCTAAAAAGTTGATGGCTTTGGTTACCAAACGACGTATATCCGTCTCTTTATTGCCTCCGCCTCCTCTACTTCCTGGATTTGATGATGTGTATTCTGTTGGTTGCATTGTACAAATTTTGAAGTTGATAAGGATGCCGGATAACACCATCCGCATCTTGGTCCAAGGGGTGGATAGAATTGTTATTCAAGAAATAGAACGTGAAAAACCTTATTGGCGTGCGCGGATACAGGTGATTAAACCCACAACTTCAGATGTAGAAAAAGCAGAAGCGCTACGAAAACGCATCTTAGAAGAAATGGGAATACTGTTCAAATTGACTGAATCGTTCCCCGAAGAGTTTAAAGTACTTATCCATAATGTTGAAAGTGCTGGTGGTTTAGCCGATCTCATTACCGCAAATCTACAAATTACCATTCAGCAAAAGCAGTACATCCTTGAAGCTAGCGAAATTGTAGAGCGATTGACCCGTTTGTTGGGAATTATCTCTAAAGAGATTGAAGTTCTCAAATTGGCAAATCTGTTGCAATCTCAAGTGGATAGCGAGATCAACCGTAGTCAACGGGAGTATTTATTGCGCGAACAGCTGCGTGCGATTCAACGTGAATTGGGCGAATACGAAGGAAAAGAAATTGATGATTTAAGAGAGCAAATAGAAAAGAAAGACCTTCCTCCTCACGTGAAAGAAGCGGCAATGAAAGAATTGGAACGTTTGTCGCGGATGAACCCTTCTTCTGCTGAATACTCTGTTTCACGAACCTATTTGGATTGGTTATTGGAGATACCTTGGAATATTTCTTCCGATGACCAAATTGAAATCTCAAATGCGAAAACCATATTAGAAGAAGATCATTTCGGATTAGAAGATGTCAAAGAACGTATTTTAGAATTTTTAGCAGTTCGTAAACTGAAATCCACTTCCAAAGGTCCTATCCTTTGTTTGGTGGGTCCTCCCGGTGTTGGGAAAACCAGTGTAGGAAAAAGTATTGCCCGTGCTATGGGACGAACCTTTTTCCGCTTTTCATTAGGGGGTATGCGTGATGAAGCCGAAATTCGGGGTCATCGTCGTACCTATGTGGGAGCGTTACCCGGTCGCATTGTACAAGGGATTAAAAAAGCAGGGACCAACAACCCGGTATTTATGTTGGATGAAATTGACAAATTGGGTCAGGACTTTCGTGGTGACCCGGCAAGTGCTTTGTTAGAAGTGTTAGATCCGGAGCAAAATTCCCATTTTACCGATCACTATTTGGAAGTTGAAATGGATTTATCCAAAGTACTCTTTATCACCACTTCCAATACTTTAGAAACCATTCCACGTCCCTTGTTAGACCGTATGGAAGTCATACGGCTGCCGGGTTATCTGACGATGGAAAAGATTCAAATTGGTTTAAGATATTTAGTACCCAGACAATTAGAGGAAAACGGGTTATCCCCGCTGGATATTCATTTTACTCCTCAAGCCATTGACCGCATCATTACTGAATATACCCACGAAGCGGGAGTACGAAATTTAGAACGCAAAATTGGTGCCATTTGTCGGAAAGTAGCCGTCAAAAAAGCATCTGACAAGTTAACTTCTTTGGTTAAGATTCACCGTAAAGCGGTACAAGAGTATTTGGGAGTACCGGTTTACTTTGATGTTGCAAAGCGAGAACAATCTGAAGTGGGTGTAGCAAATGGGCTGGCATGGACACCTTTTGGTGGAGATGTGTTAAAAATTGAGGTAGCAACCATGCCGGGGACCAAAGGGCTGTTTCTAACGGGGCAGTTGGGTCCTGTAATGAAAGAATCTGCAGAAATTGCACTTTCAATCATCCGCTCAAGATACGAACAATTTGGATTGGATAAAAACTTTTTGAAAGGGTTAGATATTCATGTCCACGTTCCTGAAGGGGCTACGCCCAAAGATGGTCCCTCTGCAGGGATTACCATTGCTACAGCATTGGTTTCAAAGTTTACTCATCGTAAGGTGCGGGGAGATATAGCCATGACTGGGGAAATCACTTTACAAGGAAAAGTGTTACCCATTGGTGGGTTAAGAGAGAAATCAGTAGCGGCAGTACGTGCAGGGATTAAAACCGTGATTATTCCCAAGCAAAACCAAAAAGACCTTAGCGAATTACCAAAACAAGTTGTCAATCACCTAACTTTCGTACCTGTAGAACATTTTGAAGAGGTCCTGGAAGTCGCATTAGAAAAAAATGGAATAAATGAATTATCCAATACCAATGTCAAGAAAAAAGCGGTTGCGAAAGTTATTGACGAACACCCCGAAAAGGAACCGTGATCTCTATTGATTAATAACTTAAAATTGTTTTTTGGTAGTATTCACTTGACTTTAGAAAGTTTTTGTTGTATCTAATCAAAATTGAATGGATAGGGGGAAATCAAATGTCCACAGTAGCGCAAATTTTGAAAGAAAAAGGGAACGAAGTCATCACCACATCACCCTTTACTTCACTGATCAATGCTGTACGTTTAATGATTGAACGCAAAGTTGGTGCCCTTTTGGTGACACAGAATGATCAGATTTTAGGAATTTTCACAGAGCGTGATTTTCTTCGCTCCGCATTACGTACGGACAAGACACTGGCAGAAATCACGGTGAGTGAAGTGATGACCAAAGATTTAATTGTTGTGACTCCCGAATGGGAATTAGAAAAGTGTCTATCGGTAATGACCTTAAAACGATGTCGTCACTTGCCAGTGATGCAAAATGGAAAGTTGGTGGGGATGATTTCAATTGGCGATATAGGAAAATTCTTATCAGCCGAAAAAGAGGCAGAAATCCAATTCCTAAAAGAATACATTCAAGGGAAATGGTAAAAAATACTCCTTAGTGGGTTTAGGAATAGATTACCCCCTTGGAAAATTTCGGTACCTCCCTTGCGTAGAAATGATGAAGAATCGTTTTCTATAGGATTTTAACTTCCTTTCTTGTGCAATTTAGGGTTCTAACACCTCTTGAACCGTCATCAATAAGGTATCGGATGAAACAGGTTTCTGCAACACGGTAGCGCTTTGATAAATGCTTTCATCCAACTCAAAGGTACCAAAATCATACCCAGTACAAAAGATAACTTTGGCATTCGGTTTGAGATTTCTGATAAATCGAAATACTTCTATTCCATTTGCTTTGGGCATGATCCCATCTAAGATAAATGCATCTAAATCGTGGAGATACTGTTCTGCTACTTTCATTGCTTCTTCACCATCAGAGGCAGTATAGACCACAAACCCCGCCTGCTCTAAAATCCGTTTCATCACATATCGGACATCGGTTTCGTCTTCTGCCAACAGCAATTTTCGTCCTTCCCCTTTCACCTCAAAAAGTTTAATTTGTGTCCCAGTTTTCTTAGTAGTTTCGGTTTGGATAGTTTCAATAATGGGAAAATACAAATCAAATCGGGTACCTATTCCCACTTGACTATTGACGGTAATAAAACCACTATGCCTTCGTACAATTCCATACACCGTTGCTAAACCTAATCCTGTTCCTTTTCCACGACTTTTGGTGGTAAAGAAAGGTTCAAAGATACGGTGAAGAATCTCAGGGGGTATCCCTGTACCTGTATCGGATACACTAATACGAACATATTTTCCTACAGGTGCCCACGGATATTGGCGTAACATGGTATCGCTGGGGAAGACCGTATCCACTTTAATGGTAATTTTTCCACCGTTGGGCATAGCATCTCTTGAATTCACACAGAGATTCATCAAAATGAGTTCAATTTGTCCAGCATCCACTAAAGTTTCTGGAGTTCGTTCTTCAATCTGCAAACGCAATTCAATTTGTTCACCGATCAGCCGTTTCAATAGGTCTGTCGTAGATTGCACAATATCACTCAAAACATGGGGTTCAAGATTCATTTCACCACGTCGGCTAAAGGTTAAGAGCTGATGCACTAAATTTTTCGCACGTTCAGCGGCTTGCTGAATCAATTCAATTTCATCGTTGGGGAACGCACTGATCCCTAATTTTAGCTGTGCTAATTCTGTGTACCCTACGATAACTTGTAAAATGTTGTTGAAATCGTGTGCGACACCACCAGCGAGTTGGCCAATGGCTTCCATTTTTTGTGCTTGTTGCAAGGTATCTTCTAAGCGTTTCTTTTCTTGTTCTACACGCTTTAGATTGGTTATGTCATCAAAGAGAATCGCCAAATGATTTTTTGGTAGTGGAAATGCAACTACACGAAAGAATCCACCAATGCGTTCATCTTGATAAAACAGATCATTTAAGAATAAAGGATTTCCACTGGTCATCACACCAATGAAGGCATCTATCAAACCTCTGTCTTCACCTTCTGAGAATAATTCAAGAAACTTTTTACCGATTTGTTCATCAGAAATGGAAAGCATCTCTTTGGTTCTGTGGTTGAGTTGTACCAAAGAAAGTTCTCGTGCCCCATCCCATTCAAACAGCATAAACCCACTTGGTAAATGGTCTAAAATGGTGGCTGAAGTGGTGATGGTTTCTAACAGTTTTGCCTCCGCTTTTCTTTTTTCTATCATGTGCCAAACGGTAGCAATAAACAGTTCCAAATGTTCAGCATCCTGTTGCGTATAAGGCAAACGCTTGTTGGCAACACTCACAATTCCTAACACTTTGTTTTCTACAAGGATGGGGACAAATAGTGCTCGTTGTAATTTGATATGATTTTCTGGTAAAGAATCTGGATACTCAAAGTCAAAATCATTCACGATGATGTATCGTTTGGTGTCAATTACCTTTGTCCAAACATTTTCTTTTAATGGAAGGTATGCTACTTTAGCACATAACTGGCATTGCAATTGTGATTCGGAACGTGCGATTGCCTTAAACGGCTCATCGTCTTTTTCTCGGAGGAATAAACTGGCATGTTCGCTTTCACTAATGGTGGATACTTCTTCAATCACTTGTCTTAAAAAAACTTCATCAGATTTGTACATATATTCGGTAAGTCGTAAAGTAGCATCTAACCGTTTTTGTGTTAATTTTTGATGATCAAGTAGTAAAATTTCTGCAGTGATATCAGAAAATGTAACAAAAACGAACTGTGGTTCTGAGTCACTTTCTATGAATTCAGGAATAGCGTCAATAGAAATCCAAATAAGTTGGTTGTCCGATAATCTGCGTATTCCCATGATTGCATTCAAAACCGGTTGTTTCGTTCGCAAAGCAATTTGAGATGGATGATCTTCTATTGGATAAGGTTCACCATTTTCACGAATTGAGTTCCATTCGGTTGTATAAGTGCAATCTCCTATCAGTTGATCACGTGATCGTCCGAGAATACGTTCAGCAGCGGGATTACAATCCAGAATCGTACCATTTTTATCCTGAATAACTATACCTTGTTGCATAGAATTGTACAGTTTTTGGTAATTTTGTTCAGCTTCCCACCTTCTTTTAGTCATTTGTTTTAATTCTGTAATATCTTGAGCAAGAGAGAGTAAATGTTTTTTACCCCCAATCTCAATGATAACCGCGTTGTAACGCATATAGATGGTTTGACCATATTTATTGGTTGGACTAAGTTCCAGATCAAGGATTTTTCCTTGAGCCAAGGCCTCTTGTAATACTTTTGTACGTACTTCTTCTGTTAACCAACCAATTTCTGAAGGGGTTTTACCAATCACTTCTTCTTTCGTAAAACCAGATACTTCAAGAAACCTTTTATTCACTTCAATAAAACGACTAGTTTCTGCATCTACAATTGTGGACATTAGTGGTGAATCATCAAACACGGTTTGAAATTGCTCTTTGCTTTCAACTAAATCTCGTAATGCATTTTTAAGAGGGGTAATATCAGTAAATTGAATGATGAAAAAGTCAATGGTACTATTCATTTTATATATGGATGTTATATGCACTTTTGCCCAAAACAGTTTTTTATTCTTGTGAATGCAACGAGCTTCAAACTCTGCATTTTCCAATAGTCCCAATTGGAGATTTTTTAATATTGTATTAGCATATTCAAGGTCATTGGGATAGATAAACTCTTGAAAAGGTTTTCCTGCAATATCAAAATGAGAATAACCCAACATTTTTAGAGCACTTTCATTTGCACTCTCAATTCGCCCATCTGCAAAAGTACGTAAAATACCCGTAGGGGATTTTTCAAACAGTTCGCGAAATTTTTTCTCACTGGCTGACAAACGTTCATGAAACAATTTCTG
>JAOADG010000011.1 GCA_026417415.1 bacterium
ATTTCATATCGCGACGCTTACCAATTAACCAATCGGTTTGGAACCAATTTTGATAGGTATAGTGATTATGTTTTGGAGCAAGTGCTAAAATGAATGCAAAAACGGTCTTTGTACTTGATTCTAATGTTTTTATACAACCTGCGCGTACTTTCTATGCGTTTGATATTGTACCAACATTTTGGGAAAAATTAAAAGAATTAGCAGCTCAAAATAAAATCGTAAGTATAGACAAAGTGTTTACAGAATTGCAAAAGGGAAACGACGAATTAAAAGTATGGTCTGAAAAGGAGTTTAAGCAGTATTTTTTACCAACAACATCAGAATCGGTACAAACTGAGTTTAAGGAGCTAATGAGACTTGTTCAGAATCATTCAAGTTATACAGATGTCGCAAAACGTACATTTGCAAACGATGCAGATGGTTGGTTAATTGCTTTCGCAAAAGCGAAACAATACGATGTAGTTACTAACGAAGGAACAGCAGGATCAAACACAACAAAAATTAAGATCCCTAACCTTTGTAAAGAGTTTAATGTACAATGTCACAATTTGTTTGAAATGTTGCGAATGCTTAAAGTGAAGTTGTAATAAATTCTTTGGAGGCTAAGTTGGAATTTACTTTTTGACCAGAAAAAACTTTTTTTGACTATTATTCTCACCCAATAACAATTCCACGAACTCAAATAAACTACACTGAATTAGAACGACAAGGACTTGTTTCAGAAAATGTTAGAATTATTTTTCTAAACGGAAGCCAACTAACAGGAAGAATAAGGCACAGTCGTAGTGGTTGGGGAGAGTATTATCAAATGATGTTGAACGGTTATGCAAACGATTGTTCTATGTGCATAATGTTTTATGCAAAGTACATTGTAAGGTTGGTAAAATTAAAATTTGATTGTTGTCGTTACAATTTCACCTCTTGATAATAAAATTAACCAAACCAAAACCCGGTAAAGCGGTCAAAAGAAGACGCGCTTCAAATTGATAGTTGTAGAAAGCGTAGAGTATCCACATTATTAGGGAAGAGAAAATCCCTACACACCATAACAGCAGTGCAATAGAATCGTTTTGCGTCGTGAGTGTAGAAATGGAACTCCAACCCCTTGCGCTCCCTTGAACAAGGGGGAGTACGTTTCCCTCTCCCTTCTTTTCAAACGTAAATGAGGTTGTTTCCTCCGCTGCTTGTATTGGAGAATTCCTTGAACCGTATGACTGCTTAGGGGAGGATTCAGAGGGGGTATCCCTTGTGTTTAACCCCTTTGCGATGTGAGTGGGACTTAGGGGGACTATCCCTCTGTTCATTGAAAATAAGGAGGGTGAAGCACCCAGTACCCAGCGTACATTTCTCCATGCGCACCACAGCGCAAACGGCAAAGCCAGCAGTAGCAGAAAAGCAGCAATTTTCACACTGGGAAACACCCACCATTCCTGAATGGGTGCGATAGCAGAATAGAAAAAGGACTTCACCCCTTGCCAAAAACCGACAGGTAGCGCTTTACCTACACCAATGGGATTCCCATAGAAAAGATTTCTAAACCACAACAATGGGAGCAGCAAATCTAGAAGGATGGTGCACGCTACCAGCAGTTCAATCAAACGGATCCGCAACGGTTGGTGCCTTCGTCCCAACCAAAGGGTTGCCAGCACCATTGGGAGGAGTGGGAGCGCGCTCAGTTTGGTGTACATGGCGGCTAAAAACACGCCACAAACAAGTAACCCCTCGTAGCGGGTGAGACCCTTGCGCGCCGCATACGTGGCGAATCCGTAGAGCATCGCCACCCACAACCACAGTAGCGCATCATTATTAATGGTGGCCGACATTGGCAGCCATAGCCCCAGCAGCGTGGAAAGCAAGAGGGGAGCGCGCATTTGCGGAACTGGCAGGAATTTCAAAAGAATGATGAGACCGATTAGCCAAAAGAACAAGGAAAGAGCGCGTAAAAAGAGAACCTCTTGACTTGGTTTTGGAATTTTCTGCAAGCTGAACATCCCACGATGTTCAATGTTCTCTAAACTTACGGAGCGTAGGTCTTTCAAGTACAAAAAGAAACACCCTTTACTTTGTTTTTCTGCTAAGATGTTGAAATTTGATGTATGACTCGCTGAACACGTTGCTGTACTTGCCAACTCCCATACACGAAATGGTAGCGTAGTCCTCAAACTGTTAACTTTATAGTAAGGATGAGGGTGGTGTGCTACGCAAATGGTCTTTTTTGTGAATTTCCCCTTCTGTTCTGAAAGTACAGCGAAACTGGTCTTTCTATCACTCATATCCTTAACAAAATTAGGAAAGAAAAATCCCTTACGAATGCTATCGTCAACTGGACAACTAAGACAAAAATCAGATATCCACAAATAAGGACTTGTTGACGTGTTGGCTTGCTTGCTCCCTTTTACTCCCCCTTCTATCGCAGAAGGGGTTACGGTCTCATTGCTCCCAATAGGAAGATGGGTAAACTTTCCATCAGAAGAATGATCTTGAGAAAAACACAAGCGCAGCAATAGCCCACACAACAGGTAATAAAGTGTCGGTTGCCAATACTCCCCATCCCCGCGAGCAAGCACCTCTTCCGAAACCGTTCGTTCAAACTGATGAGGCATGCGCTGAAAATCCCGCTGATACAAAACATGATGGTAATGCGCCAATTCATCATTAAATGGGATCCAAAAGGTCCCCTCTTGCTTGGGAAGAGGGGTATTCAACAGATACATACAACGAAACACGACCCCTCCTAAAAAGAGTATCGTGAACCAAAAATTGCGAGAATAAAACCAACTACGAATACGGAACATATCTTAAAATAAACTGATTTGAAATCAATTCCAACTTCAACGAAAGGCGATCAAATGAATCACGAATGGATACAACGATATTTAGATTTAATTTTTGACCCGAACCACGTGGGTTTGACCACCGAACAACTGGCTGAGCAAATTGGATGCGATGTGGAATGGTTAGAGCATTTGAACAACGATGATAGATATTGGGTCATTATGGAGAGGGCTCGCCATAAAATTTTGGAACATATGCCACGTATGTTGGCGGCACTATTAGAAAAAGGGTTAAAAGGGGATGCGACCGTCGTGCGTTTGCTTTGGATGATGAGCAAACCTGAAACGCAGAAAGGAAAAAAAGCAATTGAAAACGATTTGGACTATTTGGTTTGATCTTCGTTAGGAGAAAAATTCACTTGAGCAACCCAAAGCGCAAGGCCTTGTTCGTTGACGGTTTGACAATGGATCTGAGTAAGTTCTTTGGGCGGTAGGTTGACGGTGCGCTCATTTGAGCCACGAAACAAAAGAAATAAGGTATCGGGTTTGCAAAATGGGCGCGTCCATTTCCAAATCTCTGGAAGGGGTGCCACCGCACGCGCACTGATGTAATCCACATGAATGGGGGGATGTTGTTCAACCCGTCCGATAAAAACCGTCGCATTGTGAACACCGACCTGTAAACGAATTCTTTCCAATGTAATGGCTTTTTTACGAACCGTTTCGGTTAAAATCACCATTATGTTTGGTTGCAAAAGTGCATAGACAAGCCCGGGTATGCCATTTCCCGAACCGACATCCAAAAGTGTTCCTTGTTTTCGGAGAAATGGGAGGGCGTACAAAGATTCCAATGCAAGTTTCTTCCACAAGTTATCCACAGAGTTATTTGCATACAAATTTAGTTTACGTCGGTAAAATGTTACGATATTCACTAAATGTTCAATTTTCTCTAAGCAAGAATTGACTTGAATTCCGTGCTCTGAGAGGGTATTTCGGAGGGCAATTGGCAAATCCGTCATAAACAATAATCTAACAACTTATCTACAACTTATCAACAACCCGTTCCATGGAGTTATCAACATGTTGTTATTTTGTAAATCAACCTAATATTCTTGTTCTTCTGATTTTACCCGCTTTTTTGGCATTGTTTCATGTGAAACATCGCTCTTTTTTGCATCCATTTGTTTTCGTTGGTGCATTTTCAGTGCAGCCAACAACACCAACACATCGGCAGGCGTAACCCCCGGTAATCTACTGGCTTCACCTACAGTGGTCGGCTGTACTCTAAGCAATTGATCCCGCGCTTCTGCCGATATTGCCGGAATCAATTGATAATCTAGATCCTGTGGAATTGGACGTTGCTCTTCTTCTAACAAACGTTTGACCTGCCGTTTCTCTTTTTCTAAGTAACCATCATAACGCAAATGGGTCTCTACCGATTTTCTAAGACGCTCTTCTTTCACGAACGGATGGGTTAATGGCTCTATCGCCAATAGCGTTTCTAAATTGATCCCTTCACGCTGAAGTGCTTGCTTCCAAGTCATGGTTTTACCGTGAAGACGTATGGTTTTTTTCTGTAACCATTGTACTGCATCGCGAACCATCCGCTCACGCTCTTGATAACGTTCATACACGGCCTCACTCACCAAACCTAAACTCTTTCCATAGTGCAACAACCGTTCCGCAGCAGTATCCATTCGTAACAATAAACGGTGTTCAGCACGTGAAGTAAACATACGATATGGTTCTTCCGGCACACGCAACCGTAGGTCATCGCAAAGGACACCGATGTATGCTTCATCTCTACGCAAAACAAACGGGGGCTTTCCCATCAACTTCAAAGCAGCATTGACACCCGCATGAAACCCTTGTGCAGCTGCCTCTTCATAACCGCTGGTACCATTCAGTTGTCCCGCAAAATAAAGCCCCTCTACCATTCGAGTTTCAAAAGTCGGTAACAGCATTTCTGCAGGAATGGCGTCGTATTCAACTGCATAACCAAAACGAGCAATTTCACAGCGTTCTAATCCTGTAATGGTGCGTATGGCTGCATATTGGACCTCTTCAGGTAAAGAAGATGAAAATCCATTGATATACATCCATGGGTGATGAACCCCTTCCGGTTCTATAAACAATTGATGGCTATCTCGTTCTGCAAAACGGTGGACTTTGTCTTCTATGCTTGGGCAATATCTCGGACCTATCCCTTTGATTCGACCCGTAAACATAGGCGATCGGTCAAACCCCTTTTCCAATTCTGTATGGGTCCGTGCATTGGTACGAGTAATCCAACATGGCAGTTGAGGAAGCGTCGGGGCTTGGGTAAGGATATGAAAAAAGGTCGGTTCTGGATCACCATCTTGCCTTTGGCAAGCGTCATAATCAATGGTTTCTTTTTTTATGCGGGGGGGTGTCCCTGTCTTCAAACGGATAAGCCGAAAACCGAGATGTTTCAGATCATCGGACAGTGAGTAGGATCCAACCTCACCAAACCGACCTGCCGGCTGGCTCCATTCACCACAATGGATGATTCCCCCTAAGAAAGTACCTGTTGCTAAAACAACCGCCTTGCACTCCACTTCACCCAACTTTGAAAGTTGTACCCCGATGATTTTTTTCAGTTTGATGTTGCTCTTATCTTCAATTGGTGAAGGTTGGATTGGTGGCTCTGTAATTAAGTGCAATACTTCATCTTCAAGGATGGTGAGACGGGGTGTTTGTTTCAAAATGGTTTGTGAAAGAGTGGAATAGGCCTCTTTATCCGATTGGCATCTTGGACCCCATACTGCAGGCCCTTTAGAACGATTGAGCAAACGAAACTGGATCGCAGTTTGGTCTGCAAGGATAGGCATTAACCCTCCGAGAGCATCCAGTTCCACGACCAAATGACCTTTGGCAAGTCCGCCGATCGCTGGGTTGCAAGACATCCTTCCGATGGCTTGTTGGTTTTGTGTTACCAAAAGGGTTTGAAAGCCCATGCGTGCGGTCGCATAAGACGCTTCAATCCCTGCGTGCCCACCTCCTACCACCACCACATCTGCTTTTATCAATCTCTTTGCCCCTTTACTGTTTCACGTGAAACCTATCCATTTTCTTTGCTATTTACCAATACAAAAATGTTGAAAAATATGCTGTAGAACACTCTCTTTTACATTTTTCCCAATCATTGCACCCAACTCTTCTAAAGCCATACGCAACTCAAACGCAATAAACTCTGTTGATTGTTCTCCTTTTTTAAGCCAATTCAAACTGTTTCTAATGTTATGAATGGCTTTGGTAAAATGTTGATGATGCCTTTCGTTTACTAAAAAATGTAATTCGGTTTTTTGTAGTTCCGTTTTCTCTTTGACCCAATTTTGTATCTTGGTCTTTAATTTTTCTACATTAGTCCCATATTTTGCTGAAATAAACAGAACATTATCATATTTTCGTAATTTCATAAATGTGGTTTTGTCTAGTTTATCTACTTTATTGACCACTAACCAAACCTTTTGTGAATTCTTACTGATCAGTTTTTGATACTGATTTTGAATGCTCGGTTGGAGAAAATGAATCTTTTGAGGACTATGAAATTGAATCTTTTCTATTGGTACCAAAAATAAAATGAGATCTGCTTGTTGGATAATGTCTTCACTTCTTCTTATTCCCTCTTTTTCAATTTGGTTTTCTGCTTTTCTTAAACCGGCAGTATCTACTACTCGAACCGGTATCCCTTCAAAATGCAGCTCTGCATCAATAAAATCACGGGTAGTACCAGGTATCTCAGATACGATTGCTCGCTCTTCAAGTAAAAGTTTGTTTAACAAAGAAGATTTTCCTGCATTGACTGGACCAGTCAAAGCAATGGTGATCTTGTTTTGTGTTTGTTTGCTTATTCTGTACTGGTTTTCTAATTGGATAAGTTGCTTTTCAATCTCTTTTAGTTTTAATCTCATTTTATCAACATCCAATATGGGTACATCATCTTCGGAAAAATCTAAAGATAACTCAATTAATGATAAAATTTCTTGGATTTTCAGTGTAAGGTTATCTACATATTGATGTAATTCACCTTTCATCAACCCTAATGCCAATTGTTGTTGAGTTTGGTTTTGCGCTTGGATAAACTCGCCTATCCCTTCTGCTTGTTCTAAAGTAATCTTTCCATTCCAAAATGCCCTTAACGTAAACTCACCTTGTGTGGCCATTCGTGCACCATATTGTTGTAAAATTTTGAGCAATTCATTTATAATTCTTGGTGAACCGTGAATTGAAAACTCTACCATATCTTGACCAGTATAAGAAAACGGCTTTCTAAAAAATAAAACCATTGCTTGATCCAAAAGTTCACCATTTGGTTTCCATAACGTTTTCAAATGTACGCTACGAACGTTTTGGAGGGACTCTTCCTCTAACTTTTTCTTAAACAACTTTTGTGCTAATTCAAAACAACCATTTCCACTTAAGCGAACCACTGCAAGGGCTGATACACCTGGGACAGTTGCTAAAGCACAAATGGGATCATTTAAATTGGGTAATAGACGCATCATCGTTCACCTTTCTATCTTTATTCTACGAAGAAACTAAAAATTTGTCAAGTTTTGTTCCTTGTCCTGAATGTTTATTGAAGGATTTGTTTTGTATGGTTCATTCAGTCAAAAATGAACACAAACGTTTTTGACTTATTCACTCTTCTTCTTCTTTTCTTTTAAGATTTTAATAAAGAGGATTATGATAATATCGGTGGATAATGTGGATAATTTTTTTCAACATACCATTTTGTTAACATGTATGCCCTTTTCGTTGAATGTACCTTAAAAAATTGTTGTGGATTTCGTTGTGAAGATTTTGTTGATAAATATCCATTTATTCACAAGCACATTTAATGTTGTGGATAAGTCGTATTTTATCCACATTTATCCACATGTAATTTTTTCTTTGTGAAGAATAAGTGTATATCTTTCTACGCTTTGTGTAAAGAACATTCCAAGGTTATCTTTTGAATATATACGCAATCTGATTCGCACCTCAGAGAGAAAATGGATATTCATTCAATTCAAAATCGTGTACAGTATAACACCAAAGTTTGGCGTTTCCGACGTTTAAATTGAAAGACAACAAAATGCTGTTGGTAGATTTGACAAATTGCTAAGAAATTTCTTATCTTCCGCTTGTTTCAACAAAGCAAAGGAATCTATGAACGATCCACAAACTACTTGGCTTGATCGCATTTCCATTCTTGCCAAATACCGTACATTCTTGCTTCGCTGGCTTTTTCTTTGGATTGTGATCGGCATAATCAGTTTTTTTGTCTGGCCCCGTAAATATCGTGCAGAAACCAGTTTTTTGCCACCTGTAGAAGAAAACATCGGTCTTTTTGGATCTTTAAGCATGGCTATGCGCTTGGGCAACTCGTCTGACATCCAAGGCAGTGGATTTATTCCAATCCTTCGTTCCAAACGCTTGAAGGACTCTTTAGATAAGACCTACAATTTTCGCAAACGATACAAAGAAAAAAAGTTAGATCGCGCCTATAAGGCCTTTGACCGTAAATTAGAAATAGATATGGAATTGGAAGAAGGCATCGGCGCTAACTACATCTACGCATTTTATATCCGTGTAACGGACAAAGATCCTAAAGAGGCCGCCAACATTGCCAACGACTTGGTGTTCTACGCCGATCGCATTGCTGCTGAACTGACTACTCAGCGTCAACGTCAAATTCGTGAATTTCTGGAAAAGCGCCTTGCTGAAGCGCGTGATTCACTTAGTGCTATAGAAGATTCGTTGAAGAATTTTTCTATTCGTACCGGTGTAGTTGTTCCCACGGATCAAATCTCTGCTACAGTGAAATTGTTAGGTGAATTGGAAACGCAGATCGCATCCTCCGAAGTTGAACTAACGGTAGCAAAAACCACCTACGGAGAACGCCATCCTAGCGTTCAAACCATAGAAGCCAAATTGGATGAATTGAAAAAACAGCGTAGCGCCATGTTGGGCAATGTGGATTACGAAATCGGTAAAAGTTTGCTCAAACTGAAACAATCACCGGAATACCTTTTAGAGCATACGCGTCTCTATCGTGAAACTACCTCGCGCACGATTACTGTGCAGTTTTTAGAAAAACAGTTAGAGCAAGCACGCATTAACGAGCAGCGTGATGCACCTGTGTTGCGCATTTTGGATCGTGCTGTACCACCAGAAACACGCATATGGCCAATTTTTACACTAATGGTCTTATTGGGTCTTTTGTTTGGTGCACTTTCTGCATTCATCTGGATCGGTTGGAAAGAGTGGCTTGTAAGCATTCAACAAACCCAATTTTCAGAACATTTCCAACAAATTTCAAAAGATTTTTCTTTATCTGCATTATGGAAAGCATTTCGTGGTAAAAGCTAAGCTATTGTCTCAAACACAGGATTTAAGCCGTTGGTAGCATCAAGCCCAACTTCATCTCTACTTTCTTTTTCTCGATTCTTTGTTCGTTTTTCTTGCATTCTCTTTTGTATCATCAGTGCAATCTTGTTTTGGTACAAAGTCCCGTATGCTGGATGGTTCCTTGGATTCAGCATTGTGCTGATTGGGATAAGTTGGAAAAAAGTTTCACTTCCTAAACACGTTTATTCTTTTCGTTCACTAAACTTTCCAATTCTTTTTGTTCTACCTTTTATTGCAGTGATATTGGCTGCAATTCACAGATTACTTGGTTTGCGGGGCGGTATCCTTTTGCAACTTGGAATGATAGTCGCCTCAATTTTTATCAGTGTATTATTAACCACCGATCTATTTTTACAAAAGCATCACCAATTCCGAACCCTTTACACACGCCTTATTCCGCTTAGTAGTATCTACCTAAGTATGATGGTTGTATTTTTGTTTTGGTCAATGGAACGAACCAAAATGGGTCTTGTGATTAGTGCTGCAATCCTTGCTATTCCTGTATTTCTGCTACTTGTAGAAAAATTGGGTATTGCTGTCGTTTATGGTTTTACTTTTTTCATTCTTGCCATCTGGCCCTTACTGAGTGAAGTTCCTAAGTCCAATTGGATTTTAGGTGGTTGGGGTTTTGTACTATTTTTGATTGCAGTTTACAGAAAGGCACGTGCTGGATGGCCTGTCGGAATTGCGATTCGTGGGTTTTACGCATTAAGCATTCTCTATTTGCTTTGGTTAATGTTTACCTTTCTATTTGTGGACGTACCTACGCAAAGTGCATTTCTCAAGGTATTGCTGTCCATCGCTCAAGTAATTTTTGTTTATGCTATGTTTGAAAATTTCCTCACACGCAAAGATGTACTTGCTTGCATCATCGGATTTACCGCAGGTGCATTCTTCATTTTGCTGCTGGTGCTGAAAAGTGCTGTGGAACAGATCACCGACTTTAA
>JAOADG010000023.1 GCA_026417415.1 bacterium
TTACATCTTAGAAGCCAAGCGCACGCCGATTGGGAAATTGTTTGGGGTGCTCAAGTCGGTACGACCGGATGATTTATCGGCACTCATTTTGAACGAATTGCAAAAAATAGTCGGTTTTGATCCGAAACAAGTGGATGAAGTGATTTGGGGTTGTGCCAATCAAGCGGGGGAAGATAATCGGAATGTGGCGCGGATGGCTCTACTGCTTGCGGGTTGGGATTATGAAGTACCTGCAGTAACGGTCAACCGCTTGTGTGCCAGTTCGCTGACCGCGGTGAATATGGGTGTTCAAGCCATCTGGTCGGGTACAGCGAATCTGGTAATTGCCGGTGGTGTTGAAAGTATGACCCGAGCACCGTGGGCGATGCCCAAACCGATTGATGGACAACCGCGAGGCAATGTCACCATCTACGACACAGCATTAGGATGGCGTTTTACTAACCCACGCCTTGAGAAGCGATTCCCAGCAGAACAGATGGGCGAAACAGCGGAAAACATCGCAGATCGTTATCCTCATCTCACCCGTGAAAAACAAGATGAATTTGCAATGCGTAGCCATTTGTGTGCAGTCGCAGCACGTCACCGCTTTGAAGCAGAAATTGTCCCTGTACCTATCCCGCAAAAAAAGGGGGAACCCGTTTGGGTAGAAGTGGATGAACAGCCCCGTTCGGATGTTTCGTTGGAAGGGTTAGCCGCTTTGCAGCCCGTTTTTCGCAAAGGAGGGACCGTCACCGCTGGCAATAGTTCCAGTTTGAACGATGGTGCCAGTGGGGTAGTCCTCGCCTCAGAAACCATGGTAAAACAACTTAACCTTAAACCACGCGCTCGCATTCTCGGAATGGGAAATGCGGGGGTTGATCCGCGGGTGATGGGACTGGGTCCAATGGTTGCTGTAAAAAAAGCGCTTCAAATGGCCAATCTAAAACTGGAAGACATTCAGTTGTGGGAAATCAACGAAGCGTTTGCTATCCAAACCTTAGCCGTAATGGATGAGCTAAAACTGAACCCCGATCTTGTAAACGTCAACGGAGGGGCTATCGCTTTGGGACACCCATTGGGTTGCAGTGGTGCACGTATTTTGACCACACTCTTGTACGAAATGGAACGCCGAAAACTGCAATACGGTGTTGCTACCTTGTGTGTGGGCGTGGGACAAGGGGTGGCAACCGTCATTGAAAGAATAGAATAGAACGTTTTAAATGGTTAAAAAAAGTCGGATGGTAACGACACGCCGCTATTTTTACTATAAACATTTTGTACAAACGTATTTTCTATTGCATCATTCGTCACCGCTATTATACAATAGAAGTTATTTGTTGCTTTAGAAGCAGATTGTATGATTACTCAATTACCTCGCAAAGAGTTGATCACCTTAGATCAGCATTTTCAATTGACGCATGCTATTACCCATGCCTATCATCTTAAATTTGAAGATGAAACGCAGCGTCACAAACGGCTGATTGCCATTACTTTGAATATACGCGAAGAACGCGTGGATATGCGTTTGGTGGAACTTTTGTCCATCTTAATGAAAGGTTATGGCAATGAGTTACGACGTTCCGGAACACCCAAAGTGTTGCATCCGTTGCGTGTGATGAGCATCGTCACGATGGCACGCCATCAATTGGATGAAAACGATTTGTGGTTGGATCAAATAGGTGCGTTGATACACGATTTTAATGAAGATTTCAATATTCCAAAAATTGAGTACGATAGTTTTCCTCAAGGCGATCAACGTGCCCAAGAATTAGAACGTATATACCGAATCTTTAGACAAAAATTATTGGACCAAAATCAACAATGGGTGATTGGTGAACGCAGAGAGAACTACACCCACCGTCCATTTGATGACAAAACCTTGAGTGGATATTGTAGGTACTTGTGGGACATTTTGAAACATTCTCATCCTTCTAAAGATTCCAATTTAGAAGATTTGATAAGGGTAAAGTTAGCAGATCGCATTGATAACACACTGGATCATCGCCCCTTTTATACCTCCGGTACCGAATACAATTTCTATCGCACCATCTTTGATGTTTTATTTGTACCGGACTTTAAGGGTCCACAATTGGAAACGTTTGTCGCACCGTTAGAAGTGGAAAGCGGTGCAGATACATTGATGCAATTGTTTAAGAGCATGATCTTCCTCTCTTTGATTCGAAAATTTGATATAGAACGTCCCGAAAAAATTGATTATCATCCTGCGACCATTCGTTTGTTTAAAGGGCTTGCGGTTGCTGGGATACGGGTTGCTCAGTTAGCACTCTTAGAACTACTGGCAACTGCAGAAAATGTAAAGCAAGTGAAAGAAGTTCTTACTCAATCCCAATGTAAAGGTACCATAGACGATATCGTTTCTATCAAAAAAGAAAACGATAATAACTCCATCAGCATTGATGGATTGATGGTAGAAGTGTTTGAAAAAGCGGCTACTGGAAAAAAGAAAGAACTGCTTGCTTCTTTGTTCCAACAGAAAGAGAAATTGGCACTCATCTTGGTGAAATTGATTGCAACGTTTTCTAAGTTTCTGAACGATCGTCAATTCTACATTCGCGGTATTGAAAGCGATGGCATCAGGCCTGAATAACACCTTTGCAACCATTTGCATTCCAAAGATCTCTAACTAAAAAAAACAAGAGGTTTCAATGAAAAAATCTTTCTTTGTATTCTTTCTAACATTCTCTCTTTCAATAGGTCCTTTGCTTTCTACTCTAACTTTTGCAGCAGATGATGAATACGATGATACACGCTCGTCGCGCAAAAAACAAAGGCGATACTCCTCTTCCGTGGTTTATTTTGGTCCATCATCCTTGTATCTGAAAGAAGCGGAACCATCTATCCCTAAAGATGCTCAGTTCAAAGGGTTTGGCATTTCTTTGAGTGATATCAATTGGAATAAACCGGTGTTTACCAGTTTCATATTAACCTATCGTTCCGCTTCTGCTACCAACTATTACGATATGATGGTGGATACCAGTTCCGGTTTCTCAAGATATCAATATCGTGAACAGGGAAGTGTGGAAACGTCTATCATTATGCCGGAAGTGTCGTGGACGTTAGAGACCAATCTCTTGGCGCTGTCGGCGTTTAAAAATTCTTTGCCTCAATTTGAAAACATAGATTTTTTATTAGGTGCAGGGTTTAGCATCAACTATGCACCTTTTTTGATGGATATGCGGTATAACGTGGATAGTCGCACGACTGTGTCTAGTACCCCACCTTATCCAAACAAATATACCAAAAACGAGTGGTACTGGCATCACATCACTTGGAGTTACCACTTTATTGGTGGAATAATGATGGATGAATCATTGGGCGGAACGGCAGGAATCTACTTTTCTGAACCCTTTTCTGGAAAAAAACCTCGCTTTGGAGTACATGAAATTCGGTTTGGAGTGTGTTATAGTTTTTAAGTCCGATTTCTTTTCTTCATAGCCAACCGTCGGGTTTGAGAAGGATGTTCCATTTTCGTGGAAAGATCGTTTTTTACGGGTTCCTAAGCACCATTTGCTTTTCGTCTCTATGTTGGGCTGTTGCTCCGAGGTATGATGTAAACGGTCGGATGTGGATTTCAGCACATACCCCTGCATTGGATACTGCCTTTATGAATACGGGGGTATCCCTTACCTTCTATTTTCATCCAACCGCCCAATTCAGTGTATTAGGGAATTATCAACAGCATTCCGATGCCGGCTACTTACCCAAAGAGCGTCGTTATGGACCCGGTGGACCGTTGGATTTTATCCATCAGATTTGGGAACAAGCGTTTGGAATCGGGTATCGCGGTAAAATCCCAATCTATTTCTATTTTCACCGTATCTGTTTTCATTTGTTGGACGACCGTGGTTTAGAAGCACCGATTTGGACCTCTTTTCCTTTAGGGATAGGCACCTTCGCACCCTATACTAACCCAGTCCTTGGTGATCCATCCCAACCCGCTTTTCAACAACAATGGTACTTCGGCTACGGTCCTACGTTACGAAGCGGCGATGCAACCCTATGGCAGAACAACAGCCGCGTATTGGGAGAAGGGTGGATACGCTATGCTGCAGCGCAGAAGTTACCCATTGCCAATGTACAAGTGTTTGGCTATACTGAGTTTTACCTTCAGCGATGTTTATCGCATCTAAAATATCGTCACCAGTTTCGCACCGAAGCAGGGCTTGCTCATTCGCTAAAAAATGGTGAGTGGCGGTTGTTAATAGGTCAACTATGGAAAGATAATACCTACCAATTTCCGATGGGAAAAAAATTTTACTACCGTTTGGAGTTTCTATTAGAGTAATTGTTTTCTTCGGTTTACTTTAACACGACAATGGTCGCACCGCCGCTTCCTTCACCAATCAGACCGAGTCGCCACTCTTTCACCAAAGGACTACGTTTGAGAACCTCTGCTGTGGCTTCCCGTAAGACACCCATCCCTTTACCATGAATGATTTCCACGGTGCTCCAACCATCAGCTACCGCATCGGCTAAAAAACGCTCAATTTCTTCTATGGCTTCTTCTCGATTTAATCCACGAATGTCCAACTGAAAACTTTGGGTAGTACTTCCAATCAGACGGTGCTGTGTGCGTGGTTGCGGTTGAGTGGATTTTTTTTGATTGGATAGCAAGATGAGTTGATCATACGAAACACGCATCGTCACATTTCCAACACTTACTTGAACATAATCGTCTGCTAATCCAACAATTTCGCCTACGGTATCACTATCACGAAACATCACCTGACTACCCATTTTCCACTGTGAAGCATCCTCAGACGCTTCATTGTTTTCAAGTGAATTTTGAGAATGTGAGATTGCTATGGTTTTGGATGCCTTTTTTATCGGTTTATCAATGATGGAACGTAGTTCAGCACGTAGCGTATGAATGGCTTGATGGGCTTCGCGTATGGATTCTTTGCTGGCTTGCTTTTCGCGCAGTTGTTGGATTTCTCGTTCAATGCGTTTACTTGCATCGGCAAGAAACTCTTCCGTCATTTTCGCCGCTTGACGTTTGGATTGTTCAAATAAAGTTTGTGCTTGATGACGCAAGCTCTCTGCTTGTTGACGATACTGTTCGGCTTGCGCACGTTGGTTTTCAATATCACGCAAGTGCTGCTCAATTTGCTCTTTCTTTTGCGTAATGCTTTCTAACAAATGTTCAATTTGCAGCGTACGTTCACCTAAAAATTCTGATGCTCGTTCACGTATTGCTGATGGAATTTTTACTTGCTTAGCAATCTCTAAAGCATAACTAGAGCCGGGTACATTCATCCGAAAGCGAAAAGTGGGCTTGAGTTGCGTTTTATCAAATTCCATTGAACCATTGACTATCCCTTGAGTTTCGTAGGCAAAGAGTTTGAGTGCTGATTGATGTGTGGTAGTCACAACAAAACACTTGTCTTCTAACCATCGCAACATCATCGCTTTTGCTAATGCTGCACCTTCCGTTGGATCAGTACCGCTACAAATTTCATCTACCAAAATCAGTTTGCTACTTGTGCGGGTGTGAAAGGTTTTTTCTAAGGCATAAAGATGTGCTGAAAAGGTAGATAAATCTTGTTCTAACGATTGTTCATCTCCAATAATTGCATAGATCTCATCTACAAACGGAATTTCGGCATAGTCCGCAATCACAGGAAGCCCAAGTTTGGTCATCGCTACCGCAAGCCCGATGGTTTTGAGCGCCACGGTTTTACCGCCTGCATTGGGACCGGAGATAAGTAAAATTTTTCCAATATCTTCGGTTAGCTCCATATCCAACGGTACAGTAGCATTGCGGCCCAGACGTTGTTGTAAAAGGGGATGTCGTGCATTTTTTAAACGCAGTACTTGTTGAGTAGAAAGTATGGGTAACGAACCTTTCATGGCTTTCCCATACTCTACACGTGCACAATAATCGGCTAACAGCACTACCGTTTCCAAGGACACAGAAAGAACAGACACCAGTGGATGTATGGCGTTTGCTAACTCGCGCAGAATACGTAACACTTCTTCAATCTCTGCATTTTTCAAGGTGATTTGACGATTGGTGACTTCAATAGCCTCGTAAGGTTCAATGTAAACCGTATTTCCACTGTTACTTACGTCTTGAATGACACCTGCGACTTTGTTGCGATATTGTGAAAGTATTGGAATGGTGAAATGTCCATTGCGAAGTGCAATGATGGGCTCTGGTACATATCCACTTTGACTCCATTGACGTAAATAGCGTTGCATGACATCTTGTAGTTTGCTTTCCATTTGTTGGAGTTCACGGCGAAGCCGTTTTAATTCCGAGGATGCATCATCATACACATTGCCATTGGGATCAATGATGTTTTGAATCCATTCCTCAATTTGGGGTTGCGGACGAATGTGATGGACCAGATTCATTACCTCAGCAGCACGTTCGGCACGATCGTTAAACCAACGGTAAACCTTGCGAAAACAAATGAGCATCCGTAGCAATTCTAAAAAGTCCTCTGGCGAAAGTTTTGCATCCAGCGACTGCAGTTGGGTTAAAAGATGTGTAGGGTTACCCAATTCAGAAAATGGAGGCGTACCTTCTTCCAACAGATACCAAAGGCACTCTAACTTTTGAAAATCATCTTCCAGAAACGTGAGTACAGTCCGTGGACGCAATTTCAAAATTCGCTGCTTAACCAATTCGGAAGCGGCATACTGAGCGATGGAAGAAAGTACTTTTTCTAACTCTAACGAGGTAGAAAAATCATTCCCTTTCATCATTTGTTTTCGGTAGGTTTGGGCTGAACGGATAGAATTATCTCCCACAATCGTTTTGCTTTTTCTTGAACTGTCAGCGTATCGTTAGACGTTACTGCATACATCCGTGTGTAAAGATCGGAGCGTGGTTGAGTGCGTTGTTGCGGTGGAATTTTATCTTTTCCTTGTGCGATCATCTCTTTCATTAATTTAGGATCTTCATTGATTTTTTCTATAAAGGATGCTGGAACGCCCCATTGATAAAGTTTCATTAAAAATTCATTCACTACTTGCTGGCTGAGTTCTTTGGTTTTTTGGGCAAGAGGTCCTGAAATGCTCGCAAGATGAGGTGCGATTTTCCCTTGTTTTGTCCATCGTACAAAATTTTCAGATTTTGGACTCACCGTACCAACAATAAAAATCACCAATGCAAATGCAAACCCTAACACAATTCCAAATACAGCTCCAAAGATGCGATCAATTCCTCCAAACATGGTTAACTCAGCGCCTTTACGTAAAGCTGCACCGGTCCAACGCATCAGAATGTACACAATTACAAAAATCAAAATGGCAGCAACAACATTTCGTGTTTCGCTAGAAATTCCCGGAATATATACCAACGAAGCAAGTGGGCTATAGAAAAAATAACCTGCTGCTACCGCAACGATTCCGGCAAACATATCAAACAGCGATTTCATAAAACCGTTAATCGCTCCCCGAATCATATAGAATGCGACAATCGCTAAAATGGTGTAATCTGCAGAACTAAGTTGGGTCATTCTATTTTCCTTAATTTGAATTGAATAACTTGAATTTGTTTATTCAAAAATAATATTTGGATTTTAGAAGTGAATATATTAAATTTTAATTAAGGATTTATTAAAAAATTGTAAATTTTATGTTTATCCCATACACAGATTCAAATCATCCTTGTTCTTAATATAGATAAATTCACTTGGAGGTGCTATGAATTGCTTGCTCAAATGTATTTTTGCAACCATTTCACTTTCCTTTTTTACAAATGATGCACTCGCTTATTTAGATCCCGGTACAGGTAGTTACGTATTGCAGCTTGTGATTGGTGCCATTTTAGGAATGGGCATCGCATTCAAGATGTACTGGACAAAAGTGATGAATCTATTTCGTAAAAAAGGAAGTAAAAAAGATGCCTGAACCATCACAAGTCGAGGCGGAACCATCCTCTTTTCGTGATCCCTCCGGATACATTGTACAGTATCGCAATCATCTGTATAGAAAAGTACGCAAGTGTTATCAACCACATTATGATCATTTGATGTCATCAGGACTTTACAACCGTTTGGTTCAAGAAAATTTGTTAATTTCGCATGAAGAGGTGGAGTTAGCGGAATTGTATGAACCAGAGGATTACAAGATTTTGCAACCATTCCGCGTTCCTTTCATTACGTATCCATACGGTTGGTGTTTCAGCCAATATAAAGATGCAGCACTTACCACGCTTAAAATCCAAGAATTGGCGATTGAATATGGGATGTCCCTGAAAGATGCCAGCGCTTACAACATTCAATTTTATTTAGGAAAACCAATCTTTATTGATACACTATCGTTTGAATTGTTTCAGGTAGAAAAACCGTGGGTTGCCTATCGTCAATTTTGTCAACACTTTTTAAGCCCTTTGCTATTAATTAGTAAAGTGGATCTGCGGTTAGGTGGGTTAAATCGTTTGTTCATTGATGGTATCCCGATTGATTTGGCACAAAAGTTACTTCCATTTTCTACAAAATTGAGACCATCTGTATATCTACACATTCAGATGCATGCGAAATATCAAAACAAATATGCAGATGCAACAGATATTCAACGTGCCAAACAAATTCGTTTGACGAAAAATTCTCACTTAGGATTAGTATCAAATTTACGCAATGTAATTTCCCATTTGAGATTGCCTAAGGAATTTACAGAATGGGGCGATTACTATCATCATACCAATTATACGGATCGTGCCATTCAGTTTAAATACAACTACCTTGAGCGCTTTTCTCAACAATCCATTGTAGAAAGCGTGTGTGATTTTGGTGCAAACAATGGCTACTTTAGTAGAATTTTTTCCAAGCGGGGCATCCTTACTATTGCGTTAGATATTGATCCACTGGCAATTGAATCGTGTTATCTCTCTTCTAAAGATTCAAAAGAAAATCTTTATCCAATGATCATTGATTTAACCAATCCCGATCCTAGTATCGGATGGCATTGTGAAGAACGTCAATCCATTTTTGAACGTTTGCATATGGATTTAGGATTGGCATTGGCGTTGATTCACCATCTTACTATCAGCAACAACATCCCTTTTGAAAAAACTGCTAAAATGTTTTCTGATGCTTGTAAACAACTTATCATTGAGTTTGTACCGAAATCCGATTCGAAGGTAAAAAAACTTTTAGCAACACGCGAAGATATTTTTCCACACTACGATCAAAATCACTTTGAACAAGTTTATTCAAATCACTTTGAGATTTTGGAAAAGACAGCAATTCCTGAATCAGAGCGGTTTCTGTATTGGATGAGGAAAAAATAATGCTTTCTAAAATTCCGTTTTATCCATTTCTATTTGTTACACACTGGGTATTTTTTCTATTTGTATATAACGCTCATGAATCGATTCCATTTCAGCATATTTTACTCCCTTGGGCTATCGTTTTGAGTAGCACAGGGTTATTTTTTCTTATTCTTTCTATCTTTCGTAAAAAATTGGGTTGGGCAAAGATAGGATTACTTACTTTTCTTTTTGCAATTGTACTCTTTATCAAGCCACATCTCTATACATTAGTAGAACTAAAGATTCCGATATGGGATAAAATTCCTGATCGCATCCTCATTGTTTGCGTGTATTTGTTGCTTTTTCTGTTGGGAATTATCATCCTTTTCAAACACGTTTCTGAAAATACTACAAGATTTTTTAATCTGTTTTCTGTTGCGTTACTTATCCTACTCTATTTCCAATACCTTGAAAAAAAGAATGGAAATACAAGTTCAATAGGATTCAATCTCACAACTACCAAACGGTTTGAGAAGGTTACGATACCTCAAAAGCCCAATCTCTACTATTTGATTTTAGATTCTTACCCGAGAGAAGACATTCTTCGTGACTTGTATCAATATGATAACTCAGATTTTATTCATTTTTTGCAGGATAAAAAATTTTTTGTTGCCGATTCTGCAAAATCCAACTATATGCTAACCTATCTTTCCTTGTCTTCTTCGCTTAATCAAATGTATTTAGACACGGTTGTGGTGAATTTAGGAGTAAACAGTATTGAACGAGCACCCATCTATGACATCGGTACCAACAATCTGACCGTTTTAACCCTGAAAAAGCAGGGCTATCAATACTATCACTGTTCTTCTGGTTGGGGTTATACCAACTCCAATCCACATGCAGACAAACAATTCTATTCTTCTTTTATGAATGAATTCAATGAATTGTTTTACAAAAATACCATCTTTAGTCATTTGGAAAGCAAGATTAATCTAAGTCGTGTATCTTCACAGCACCGTTTCAATCGTAACATCGATTCGATCATCGCCAATGTTCAACAAAACAAAAGCCCATTGTTTGTATTTGCCCATTTCTTTCCACCACATCCACCTTACATATTTGATGAAAATGGAAATTTACCTAAGTTCACAACCTCCCTATTGGCTTCAAAAGGTCATTCCAACCGTCGTTTATTTGTTCAGCAATTGAAATACGTTAATCGCAAGATCAAAGAACTCATTGAGAATATTTGCAAATATGATCCTCAAGCCATTATTCTCTTACAAGCCGATCACGGAATGAACTCAACTAAACAAATGGATGATGAAAAGGTGATCTCGGATAGTTTAATGTTTGAAAGGTCTGCAATTTTATTGGCGTTTAGAATTCCCCATCTCAAAGATTCAACGGTGTTACGACATCATCTTACACCTGTCAATCTATTTCGTATTGTGTTCAATGAATTGGGATTTCCAAAACAAGAACTGCTTCCCGATGTATCGTATTTCTCAACCTATGATAAACCGTACCGTTTTCGTATAGTAGAATTTTAATTCTTTTTTTTGGATATTTACTTTCATCCACGGTACACCACAAACAAAGAGAAGCGGAAAAGAATGAAACGAAGGTGGCAGTTATCTGTCCGTATTGTTGCTTGGTGTCCGCGCATATTGGCTTTTGGATTTGCAATCTTCCTTTTGCTTTTTTCATTGGATGCATTTTCGGAAAACCATTCGTTCAGCGAGCAATTGCTATCTTTTACTCTCCATAACCTTCCTACAGTTTTCGTATTGTTGATTCTTTTGTTGAGTTGGAAACGAGAGTGGATGGGTGGAATCGTGTTTCCCTTACTCGGTTTGCTTTACATCGTATTTACTTCTGGGAAGATGAATGGATGGACTTATGGGCTAATCACGGGTTCACAATGCTTCATTGGGATATTGTATTGGATGAGTTGGATCACCCGAAAAAAGCACCATATCATTTCTTGAACTTGCAAAAGTTGTATAAACGTAGCATATTCTAATTTTTAAGATTATATAAAAACGAAATCCAAAATCATCTTTTTCTTGCGAGGCACTATGCAAAAAAAATTGCTTCTTGTTTGCATAACTCTTTTCTTTTGTACTTCCATCTATGCTCAATCGCCGGAAAGCATATTGGCACGCGCTCGCGACTATCGTGACAACAACGTGCTCATTGAAGCAGCAACCATTTATGAAGAATATTTGAAATTGCAACCGAATGACCATGAAGTGCGGATTGAATACGCCAAAGTGTTGTTAGCCATCCGCAAGCGGGATGCAGTGTTTGAGCAAGTTCGTATTCTACGCAATGCATTGCCTAAAGATCCAAGGGTCTGGGAACTCCAAAACCAAGCAGAAAATCTTCAACCACTGGCAACAGAAAAGCGGCGTCAAGAAGAGCAAGCACAATGGCGACCACCAGTGGTAAGCGAGCAAAATTTGAAATCCAATGCTACCAAAAGTGGTGCAGCGCCAGAAGATATCCTCAAATATGCTCGTTACTTACAAAGCAAGCGACGGGTAGATGAATGTGTGGTTCAATATCGTAGATACTTACAACTCAGACCCACGGATAAGGCAGTGCATCTAGAACTGGCGAAAGTATTCGGTTGGTTTCAACGGTACCCAGAATCAGAAAAAGAATTAAATGCATTGATTGCTAAAGAGCCACAATATGCCGATGCTTATCTATTTTATGGGGATATCCTGTATTGGCAAGGCAAAGAAGAGCAAGCGTTAGAAACCTATAAAAAAGTATTGAATTTTTCACCTAACCACAAAGTCGCCAACGAAAAAATTCAAAAGTTGGAAAACAGCCCATCGTTTCGTGAAAGCCAACTATTGGCTCAGTTGAAAAAAAATCCCAATGGACCAGCAGCAGATCAATTGGTGAAGTTGTATTTTGAAGTCGGTCGCTATTTTGAAGCCGATTCCTTGAATCGTTTGCGATTGGTTGCTAACCCACGCGATTCGGTGCTCTTAGCCATGCAAGCCAAGATACGTGAAAAAAGTAATGAACAACTAAACAAAGAGTACGAAGAGCATCGCAAACGATATCTACACAATCCGAACGATATGGTGGCTTTTGATTGGATGCTCAAAAAACATTTGGATCGTTTTGAATATGAACCGGCTTTGCAACTGTTGGATAAACACTTGATGCGAAATCCCAACGATTTGGAACGACGTCTAAAACGTGCGCAATTGTTGAATTGGATGAAACGATCCGAAGAAGCCGTGGGCGAATTCCGATGGTTACAATCCCATGGCTATGAAACACGTGAGGTGCTTATCGGCTTAGGTAACGCCTTACGCTTTACCAATACATCTTTGGATGAAGCAGAACAAATTTTTCAAAATGATCTGGTCAGTTACCCCGATGATCTGAATACCAAGATCGCATTGGCTGACATCATGCGCCGTGAAGGGAAGTTAGAAGAAGCGCAAGCATTGCTCAAAGAGGTATTGGCTGTAGATTACAAAAATTTTGATGCTACTGAAACTCTAATGTTGGTAGAATCACAGTTGGGACCACCCATTCGTCGCTTGGAACGACGTATAAACCGCAACCCGCAGGATTGGGAGGCACGAAAAGAGTTGGTGGACTACTATCTGGATATGGAACTGTATTATACCGCCAAAGAGGTTTTAGAGCCAGTAGCGGCACAGTTTCCAAAAGATACGGCAGTCACACGCAAGATGAATCTGATTAACCAACAAATAGCCAAATTGCGGGAAGAAGAGATCCGTCAAGCGCGATTTCGGATTGAAGACAACCCAATGGACATCCAAGCCCGCATTCGTTATGGGCAACTTTTATCATCGGTAGGGAAATACAAAGAAGCCGTCGCACAATATCGTGATGCATTACGTTTGCAGCCCAACGAACCTGAAGTGATGTACTATTTGGCTGAAGCGTTGGTCGCTAGTAACCAGTACAAAGAGGCGCAAGAGTATTATCGCCAGCTGGCTGACCGCTATCCTGCGAATTTTCAGTATCGTTTTCGCTATGCTCAATTGCTGTCGTGGTCTGGTGATTACGATCAAGCGTTGCGCGAATATGAACGTGCAAATCGCATCAATCCAAATTCTGCAGAAGTGGAACTTGGAATTGCAAACATCTTGCGCTGGCGAGGTCAACGCACCGCTGCAATACAACGCTATCAGCGGGTTCTGGCGATCCGACCCTTGGATACTGAAGCCATCACCGCACTACGTGGGATTAGCAAGGTCATGGTGGGTGGTGCCAGTGGGAATACCCGTTTTGTGATGGATAGCGAAGATTTTCAATTGATGGATTATGGTGGGCTTGGATATATCCAATTGTCCCCCTATGCACAAATGCGAGCTGGAGGCGGCACCATTGAAATGTCCCAACATACTGCCAAAGAGAAAGGGTGGTATCTGGGTGGAGGGATGGATTTGGAGCTGGATGACTACACTGCTTTTGATTTTTCGGGGAGGTGGTATCAATTTGAAAAACGTGATAGTTGGGAAGCAAGAGCCGTTCTTACCCATCGTTTTGATAAAGTTCCCTCTTTGTATGGATTAGAAACATCCATTTATGCGGACTTTCGTGCTGCCCCCTTTGAAATTTTAGCCACCGATTACTTAGAGACCTGGACCAAAAAACTACGTACCGAACGGTATGGGATTTATGCGACCTATTTGTACCAAAATCGTTATCGCATTGAAGGGGAAGCATCCAATTTGATGGTTTCGGATGGGAATCAAATCCATTCTTATTCCGCAGAGCCGTCTCTTTTAATCACCCCGAAGTTTGCGGTGGGAGCGCGGATTGAGTATTTGGATGCGACCAAAATGAAAACCGAATATTGGACACCTAACGATTACGGATCTGCTGGGCTATGGTTTAGTACGCTGTTCGGGAGCAACCGCTTCAATACACGCATTCGGTTAGGGAGTGGTAGGATTTTCAAATTCAACCACCTGATAAACAGCGGATCGGCAGAACTTAATTGGGTGATTAGCAATCGTTTTACTTTGAATTTGTCTTATAGTGCATCCAAAACCAGACGCGAAGATGGCGGTTACTCTTACCATGGCGGAAATGGTGCGTTGTATCTCAATTTTTAATCTGATGTTTAGATGATACTGCGACTACTGATCACATTGTTACTTGGGAGTTGGATGGGAGTGACGTGGGCAAATACTCCCCTTCAGGTATTGTATGTACGACCTGCTAATTCTGCAAAACTGATAGGCGAACAAATCGGTGAAAAACATCGGTTTTACCAAACAAAGAGCATTATCCGCGATGTATTGCTAAAAGGCGAATCGTTTCAAGTGGTGATCAAATCGGATAAAGAGATTCCTAAGGACTTAGTAAAGTATGACATCATCATTTTACCAGAAATCATCTGTTTAAGCGATCAAGATTTGGATCACTTGTACCAGTATGTTCAAAACGGTGGTGGTCTCTTTATGAGTGGGGGTATTGGAAGTTACACCCCTTCTGGTGAGTGGCGGGGCTATTCGTTTTTCTACAATCTAATGGGGACTGAACCTGTTGCAGTGACCAACCACTTAAACGAAATAGAAGCGTTGCATTTTCGTTACGGTTATCCGGGCACCTTAGCAATTCCGCCGGCTTGTTTTTTACCCATCACACCCTACACGGCCCCCTTGACCCTGAAACATTCTGATGCTGTGGATATTTTGGCCTATTGGTCCGAAGGCATCATCGGGAATAAAGATCCGAAAGATATCCCTCGTGAAGTTGGGTTTGTGGTTCGCGAGATCCCCGATGGAGGGCGTATTGCATGGGTAGGTGCTGATGTAGAGGGGTTAGATATTAGCCCCGAACGAAAACCTTACTACTTACCGTTTTTTCATCAGTTGTGGAACTGGCTTGCGGGAAAAGCAATCGTTGGGTTGGAACCATGGCCGATGGCGAAAAAGAATGCCATCTTAATTCATGGGGATATAGAAACCAATTTTCATTTGGTAGAAAATATTCTTGAACCCTTGCGAAAGTACCGCGTGAAAAGCACTTTTAATCTACTTTTATCTGAAGCGGAAAAAGTTCCGAAGCAACTGATCGAGGATTTGCGGAACACAGGGGGAGAGTTGGGTTCGCATGCTTACGAGCACAATCATTTTTGGGGTCAACCCTTTCGTATCCAGTTGGAAAGATTGCAACGATTTCAGAATGCCAGTCAGAAATACAATTTTACAGCTAAAGGTCTAAGACCTCCTTATTTAGCACACGACGACAGTACCTTAGAAGCCGTGCGACAGATGGGGATGCTTTATATTACCGCGGATAAAGAAACCTATGCCAATTATCCCCGCGTGGTTTATGGAAAAGGGGAATATGCGAAAAAAGGGGTCGTGCTGTATCCTAAAGGGGAACTTGATGATTATGATATTTTTTATGTACTTCAAACCAAAGACCAACGTGAAGTCAGTAGAATGTTTCTTACGGATTATTTTAGGTTGCGCGACTGTCGTGGTTTGTATCAATTCAATTATCACAGCCAATTTTTAAATACACCCCAATTGACTGTGGTCTTAGATTCCCTATTGGAGATCGCCACGCAAGACCAGTCGGTTTGGATTGCGACCGCAGAAGAAATATCCAGTTGGATATTGGAGCGTGATCAATTGCATTTAACGTCTTCCTATCAGAATCAATGTCTGCGGGTAGTGGTCAAAAACCATGGTAACGATACTCAATGGTCAAGTTATCTGAAAATTGTGAACCCGCTTCCAAAAGGGAATGCAACGAAACCAACGGCTACTAAAAAAGAGACCAAAACGGAAACCCTACAATACCGTCAAGATATTGTTCCGAATGAAGAGGGGTTGGTGGCGATACCCCCCTTAAAAAATGGCGAAACATTTGCATTTGAAATCGTTTTTAACCAAAGTGCATCTAGTACTATGGGGAGCCGATGAAGAAAAATTCTATTCTTACATTTCTTTTACTGCTCTTGTTTTGGGTTGCGATAGGTACTTCTAAGGTAGATAGTAAGATCTTGTTTGTCAGACAAGCAGCGTCTGCACAAAAGTTGGAACGTGAGCACAAGGTGGATTATCGCTATTATTCTTCGCAAAGCATCTACACCAATCTATTGTTAAGAGAATTTCCTTATGATATGGTGTCTGACCTTGCTATTCCACAAAACTTTTCTACCTATACGTTAATCATTTTACCGGATATTGTTTGTTTGAACCGTTCTGATTACGAACGGATTGAAAAATTTGTGGTTCAAGATGGGGGTGGATTGCTGGTCACGGGAGCAACTGCAATCTGCGACGGAAAAGGGAATTTTCAAGGGTACGACTTTTTACGAAGGTTGTTAGGGGCTTCACCTCAGGTGGTACGAGCAGAACACGAAGAAATTGCTGCACTTCATCTAAGATATGGCTATGCGGGCTCAATGGCGGCTCCACCCGGCTATTTCTTAAAACTTTATCCGGTGGCAAAGCCGTTGTACTTACCAAAAGAACATTCTGCTGATGTGGTGGGTTATTGGTCCGAAGTGTTCATTGGGAATAAAGATCCGCGTCTGCTGTCACGTACGGTAGGGTTTGTGGTGAAAGAGTTCCCTAAAGGGGGTAGAGTTGCGTGGATTGGTGCCGATTTGGAGGACTTGCAGAATACCAACGAAACGCGCTTCTATGTTGCCGCGATATTTCGTCAGTTATTCCAATGGTTAATGGGTGATCCCATCGTAGCCCTTGAACCTTGGCCTAATCAAAAACAGTATGCGGTCCTTTTTCATGGGGATATTGAAACCGATTTTGATGAGGTGGTGAATATTCTTGAACCCATCAAAAAGTACCAAGCCAAAACAACGTTCAATTTACTGATGAATCAAGCAGAAGAATATCCTGAAGTGGTAGAGCAAGTGCGTCGCACCAAAGGGGAACTAAGTATCCACGGATATGAACATGACCACTTTTGGGGTCAACCGTTAGATGTTCAGAAAGAACGATTGGAACGTGCAGTAGCATCCAGTAAACGGTTTCAATTTAGACCGTTGGGACTCAGACCCCCTTATCTTTCGCATGATGAAAATACCATTGAAGCCATTAGACAGATGAAAATGCTTTACATCACGGCTGATCGCAAAAGTTATTCCAATTATCCACGCGTGGTTTACTCCCAGCACGATACTGCCAAAACTAATGGGGTTGTGTTGTTCCCTAAAGGCGAGTTGGATGATTATGACTTTTTTGATGTGTTAGAGTTAAAGGGGTCAGATGCGGTTTCTCAGGTTATTCTTTTGGACTATCAACGTCTTAAAGATGTACGTGGGTTGTATCAGTTCAATTACCATAGTCAGTACTTAAAACGGAAAGAATTGATTGTTGGGGTGGATAGATTACTTAAAGAGGTCACTACAGATAAAACTGCATGGTTAGCCACCTCAGCAGAAATTGCGGATTGGATTTTACAACGTGAAGGTCTTAATGTGGAATATCAGTACGATCAAGGAATGCTCAAAGTGACGGTCACCAATCAAGGTTTGGATTTGTTAGCATTTCCCTATCTTAGAATCGTATCACCTAAAGGGGGTAAACTCAAATGGGTCCAGCTAAACGAGAATGTGGACAATAGTGCTGTACTAAACACAGGATACCTCAAAATTCCCAAACTAAAAAAAGGTGAGACCTTTTCAATCGCAATGAAAGTCCAATAAAGAGTTCATTTTCATAGGAATGCATATGAATAGAGTTTTTCGATCTAAGTTCAAATTCCAGTCCTTATTCTTCTATCTTTTGCTTTGGGGAATAATTGCTTCGTCAGCAACTGCCCAAAACTCGGTGCTGTATGTTAGGCCTGCGAATTCAGCGGACTATTTCGAAAAAACGTACCAATTGCAACGCTATTATACCCCCAAAAATGTCTATTTAGATGATTTGTTATCCAATACTAGATATATTGCACAATTTGCGTCTGATAAAAATTTTCCAACTACACTTGAAGGATACAGTTTTGTAATCTTACCGGATATCGTTTGTTTGAGCCGCTCCCATTTTCATAAAATTACCGATTATGTAAAAAAAGGGGGTGGCTTGTTTATCACTGGTGGATTGGGTTCAAGGACCGAATCGGGCGAATTTCAAGGATATGGTTTGTTGCGTGAATTGTTGTCGGTTGAACCCCGCGAAGCCAGTGGTAAGTTAGAAGATCTAAATGCATTGCAGTTGCGATACGGTTATGCGGGCTCGTTAGCGGCACCACCGGGTTATTACCTATTGGTCGCTCCATCGTTTCAACCGTTGTGTGTTCCTGCCTCTGCGAATTTGGAAGTGGTGGGATATTGGTCAGAAGCCGATTACGACGAGGTGGATCCTGCGACCATTAAACGAGAAGCGGGGTTGGTGATACGGGAGTTTCCCTCGGGCGGACGAATAGTATGGGTTGGAACAGATTTGGAAGATTTGGTACGAAACAGTTCTACCCGTCCTTTTTATCGCCCGATAGTACGACAGCTGTTTGAATGGGTGGCCGGAGAAGCAGTCGCTGGCATTGAACCTTGGCCCGAGCGTTATCGGAATGCAGTTCTAATTCACGGGGATATTGAGACCAACTTTGAAAAAGTAGTCAATGTGATTGATCCGTTTACCAAGTACAAAGTAAAAACAACGTTTAATTTACTGATGAATCAGGCGGAACGGTACCCGGATATTCTAAAGCGTTTGGGTGCTACCGGGGGCGAGTTAAGTTCGCATGCTTACGAGCATGATCATTTTCTTTATCAACCGTACGATGTTCAGTATAATCGTATTCAGCGTTTTCTGGAAGTGAGTAAAAAGTACGGTTTTAAGCCCATGGGTCTAAGACCCCCGTATCTATCGTTTGATGAAAATACTATTGAAGCCGCCATCCAGAACAATTTGTTGTATATTACCTCCGATCGTTATCCCATCTCTGCTTATCCCAGAGTGGTGCATTCTAAAAACGATAGTACTAAAAAGTTGGTCTTATTCTCAAAAAACGAACTTGACGATTACGATTTATTTGAAAAATTGGCAGTAAAAAACCCAAACGACATTCGTAGAATGGTGTTAGAAGATTATCAACGGGTTTCCGATATGCGGGGTTTATATTCGTTTAACTACCATAGCCAATTTTTGGCACATCCGGAACTGGTGGTTGCTGCGGAAGCGTTGCTTTCCACAGTAACCCCTCAAAAAGAGGTCTGGATTGCTACTGCCTCTCAAATTGCAGAATGGATATTGCAACGAGATGCATTGCAGGTGGATATTGCTTCCAACTACGGGCGTTTGACCGTTTCTATTGTCAATACGGGAATCCCCATGACTTCGCAGGCCTATGTCCGTGTGATCCCCCCTGCCTACAAAATGCGAGCAGGTTATACTGGGAGTGCGATGCGTGGGAATGTAATGGTGGAAAATGGCTTGGTAAAAGTACCCAAATTGAAAACCGGTGAACGGTTTTCCATTGAGATAGCCCCTTCGCAGTTTACCACCAGTTCATTGCGCTAAATATGACCTTGATGGAACCGAATAAAAAAGATTTGGCGATTGAGCGCTATCTAACCATCTTAAGAGATCAACACACACCTACTGCACAATTTCGGTGGGCAGCAGACAACTTAGCACGTTTGTTGTGTAGTGAAGCCATTGCCAAGTTGCCGCATCGTGAGGTGAATCTGCAAACCCCTGTCGGTGCCAGTAAAGGGGTTGTGTTGGACACGGAGGTGATGTGTGTGCCGATTTATCGCGCGGGACAGGCGTTGGTACACGCTTTTTTAGAAGTGATCCCTGAGGCAAAAGTCGGCTCATTGCTCATTCAAAGGGATGAGAGTACTGCCAGACCCAAAATGGTGTATCATAAGTTTCCGCGTCAACTTCCTAAGCACGCCATTATCTTAGACCCAATGCTGGCAACAGCAGGATCGGCATTAATGGCAGTCACTTATCTGCTTGAGTTAGGGTATTCCCCTTCCCATTTGTATTTTGTGGGAGTGATCGCATCCCAAGAGGGGTATCACCGTTTATCCCAGATCATTACAGAAGATCACATCACTATTGGAGTGATTGACCCAGGTTTAACTCCTCAAATGTATATTGATCCCGGCTTAGGCGATTTTGGTGATCGCTACTTCGGGACAGTTTAATCCAATGTTTCATAAGCAAGAAAGTTACCCTATGGATAGTCACGAGATCAAAAAAAATGTACGCAAACGTTATGGAAAAGTTGCCAGAAAGGCATTTCAAAAAGGTTGTGGTTGTAAAACCAAATTCGTTGCCTGTTGTGATAGCGATTCCATCACTGAAGAAGCCATCACTAAACTTAGCCAACAGATTGGTGTAAGTCATGTGATGTCTGAACCTTATAGTGAGGAGGAACGTGCCGCAATTCCTGAGGGAGCAGATTTGGGTTTGGGTTGTGGAGTTCCTACAAGATACGCCCATTTTAAGCCAGGTGAGACCGTGTTGGATTTAGGTTGTGGTGCGGGAGTGGATAGTTTTATTGCAGCACGTGCAGTGGGACCATCGGGAAAAGTGATAGGCGTGGACATGACTCCCGAAATGGTTGCACAGGCAAGACGCAATAAAATCCAATTAGGGGTAGAAAATGTTGAGTTCCTTTTGGGCGAAATTGAGCAATTGCCGATAGAATCTTCGGTGGTAGATATCGTGATTTCCAATTGTGTGATCAATTTGGTACCCGACAAGGTAAAAGCATTTTCAGAAATCTACCGCGTTCTCAAGACGGGTGGTAGAATGGTGGTATCCGATTTAATGATTTATGGCGATTTACCCGAATCGGTTCGTTCAGATATTGAAGCGTGGGCAGCGTGCATTGCTGGGGCACCAAAGGTAGAAGAGTATCTAAATTTCATTCGCAGTGCAGGCCTACAAAATGTGAAAATTCTTAAAGAATCCCATTACGATTGGGGTGTCGGGGAAAATTATCGCATCGTCAGCTGCGTGGTTGAATCTTGGAAGTGACGACCAACTTGGGTTAGGGAACAAATACCCACTTATTCAATACGGTCACTTTTGCTTCACGTGATCGTAGGGATAGCAATAAAAAAAATGATAGTGAAACGCCCTTCAATAACCACGGTTAACCGCGAATTCCACAAACATCAGTAGGTGCTGAGAGGCCTCGTTGGGTGGGAACGACTGCAAGAGATTGCGGGCGCGCTGGGCATACTCATTGGCTTTTTCTTGTGCCAATTCAACCCCTTGATATTGATGGACAAATTCAACAATCTGCTTGATGTCGTGTTTTTTGACCCCGTTGCGAATTTTAGATAGCACGCTGTTTTTTTCAGTTTCGCTGGCTTTTTTGAACGCCAAAAGGAGTGGGAGTGTAATCTTATGATCTTTAAGATCTCCACCAACTGGTTTTCCCAAGTGGGATGAAGAAGCGGTATAGTCCAAAATATCATCGCGAATTTGGAAGGCAATCCCTAAATGTTCTCCGAATGCTTTCCACGCATCTAAGGAAGCATCGCCTTTATCGGTGCTAAGTACTCCTAACCGAACCGCTCCTGAAAAGAGGGCAGCCGTTTTGTCCGAAATCATTTCAAAATACTTTTCTTCATCGGTATCCAAATCAAGGGAAATCGCGGCTTCTTGAAGTTCCCCTTTTGCCATCCGTTTCGCAATCTCAGAAAGCACTTCCAATGCCTCTTGCCGTTTCAGTTCAATGGTGGCACTAAGCGCACGTGCCAATAAAAAATCGCCAAACAACACACTGATTTTATTTCCCCACACCGCTTTAAGCGACGCCAACCCCCGTCGCGTATCGCTATTGTCCACCACATCATCGTGTACCAATGTTGCTGTATGCAATAGTTCCATCACCAAAGCCGCTTGGATGGTGGCTTGGTTGGTTTCCCCATACACTTTTGCACACAGAAACGAAAGCAGTGGTCTTAGCCCCTTACCCCGCTGATCGGTAATGTAATTAATCATTTTGTCAATCAAGGGGATTTTACTAGAAAGTGCTTGTTTCCATGCTTGATCAAACAGTTCAAACTCTCGTGAGCACAACTTACGAAAAGCGGATAGATCCATGGGAGTATCCCCGATATGATTCCTATTCACGTAGTTTTTCCGGTACGTATTTGTTTTAAGGTTCGTTCCAATTCACGTTTATTTTCCCGCTCTTGAATGCTAACGCGTTTATCTGCCTTCTTTTTTCCTAGGGCTAATCCCAATTCTACTTTTACCCGATTATTTTTTAAGTAGATTGAAAGTGGAACCAAAGTAGCCCCCTTTTCCTCTACTTGGCGTTGCATTTTACGGAGTTCAGCACGATGCAAAAGCAGTTTACGCGGTCGAGTGGGATTGTGGTTGGCATAAGCCCCATGATCATAAGGTGAAATGTGAACCCCTACCAACCACAATTCATTTCGGAGAAAGCGAGCATAGGCGTCGCGCAACTGAACGCGACCGGCTCGCACCGATTTTACTTCCGAACCCAACAATGCGATACCCGCTTCCCAACGTTGGGTGATATGAAAATCGTGGAACGCCTTTTTATTTTGTGCAAAAATCTTACTAATTTCTTCGGTCATTCTTTTTACAATAAATCTTTAAAAAAATATAATACGTATTGGAAAAGAAAAATGCAAATACCCTTTTCAAACAAGTTACTCGGCTTGGTGTTCGTCATCCAAAGGTGGACTATTGAAACTACTCTTCAATAACTTGGGTAACAATGTATAGATAATGTAAAGGCACCTCTCCCCGATTGCGAACCCAATGCGTCGTATGTGGTGGAACATAGGCAATCTGCAAAGCGGACAATTCTATCGTAGAGTGTTCAAGGCACAGTTCACCTAAACCTTGAAGCACCACAATCATCTCTTCGTAAGTTTCTGTGGAATGGCGATCCCCTGCTTGACTTGGAGCAAGCGTCACGTAACCGCTATGGAGTTTTTGACTAACAGGAGGTCTTAAAATGGGTAGATACCCAACTTCCTCCTTAGGTAAGGATAGAATTTGTATGTTCATTGATGGTTAACCCTTTCAGTTTAGTGTAGCGACTTTTTAATCTAAGTCACTAAATTTGTATATGGTGTTTAACAACCCCCTTTGATCTTTTTAACCGCCCGAGGTTTTTTCTGACCTTTCGTTTTTTCTTCTGCAATCATTTGTTTTAAGGTCTCGCTTGCCATTTTCCTAAATTGAAGCGTTATAGGGTCAAGCCCTGTGTCCCATTGAGCGGGCTTAACCTCATTAGGTTGCAAATGAAACAGTTGAGCAAAAGTATGGATATCGGTTTCTAAAGGGTACACATTCTTTGCACCCAAATGCATTAAGATGCGTGCGATGGTTTCTGCCTGTTTAAGATCTTTCGCAATCACAACTTTTTTTA
This sequence comes from bacterium, assembly GCA_026417415.1. Taxonomy (GTDB): domain Bacteria; phylum Electryoneota; class JAOADG01; order JAOADG01; family JAOADG01; genus JAOADG01. The sequence goes on from JAOADG010000023.1 coordinate 23,570, forward strand.
GAAATTCGTTGCGGATCAGTTCATTCCCACTTTTTCCTAACACATCCCTTTCGGTAAGCCGCACACTGTTCGGTAAAGCAAACTGCTGAAATTCATCCTCACTACGAAAATCAAAAATTTGCAGGCGAGGATCCCGATCTACCAAGCGGAACGCCAATTCGTCCACAGGCATCAGCGCAACTGGGTTTTGTAAAATGTAATCGGTTTTGGATACCATTTGTTCAAGATATTGTTTGCGGTCAGGCATCCATAGAAACCACAATGCTAAGAGAAAAGTTGCTGCAGTAGCAAGTCGTAACGAAAATGTTGGAAAACTAAGCGAGGGAGCGTTGTCAGGGTTCACTTTTTTCTCAATTTTTGAAGTCAAAATAAAAGCCATTAGTGCGACCGCGATAAGGATGAATGCAAACACACCTTGTGGGATTCCCAGTGAATCAAATACATAAATGGGTCCCAAAGCAGATGAATTGACAAAGGATTGGATTGATGGATAAATTTCAGCATACAAAAAAGTGCCCACCATCCCACCTATCACAAAGAACAATGCGTCCACTTTTCCTATTGCTAAAGCACAAATGCTGGTCCCGGGACAATATCCACCCAAAATAAAACCAATCCCCATAATTACTCCCCCTACAATGGCAGGATATAGCCAAGTTGGGTTTATAAAGATAGCGTCCACATCCAGATAGCCCCAATGACCCAAAAGCAATACACCACTCATTGCAGTTACCGCTGCAGTAAAAAAGACACGCAGTACAGTGAAATCATAACCATAGAACACCCCTGCCAATCGTCGGGATGAAGAAAACCCCGCTTGTTCCAGGATAAAGCCAAAGGCGATCCCAATTAAAAAAGCAAGGATTAAATTGAATGGTTCAGAAATCAATTCCGGTACAAATGGTCCCATGGTTAACCTCCTATTATTTCCATAAACGGCGAGCAAAAAAAGCCGCCATATAGCCGGTACCAAATATCGCCATCATAGTAACAAATCCCGCTGTGGACAATACCGCCATCCCACTTAGTGCAGCACCGCTGGTGCACCCGCGTGCCATTTGGGCGCCAGCAATAAACAACATCCCTCCTAACGCCGCAAAAAACCAGCGCCATTGTGGTTTTAGGTGAGGACCGCTTTCTGTGGTCCATTTCAAGCGATTGGACAGTAAACCAGAAAGAAAGGCACCAAAAAGTACTCCCAATACCTCAAATACCAACCATGCTTTTAAGGGTGGTTCTTTATCTTTACCCACATAATCTTGGTAAAATGGATTCTGGGCGGCGTGATTAGGTGCGGTGGTAATTACTCCCGCAATAATTACATTTTTAAATGCTCCACTTGCTCCCAATCCTCGGCCTGTAATGAAAATGGTGGCGAGTAGCAATAAACCTAACAAAAATCCTGCTAAATAAGGGTTCATATACTTGGTGTTCATATTACCACCTCCTCTTGTTTTTGGGAATCAGAAGTCGGATGATGATCGGTCACCTCTTCGTATCCAGTAATCATTGCTTTTAGGTTTGAAAAAATGGTCGTGCCGGTAGTTATCAGATACAAATGAGCGATCAAAAATGCCACCAAAACAAACGCACCGGCAGTATGCCAATAAGCAATACTTTTTATCCCCACAAAACCAAAAGGGAGCGTTTCGTATTGCTGTGGGTAACGATAGAAAAGATAGAGAATCCCAGAAAGTCCCATCACGGGGATGACCAATACCTTGAATCCAAAATAGACAATTCTTTGTAAAGGGTTGAGTTTGCTAAGAGCGGTTTTTCGTGTTGGGTGAGGTGCATTGCGAAATATGCCGAACAAATAATAATCCAACTGTGCACGAATGTTTTGCAAAGTGGGAAGGTATTGTCTCCACTCCCCCGTAACCAAATGCCAAAAAATGGCAAAAACCACCAAAATTAAGTAAGCAATGGCGAAGATCTGGTGGTAATGGACTGCATTTTCATATCCAAAAAACGTATAGGAACCGTGAACTTCAAACCCCGTGAGCATCAAAAGCATCACCAACAGGGCTTGCATCCAGTGCCAAAATCGCTCAAAACGGCGGTATATGTAGATTCGCATTAAACATCCCTCCTGGCTTGATTTTTGGTGGAGTGATAAATTCGTAAAAGAGTATGGAGAATAACCGCTATGATAGTGAAGATGATAAGCCCTTTCCCGATATGATCAATCCAATAATTGCGGTCTCGGGCAGGCAAATAGAAATCGGTGAGAGCAGCTAAGCGGCTATTTTCTCGGGAATGACATTCCACACAGGACAGTGCTTGGGATTTGGGAGCAACCATATGGTTGATGGGCCAGGTCATTTCGGTTTTCACAAAACCGTAATCACCACTATAGGGCAATCCCAAATGCTGCATTCCAGCTTGAATGGCTTTTTGCCAATCAAAATCGTTCCAAAACCCACTATCCCCTTTGGTGACTGAATAGGTTTTGGGTTGTACCAAGTAGTTATATTTTTTATCATAGGGTTGTACGGCACGATGAATTTTCACGGGAATGATTTTTGCCTCGGGATCGCGATAACTCCCAAACAGTTCATTGATTTTTACCACTTGTGTGGGGTTTATCGGTTCGCCCAACAATACATGGGTAGCAGTCCCATTGAACCATAGGTATTCAGGTTTCACGTTACGAGCCCAAGTAAACGTTCCTTTTAAGGAGGTATAGGCAACCATTCCCAAAGAGTCCTTTTCTTCGTAAGGTTCACCATTTTTTAAGTTTCCGGCAGTGGACCAATCCCACTCCATTTTGGTGGGATTGACCTTTGCATAGGTCGGAATATGGCAGGTTTGACAAGCAACTTTGATCCCGTGGCGGTTCAAAATGGTTTGCTGGTGGGGTTTATCAGTATGGCATTGTTCGCATTGAACGCGATCGCGATTCATGGATGAGAGGGAGTACACTTTCCCTAACATTTGGTGATTTTTAGCGGTATGGCAATCCACACACGATAGATCCACTCCATCCGTCCCCATATGAACATCAATCTCGCGCTCTGTATCAAACAGTGCCATTTCCAAATCCCCGTGCTTAACGTTGTTTCCGCCACCCCCGAAAAAGTGGCAAGTGCCACAATTGTTCCGTGTCGGTCTTCCCACGCTTTGAGCCACAATATTGAGGTTTACGGAGGGATCGGGCATACCCGCACCACCGCTGGCTTTGAGGTACGTATTGGATAAGTCATGACACGATAAACAATCTACGTTCAACGGATTCTGAAAGTCAAAACTGGCATCCTTAAACCCAAACCCGATGTGACATTTGTTGCAAGCCGCTTCGTTGCTTGCAATCCCGATACAAAAGTTATTGAGGATATTCTTTTTTCCAATAGCACGAATCCCTTTGCCAGTCACATATTCCAAACGTTCCCAATTCCAATGGCTAGATTTCATCACTTCTATGTGACGTTGGTTATGGCAAGAGATGCACGCTTCGGTCACTTCTTGAGGGCGGGTAAAAGGTTTTTGGAGTGGTAAAAATTTTGAATGGTCCGCACTTTTACTCGCTTTTTTGTGATATTTTTCGCGAAGTTGGGAAAGAAGAGGGGGTCGATAAGGTTCTTTGAAGAGCGACGGGATCAATATCGCTGCAAAGATACCCAACAGCAACAACCCTAAAAAGATGCGTTTCATAGTTTAATTCCTTTTTTGATTGTCGTTAGGTTTGTGATTTTTTTGAGATGATTTTGAATTTCTAATCATATTACGGATACTATGACAATCTACAGAATTTTGATACACCTCACAGTTACGGCAATCCCTATCGGCACAAACGTTATCTTCATGCGCCACTGTCCAACAACCGGCTTGTGGATGGGTGTATGCAGGGCATCGCAGCCGTTCGGACATCGGGCAATGGATCGTTTCCCAACACGGAATCAATGAGTGGAGCGTCCTTATTCCTTCAATAGAGATCTTTTGGTCCACAATGGCTTTGCGAATACATTTGAGCCGATTGATGTCCGTTTCTGAGTACAGACGCTGCCCATTGGAATTTTTGTAAACCACGATAAGTCCGCGGCGTTCGTACATACGCAAGGTCATCACAGAGATTCCGAGCATTCGTGCTACAGTTCCGATAGGATAAATGGGGTGATCTGTGTTTTTGTCTGATGAAATGGGTTTGGAGATCGAGTTCATATGTGCCTATTCGCAGGAAAACCTATATCTGTAATTGTCAACTTATCTGACAATTCTAAATATAATGCAGAAAATTTCTTTTGTCAAATTTAAAGACAATTTAAAATCAGTTGACAATCCATTCTATCAATTGTACATTGTTTTAGCATTGCAACAATGCTGAGGGTAATTTAATTCATTGTATTCATCAGATATAGGAGAATTACTATGCGCGCAATCATTGTCATTCTTTCAATTTTTTTGTGTACAACATTCGCTTTTGCTCAAGATAACATTGCACAAGAATTAAAAAGTGATATTGTAACTATCCAAGGTAATCAAATGAATGCATCGGTTCATATTGTTGTAACAACTATTGAAGGGAATAAACAGATTTCCTTAAATGGAAGAGCTCCTGTTGGACAAATTAGTCGGGATAATTTTGTTTTTCTTATGTCTATGTTTTTACTTGGTATTATAAAAGAGGCAGAAGATTTTGATATCGTTGAAGAAGTTATCGGTGAACCTGATTTAACAGCCAATTTAACATTTACTTCCCAAGGTATGCAGATTGCGATGACAGATCATAATACAGGTGAAATGGTTAAAGAAACCCAAACGTGGAAACAAATTTTTCGTGAATCACAATAATAGTAGTCCTAATCAAAACGCAATGCCCATCCCTATGGATGGGCATTGGACCATCCATTTTTGTTAATCTATCGTATCATATTCTTTTCTTAAGAAGGAAATTACTTTGAAGTACCATCCAATCACCATTATCGGCGCAGGGGTGGCAGGTCTGACTTGCGCCAAAATGCTCCAAGAGTATGGACTGGACACAATACTTTTGGATAAAGGGCGCAGCGTAGGTGGACGTTGTTCCACATGGCGTACAGACCAAGGCCACCGTTTGGATTATGGACCAACTTTTTTCCACGGTTCAAACCCCTTTTTCTTGCAAACGCTACAACAACTTGACGGTACAATTATAGATGGATGGCCCTATCACATCCAGGGGAGCGGTACACCTTGCCAAGTGAATGCCTTGCAACCACATATGCGTCGCATCGCGATCAAAGAAGGCATTTCGGCTTTTCCCAAATATCTGGCACAAGGTTTAACCATTCATTCCCAGCAACGCATCACTCAACTGAGTGGGACCCTAGACGGTGTGTTGGTTACACTGGAATCGGGCGATTTGTTCCAAACCCAACTTGTAGTTCTTGCACTTCCCAATGAACAAATGTGCGCTTTACTTGAGACCATTCCCTCACCCAGCGAAGATATCAAAGCCATTCGTTATCTACTTTCACAATTGGTTACTTTTCCTAGTTTAACGGTGTTAGCGACCTATCCAAAAGGGATTCCTATCCCCGAGTGGGACTTGCTACTCCCCTCAAAATCCCCTTTACAATTGATTGCGAATGAAAGCAGCAAACGTCCCGAAGTGGAAGGGTTAGCGTTGGTATTGCAAGCAAAACCTGCTTGGTCTGCTAAACATTTGGAAGAATCACCAGAACAGTGGCAAGCGCGTCTATTTGATGCAGCTGCACCTTTAATCGGAGAATGGGTCAAGCAACCGCAATGGTCACGAGCCCACCGTTGGAGATATGCGCGTACCGATTTAGCCAACGAATGGGGTTCCCCTATACTACTTACTTTAGGATCGGGAAAACTATTGTTAGCAGGAGAATCCTTTTCTCGTAGCATCGGTGTTGAAGGGGCTTTTCTTTCCGGCATTGCAAGCGCTGAACAGATAAGGAGAATGAAACAATGAATGTGGTTAGACAACGTTTAGATGAACTCATTCAACAAGATAAACATCATGAATGTGAAGGGATGGGAACAGAAAAAATTTGTGTGCGAATGGTAGCGGTAGCGAACCTACCCACCCGTTTTGGTGAGTTTTTCATTGTTGGATTTTGGAATAATCGTGATTCCAAAGAGCATATTGCAATGGTTCACGGAGATGTAGTGGATCAAGAACATGTACCTCTTAGAATGCATTCGGAATGTTTGACCGGCGATATCATGGGTTCATTGCGCTGCGACTGTCGGGATCAGTTGGAGGTGGCGCTGCGAACCGTTGCTCATCAACCGTGTGGAGTGGTGCTGTATTTGCGACAAGAAGGGAGAGGAATTGGTCTGCTCAACAAAATACGCGCTTACAATTTGCAGGAACAAGGGTTTGACACAGTGGAAGCCAATTTAGCGCTTGGTTTCAAAGATGATGAACGAGATTTTGCTGTCGCTGCCCATATGATCCACAGTTTGCGGATTCGGTCTGTTAAGCTAATGACCAATAACCCCCTTAAAGTGAACCAGTTGAATTCTTACGGAGTAAAAGTGGTGGAGCGAATCCCTTTAGTAATCCCACCCAATGATTACAACCGCTTCTACTTAGAAACCAAAGCCCATCGCTCAGGCCATTGGATTGATTTGAACGGATATCCACACTTAGAAGAGCAAAGTGACCCCATTGTGGTGAAAGAAGAAAACAAGTAATTTGTAATAGGGAAAAGAATTGATTATTTTCCTATGAAATAAGTTATCGTGAATTCTAAGGAATATCAATGAAAGTCAATTTTCTTATTGTAGGTTGTGGTTTTACTGGAGCCACATTTGCTGAACGGATAGCCACTCAGTTAAATAAAAAGGTGCTAGTTGTTGAAAAACGTAATCATATAGGAGGTAATGCTTACGATTGTTATAATGAACATGGGATTTTAATTCACAAGTATGGACCCCATATTTTTCGCACCAGTTCACCAAAGATTTCTAGTTATTTAACCTCATTTTGTTCTTGGCGTCCTTATTTTCATAAGGTCCTTGCATTGGTTGATGGGAGTTTAGTGCCCGTACCTTTCAATCTTAATTCTGTGAATCAAGTTTTTCCTAAAAACTACGCAGCTAAATTGGAAGATGAATTGATTGATAAAATTGGATTTAATAAAACGATAACTATTCATAAGTTATTTGAAAGTAAGTCGCCACTCTTACAAGAATTAGCCAATTACATCTTTGAAAAAGTGTATTTGCATTATACGAAAAAACAATGGGGCTTAAATCCTGATCAACTTTCACCATCTGTTATCGGTCGTGTCCCAGTTCGTGTAAACAGAGATGATCGGTATTTTGACGATTGGTTTCAAGCAATGCCCACACAGGGATATACAGTGTTATTTGAAAAAATGTTAAATCACCCTAATATCCATATATTATTAAATACTGATTATAAAGAAATTGTAAAAGAGAGCACCTATGACCAAATGATCTACACAGGCCCCATTGATGAATTTTTTGATTTTTGTCATGGACCTTTACCTTATCGGAGTTTAGAATTTGAATATATGACCCTGGAAGAAGAATATGTTCAACCAGTTGCAGTGATTAACTATCCCAATAATTTTGAATATACCCGAGTAAGTGAGTTTAAACACATTTCTGGTCAGAAACATTCTAAAACAACTTTAGCGTATGAATACCCAAAGGAGTATGTGATAGGAAAGAACATCCCATATTATCCAGTACTTAATGATGAGACCAAAGAGCGTTTTAGAAAATACGAAAAAGAAGCAGAAAAAATCTCACAAAAAGTGATTTTTGCGGGACGGTTGGCGGATTACCAATACTATAATATGGCGCAAGCGGTTGGAAGAGCGCTCCGATTGTTTGAGACTAGGATTATGAATGGATGAAATTTCTAAAGTATGCTCGGTCGTTGTGACTTATCGCCGTAAAGAACTGCTACGTGAAGTTTTACTTGCCCATTTATCTCAAACACGGCCTTTTGATAAAATTCTTGTAGTTGACAATTACAGTAATGATGGTACTTTAGAAATGCTTGCCAGTGAGTTCCCAATGGTAGAAGTACTTGCTTTGCCTTCCAATGAAGGGGGAGCAAGTGGATTTCATCATGGCGTGAAATGGGCTTGTGAACACCATTTTGATTGGATCTGGTTGGGTGATGATGATGCTATTCCTCATTCTAATATGTTAGAAGAAATGTTAAAAATAGCGTCTTTTCAAAAGAAGCATGCAGTACTGGGCAGAGTAGTGAATCCCGATCTTACTCCACAACTGAGAGTTTTGCATTATATTCAAGAAAATGACTTCTTGTTTAAAAAACATTTTCATGGATTAGAACCACCTGAATTGATCTATGTTGCCAATTTGACGGGTTTTATGGTTCACTTTGAAAGAATACAAAAGGTTGGAAATATTCGTCTTGACTTTTTTTCGCAATGTGATGATCTTGAATGGTCATTAAGAATCTCAGGTGACGAAGGGATTGCTTATGCTCGTGAAGCTATTATTGTTCATAAGGATCATGTAGTTCAATTGGAAAGAAATATTTTAGGACGTAAAATTACTGCTGTTGATAGAAATTCTTTGTGGAAGCAATATTACGGACTTAGAAATACGATCATCGTGTACAAGATGCACCATAAACCTTACCTGTGGCATGCATTTAAGGTAATTGCAAAAAATATAATTAAGCGTCCATTATTCGGCGATAACTTACTCAACTTTCGCATATTTTGGTTAGCATTTTGGGATGGTGTCCATAACCGCACAGGCAAGCTCATCCCACCGGGGTGGGTAGGATAAATAAAAAATCTTGACTTTAAGTACTAACTTCTATATATTAGCAGAAATTACTAGAATATCAGTTTGCCTATCTAATGAAATTAGTTGGTTCCAAGGTTGGAAATTTTTCAGTTTATCATCTCGAGAATAAGGATGATGCGGAGGAGTTTTGTCGATTTTTATTGCTTCCCAATAGTAAATATACTGATTCTTTAACTCGTTTACTGTCTTCTTGTAAAGGTTTCACAGTAATCGTAGAAGAAAATTATTTCGATAAAGATTGGACAAGTATCTTCTCACATCATTATTCTACAATTTATGGACGATATCCAAGATGTGTAACACGGTTGCACATTTTTCAAGGAACTCATCCTTTTGAAATACTTGAAGAAGCTTGTTCATTTCAATCCCATTATGTTGGCTACATCAATATTTACCCAACACGACCGAGGGTAATTGGTCGAACCCTATTGAGCCCAAAAATTTACTTTGAAAACCCTACAGTAATGTATTATGAAGAAATGGTACATATTGCAGGCAATGAGTTAAAAATTCGTGGGTTTCCGTTTACAGGTCAAGATGGCAAGGTCGTTAGTTGCGCACACGTTGCTTGTTGGGAAATAGTGCGGTATTTATCGGGTAAATATGGCTATTATGGAGAGTATTTTTTATCGGATATTGCAGTTCAAGCAGAAGATTCAAGATTTGGGAGACCTATTCCGACTAAGGGACTCAACGGAGGTCAAATTTTATCGGCATTAAGGTCATTTAGATTAAGTCCGACCATTTATTGGATTAGCAATGACTTATGTAGAGAAAAAGCGATAGAATATGCTATTGGTTATTTGTTATCAGGTATTCCTATCATTTTATTAGGTGATATGCATGCAATTGTAGGAATTGGTTTAGCTTCAACTGACCCTAATGATAAAAGTATTATTGTAAATGATGATAATTATTTACCTTATGGTATAATGAAATTGGATACTACTCACAATGTTCGTTTTCCACTCAACGTCTTAAATGGCTTCATTGCACCATTATACCACAAAATTATCGTTCCGTTTGAGACAGCATTAAACTTTTCAGAAAAGTTTGGTCGAATTGATCTTTTTGGATTGACAAAAAACGGATTGAATGGTAATTTAATGTCAAGAACATTTCTTACAAGCTCTAAATCGTATTTAAAATCACTAGCGTTGCGTCAAAACCAGAATGAATTTGAAAGAATCGTACGAACAAGACCACTCCCTAAATTTATTTGGATTACAGAGTTTTACCAAGAATCAAACCCATTTCAAATTCATGCTGAATATCTATTTGATGCTACAACATCTGAACACGACCCGTTTCCATTTTTATATCTAAACTATCCAAACCTTATTTGGGTTAATAAAATATTTGATGAACCTTCTGATAGTGTTTGTTTTACAAGTCCTATTGAAAAAAAGGAATGTATCAAAAGTTGGGAAGCATTTCCTGGAAATTTATTTTGGAAAGAGAATTAATATGATAAGTTGGAATACTGAAGATCCAAAACCCAGAGAATTAACTGATGATGAAATAAAGAAAATACTTGAAATTAAAGCCAATTTTGAAGCAGAATTAGTGCAGTTTGTTGAAGAACAGGAAAAAATTCGTCAAGCATCAGAGCTATCTGTAAGGCAGTTCACATTTAGGTAATTCTATAATCTAATAAAAATAAAATTTATGAGACAAGCAGGTGTTGTTTTGTAATCGAATTATTTGCAAATGTTCACGTTCCAACTTCCTTTCCTATAAGGGAAAACAATGAAAAAACGCATCGGGATTCTGGGCTCGGGAATGGTGGGAAAAGCATTGGCGCTTGGTTTTGCAAAGCATGGCTATGCGGTGCAAGTGGGTACGGATAGTGAAGAAAAACAGACCCATTTACGGCAAGAACTACCCCCTTCCGTTCAGGTAAGCACATTTTCAGAGGCAGCTTCCTTTGGTGAGATTGTCGTGTTGGCAGTAAAAGGGGTTGCGGCAGAATCGTTGATAGGTAGGTTGTACCGCGAAGGGCATCTGCACCATAAAACCATACTGGATGCCACCAATCCAATCGCGATTGATCAGCCCATAGAAGAGGGAGTACTTCCTTATTTCACACGCTGTAACGAGTCGCTGATGGAGCGGTTGCAAAAAACTGCTCCCGAAGCCAATTTTGTTAAATGTTTCAGTTGTGTGGGGGCACATTTGATGGTCAATCCCCAATTTGAAACTAAACCCACGATGTTTATTTGTGGCAACCATGATCAAGCTAAAAATGATGCCATTCACATTTTAGAAGAATTCGGATGGGATTACGAAGATTGTGGGAGCGCTATTGCAGCACGTGCCATTGAACCATTGGCGATGCTTTGGTGCATTCCCGGATTTCGTAAAAATCAATGGATGCACGCTTTCAAGTGGTTGAAAGAAAAATAGATTTCAATAGTATTTTTAAGTAATCCAAAGTTTCTTTATAGGGAGTAATGGGTTTCAATTGAAAGATGATAATCTTCCATTTTGATGTGTTTATTGATCACTCCTGCAACCCCATTCAGTTACTTTATCAAAAATCCATCGTATAAACTCACACTATCTTTTCATGATTTATGCAATCACAATAGTTTTTTATTCTAAACATAGTTACAATGTTTTGAATGTTGTTGATTTTATAATACCTTTATAGTGAAAAAAATTTCAACCAGTCCCTTCTCCTATTGACATCCTAAATGTTATTGTATTATTCTTTAATGCTTCAAAGGTATTGAGTACTTCGTGATATTCTTCTAAATTTGTAAATTCATCAAAGTAAGTGAATTAATCATCAAACACGTTTCACTTGTGGGAGTAAAATTCATATGGATGCAGAACTTTTAGCACGAATACAATTTGCAATCACAGCAGGTTTTCATTTTCTCTTTCCACCAATCAGTATTGGCTTAGGGCTTATGCTGGTGATTATGGAAGGGTTGTATTTGAAAACCAACGATATTATCTACCACCAAATGACACACTTTTGGGTGAAAGTATTTGGTTTGGTGTTTGCCATTGGTGTAGCCAGTGGCATTGTTATGGAATTCCAATTCGGTACCAATTGGTCCACCTACTCGCGATATGTTGGAGATGTTTTTGGTAGTGCTTTAGCCGCAGAAGGGATCTTTGCCTTTTTCTTGGAGTCAGGTTTTTTGGCTATTCTTCTGTTCGGATGGGATAAGGTAAGCCCACGAATGCACTTTTTTTCTACGGTGATGGTGATGTTAGGGTCGCATTTTAGTGCCATTTGGATTCTGGTTGCCAACTCGTGGATGCAAACCCCAGCAGGTTACCATATCGTAGAAACAGCACATGGGCTACGTGCTGAAATTACTGATTTCTGGGCATTGGTGTTTAACCCTACTACCATAGACCGCTTGTCTCATACCATTGCTGCCTCTTGGCAAACCGGGGCTTGGTTTGTGTTGAGTGTGGGTGCCTTTTACTTACTTAAACAAAAGTACACCGACTTTGCTATGCGTAGTATTAAAATCGCATTGGTGGTATCGCTCATTGGCTCCTTTGGACAACTCATTAGTGGGCACAGCAGTGCGAAAACCTTAGCCAAATTCCAACCTGCAAAATTGGCAGCATTTGAAGGGCATTTTGAAGCACAAGCACCAGCCCCCTTGTATGTGGTCGGTTGGGTGGATGAGACAAACCGCAGTGTGTCCGGCATCAAAATTCCAGGCATGCTAAGTTTCTTAGTACACGGTAATTTTCAAGCGCCAATGGTTGGGCTCACTGCATTTCCAGAAGATGAACGTCCACCTGTTAACATCGTATTCCAATCCTACCACTGGATGGTACTAATAGGACTGTTTTTGATTGGGTTAAGTTTGGCTACAGCCATAAGCATGTGGTTGAAAAAATTACCCAATTCACGCACTTTATTGTGGGCATTGGTGTTCTCGGTGCTTCTTCCTCATATCGCCAATATGTTGGGCTGGATGGCAGCAGAGATTGGAAGGCAACCCTGGATAGTTTATGGGTTATTACGAACCAAAGATGCCATTTCACCTATCGTGGAAGCTGAAAAAGTATTGGCTTCGCTGATTATGTTTATACTCATTTATGCCCTATTGTTTGCTGTATTTATTTATCTTCTCAATGATAAAATACAAAAAGGACCGGAAATTGAAACAGAACCTACTGAAGGAAGGAGGCGTGCCTAATGGAAGCACTTGATCTAAATGTTATTTGGTACATCCTTGTTGGTGTATTGCTAACTGGTTATGCCATTTTGGATGGCTTCGATTTAGGGGTTGGAATGTTGCACCTGTTTATCAAAGGGGACAACAATCGCCGTATCTTTTTGAATTCCATTGGACCCATTTGGGATGGCAATGAAGTGTGGCTCATCACGGGTGGTGGTGCACTTTTTGCTGCATTTCCGGATGTATATGCAACGGCTTTTTCTGGATTCTATTTACCGTTTATGTTGTTGTTGTTCGCACTCATTTTCCGTGCGGTCTCAATAGAATTTCGGAGTAAACGTGAAAGCCCAACGTGGCGTAAATACTGGGACATTGGTTTTGCTGTGGGAAGTTTTTTAGCCACCCTTTTAATCGGAGTAGCATTAGGGAATGTGGTTTGGGGACTGACGTTGGATTCTTCACGAAACATCACCACAGGTTTCTTTGAATTACTGCACCCCTATGCCTTATTGGTGGGAGTAACGGTTGTGGCACTGTTTGCGATGCATGGTGCCATCTATTTAGTTCTCAAAACCGAAGGGGAAATTCAAGCGACTGTACGGGGTTGGGTCAACCCTTTAATTATATTCTTTATTATCTGCTATGCGACCATGACCATGGCAACTTTGGTCTATGTACCAAGAATGACCGAACATATTCGTGAAATTCCATGGCTGTTTGCTGTGGCGCTCATTAACATGCTGTCCATCGCCAACATCCCACGCGAGATTCATCACCAAAGAGAGTTTCGTGCCTTTCTCTCTTCTTGTGCAGCGATGGTATCGCTTATGGCGCTATTTGGCATCGGAATGTTTCCCAATTTTATTCCAGCAATCAACGATCCACAACTCAATATGACCATTTACAATTCGGCTTCTTCGGAAAAAACACTAACCATAATGCTTATCATTGCATTAATTGGAATGCCACTGGTCATTGCCTATACGGTAAGTATTTATTGGATTTTCCGAGGGAAGGTGAAATTGGATAAAATGAGTTACTAAGGAAGGGGAATACACCAACCATCGCCTCTGCGAGTATTCTAATCATTGAAATGGGAAATTCTATAGAGTTTCCCATTTTCATTTCAACAGCACTATTCTGTGATTTATATCACATGTCGGTTTTTCTCATAAATTTTGATGATTGACTTTAATTATTCAATCATATAAGTTTGTAACTGATTTTTTTGATTTTTTACCAAAACATTCAAAAAAATATGCTTTATTTCTGAATTGAAGTTCTTTTCTTTTTTTGATCTTTACAACCTTAACTTTGAAGGAGCGATTATGAAAGACAACGTTATTCCAATCCTGCTTATTGCGCTCCTCCTATCGTTTCGTTCACCTTTTCCGCAATTAGTGCACCTACCTTTTACACCAAAGCGGAGATGCAATCCATTGCTCAAAAGATGTTACGTGGAGAACCTGTAACTGCAGAAGAAAAAGAAGCAGCGTATTTGATTTTTTAAGAACTCACCCGTACTCAACCCCCGCACACACCACCCAGTACCGATGCAGTTTGGGGTCCCGATGGTTATGGCTACCGTGCACGGGATATTTATGACGGTGCTGTGTTCAATTGGACGGACATTTCAACCACGGGTACAGAAATTTGGGTTGGTCAAAATCAAGATGATGCCTTTAGTTCAGCGCTATCTATTGGGTTCAATTTTCCGTTTTATGGTACCAATGAAACCCAATTTATGATTTCAGCCAACGGTTTCATCTGTTTAGGAACCGCACAAGCACCGTACTTTCAAGGATTTCCCAGATTTAACTACAAGATAGTAGCCCCTAACTTTGGCGATAACTACCACGTCGCCAACGTTTCGCGGTATTACTATCAGACCCTCACTTCTCCAAACCGTTTGGTCGTTCAATTCAACGATGTACGGTACTACTCTTCAAGTTATCGCAACAATGCTGCTTACGGAAAAACCTATCAAATCATTTTATATGAAACAGGAGTTATTTAATTCAATTATCAGTCCGTCGGTACATTGCCTTCAGCGATGGCAGATGTTGGAATTGATGATGCTGGTGGGTTTGGAATAGATATTACTGAATTGAACAACCCATTTTCAAGCAATATGACCAATTATGCAGTAGAGTTTTTTACACTGGGATCTGTTGACAATCCCAATCCCAGCAATGGCGCAGTCAATGTACCCACAAACGTTATTCCCAATTGGACAGCCGCACCCAGTGCTACGCATTACGATGTCTATTTGGGTACAGTGAATCCACCACCACTGTTCAATTCCAACCAGACAGTAACCTATATCGTCGGAATTCCCACTTTACCAGCCAATACACAACATTGGTGGCAAGTGGTAGCAAAGGCAGGTGCTCAAACCAATGCGGGTCCGATTTGGTCCTTTACCACCGGATCAGGGGTTTCACCCAATGCGCCGAGCCAAGGTGTAGTCCTGAATTCACTGCATAATCAACTCCAAATTGGTTGGCAAGACAATTCTAACAATGAAGATGGTTTTAACATTTACCGCTCAACGGATGGGATTGTTTTTTCGCTTATAGGAAATGTCGCAGCCAATACGACATCCTATACGGATCTCAATCTCAATCCCAATACACGCTATTGGTATCGCATTTATTCATATGTCGGCTTAATTGAATAAAACACGTATGCTGCTTGCAACGATTGGACCAAAGCCAACGTGCCGAATGCACCCACAGTGAATAGTAGCGGGATTTCTACCATCACGTTACAAGTGAACAACAACAGCACACTACCCAATCCATCCAATACGGAATATGCAATTTACGAAGTGACTACGTCGCAGTATGTTCAAACGGATAACCGCTTGGGTACTGGAGGAGCAGTTTGGAAGACCCTTAGTGGATGGGGTACAGGTGGAGTCGTGGTCATATCGGGATTGTCTGCATCTACCAATTATCAATTCCAAACCAAAGCGCGCAACGCCAGCGGTTTTGAAACCTCCTTTTCACCCGTGACAAATGCGGCTACACAAGGTGCTTATCCATTACCGTTTGTAGAAAACTTTACTTCCAGTACCTTTCCACCAGCGGAATGGAGTATCCTACAAAATCCAGTGGATACCTACACTTGGCAATGGCAGTCGCAGGGGATGGCAGATCCCGGAGCTGCTTTCATCCCCTTTTGGAACTATTGGTCACCCACTTATGGTGAACAGGATCATTTAATTACACCACCAATTACCACCTTGGGTGTAACCAGTGGTCTATTGAGTTTTCATTGGAGTTACAATCCGAATTATGGTTACAACGATGCGTTGGATGTTTGGTATTCTACCGATGGGTGTACTACCAAGACCATTTTCTGGAGCCGTAGTGGTGCGAATTTGGTAGCGGGAAACAATGGACCCAGCGCAATCGCTACCTCCAATTGGGGTGTAGCCAACATTTCACTTCCTGCTGGGGCTTGTAATCAACCCACTGTCCTATTTGGTTTCAGAGGGACCAATGGCTACGGACCCAACTTGTATCTTGATAATATTACCATCCAACCGATGAATGAACCCTACATTAACTTTGCCCCTTTCCCGTTGACGTGGGGTAATCCACCCATCCTTGAGGGGCAGAATCGTAATGTACAAATTAACAACAATAGTGGTGCACCTTTGGTAATTACCAGTGTGACCCCTTCCAATCCCAATGTGGTGACCTCTTGGAGTAGCCAAACCATTCCAGCAAACTCCAATACCACGATGACCGTCACTTGGACACCCACCAGTATTAGCGAACAACCCGGTTCTATCCTCTTTCAGTCCAATGCTCAAAACGGTCCGCAAAATACTTTGACACTCACTGGAAATGGTGTGTTAGGGGAATTCCAAAATTTAACATTTAATCCACCCCGAGGACCTGTAGGGAGTACCACTACCTTTAGCGGCCGTTATCATACCAATGCACCCGATGTGAACTTCACTTCCGGTACATTACAATTTGATGGTACGAATTATCCCATGACTTTACAGGATGACCCATTTTCTCACGATATACTTTTCCAAGCATTGAATCTGCCTTTTAATCATTTAGGTCCACATTCTTTTGATGTGTCTTTGTATTATACCTATCAAGGGAATTCAACCTACACTTCTCATACTGATCCGTTTGGATTTCCCGTAGGTGTACCTCCACAGCAAGGTGGACCAGATGGTGGTGGCTACTACTATGCAACCAGTGATGTACCCAATGGACCCTCTCCTAACTTTGAAGATATCTCCAGTACTGGAAATTTGCTTCCTTTGAGTGGTGATGATGCAGTAGCCCAACGCCCATTGGGAAGTTTTGAATTTCCGTTTTATGGGAACACAGTGAACCAAAGTGTCGGTCTATGGGCAAGCACCAATGGTAACCTTCAGGTTGGGAGTAGTGCTTTCACTGCCTATACCAACACCAATTTACCTACCACATCCTTAAACTCAGGAGCGATAGCACCGTGGTGGGATGATCATTGGGTTTACCCAAATGCAGGCCATGGCATTTATTATCAAAATATGGGGGATGGGAGGTACATTGTCCAATTCAATACGGATCGTTTAGGTAACTATGGGAGTGAAAAATATCAAGTTGTTTTGCACAACAACGGAAATATTGATTTTAAGTACGGACCACGTACCTCTACCAGTAGTTCCACTGCTACCATTGGAATACAAGGGTCGCAAAGTGGAACACAATTCACGCAGT